>JBCFBK010000101.1:0-4408 GCA_038562555.1 Prolixibacteraceae bacterium | reverse complement strand
TGGGTGGTTTGATGCCCCCTCCTGCAAGACGACACCGGAGGTTCAACTTACAACTGTCTCCCCCATCTTATTTACAGCATGCAGAACGATAAATCATCCGATGTTCTGCTTCTCGGCACACTATGAGGTCGTGGCGGTCAGACGAGAGTCTGAGTGTCCGACCGAAACTGAGGTTGGGACGAGATTCGACTTGTCGAATCCGCACAAACCCAGCCATGCCTTATACCACGTGTTGGACTAAATCCGCCTTCGCGGATAGCTGTTTAAAATTACCCGATTCTTTCTATACTCGGAGATTATTCATCACTAAAATTTCTGAATATGAGAAAGAAATCGGGTTTTACTATTGTTGAGCAGGCCATTGTGCTTGTTCCTGAGTTTGAAAAGGTTGCCGGGAAGCTGGAGCAACAGGTTACGTTGCGCGGACAGAGTAAAAGTACATTAAACAACTACATCCGGCGTATCGCCCTTTTTGTGGTCCATTTCGGGAAACTGCCCGAACAAATCGATCCCGAAGAGATCAATGAGTATCTGGCCGCTTTGGCCCGCGATCCCCGGTCGCCCTCGCGAAGCAGTTTTAAACACATGGTGTACGGGCTGCGTTACTATTACCGCCTGCTGGGGATGAACAAAAATGCCATCACCCTGCCATCACTGAAAAAAGACACCAAACTGCCGGTCATCCTGAACCATCACGAGCTTAAAGAGCTTTTTGCCGCGCCAACGCTCCTGAAACAACGAGTGGTGCTCTCGCTGATTTATTCGGCCGGACTACGTGGACAGGAAGTGATCAACCTGAAAATCTCCGATATCGATTTTGAACGTCGTACTATCCACATCCGCCAAAGCAAATATAAGAAAGACCGGATTGTTCCCCTGGCTGAAAGCATGGCCGTCGGTCTGAAAAAGTACCTCAAAGCCGAAAACCCGCACATCTGGCTGTTTAACGGCAAAGAGCCTGACGGCCGCTACAGCGTCCGGGGTTTATCCTGGGTGATGCGCGAAAACCTGAAGAAAACTTCCATCACAAAGGATGTAAATCTGCATTCACTCCGCCATGCTTATGCGACCCATCTTTTGGAGCAGGGACTGAACATTGTCACCCTGAAGGAACTGCTTGGCCATGCCGAAATTACCACCACCATGATTTATCTGCATGTGGCCCAATGCCCGCTGATCAAACCACACAGCCCGCTGGACACGCTTTATAACTTCCCGAAAAAGTGAAGACAAAGTTTGAACTGGCCGATGTGATCAGTCAGTTTGGAGCATATTTACTTGCACAAACCAAACTCAGTCCGCTTCAGCTAAAAGTTTTAGGCAAGATAGCAGTTTGTCGTACTGCAGTACTGGGCGGCCATGAAGAGGCCTGTGAGAACTGCGGAACCGTTCGCTACAGTTATAACAGTTGCGGAGACCGCCACTGTCCCAAATGCCAGGCGGCAAAACAGGCCTTCTGGATTGATGATTTGGTGCGTGCCACCTTGCCGGTGAAACATTACCACCTGGTGTTTACCGTTCCGCACCACTTGAACGCCATTTGCCTGAACAACCAAAGGAGGTATTACGACCTGCTTTTTGCTGCGGTTTGGAATACGCTTCGCTCATTTGGATACTCGCATTTTGGTGTTGAAACCGGAGCGGTTGCTGTAATCCATTCCTGGGGACAGAACCTCTCACTTCATCCGCACATCCATTGTCTTGTGCCCGCTGCCGGTTATGCTTTGGACGGGAAATGGAAAAACATCGGCCATTCGGGTACTTACCTTTATCCGGTACATCAACTAAGCAGTGCTTTTAAAGGAAAGTTTCTCGACAGCCTCAAACGGGCCTTACGAAAACAAAACGAGCTTTCCCTTTTTAACAACCAGATACAGCAGGCTTATCAAACAAAATGGGTTGTTTATTGCGAACCTTCGCTGGCAAACGCTGAGCACGTAGTAAAATACCTGGGGCAATATACCCATCGGGTAGCTATTACCAACCAACGCATCCTGAATATTGCCGGCGGTAAAGTAACCTTTATTGCAAAAGATTATCGTGACAGGGCGGTCAAAAAGCCTGTCAGTCTTGATGGGGTTGAATTCCTGCGACGCTTTACCCTGCACATCCTGCCCCGAAGGTTTGTCAAAATCCGTCGCTTCGGTGTTTACAACCATACGGTTAAGCGAAACCTGAAACTACAGTTCGTTCCCCAACAGAAGCCCGATATTGACACGGTAATCAAACGGCAAAAACCACCGGAAACCAATGTTGAGCGCTTTGCAAGGCTGACAGGCATAAACCCATGCCTTTGCCCGGTGTGTAACACCGGCAGATTGGTAACCATCCGGGAACTGCCGCGCATCCGCTCCCCGGCACGGGGCTGTTTCTGCAAACCAGCGGCCTGTTCCTAAACAACAACAACAACAACTCATTTGCGTTTTTGGACGCAAACGGGAAAACTATGCCCGCCGGCAAGCAGAAAAGCCGAAAACTGGCCTCCAAATGCTACCCTGGTCCTGCACAATAACCTGGAGAAGGCACAAAAACCTGCAAAATGTCAATGAACGTCGGGCTCTTTCCTGCCCATTCTATCTCTAAGATCCAATAAAAACCTTCTTTAAGTGCATAGCCCTGACCGGCGGGTGTAGTTCAACCGGGAACAATCGCTCGGCGTTGCACGCCGCTCATATTCCTTTTTATTAGCTGCTGGTTTTTATTTTCATTTGTATCTTATTTTCAGAAATTTCATTTTCTTTCGAAACTACTGTCTAATTAATTGCGAATCAACTGGTGACGAGGATACAACTCTTTTGGGAAAGGGAAGAAAGTTGTATCTGCGACAAGTTTATCAATAATTGTGTTTCTATATTTTTCTTTTCTTTTTTCATTGATGCATTTACAAATTGAAGCATCAAAATCAGAATGAGAATAACCTGCAATATATCCAATTTCATTGCTATAGAATATCCTGTAATCTCCATCAGCTAAATAATCATGGTCGTTTGAGAACGATAGAATTTTAATTGTTTTGTTATCAATATTATATTCTCTTTCACTATCAAGTACGTAAAATTCATCTTCCCAGAAATCGACGTCTCTAATATTTTGAGATTCGGGTTTGTTGGACGTTTTTAAGTTCAAATAGATTCTTCTATAATTTAAAGTGTCAACTCTTTCTTTTGAATCTAATTTATTATGAGCAAGCGAAATAAATTCATATTTCCCTAATGAATACAGTTTTAGTAATATGGTTGAGTCATTTAAAAGGTCAATAGAATATTTAAGCGTATCAATACTTCTCAGGTCAGTCGTGTCATTTAGTAAGTAATGTCTATAAGTTGCAAATGAAGCTGAGATAATTCTTTCGTTCTCATTTTTACATGAAAAGAATACAATTATTAAAACAATATATATTTTCAAATGTCTCATCATTTTAAACTTGCAGCTAACGTTTAGTGTATGGTGTCGTAAGGGATTTCGGGCTTCAAACCTATCAAGTTACCACCCAAAAATGAAGCGGGTGACATCGCCCGAGAACCACAGAAACCCTTATGCACTATACACATTGTTGTGTGTTGCCCTTTATTTATTCTTGTACTATATAAATCATTTCAATAAGTAATCCTCTATTTGTTATTGTTATTCTATCACATTCAGACCAACCCTCACCATAAATTTCATAGACTGCCATTTTATCGTCTTTTATATAGATTGGTGATTCCAAATTTTTGTCACTCAAATTTGCTTCAAGAGTAGTATTATTTAAAATCAAGTCTTGTAAATTTTCATTTTTAAAACAGTCTTTAATGGATTTCACATTCGATGATATTACTTTCTTATGCTTCTCAAGAATCGGGGTTGAATAATTTTTCCTAAAATCATTCACGATATCAGGTCTAATTTCATTAATTCTATCAATGCCCGAAGAATCAAGAAGTAAAATGTACTCGTAGTCCCACTTTGTTTTTAAATCAGTGAATGAAACAGAAGCATAAATATCTCCTATCACCTTATTGTACTTTACAAATTCAATTTTCTCAACATCTTGACTATATCCTTTAAAAATCAATCCGAAAAAGAATCCGATTAATATTATTTGTTTCATATCTGAATTATTTATCTGTTTATCATTAAATCAAGCTTTAAATCAATTACTTGCGCAGGATCTATCAGGGTTACACACAACGTTGAGTGTATGGTGTCGTAAGGGATAGCGGACTTCAAACCTTTCAAGTTACCGCCCAAAAATGATGCGGGTGATACCGCTCGAAAACCTCTGAAACCCTTATGCACTATACACATTGTTGGACTAAATCCGCCTTCGCGGATAGCTGTTTAAAATTACCCGATTCTTTCTATACTCGGAGATTATTCATCACTAAAATTTCTGAATATGAGAAAGAAATCGGGTTTTACTATTGTT
>JBCFBK010000041.1:25292-52872 GCA_038562555.1 Prolixibacteraceae bacterium | reverse complement strand
ATACATCCGTGACATTCTGGGACATGTTTCCGTCCAGACTACTGAAATTTATGCGAGAGCTGATTCCAGGCTAAAAAGAGAATCCTTGGAAAAAGCAGCCCGTGATATCTTTGATAAAGAAGTCAGCGTTCTCTCCTGGGAAAAAGACAAGAAGCTCAGGTCATTTTTAAAAGGTCTGGCATAGTTATTATCAAAAGCTGTTTTACAGAGTGTATGTGATAATTGCTTTATTACCAGCGACACAAAAAGACAGCTTTTGATTATCTACAAGTATTGATAACGACGATTATCAGAAGCTTTTGATAATCGTCGTTACTATGACCGGGCCCTGGACAATGATCCGGACCGGGCCAATTATGCCCTTACGCAAATAGGGAAACTCTATGCCATTGAAAAAAAAGCAAGAGAAAAAGGATTGTCACCGGAAGAGATTTTTGCACTTCGTCAGAAAGAAGCAGTTCCGGTTTTAAGCAGCTTTAAGCAATGGTTGGATGGTAATGCCACTTATCTCTTACCGCAGAGCCGCATTGGTGAAGCGTTTACCTATACGCTTAAATTGTGGGACCGGATCATGAACTATACCACTGATGGTGCCTTGTTTATAGATAACAACGCTATTGAAAATTCCATCCGTCCGGTGGCTCTGGGAAGACGCAACTACATGTTTGCCGGCTCTCACAAAGCAGCCCAACGGGCAGCCATGATGTATTCTTTTTTCGGAATCTGCAAACTGCATGGAGTAAATCCCCAGCAGTGGCTGACCGATGTATTAAATCGTTTGCCCGACCACAGCATCCTCAAACTGGACGAGTTGTTGCCAAACAACTGGAAGCCCCGGCAGCAATAAAAACCGGGCAAGGTAATCTTCTAAACCCAAATGTTCAACAGGGGTTTGTTCGTAGGCTTACTCTCTTTCTATGATATCAATTTGATTAGATGCTACTTCCAATCTTAGTCTATTGGCAACTATTTGACTTGCCGGTGCTTTTTCAAGGATCGTTGCTTTAATACCAGGATAGACACTTTTTATTATTTTCGTATAAATGCCAGATCCGGCAGCTATATCTAAAATTGCTTTATAACCAGAGAAATCAAATACTTTTGCTAGTATAGGAGCATAAAGGGCTCCACGGCTATCCATACCTTCCGTATAATCAATCGCAAAATCCTCATTGAGCATAGCCTTTTCCCAAGTCTCGTCATTGGTCGAAGCTCCCCAGTTTTGAGGAGTCCCGGATTTTAGCGCATTTAGCATCTTCTTAACGATAGGCCTGTTTGATTGCGTTCTGAAATAAGGAACCAGACTCGTTTTAGAGTTTTGAGTAAGGAAACGCATTGACTTATCAGTATTTATAATAGCTTCTTGTTCTTGGACAATTAGTTTCAAAGCCTTAAAATAATCCAACATCACTGCTGTAGGCCTCTTCTTTAACTGGAAATGCGTTATTATTTCATTTATTGAAACCTTGCGGTCGCTCAGCCAACTAAAAAAATCCAGTTTCGTGATTGCCGTTATTAGCAAATCTGTCGCATATATGCTATCACGAAGTCTAATTAGATTTTGTGCTTCATCTGTTTGAGTTATTATTGATTTCATAGCTTGAGGTTTTAGTTTTTATCGAACTCGTTAGTTTAAATCATATTTCTGCCATTAATTTTTTTAAATCCCAGATAGTTGAAAATTCATGATTGAGATTCGACAAACTAAGTGAATGGACGATATCTGAATTATATGTTTCGCCATAAATTCCTACTGATGAATAGGCAGCGGTAGCATCGGATATTACATAAGTCTCGTATCCATAATTTGCGGCCATCCTTACAGATGTGGAAACACAATGATTCGTTGTCAAACCTATTACGACAATTACTTTGATATTTCGTCGGTCTAATTGCATTTTTAAGTTTGTTCCAATAAAAGCAGAGTTGACATTTTTCGTTATTATTGGCTCTCGCTCTATCGGCAATACATTCTCATTGAATTCAAATCCACAAGAAGTCATATGCAGCAATGAATTGGTGTTCCGAGAACTGTGTCTTATGTGAAATAACGGAAGATTTAGTTCTCTCCATGTGTTGAGAATTTTTCCACAATAGAGTTCAGCGTCTTTATTATTTCGTTCTGCTCCCCAATTCATTTCTTCAGTAAATGCCTTCTGAACATCTATAAGGATTAGTGCCGGTTTATTTTCTCTGAACCTCATTTCTCGCTTTCACATAAAAGGCTACTTCGCGTAATGAGCCCGAACATTAATAACTTTTCCTTTTTCGTTTAAAAGCATAAATTCCGCTGATTTAAGGTTCTTAACACTGGAATAATACAAAACGACAGATTGAATTCCCGTGAGGCATTTGTGTAAATCAAAATGCAAATCAGGGTATTTTGATAGAGCTTTGTCAAAATATTCTCTCAACGCAGCAGTTCCGGTAAGATGCCCTTTTGTTTCCGGGAAGATCTCAGCTACAATTGGAGAGTAGAACTCTACATCATCATCATAGTGTTTCATTATTGCTTCCAAATCATGGTTGTTCCAGGCGTTAAGCCATTCTTTTGTAAAATCGTTATATTCCATTGCTTAATAGTATTTTATTAAATTATGTCTCTGGCGTCATGTGTTTGAACGAGAATAAAATCACTGTGTTTTCATTAATGTGGCCAGTGCTGTAGCAACGTGGCTTTTTTTGTCATTTGATTCACCCGAACAGGCATAGACATCCACCTGTGTAATAATTAACGTACGACCCGATTTAATTATCTTTCCAATTCCCAACAGGCGGTCCCCCTCAGCTTTTCTTAAAAAGTTAACTTTTAACTCAACAGTCAATAAATAGTCTTCGCTTCCTAATTCAGCTGAGGCTGCATAACCCGCTGCACAATCAACCAGCATGGAGACCATCCCTCCATGGAAAATTCCTGACTTCCTGATAAGGAATTTGGCCTTTGGCATTTCTATTTCTGCATACCCTATGTCGATCCGTAGAAGGGTAGAACCAGTCATAGACATAAATTCCTGATTTGAAAATGATTCCCGTATTGCCTGCTCTGTTTCTTTTCTAATTTTCTGTTCCATAAATTGAATGATTATAAGTTTCGATATTTAACTCTGATATTTTTGCTGTAGTAAGAAAAGTTGATGAGAAATACTCCTGACAGGATTAGTCCCGAAGCAAGTATCATGTTTATATTTAACGGTTCGTTCAGGAATTTCCACCCGAGGACTATAGCAACAAGCGGATTGACATAAGTGTGTATCGTGACCTGACCAACCGGAAGATTTTCCAATGCGTATATGTAACTAATAAACCCTGCAAGCGAACCAAACAAGATTAAATAAGACATGGATAACATGGCCTGAGGGTTAAAAGGTTCAATGTTACGCCAGCTATCGAATATAAAACTGAGAATTATTAGAACAAAACCACCGGACAACAATTGGATCGCACTGTTAAAAAAGGCATTCGCTTCTGTTTTAACTTGTTTTCCGATGATATTTCCTGCCGACCAGCTAAGCGTAGCCAGAAGTGCAACCAATAAACCCCATTGATAAGCTCGGATTTGCAAGCTCACTAATTGAGATTGAAAAATTAGTAGGACACCAGCGAACCCTATGAGAATTCCCATAATTTTATATTTGGACTGATGCTCCTGTCGAACAATCCATCCGTTATAAATGGCCAATTGGACAGGAACAAGGGCAAACAAAATGGCAACCAATCCGGACGGAACAATTTGTTCTACCCACCCAAGTACCCCGTTGCTTGTTGCAATCAGTAAAATTCCGGGCAGTATTTGAGGTTTGATGTTTGACCAGGAAAAAAGTATCCTGTTTTTTCTTTTTAAAGAAATGAAAGCTATCAGTAGCAAACCGGCAATGAAATGGCGAATCCCTAAAAATGCAAACGGAGGGAAATGATCAACGCCAAGCTTTATAAAGAAATAGGTTGTTCCCCAAATCAGGCAAACCAATGTTAATGCGAAATAAGCCTTCAGTTTCATATTATGAGTTCAATAAATGATAATTCTTAACAAAAATCATAACTTTGTATGAAACAAAACAGATTCAGAATTGTATTTTTATGGCATAACAGATTTGTTTAATGAAAAAGTTTCTTTATCAGGAAATAGCAGGAAAATTTGCCCGGCTTATTGAAGATGGAACTCTGAAGACAGGAGATAAGCTGCCTTCAATAAGATCCCTGAGCCAGGAAGAGCATATCAGTATTAGTTCTGCTTATCAGGCCTATATCGACTTGGAAAATAAGGGGCTAATTGAGGCGCGTCCAAAATCCGGTTATTATGTTAGTTACTCACTGAGGCAACTTCGTAAGATTACAAAAGTTGACTATCGGCAAATTGCAGATAATGAACAAGATCGTACGTTAATGGAAGAGGTATATGCGAAACTGAAAGCGCCGGATGTGGTTAATCTGTCAATCAACAAACCGGATTCAAAAATATTACCAATTGTAAAGCTAAAAAACTCCTTGTTAAAAGTGATTCGAAAAAAGCCGGATGCACTATTGGATTATAATCATCCATTTGGGAACCAGGAGTTAAGAAGGCAAATTGCCCGAATTTCTTTTTCTGCAGGAATCTTAATTGACAGCGAAGATATCATTACCACGTCGGGGTGTCTGGAAGCAGTGGCTTATGCTGTTTGGGCTACAACGAACGTCGGCGATGCGGTAGCCGTTGAAAGCCCTACCTATTTTGGGTTGTTCAAAGCTATCCGGGCGGCGGGACGTGTGCCGGTAGAAATTGCCACAGACCCAACAAATGGAATTGATTTGGAAGCACTGAAAAAACAAGTTACGAAGCATAAAATTAAAGCCTGTATTGTGACGAGCAGCTTCTCTAACCCAATTGGTGCGAATATGCCGGAGGATAAACGAAAACAATTGGTAAATCTGGCAGAGAGACTGAACTTTTTTCTTATTGAAGATGATATTTATGGTGAAATTTATTTTGACGAATCCAGACTAAAAGCATGCAAAGCATTTGATACGAAAGGTCGAGTTCTGTTGTGTTCTTCACTTTCGAAAACCGTAGCTCCGGGCTATAGAATTGGCTGGATTATTCCGGGTGATTTCAAACGCGCTGTTTTGGATTATAAACTTAATCATTCTGTTACAACATCTTCCTTAACAGAGATTGCAATGGCCGACTTTCTAGCCAATGGAAGATATGATCTGCACATGCGAAGCTTGAGAAAATCCCTTCACGAACAAAGCCTCCAATATTTAAAAGCACTTTATGATTATTTTCCTGATACAATCCGTGTATCACAACCTAAAGGCGGATTTGTTATTTGGGTCGAGTTACCGCAGAATATAGATGGTGCCATCCTCTATCAAAAAGCGATTGAACAGAAAGTAAGTGTCGCACCAGGTCAGTTATTTTCGCAGCAACAAGATTTACACAACTATTTTCGTCTAAGTTTTGGAACACCTTTCAGTGATGAGGTAGAGCAGGCCCTCCAACGTTTAGGGAAACTTGTAGCTAACTGGACAACGGAAAAGTGACCTTTCCATATTACTTTCAGACGCACATTGAGTCTTTAAATTCACCCGACTATGAGTTACCCGATCAGCCGATCTAAAATCTTTTCCAGATAGCTATTAAGTTGAAGACAATAATGTGAGTGTTTGTAAATATCACTTGAACTTTGAATAAACTGCTCTTCGTAAGAATCGATGTTTTCGTTATCCAGCATTGCGGTGATGGATTCCGGCGTTGTTTCAAAATGGAATTGAAACCCTGCTACTTGGTTCTTGTAAATAAAACCTTGGTTCGGACAACCAGCGCTTTTGAAAACCGGAACTGCTTCGGAAGGTATATCAAACATATCGCTATGCCAGTGAAATGCATAAAACTGCGGAGGAATGCCTACTAATAGCGAGTGGTTTTCTCTTTGAAGCACGGGGAACCATCCGATTTCGGAATATTCAGATCGTCTGACATCTGCGCCTAGTACGTGAGCTAAGAGTTGGGCTCCCAGACAGATTCCTATAATCTTCTTTCCCGATTGAATTGCTTGTGCAACGTATTCTTTTTCCTTTTTCAACCATGGAAAATCTACTTCATCATATACTCCCATCGGGCCTCCCATGATGACCAGTAAATCAATATGTTCAGGATTCGGTAATTTCCCACCTTTATAAAGATGTGTGGTCATTAATTGATGACCTTTACTTTCTGCCCAAATTTTAATAAAACCGGGGCCTTCAAAATTGGCATGTTGTAAACAATGAATCTGCATGATCTATTTTTTAAGCTTTTTCGTTCCAATAATAACTGTCAGGATATGGACGTTCCCCAAAAATAGCAGTTCCTACTCGGATCATAGTACTTCCTTCTTCAATCGCAATTTCAAGATCGCCGGACATGCCCATTGAAAGCTGGGAAACATCTACTCTTTCAAGTCCTGATTCTATCACTTTCTTTTGGATATCTTTCAGATGCCGGAAACATTCTCTGACTCGTTCGTCTTTCGACGATAAGATTCCAATTGTCATCAGTCCTTTTATATTCAGGTGATTCAATTTCGACACCTGTCTTATCAATTCAAAGGCTTTCTCTGGTTCAACGCCAAATTTACTTTCTTCAAAAGATGTGTTTACCTGAATAAATATATCTACCGTTCTATCCAGAAATTCGCAGCGCTGCTGAAGTTTCTCTGCAAGTCGAAGCCGGTCAACAGACTGAATTACATCAACGTACTTCAAGACATGTTTCACTTTATTGGTTTGCAGATGCCCAATCATGTGCCATTGCAAGTTCTCTCTATACAAATCGGGGAATTTACTTTGGATTTCCTGTAACTTGTTTTCTCCAACAAGTCGGTATCCCAGTTCTGTTGCCGATTTGATTTTTTCTGCCGAAACCGTCTTTGTAGCCAGGAGCAGAGAAATTTCTTCCGGGGCTCTTCCGCATTGGAGGCAGGTTGTTTCTATTCTCCTCTGGATTTGCCTCAGATTATTTATAACCGTATTTTTTGCTTCATTTTCCATGCCTTCATTATTTTTTGGAGATGTGTCTGTCTCCCTCTATGAAAGGAGATGAGATTACCAGAAACCGTAGTTTATCTGGTGCCGAATTTCTGATTTGATGAATAACACCCTTTGGAACTGCTAAGCTATCTCCTTGTTCCAGATATATTATTTCTCCGTTGAGAATAAAAGTTGCTTGTCCTTCAAGGATATAAAAGAACTGGCTGGTGTGTCTATGAAAATGGAGTTCCTCTGTTGTGTTCGGGGGCATCAGTTCTTCTTTTACACTCATCGATTCTGTTTGATTCAGGATGTATGCCAGGCAACCTTCCCCCCAATGGTATGATTGGCAGTTATGCCTGTTAACCTTGCCGGTATTCCTATTGTTCTGTTTATCCATGTGAATAGTTGTTTCAGTATTCGATAACAAAAATATTATCTTTGAAAATATATAAACAGATTCAGAAATTTAAAATTAAACCATCACAGATTATTTTTGTTACTACGAATGATATAGAGAAATAACAGTTGGGAACCGTTATTTTTGAGATAGACTGTGTAGGAAAGGAATAGTGTTGATTGAGAATGGTGGGTATGACATCCGCAGAATAGACAAACTTTTGGCTAAAGACGGTGAGCAAGTCAGTGAATTCGTCGTTATCTTGAGTTAATTATATAACTAATAAATACCGAAACATGGCTTTTATTTTTAATCAAAAAGAATTGGCTTTCGAGGCAAACAAGCAAGCCCCGGAACAGTTTCAATTGAAAACATCTATCCCCAGATTGTCAAAAGTTACTGACTCGAAGCATTTGGTTTTTGATTTTCGGCAATTGGAACCAGGAAAGTATTCATTTCCCTATCACTTTCACCGAAATGCAGAAGAGATTATATTCATTCTTTCGGGTAGCATGACACTACGAAGTAAAGATGGTTTTCGCGAAGTAAAGCAAGGCGACCTTATCTTCTTTGAAATTGGGGAAACGGGAGCTCATCAGTTTTACAATCATACGGATGCCAATTGTTCTTACTTTGATTTACGAACTTCAGTTGGAATTGACGTTTGTGAACATCCTGATTCCGGGAAAATAAACATTCTGCCTTTTTTCGAAAATTTCGTTAAGGACAACCAGATTGGTTACTTTGATGGAGAGGAAGATATTGATAGCAAATGGAAAAGTCAGCAACTTTAAATTTGGAACTTTCTATTTCTGTCGGAAGGGTTTTAGTTTCCCTATAAACTATGACTCCAATAAAGAGAGATACTCATTGATTTCTTTATTTGAGAACAATTTGATTTTGACGATTATATACCATTCTATTCCTTACGTATTAAACACTATCAAATATTTGAACTCTTCTATTTATTGGACAAGCATTCTTCGAATCTGGAAAGAAAAACATTTACCTGACTAATACTAAGACAGAGAGGAGGTAATAGTCTTATTATATTGCTCCCGGATACGCCTGTAAATATTTTCTTGTGATAAAGAAGTTTATCTCGCAGTTGCGTGATTGGTTGGTTAAATTCAATTCCAATCATTAAGCCACGCCCTCTAACAGAATCAATTTGAGGAAATGTTTTTAAGGTGTCCATCAAGTACTTCCCAATATTTGCAGCATTCTCAATTAGATTCTCTCTATCAATAATATCTAATACTGCAATTGCGGCAGCGCAGGCCAAGTGGTTTCCCCCGAACGTACTTCCGAGCATGCCTATTTGAGCTTTGAATTTTGGGTTAATTAGAGTGCCTGACATGGGGAACCCATTTCCAATGCCTTTGGCAACTGTGATTAAATCAGGTTTTATGTTCGCATATTGATGAGCAAAAAATTGACCGGTTCTGCCATATCCTGGCTGTACTTCGTCAAGTATAAGTAGGGTTCCTGTCTCCTGGCATAAATGGCTGAGCTCAAATAAAAATTCGTTACTTGGTATATTTATTCCTGCAACGCCTTGAATACCTTCAATAATAACTGCACTATATGCCATAGTATTCAGCTCTTTTTTTATTTTTGTGATATCCTCCATTTGAGCAAAGAAGACGTTTTCTTCACTATTAATTGGCGCACGAATGCCCTGAATATCTGTTGTCATAGCTGCCGCAGCAGTCCGCCCATGGAAAGCTCCTACAAAGCTTAATATTTTTTTACGTCTGTTGTAGAAGGAGGCTAGCTTTAGTGCATTTTCATTTGCTTCAGCTCCCGAATTTGCAAAAAACACAGAATAATCGGTGTAGCCAGAAAGTACCCCTAATTTGTATGCAAGTTCTGTTTGTAGTGTATTTATAACTGTATTGGAATAGAATGCAATCTTTTTTAACTGTTCCTCTATTTTTTGAACGTAATACGGATGTGTATGCCCAACTGATATAACTGCGTGCCCACAATACATGTCGAGATATTCAGTTCCGATATTATCGTAAACATAACAGCCATTTGCTGAAACAATATCTAATTCAAATTTTTGGAATACTTCAAACGGTTTCATTTTAACGATTTATCTAGAGTATGTAATACGGAAATTGATTTTGGGCAAAAGTAGTGTTTGGGCAAAAGGCAAAACAGATTCAGAATTGTTGAGTTCTGCCGTTACAGATAAGATTACAAATAACAACTGAACCTGTCAGGCAATTATAGAAAAAGTTTTTTTAACCATTGGTCGAGCCAAATCCTTGTTGTATAAACTTATGTACATCGGATTCTATATAATAAGTTTTTTTCCCAATTCTTTTATAAGGAAGTTTTCCTGAACTACGGAAACGTTGGAGGGTACGTTTGCTAACTTTCAGGAGAAGACATAAATCCTGGTTATCCAGCAAAACTTCATTGTTGATGATATTGTCATTATTCCCCAATTTGTCAACTTTTCTTTGGACAAGCTCAATCTGACTAAGAAGACGTTGCATCCATGAATCGAAATATTTCTGATCAATATACATCTATCGCTATTTGTCCTGACAATTGAATATGCTTCCGGCCACATGCTGATTCCGTAATTTTTCAAGTGTTCTTTGGTCGGTAGGAATTATTCTTTCCTGAAGTGACTTCTCGATGTCAGAAAGTTTATAGAGACATCTGCCTCGCAACATGGTATAACTAATCATGTTATCGTCTCTTAACCTTTGGAGAGTCCTGATACTGATATTTAATAAGTCGGCTACTTCATTAGTGTTAAGCCAGACGTCAGCTTTTGGAGTCGTATCCAACTGTTTTTTCGCGATGTAATCCGCAATGTTTTCAATTTTCTGTACCAGCTCTTTGTAAGCCTTACTTTCAAACGTAATTACTTCCATATCTCAAATGTTTGAAACAAAGATTACACCTTTCAAAAACTTAATTTCCCAACCTTTTCCCAACTTGGTAAAGATATTCTTTGATTTAGTATCGATATATTCCTAAATTTGGGATAGCTATCTGGCAGTTCTGTGATGTAATGAATCAGATACTCATGGAGAAGAGTAATGACACGCGGAGACATTCAAAAGACAATATAAAAGTTACAGGCTAGTTACAGAAGAATTATTGAGGTTTTATTTACTTGATAATAAGTAAAATACAAGATAAATTCGAGCCCCAGCTGAGTCACTTTTAAATACATTAAATCAAGTTAAAAGCGCTTAAATCAAAGGTTTAGGTGCTTTTTTATTTTGCGGCAGGGTATTATCGCCTCCGTGTATAAATCCCCCACATCTATTGAGGAGATAAAACATTTTGGGATTTGGATATTTCAAAGCGATTGCTTAGGTTTGTTTTAGATTTTAAAACTCATGCCGAGAAATAAGAACTACGACGATGAAATTGTCCTGGAGCGTGCCATGAACGTTTTCTGGAAGCACGGATATGAAGCCACGTCCGTTCGGGTACTCGAAAAGGAAATGGGCATCAACCAGTTTTCGATTTATGCTTCTTTTCAGAACAAAAAAAATTTGTTTATACAGGCAATCCGCAATTACCGGGAGTATGTAAAAGAGCATCGCTTTCAGCAGTTGCTTAAAAAAGATGCCGGCTTGTCGGATTTGGAAGACTTTCTTTTTGCTAAAGTGAACGCAGGATCAACCGGGACAACAAACAAAGGGTGCCTGGTGGTGAATACGGCAGGGGAAGTCGGGGGGCAGGATCCCGACATTACCAAAGAGATTAACCGGCATTATGATTTCATCCGCGATATGCTTAAAAATATCCTGGAGAATGCCGTCAAGAAGAATGAAATACCCGCTGATACTAATATTGAGCAGCAAGCCAGTTTTTTTCTGGGGGTTATGCAAGGTGTATCTGTAGCATCAAAGACAATGGACAACAGTCAGTTGCGGGATTTTGTTACGGTCGCATTAAGACAAATCAGATAATTTTTTTTAACCCAATGCTAAGCGATTGCTTAGTTAAAAAACAAAGGAGATTATGACAACATTCAACACGAACACCATCGAAACAGTCCCCGGAAAATTGAAAATAGTTTCAGGGAATGGCTTAAAAAGAAGAATGAAACAGCTCATGCTGTTTTTAGTGAGCATGGGGCTTGCCTCTTTTTCGGGTTGGGCTCAGATTGCTGAAAAGCCTGAAGATATTTCACCCTTGCTTATCGGTGAAACGATTCATGATCTTGAACTGAAAGCACCCGATGCCGGGAGCCACAAATTCTCCTCTATCGTTGGAGAAAAGCCGACAGTACTGCTGGTCTACCGTGGTGGATGGTGTCCGTTCTGTAACGCTCATCTTTCAGCTATTCAAGGTGTACAAGCTGAAGTGATCAGGCTGGGCTACCAAATCGTGGCCGTTAGCCCCGACTCGCCCGAAAAGCTGCAAGCTACTGATGCGAATGAAAAGTTGGACTACAGCCTGTATTCCGATGCAGACGGGAAATTTATTCAGGCACTTGGCATCGCGTTTAAAGCTCCGGCGAATTACAAGGGAATGTTATATGAAGCTTCCGGCGAATTAAATGATGGTTTCTTACCGGTTCCATCGGTGTTCGTGGTTGATCCTTCAGGGAAAATCCTGTTTGAATATATCAACCCTGATTACAAAACCCGGATAAGCGCCAGGCTTTTACTGGCTGTGTTAAGTAATTTAGATCTCGATCCACAAAACTAATTATTGTGAAACTCATTTTTTTTCTGGCCATGGCGACACTATCCACCTTAATCAGCTCAAAGACAATGGCGCAAACAAGCAACACAGCATCAGTACCGGACAAGCTGGTCGTGGTTTGGACAAGCGATGACCCCTATGTTGCCGAACGGGTAGCCCTGATGTATACCCATGCGGCCAAAACTGCCGGATGGTTTAGCGAAGTTACCCTGATCATTTGGGGACCATCGGCAAAACTGACCGCTGAAAACCTCAAGGTTCAGGAAAAACTGAAAGCCATGCAAACGGACGGTGTTGTCATAGAGGCCTGCATTGCCTGCGCCGATGCATACGGAATCGCCGGCGAACTGAAAAAGTTAAATTTTGATGTTAAAGCCATGGGTAAGCCGCTCACAGATTACCTGAAAAGCGGGGCGAAAGTTTTGACCTTTTGATAGTTTAACCGGATATCGGATAAAAGCGGTCTGTAACGATCCGGATGCATTTTTTTTTGAACCTGCGAACCGTGTTTATCGAAGGGTGTTATTTAAATAACATTTTTCGCCGTATGCAGCATGCAGGATAACCATCATATTACATTGGCTGTCTTTTCGTTCGAGGACCTTTCAACTCAAAAGGAATTGGGCATATTTTGCCGCTCTTTCAGTGATGACCTGATTACCGGGCTTTCCCGTTTCAGGCAACTGCGGGTGATCAAATTCGTGACAGCCGTATGGGATGGTGACCCGTTAAATTTGCCCGATGGCCTGAAAGGAGGTTATTTTGTGCAGGGCAGTTTCAGGAACGAAAATGAGACTGTGTTCGTTCATGTGCAACTTTTTGACTGCGACAGCCGGTACCTGGTCTGGGGTGACAAACTTGAGGGTAAATTGGCGACGCTTGGCAAAATGCAGGATAAGTTGTTCAGAAGTGTGGTGGCAGTCTTGCAGCAACAAATCGATATGGACTTGCTTTCAAAGATCAGGCGGCGGCCAACGGTGGCGTTCAATGCCTATGAATACTGCCTTTATGGTATGGAAGAGCTAAAGAAGGCCACGGTGGAGGCTGATCTGAAGGCACGGGAATATTTCCAAAAAGCATTACAGGTTCAAGCTGATTATGCCCTGGCCTGCACGGGTATGTCTTTATCCTATTTTAATGAGTGGACCTGCCAGCTATGGGACCGTTGGGAAATCAGCAAGACGGGCGCTTACGAGTGGGCGCAAAAAGCCATCGAACTGGACGATCAGAACCATATTATTACGATGGTACTGGGCAGGATTTTTTTGTACGAAGGCTCATACAGTACAGCTGAATACTATTTCAGAAGGTCGTTGTTGCTTAATCCCAATGACCCCGATACCCTTTTTCTGATTTCAGTTTATTTCGTCTATCTCGGATTAAGCAAAGAAGCGCTGGATTTATATGAACGGGGGGTCCAGTTACATCCCTTGTACGCCGGAAACCATTTCAGGCTGGGCGGAGTCATGTACTTCGAACTTGGTGATTACGAAAAGGCAGTCTCATTTATTGAGAACCACTCCATGGCAAAGCCGGGGATAGCCGATAAAAACGCTTATTGTGCGGCCGTTTATTATCACCTGCGGCAGTATGACAAAATGCATAGTCACTGGAATACCTTTCTGGATACCTATAAAAGGCTCATCAGCAAAGGCCGGGATTTCGATCAGCAGGAAGCGATTGACTGGATTCTGAAGATGAACCCACATCGGTATAAGACCAATCTGGAGGAATTTCTGAAGTTTATCAGCAACGGACGCTTCGAGAAATACCCGGTTCAAAAATCGTTACCGGGAAACGTGGAAGACCGGGAATGCTATTTCCTGAAAAATTCGGCAGCCTGGGAATTTACCTTTGAAGGTCATACCGTACAGACACCGGAAATGAAAGGTTATTACGACCTTCAAAAAATGCTGAATCAACCCCGCCAGCTATTTCATTGTGCTGAATTGATGGGGAATGTTTTGGAGGATACAGGTGAAAAATTGATTGATGAAAATGCCCGAAAACAATATCAAAAGAAAATTACCGAACTTCAAAGTGAAATTGAAGAAGCCGAAGAATACAGCAATTTTGCGCAATTGGAGAAACTCCAGGAAGAATACGACCGGCTGATCGATCATTTGTCGGGTTCTCTGAATATCCGGGGCCGGGCGAGAAAAGCAGGAGGTGCGGTCGAAAAGGCAAGGGCGGCGGTTACCTGGCGCATCCGCAACGCGATTGCCCGTATTGAGCAACATCATCCTGTGCTGGGGGCTCATCTTTCCAATGCTGTTAAAACCGGCACACTTTGTTCGTATAAACCGGACCGCGAAATTCAGTGGATTACCTCGTAAGGTAGCTTAGCCTTACATTGTAAGGCATAAACTTACGCTTTTGAATGTGTAATTAAATTAAAAATTAAACACATGAAAAAGAGTTTTTTTATGCTTGCACTTTTATCGGGCCTGTTTGTAGTCTCTTGTATTAAAGACAGCCATCCCGGGCCGTATCCGGGTTACTTTTCCAATCAAGTTGTATTGGAATGGAATGAAATTGCCTATCAGGCATTTGGAGGCGAAGCTTACCGGCATTCGGTGATGGCTTCACGAATCAACGCGATGGCCCAGCTAGCCATGCACGATGTCTTAAATGCAATCGAGCCGGTGTATTCATCCTATGCGTTCACAGGGCATGATGCCAACGCCCATCCCGTCGCCGCCGTTGCCAGCGCCGCACACACGGTGCTGGTGCATGAGATTCCCGACGCAACGCATTTTTTGGATTCCGCGTTACAATTAACGCTGACCGCTATAGCCGATGGCGAAGCGAAAAACCGCGGGATTGTTTTGGGAAAAGAAGTTGGTCAGGCGATTATTGACATCCGCGGGAACGATGGTTCTGCCGGAAATCCTTTTAGTCAGTTGCCTCCATCCACAGTTCCCGGTGTTTATCAGATCGTTCCACCCTTCGATTTCATCTATGCGCCGTTTTGGACTGACGTGAAGCCTTTTGGATTGCAAAGTAACGACCAGTTTCGCGTGGCGCCTCATCCGGAACTGGGCAGCCATGAGTACGTAGCTGCTTTTAATGAAGTAAAAGAAACCGGAAGGTTAACCAGTAATTCCAGGACTGACGATCAGACTGCCACTGCCCATTTCTGGTACGAATTTTCTGAAGCCGGATGGAACCGGGTCGCACGCACTGCGGCCAAAAACAAAAAATTAGGCTTATGGGAGACGGCCAGGTTGTTTGCATTGGTCGATATGGCCATAGCCGACGCCTATATAGCCGGATGGGAGTCCAAGCACTTTTATAATTTGTGGCGTCCCTACACGGCTATCCGTAACGCCGCTTCCGATACCAATGACCAAACCATCGGAGATCAGCTTTGGGAGCCCCTGATGCCGACACCGCCGGTCCAGGATTACCCTTCAACCCACAGTGCTCTGGGAAATGCTGCAGCAACGGTCATGGCGGCTATTCTGGGTGAAGAGACATCGTTTTCCATGCGTTCGCCAACGGCGTTGCCGGGGAGCAATCCGAGAAATTTTGACGGTTTTAAACAGGCTGCTAACGAAAACGCTGACTCCAGGGTCCGGGCCGGTATTCATTTCCGCTTTGCCTGCGATGCCGGACTGGAATTGGGCGACAAAGTTGGTCGGTGGATGGTGGATCATTACCTTAAACCTCTAGAATAGACTGAAGGTTTCTTTTTTTAGAAAGATTAATTTCAGGCGGCTGCTCGTCCGGAAATTAATCTTTCAGAATCTTAAAAATATTACTCATATTGAAGCACTTCACGCAGGTTCATGCGGAACACCTTTCCTGCCAGGATCAGGATGACCGTGAAAATGACCATTGACAATACCAATACCGGTGCTGCAAAAAGCCAAAAGTTCAGGTCTATGTGATAAAGGTAGGTGCTGAGGAACCAGTTTTTGTACCCGTACCAGGAGAGCGGTATCGCCAAGGCGATGGCCACCACGAACTGCAACGTCAGTTGTTTCGAGAGAAGACCTGACACATGGCTTATTTCAGCCCCTAACGCTTTTCTGATGCCCAGCTCCTTCAGGTTTTGATTGATGGTGATCAGAATTAAGCCGACAATCCCAATCACGGCAACAAAAATAGCCAGGCCTGAAAACAGGGTGAAAACAAAAGCAAAAGTTTTGTCGGGTTTCAGGTCAACACGCATTTTATCATCGAGCGAAAAGCATTCGAATGGTTGATTCGGATAAACCGTTTCATAAAGGGAGCGCAGCCTGGGGATCAGTGATGCATAAGTACCGGTGTGCAGATGATCCGGCCGAAGGGTGATAAATGTTTTTTGGTGGTCACTCAACGAAATTACAGTTGGCACGGGTTCGGTCTTGATCGATTTATAATGAAAATCATCGACGATCCCGATTATCTGCCATTCGCGGTCGGCCCCGTTTACGAGGATCTGATTTACAGCTTCTTCAGGTTTGCTGTAACCAAAGCGCTCCATGGCCAGTTTATTCATTAAAATGGTTCGTTGTGAGGCCTGTTCACTTTGATGGAACGGACGGCCTGCAAGCAGTTTGATTTTGTAAAAGTTCAGAAACTGATCATCGGCAGCGATCATAAAATATGCCTTGTCGTCATTCCGGTCGAATCCTTTCCGACGGCCCGAGAACCAGTTGGCGATTTCCTGTCCCGGAATATCAGAAGAAAACGTGAACCCGGCCACTTCAGGCAGTTCGAGCGCACGGTTTTTAAACAGCATCAGCTTGTCGGTACGCGCTGCCTCGTCATCGGCTGTCCTGGGAGCACGGATCACCAAACTGTGGTTATAGTTGACGCCCATTTCTTTTTTCATCAAAAACGAGGCTTGCCTGAAGGTGACCAGCGTGCCGGTCAGCAATCCGATTGAGATTACAAATTGGAGTGTAACGAGGCCTTTTCGGAAAACCAGTCCCTGCACTGAATTTTTAAACTTTCCTTTTAAAACAGTAACGGGCTTGTACGACGAAAGCACCAGGGCCGGAAAAATGCCTGACAGCGCAATTCCGCTAAAAAACACCAGCAGTCCTGTCCGGATAAAACCGGGACTGGAAAATAAATTGAAATCGCGGATATTGGCGAGCGACTTAAATAACGGATTGATGAGCAAAAATAAAACCAGCGTGAACGCCAGACAAGCCAGGTTAAAAACAACTGCTTCGGAAAGAAATTGTCCGGCGAGACTTATCCTGCGTGCGCCGTTTATCTTTTTGATGCCGATTTCGCGTGCTCTTTCCAACGATAAGGCCGTTGTCAGGTTTACATAGTTGATCCAGGCAACAACCAGCAGAAAAATGGCGAAACCAAAAAGGATATTCATGATCCTGTCATTGCCGGGTGGCTCGGTTTCGTATTCAATGTTCGAGTGTAAATGAATGTCGGGGATGGGTTGAAGGTAATAATGGTCGCTGGTTTGGCTGGCTTCAAGTTCCTGCAGGTAATTTTGGGCAATCATATCGGGCAGCGCCCGGTCACAAAACTCCTGATGATCAACACCGGGAGCCAGTAAAATATAGGAATGAAATCCATCGAAACTCCAGTTGGTATAAAAATCCTGCCGGACCGACAACCGGGTAGCCAGCGAAAACAGAAAATCGGTTTGCAGATGCGAATTGGCCGGAATATTTCGGTACACTCCCGTAACCATGTAATTTTCGGCGCTATTCACCTTTATAATTTTGCCCAGCGGGTTCTCTTCTCCAAAGTAACGTTTGGCGGCACGCTCCGAAATGGCAACCGTATTGGGCTGTTCGAGACATAATTTTGTTCCCTGCAGCAACGGAATTGTAAACAGATTGAAGAAGGAAGTGGTTGCGTGGTAGGTTTTTTCTTCATGAAAGAAAACTTTATCGCCCACGGCATTTTCGGCAGTCACCGAAATGTTGTAGTTGCGGGTAATGACTGCCCAATCCTGAACTTCACTATAATTTTCCTTTAACCACTTGCCCGAGGGGAAAAAAGAATTAGCCGTTTTCCACTGAAGTTTTCCGTTTTGATAGCGGTCGTACGCGATCCGGCAAACCCGCGACCCGTTTTCGTGGTAACTGTCGAAACTTCGCTCGAAGAAAACATACTCGAGGATAAAAAGCGAACTCAAAATACCAATGGTCAGCCCGGCCATGTTGATCACTGAAATGATCTTGTGTTTTCGCTGGTTGCGAATGAAAATCTTTAGAAAGTTCAGGTTCATTGGTTGTCGGTTTAGCTTTTAAAACTAATTCATTGTGTTTTTATTTTTGGTCTTTACACCGGATGTTTTTGTTCACAAGGCAGTGGAATGTTATTATTCATACCTCAGCGCTTCCACCGGATTGCGGGTGGCTGCTTTCCAGCTTTGCCAACTCACTGTCAGCAGGGCGATCCCCAAAGCCAGTAATCCGGCCAGGGCAAAGATCCACCAGCTCAGACTGGTTTTATAGGCAAAGTTCTCGAGCCATTTATTCATGGCGTAATACGCAACGGGGGTAGCGATGACAAAAGCAATGGCGACCCATTTTATGAAGTCTTTGTTGAGCATGGCTAAAATTTCGGATACCCGCGCACCATTGATTTTACGAATGCCAATCTCCTTTACCCGGCTCAGACAAATCATAAAAATCTGTCCGAGGATACCCATTCCGGTCAGTGCGATGGCAATAAGGGCGAATAAAGTAATGGAACCGGCAAGCTTTTCCTCCTTTTCGTACATCGATTGAAAAAAGTCGTCATAAAACATGAAATTAAATGGCTCGTAAGGGGAGATTGTTTTCCAGATTTGCCGGATCTGTCCGATTTCATCTGCGGCGTTTCCCGGTGAGAGCCTGACCGAAAGCACATTGCCGCCGCTTGCCCCGGTAAAAAGCAAAGCCAGCGGTTCCACAGCCTGATGATAGGATTCAAATTTAAAGTCTTTCATAACACCGACCACGTTGTAGCCACCTTCTTCTCCCATATCGTATTTTTTCCCTTCAAAAGTATCCCATCCAAATTGTTTCAGCGCTTCTTCATTGATCAGACAGGCTTTGTTTAGGTCGCCCGGCAGAAAGTTCCGGCCTTCAAGCAGTTCAATTGCCATCGTTTCGGTATAATTATCACCAACAGGGATACAGTTGATGTCGAAACTCTTCTCGCCGGTATTGCTGCCATATTTATGGTTAATCATTCCCGGGCAGCCGGAGCTGATCGTGTTTCCCTTTACAAAGGAAAGCCTGGAAATCTCCTGAAGCAACGTCTTTGTTTTTTCAAATTTATATGGAACATCAATACGGATCAGCATTTCCCGATCGAAGCCCAAATCGGAATGCTTCACGAAGCTTAGTTGTCTGAAAATAATCAGCACAACAGCAATTAAGGCAATTGAAGCCGTAAGTTGGAAGATTAACATGGCCTGTTTCCCTGCTTGCTTCCTGTTTCGTTTTCCTTTGAATCCCGAAAGAAATTCGGTAATTCTGAACTTCGATAAGATATAGATCGGGGCAAGGCTGTTAATGAGAATAACCAGGATGACCGCGCCAAGAAAAAACGGGAAAACCGACACCCAATCCTGAAAGCTAAGGGGTAATGCTTTGCCGAACAGGATTTCAGAATAGGGGAGTGCGATCAGCGTGATCAGAAATGAAAGGATGACGGAGATCAGGATACCGAGGGTGACTTCAACAAAGGTGTAGCTCACCAAATCACTCCAGCCGGCACCATTCGTCTTATTGATGCCAATTTCTTTCAGTTTGGCATATTGCATTGAAATTGAATAGTTCAGGTAATTGATGCTCGAGAGTATCAGGATAAGAATTGCTATGGCCAGAAAAATTTTTAAAAGACCCGGGTTTCCTTTGGCATGCCTGCTTTTCATGCTGAGCTTTGACAGGTAAATATCGTCGAGGCTTTGCAGGCTCAGGCTGTCCACGTCCAATGCCTTAAGCGTTTCCGACTTATTCAGTTCTTCGGCGAAAGTTCCGGAATTTGTCCCTTCTTTCAGCATAACGAAATGATTGGTTGGATTATACCGCTTTCCGTTGCTGATCGTATTGGACATACGGAATTTTTCATTTTCGCTGTTAAAGATCACATCGGCCTTGAAGCTTGAATTGGCGGGCAGTTCCTCGAAAATTCCCGACACAGTCCCCAAAAAGTAATTATTTACGTTCAGTTGCTGTCCAATCGGATTTTGCTTGCCAAAAAGCCGTTGAGCAACCGGTCGTGAAATGACGACCGATTCTTTGTCAGCGAATGGTTTTTCAGCCAGGCTTTCTATCATGTTTACCGAGAAAATGGAAAAGAAACTGTTGGTTGTGCTTACCAAATGCCGGATTTCGGTATGGGTATGAGCCTGATCGTTTTTAACCGTAAACAGCAATTCCGTTGCATAGTCGAGCGGGCAGGCATTTTCAACCTCGGCATAATCGTTTTTGAGTACCGGAAACAAGTCCCAATTCAGGTTGCACCGGTTCACTTTTGCATCATAGATCCTGTAAATCCGGTTATGGTTCGTAAAATTTTTATTGACGCTTGTTTCGGTATGATAGAATAAGCCGATCAGAATAAAGGCTGCGAATCCAATGGCGAAACCCCCAATGATCAGCAAGGAGTAGATCCTGTTTTTTATCAGGTTACGGATGGCCAATTTTAAGTTAAAAAGGATCATTACTTTCTGAGTTTATTATTGAGATTACACTTACTCGTACCGGAGCGCTTCCACCGGATTTCTAGTGGCGGCTTTCCAGCTTTGCCAGCTAACCGTCAGCAGCGCAATCCCCAGCGCCAGTATACCGGCCAGGGCAAAGATCCACCAGCTCAGTTCGGTTTTATAGGCAAAATTCTCCAGCCATTTGGTCACGGCATACCAGGCAATGGGGGTGGCAATTACAAAGGCAATGATTACCCACCTTACAAAATCTTTGTTAAGCATGGCCATTACTTCGGAGATCCGGGCGCCGTTTACTTTGCGGATGCCGATTTCCTTTACTTTCTGCTGCACGTAGTATAAAGACATGGCAAACAGTCCCATCACGGCAATGACAATGGTCAGCAGCGTAAAATAGCCGATCATCAATCCTGTCCGCTCTTCTTTCTCGTACCATTTGTTAATCGAATCGTCCATAAATCCCATCGTTAAAGGCAATCCATGGGTGAATTGACCGTAGGCCGCTTTAATCTTATCCACGGTTTCAAACACATTCCTGTCGGATACTTTGACCAGGATACTCCACGCTCCGTGGTCGGGATTTAAAATCTGAAAATAGGCCGGACCAATGGTCTGTCGCAGATCCCTGAAATGGAAATTTTTCACAACACCATATACCGGGCGTTCCTGTCCGTAAATTTTAACCGAGACCGGATTCTCAGGTAATTCCATCTCTTTTACGGCAGCTTCGTTTAACCAAACCATGTTGTCGGACAAGGCCATCCCTGTACGGCGAACTTCCATGCCCATCATGCTGAAAAATGAAGTATCCACATCGAAGGTCTGAAAACTGATCAGCTTGCCGTTATGGTCGAAGGTATTATTGTTTCCGCCATCAACCGGGTTTCCCCTTACACAACAGACATGCGCTACCCCGGGTATATCTTCCAGTATTGATTTAAACGTTGTCAACTGATCGGCCTGTATGGTATTGTCGATCCAAAGAACCTGATCTTTTTTAAAACCAAGGTCATAATTTCGCAGGAAGCGGGTTTGCTTTTGAATAAACAAGGCGCTGATCAGCAGGGAACTGATCAGGAGGTATTGGAACGAAATCAGTATCCGGGAATAAACG
This sequence comes from Prolixibacteraceae bacterium, assembly GCA_038562555.1. GTDB lineage: Bacteria > Bacteroidota > Bacteroidia > Bacteroidales > Prolixibacteraceae > JBCFBK01. Next base: position 31,050 of record JBCFBK010000041.1, on the reverse strand, counting down.
CTTTTTTCCCTCATCCGGAAACCACCTTTGATCACTTCGATTGGATTGAATGCCGAAATTTTGAGCGCAGGGACGATTCCTGCGATAATCCCGACAAGCAGAACGGTCAGCATCGCATAGAAAAAGAATAACGGATCAATCGCATGAATAAAATCCAATTTTGTGTTGAGCAGGTAATTAAAAACCGGTTCAGTCAGAAAACTCAGCACCAGCGCGATGACGAATGAGATCGCGCAAAGCAAAACCGATTCGCCTACATACTGCAAAAGGAATAATTGCCGCCTGCCTCCCATCAGCTTTTTGATGGCAATTTCTTTGCTCCGGAAGCCGGATTGGGCGATGGTCAGGTTAATGTAGTTGATCACCGACAAAAACAAGATCAACACCGCGATGGCAGAAAGCACTTTGATGCGTGTCCTGCTGTTTTGCTTAATACCGGGAGAATAGGACTGCCCAAAATAGACCTCTGTTAATGGCTCAATCACAACCTCTGTTGCATTTTTTTCTTTAAACATCCAGTTCACCTCTTTGAAAAGCTCCAGAATAGCAGGAGCCTTAGCCGGCAGGTTGGTGTTGGGTTTGGCCATGACGTATAATCCAAACGAATTATTGCCATAGGAGGTAAGCAATTCCGGCCAGCCCCATTTATCGGCAAGCGACGGAAAATTGATAACAGCATCTGGTTTTTGAAAATGCGTATTTTCAGGCCAGTCGGCCATAATGCCGCTAAGCCTGTACTCCGTCTGATTGTCAAGTTTCACCAGCTGTCCCGGCTCAGGTATTTTTCCGAACACGCTTAAGGCATACGAGCGGGAGATGACGATCGACTTCCTGCCCTGAAGCACAGTTTCAGGACGGCCTTCCAGCAATTGAAAGGAGAACATGGAGAAGAACGCCGAATCGGCCATCAGGTAACTGATCTTGAATTTTTCATTATTCACCCCGCTGATAAATCCATCCTGCTGATAAGTACGGGTATAACTTGCCACTTCAGGAAACTTGTCGGCTAAAAGCGGGCCCGACGGCGGCGCGAAACCGGAATAGGAATCGTGTACCAGCCGGTAAATCCGGTCCTTATTCACATGAAACCGGTCGACTGAGTATTCTTTTTGAACATAGACGACCAGCATGATGACAAACATCAGCGAGATCGAAAACCCCAGAATGGTAATTACCGCATAAAGCTTGTTTCTGCGGAGGTGGTTTATAAACGTTTTCAGGTCTTTAACCGGCATAGCAGTGCATTTTTTAGTTGTTGGTCCTTGCTAATTCTTTTTATTCGTATCGCAACGCTTCCACAGGATTTCTCGTGGCCGCTTTCCAGCTTTGCCAGCTAACGGTCAGCAGCGCAATACCCAGCGCCAGTAAACCGGCCAGGGCAAAGATCCACCAGCTCAGGTCGGTTTTATAGGCAAAGCCCTCCAGCCATTGATTCATAACATAGTACGCAACGGGTGTTGCAATGACAAAGGCAATCACCACCCATTTTACAAAGTCTTCATTCAACATGGACATGACTTCCGAGACTTTGGCTCCGTTTATTTTACGGATACCAATTTCTTTAGATCGTTGCTGGCTGGAATATAAGGCCAGTCCGTAAATGCCAAGGCAGGCGATGAAGATCGTAATCAATGCGAAAATACTGATAAGCGCAGACGAATTCTTTTCGTTGGTATAATAATTTCTGATGACATCATCCAGAAATTCATAGGTATAGGTTTCATTTTCAAAGACCGATTTCCAGGTACCTTCCGTGTAAGAGAGCGTGCGTTGAAGCTGATCCGCATAATCGCCGCCCGGATTCATGGCTATTTTGATTCCTGCAACACGTACCCCTCTCGGGTCCGGAACTAAAAATGTCGGCCTGATTTTACTGTAGAACGTATCGTAATGGTAATCTTTTACGACGCCTGAAATGAAAACTTTATTACGAAACAGGGTTACTTCCTTCCCGACGGCTTCATCCGGTGTTTTGAAGTTCAGTTGCCTTGCAAGTTCCTCGTTAACCAGGATGTACCTCGAAGAATCGCCGATACTCAGATTGGTTCCTGCAACAAGTTTTAATCCATATGTCGCTATAAATGAGGTGTCTATTTCAACAATCTGGCTGACGACCGTATTTTCCTGGCCGTTGGAGAATCTTGAAATATCGGTCCAGTTTGCCGATCTGGCCGGACTTGAACCACCCAGGCTTACATTTTTTATAGCAGGACTTTCCAAAAGCTTAGCCTTAAAACGGCTTTGCAGGTTTGTATCGCCATTGGGGATGGGTACTGTAAAAACTGCTTCTCTATCAAATCCCATATCCGAACCGGTAAGAAACCGGTATTGTTTGTAAACGGCAATGGTTCCGGTAATCAAAAGCAATGAGATGGAGAACTGTACAATGACCATGCTTTTTGTAAAAACCGCGCTGCCTCTGGCAGAAGCCTTGAATTTGTTTTTCAAAAGGTCAACCGGGCGGGAAGCAGATAATATCAAAGAAGGATAGCTGCTGTTCAGAATACTTGCAAGCAAAATGAGCAGGATAAAACCCAAAATTGCCGTGTAATTTAAAACAACCGGATAACCGGTCGGGATCCCGATCAGATTGGAAAAACTTCTGATGGTCAGGTAGCTTAGAAACAGCGCGACAACAGCGGCAAAAGTCGTTAAAAGAACAGACTCACCAAAAAACTGCGCAAATACATGCCAGCGTTTTCCGCCTAATGTTTTCCGGATGCCCACCGAGCGGGTACGGGAACCTGATCTGGCCAGAGAAAGGTTGGCGTAATTAGCGCAAGCCATAATCAACAGAAACAGTCCGATAATTCCAAGCGTGATTAAGGTTTCGGAACCCACGACCCGGTTGTTGAAGTTTGAGAACCGGGTATCGCTGTGAATGCTTTCCAGCGGTTGAAGCTTAAAGACCCTGTTTTCAACTTCTTCCTTTGTACCATGTTGCGCATAAACTTCCTTTATTTTTTTCTCAACGGTTTCTTTTTGAGCAGGATCAAGCGTAACATAACATTCCAGGCCTCCCAATCCGCCCCAGTTTTTTGTAAAATTCGGGTTCATTTTTTCCATCGTGCTAAAGGAAACAAACATCCGGAACGGGTAATCCGTATTGAGTGGTATTTCGGAAACTAATCCGTTGATTTTAAAGAATTTATTATCGATCAGCAGCGATTGACCAACCGGATTTTCATCTCCAAAAATTTTGTTCGCCAGGTCCTGGCTCAGAACAATTGAAAAGGGTTCGGACAAGGATTCTTCAGGAGATCCGTAGATCCACCTGAATGCTGTATTTTTATAATCGAATATGCGGAAATAAGCTGGTTCTGTCAGGGCTGCGGTTTCGGTTAAAGTAAGCTTCCTGTTATCACGGGTTGCTCCTTTGTCTGTCAGGCTCACCTGTAACCGGTACAGCGGGAAAACGGGAACCACTTGTTTTAATTCGGGTATTTCATTTTTTATGGCTGAAGGTAAACCACCGAAAACGCCTGTTGCATATTCAAACTCTCCTTCTTTCAGGTTCAGCCCCAGTCCCTTTGTTTCCCTCACAACCCGGTAGGTCGATTCATACTGCGTATGGAAATGGTCAAAGCTTACTTCATATGCTATTTTATGATAGATAATCAGACTGCAGGTAAGGCTGACGACAAGACCGAGGATATTGATGACTGTATTCTTCCGGTCTTTAATAAAATTTCTTAAAGAAAATATCAGGATCGACTTGATCATTGTTTTAGTTTTAATGCTGCATTAAGAACAAATTTACTCATACCGCAAGGCTTCTACCGGGTTACGTGTTGCCGCTTTCCAGCTTTGCCAGCTTACTGTGAGCCCCCTTCATCCTGCAAGCTGTTAGCTGCTGTGCCGAGGCGAGGGACGTTTTAACAGCTTCGGGCAGAGGATAAGCTACTGCCGAACTGTAGTAAGTTTCTCCGTCTACCGGAAACTGCTCTACAATCCGGTAGATACGGTCAGTGTCACTATGAAAGCGTTTAAAAATCAACTCATAGCGCACCATGATCAGGATGATCAACAGGCTTGCGATGCCCAATGCCAGCCCCGCAATATTGATAAAAGTCGTTCCTCTATTTTTTCGCAAATGTCGTATTGCCGTAATGAAATAATTTTTTAGCATATTCTTTTATGTCTTTCCCAATTTTCATTTTGGCATGAGCAGGAATCATACCATTGGCGTAAACAGCTTAAATACAGGATAATATATAATAAACTCATTCAAAAAGTGTCTAATCTGTTAACGGTGTTTGTCAAAAGATTTGTCACTATGTTGCTACGTTTGGGTATAGTCCATCTGGTAGTGACGTGGTATACGTTTGAAGAAAGGTATTGATCCCGGTTCAAATTTATCTACATAACACCGTCGTTTTGACGGACTTTTCATTTTTGTTTCCGGCTTTCCCTAAGTCAGTGAATTCTTTCACCAGAGCGGTTTCAGGAGTGAGTCCCGGTATACTTTTTGCCAGCGGTCCATTACAATGACCGAATGAACGGTATCTGATCCTATTTCCGGATCAAAGTTCCGTCCGGCAACCAGGTCTATTTTCATTACTTTCAGGAATTCCGGATCAACCGGATACTCAATAACTGCCTCCTCCCTGTTCTCAAACTGATATCTCCTTCCCAGCTCGCCTTCTCCGCTTCCAAGTCCCATATAGGACGCGGTGACACCCATTACGCTGCTTTTTGCTTCGAGGGTGTGGGTAGTTCTTTTTGACGTCGATTACAACAACGCTGCAAACTGCGGAACTTTTTTAGCAATGCCAATGGCGACATCGCCCAATGCTTTGATGTTCTCAACCAACTGAGCCTGAGCTAAATTGTCTTTTGAAGCTTTTTCAACGACTTTAACAAGTATGGAATACGTCTTTAAGTCGGAAGTTCCTGGAGTCACAGAATCAATTTCCTCTTTTGACAGGCCAACTAAACTGTTTAGTTCATTCTTATATGTGCCATTAAAGGCTGCGTCAGCTTCTGCAAATAAATCGTCAAATCTGTTTTTCCGCATTTCTGGTTATTTTTCGTTGGTTATTTCTTTTATCCGGTTGGAGATACTTTCTAATTGCATATAGGCATCTTCACTCCGAATATCTATTTCTTTTCCTTTTTTTACAGCCTCCGCCACCAAATTGGATACCTTCACCAAGGTGTTGGTAGTCAAGGTATCCGCTCCGTTTAATCCGATCATTGAAAGAGCCTCTTGTTGTGCTCCTTTTACGTTTCGTACCGACTGTAAATATCCGGTAATAGTAGCATTGGCGTAAATCGCATTTTCATATGACCGGTCAACTGCCCTGATAATTTCAGCCTCCTGGTTAATTACCGGTAACAATAATTCATTTCTTTTACTTTCCACCTGTTTCCTTGCAGCAATTTGAAAATCAGACATTTCATTTAAGGCAGCTTCCATCTCCTGCTTTCCTCCTTTTTGCCCTGCAACTTCAATTGTCGTGTACAAAGACGGTTCGCCGTTTTGGTAAGCCTGTAATTCCTTCTTCAAAACATAATGGATGATAAAAGGAGCATAAGTGTCATCGATAAATGAATGAATATCATCTTTTATTTTTCCAAAATGTACCTCTATGATCTTACGGTGAGCCTGATGCAAAACCTCCAGATCGTCTCCCAATGTTTGGGATAATGTGACGGTTTCCCTGGGAATTGAAGCACACGCTGAAAGAATGGAAAACATTGCCAATACACAGGTCGTCTTCATTTTTCTATCTGTTATGATTATTCGAAAAGCCAC
>JBCFBK010000041.1:0-25282 GCA_038562555.1 Prolixibacteraceae bacterium | reverse complement strand
CATATGAACTCCGATCACCAACTTTGAAAAGAGTCTATAGTTTTCACATATTTCTGCGCAAACGGAACCAGGGTCTGAACGTCCACATTGTCCCGAGTTAATACATGAAACAAGATCATTCGTTGCCTGTTCCGTACTGGCTTCATTCAGCGCCGCCGCTCCAAAATAGATATTGCCTTTTGCCACATGGGTCTGAAACGAGAATGTTTCAGGAACAAATACAGGCTGATTATACGGATTCAAATATGAAGAAAATCCCCTGTAAGCGACCCTGTTAACCGTTATTCCATCAGGTCTTACTATTGGAGTGGTATAACTTAACCGGAAATCCTGCTGATAAGTCAGTCTTCCCTGATCCCGGTCGATGATCTTCTGCTGAAATTGTAAAGCGCTTGGTGTATATCGGTACAGGGGGTCGGGGTGAGTGTCAGTTACAGTTTTTGGCCATGCAATATATTTAAAATCAGTTCCGGGAAACTCAGCCATAATCAAACCACCCTCAACATTCAAATCTGTCCCTTCAGGAACGCAAAAAGTGATTCCTGTATAAATGTCCTCGTAAATATCATATTTAAATTGCAGATAATTGATGTTATTATCCATTGAATAAAGATTGATCAACTGTTGCAGCCCCAGAGGGTCATCGATCGTATACATCATTTGCTGTACCGACCTCACCTTCGTTTTAAAAAATTTGAATTGTCCAAATTCCAGGTGATCAACATTCTGGTCATCCAATAAGTTTTCAGCAGAGAAAGTAACGTTCGAATCGTCACATGAAATAAAGTTTGGAAATGCTTCATTGGAGTTCACCAGAACATGAAGTTTGTTTGCACTGATCCCCCAGCTTATGGAACTGGCGCCTTCTTCCAGGCCTCCGTCAGCGATACCGACAAGTCGTCCTGTATTGTCAATGATTGGCGAACCGGAGAATCCCGGCAGTAAGGAACCATCCAGATACAGGATCTCGATGTCCGGGCTGGGTCTTCTGCAGGACGCAAGTGCATCCTTTACTTTCTTTGGCAACAATCCTTCAAGTTTGCCGTTGCTGTTATATCCAAGCCGTAATGTACGGTCAATGATGGAATTAAGATTTCCCCTCCCGTTGTATCCCATGGTATACAAGTTCAAATTCAATTCCGGGTTGCTGTTAATATCAGAAAGAACTGTCAAAGCAGTTGCAGATGACACAAGTTCAAGAAGCACAAGGTCATACTCCTTCAGCACTCTTACTACTTTTGCATCCTGAACATCGTTGGACAGCGTGATTTCAATGTCATTTTTATCTGCAATCAGATGTAGTGTAGTGACCACCCATTTACTGTCATTCCATAAAAATCCGCTCCCTACCCGGTTCCCGCTTTCCACTCTTACGACGGCACTTTGAAATCGGTCGATCGTTGCTCTGGAAGGCTGTGCCACAGCTGATCCAAAAAACAGACCAACGATGCAGAGAATTGAAATTCTGAGGTTTATTTTATTCATCGCACAAACATTTTCTTATCAGATGCAGCGTTTCCTTTTGATCAGCAGGTTCAACATTTTGAGACACTGCCCGCGATACTTTCTCCCAAATTCCTCCTAACCGCTCATATGCTTTAAGTTCATTCCCGATTGGGAAATTTTGATATCCTTTTACCTTTTCACAATCAGAAATGGAAATTTCAGTACCATAAAGTTGTGTTAATACCCTTTCCGTTTGTTTTGCCGTATCTATCGCTGCTCCTTCAGGTATAAATCCAAACCGGTCGTATAAAACGTATCTCTTAGCTTCCTCCAGGGTAAACAGGCTATCTGCCGTCCACCTGTTAATTTCAGATGTTATCGAAGGTGTGAATGTATTATTTGCTCTAAGATAAAGGCCAACCAGGATTGCCGCGGCACAAAAAATACCGAATGCTCCCACCCTCACAGCGTGTACGTTTGAATCACCATTTTCCTTGAAACCTAATAAAACTAATAAAACCGCGGAGAGCGCCCCGATTACAACTCCCACTGTACCTGATGTGGACATGCCTATTAAAAGACCTATTAAAACTCCTAAACCTGCTCCTCCAAATATTGCAGCTGCTTTTTCCATGTGTTTTGTTTATAGTTTAGTTAAGCCGTTTGATACGGCCAAACATAAAAACACACAATGTCATTGTTAGTTTAAGCATATCCGCTTTATTTATAAGCTCGTGCACAGATATTATACTCTTAAAGCGGTACAAGGGGGTTTCGCTAGGGGACCGAATATTGTAAAAGAGATAATGAAAAGAAACCATGTTTACTACAACATATAACTATCCCGATATTCTCAACCAATCATTAAATGCTGCTGATTTTTAAGCAGTTCCTTTTAATTTCCACCGATATGGTATAATTCTCAAAATAGCATTACTGTCCTGTCTGTTCAATCATACCGCAAGGCTTCTACCGGGTTACGTGTTGCCGCTTTCCAGCTTTGCCAGCTCACCGTGAGCAACGCAATTCCCAAAGCAAGCACGCCGGCCAGGACAAAGATCCACCAGCTCAGGTCGGTTTTATAGGCAAAATTTTCCAGCCACTTATGCATGACATACAAAGCAATGGGCGAGGCGATCACAAAGGCAATGACCACTCCTTTCACAAATTCTTTGCTGAGCATGATCATCACCTCGGAAACGCGTGCTCCGTTTACTTTACGGATGCCAATCTCGGTTGAACGGTTAATAACGGCGAGCGAGCTCAGTCCCATTAAACCCATGCAGGCCAGAAAAATACAGATGCCGCCAGCCCAGGAGACAATATGGCTCCATCTCGTTTCCTTTTTGTAGAAATCATCAAATTTCTGATCCAGAAAACGGTATTCAACGGGCAAACCGGGAGCTATTCTGTTCCACGCCTCTGTTACTGCAGCAACCGCTTTTGAAGGATCTCCCGGGTGGATCCGTACAAAAATTGCATTGGGCCTCAAATCCGCCGGGCACAGAAACATTTGTGCACGAACAGTTCGGGTCAGGTCTTCGAAGTTGATGTTTTTGGATACACCGATGATCGTTTTGACCGACTTTTCATTTTCGTTTCCGGCTCTCCCTATGTCAGTGAATTCTTTTCCCAGAGCCGTTTCAGGAGTAAGTCCCAGTATACTTTTTACCAGCGATTCATTTACGATGACCGAATGGACCCTGTCTGATCCTATTTCCGGATCAAAGTTCCGTCCCGCAATCAGGTCTATTTTCATTACGTTCAGGAATTCCGGATCGACCGGATACTCGATAACTGCCTCCTCCCTGCTTTCAAACTGATATCTCCTTCCCAACTGGCCTTCTCCGCTTCCAAGTCCCATATAGGACGCGGCAACGCCCATTATGCTGCTTTCCGCTTCGAGGCTTTGTTTAAAAACCGGGTAGTCCTTTCTGACATCAATCCCTTGTGCGCCGACCATGATCACGTTTTCTTTGTCAAATCCAAGGTCTTTTGTCTGCATGAATGAAAGTTGCCGGAGGATAACAATGACGGAAACGATCAATCCGATGGAAAGCACAAACTGGAAGGAGACAAGCGAACGGGTAAAGAGATTCGATCCCGAGAACCGGAGATTCGTTTTCATAACAGCAGAAGGCTTAAAGCCCGATATGACCATTGCCGGATAAATACCGGACAATGTCCCGGTTAAAAGAATAACCCCGGCAAGAATGACCCATAGCTGAGGATACAAACTGAATGAAAGCGGCAATGATCTTCCGGAAAGTTCGTTGAAAAACGGGAGTAAGGTATAAGCCAAAATGAGGCCCGGAACAGCAGAAAGAAGGCTCACCAGCAGAGACTCGGACAGGAACTGGTAAATCAGCTGACGTTTGCTGCTCCCTGTGACCTTCCGGATACCGACTTCTGTTAGCCGGCTGGCGGAACGGCTGATCGCCAGCGTTACAAAATTAACACAGGCAATCAGCAAGATACCAACGGCAATGCCGATCAGTATCCATATGTTACGGGAATTAACCGTGCCCCACTGATCTATTTTCGCGTTGGTATGGACATCGGTCAATGGCTGAAGTCCATAGCCACTTGAAGGAACTGAAGTCCCGGTTTTCTCCTCAGCCGTAGCCGGAAAATATTTTGCGTAAAAGGCAGCGAGACGACCGGGCTCATCCATCAGACTGCTGTTTTCCCGGAGTAATACATAGACTGAAATCCCGATGGTCATATTCCAGTTTTGCATGCTGGCTTTTCCGTAATCCGTATTTAAGATGTATCCGAAATTCCCCAGAATATCAAAGCGGATGGTTGAATTCGCCGGTATATCGTCTGTCACAGCCTCAATTTCAAATGGTTCGAACTGATCTTCCATTTTGATTTCTATGATTTTCCCGACAACATCCGTTTTTCCAAACAGCATCAGGGCCTTTTCACGGGTTAAGACAATGCTTTTTTCGGTTTGCAGCGCTGTGGTTTCATTCCCTTCAATTAACGGAAACGTGAATACAGAAAACAACTGCGGATCAGCAAAAGTTACATTGATCCGTTGAACATGGTTATCAACGCGAATTAATTTTTCACTGCCGGTAATCCTGACAAAATCCTCAATATCGGCGAAATCCTGTTTCATCGCTGGCCCCAGCGGGGTAGTCGATGAGGGTTCCATTCCCTGCCGGTCACTATAGTTCCACCAATTGTAAACCCGGTATATGCGCAAAGCGTTGGCATGAAAACGATCGAATCCGAATTCATTGACCGCATAAAGCAAAAACAGGCAAAAACAGGCAAGTCCGATCGACAATCCCAGAATATTAATCAGGGCCAGCGCTTTTTGCCTTAGCAGATTTCTCCATGCAATTTTGATGTAGTGTCCGATCATTACTTTTGTCTTAAAAATGTTTCATTCACACCGAAGGGCTTCCATCATACATCCTTTTCATTCTTTTGATTCCCTGGTTAGCGATTAGAAATGCCGTTTGTCATTTCTTTTTTCTCCCCATGTCCAGAAACCGGGCCACTACTATAAAGACCTGGTTATTATAGTTTTGTGCTTTCTTTCAACGAAAGGTGTGTCTAATCTTTTAACTGTACTTGTCAAAAAAATTGTCACCGTGTCGCTAAATTGGATGTATTCCTATAGCTTATTGTATAAAAGAGTTGTTGATTTGGATTCAGATTATCTGTATAAAATGATTCAAATTATAGTAACAATATAAACTAAATCGTTATAATGATCTGAATAATATTATGACAATGATTTGTACAGCGTTCCCTGCAGGTCTCCTCTTACTTTGTATGCGAATCTGTCTCAGATTCAACCAGGTTAGCGGCTAAATCATCGCTTCCCTGTTGTATTTGCCTTTGTATTCCAGCGGCGACATTCCGGTATACTTCCGGAATACTTCCCGAAACGCTTTTACATCCGAATAGCCCACTTGATACATGACTTCATGAATGGTTTTGCGGCTGGTCTCAAATTCTTTTTTTGCAGATTCAATTTTCACCCGCTGCGAATATTCGCCAGGGGTATTTCCGGTTGCCTTGATGAACCTCCGGTCAAAGTTACGCCTGCTGACTGCGAGCATCGAGGACAAATGTCCTACTGAAATTTTCTCCTGCAGGTTATTTTCAATATAGGATTGTGCTTCTTTCACCAGTTCATCGCCATGCAACTTCTGCCCTTTAAAAATGATAAAGGCCGACTGGCTTTTCCGATCCATTTCGATCTGAAAAACTTTGGCACAAAAAATGGCTGTCTGCCTGTCATAATATTTCTCCACCAGGTAAATCATCAGGGTTCAGAAAAGAATAAGCCCCTCCGTTGGTGTAAATGCCATTTTCGTCGGTGATCAATTGATCGGTTTGCAGATTCACTTTCGGGAACATTTGCCTGAAGTTATCGGCAGCAGCCCAATGCGTTGAGCAACTTTTCCCGTCCAGCAAACCGGATGATGCCAGCAAAAATGCGCCGGTACATATCGTGGCTATTTCAGCGCCGCCTTCATATTGTTTTGCAATCCAATCAATCAGTGGCTTGTTCCCCTTCACGGCATTGTTGTAGTTATGGTTCAACGAAGGAATAATGACAAGATTGGTTTTTGTTATCGCCGAAATGTCGACGTGCGGTTTTACAGTAAACAAGCCTTCATAAAATTGCACTTCTTTTGAAATACCGGCCAATTGAATTTCAAATATTTCTTTTTTGTCGCGCTCTTTCATGTAAGCGTTGGCCCTCGAAAATATCTTGTAGGCCCCGACAATGCTGCTCAGATTGTTCTGTCCGTCAGGGACGATGATGGTAAGATGCTTCATCCGGATATGTTTTTGATAAAGATAAGAATTGACCGTGTCCAAATCAACCCGTTATAAAGTCCATATTACGCATTTCCAATAAAGAAGACAACCCGTACCTTTGAAAAATCGCCAAAAATCTTTTCTGACCATCAGTCACCTTCCTGAAAAATTAATTATTAATCTCAAAATCTACACGAAATGAGTGCAACAGATTTTACAACTACCTTTTTGGCAGATCAGACCCCTGAAGAAGTATTCAACGCTGTCATCAACGTTCGCGGCTGGTGGTCGGAAGAAGTTCAAGGCAGCACAGACAAACTCAATGCGGAGTTTGTTTATCATTACCGGGACGTTCACATGAATAAAATGAAAATTGTCGAATTCATTCCCAACGAAAAAGTGGTTTGGCTGGTGTTGGACAATTATTTCAATTTTACAAAAGACGAAACCGAATGGAAAGGCACGAAGATCATTTTTGAAATAACAGAAAAGGATGGGCAAACCCAGTTGCGTTTTACTCACGAAGGCCTGGTTCCGCAATACGAATGTTACGCAGTTTGCTCTGATGCCTGGACAAGCTATATTCAGGGTAGTTTAAAGGGTCTGATTACAACGGGGGAAGGAAAACCCAACTCAAAGGAGGAAGGGCTTAGCGCCGAATTAATAGAAAAATGGAACCTCCCTGTGAAATAAATCACAAAGCAAAACAGATTTAACGAACATATTCAGCTTATTCCTATATTAGTACTCAATATAACTAAAACACCATGTTGAAGACTAATATTGGAACAGGCAAGAGCTGTATAAAGAGCCTGTATGCCTTACTTCTTTTCCTGTTTTTTGTTGCCGCCTGCAAAAATGCGGCCATTGTTCAGCAGGCAGACAGGCTTCCGGGGAGCACACCCGAAGCTGAGGGCGTTTCTTCGCAAGGGATACTTGATTTTCTGCAAGCTGTGGAAAACAGCGAACATGAACTTCATAGTTTCATGTTCCTGCGTCATGGTAAGGTAATCGCCGAAGGCTGGTGGAATCCTTATTCTCCCAATCTGAAGCATACCATGTACTCATTGAGTAAAAGTTTTACATCGACAGCAGTGGGTTTTGCCGTCAGTGAAAAGCTGCTGTCGGTTGATGACCCGGTTATCTCATTCTTTCCTGAAGACCTTCCCGATAGTGTCAGTCCTTTTTTGGCCGACATGAAAGTTAAAGACCTGTTAGCCATGTCGGCTGGCCAGGCTCCCGATCCAACCGCCACGATTGTCGCAAACGACAGCAATTGGGTTCAGGCGTTTTTGGCAACCCCGGTGGTACACGATCCAGGTACCAAATTTCTCTATAATTCGATGGCGACCTATATGTTGTCGGCTATCGTGCAGAAACAGACCGGAAAAACGATGCTCGAATACCTGAAGCCCCGTTTGTTTGAACCGCTGGGAATCGAGGGGATGGACTGGGAGGTTGACCCTGTGGGAATTAACACGGGTGGCTGGGGATTAAGAATTAAAACGGAAGATATGGCCCGGTTCGGGCAACTGTATCTGCAAAAGGGGAGGTGGAATGACAGACCTGTTCTGCCCGCTCCATGGATTGAGGAAGCAACAACAAGCAAAATAATCCAATATCCTGAGCTTTCTCCTGCAGCAAGAGATTCCAATGACTGGGCCCAGGGGTACTGTTATCAATTCTGGCGTTGCAGAAACAATGCCTATCGGGGAGACGGAGCGTTCGGTCAGTATATCATCGTTATGCCAGACCAGGACGCAGTCGTTGTGATGACTTCGGAAACCTATGATATGCAGGGAGAACTGAACCTGGTATGGGATCATCTGCTGCCGGCTATAAAAGAGGACGCGCTGCCTGAGGATAAGGAGCTGTCTGCGAGGCTTGAACAAAGATTAAATACGCTTGCTCTCCCGCTTTCCAGAAATGAAACTGACCATATAGCGGGTTCATCGGTTTCAGAAAAGACCTATGTAATGGAGCCAAACAAGCGGATGATCGATACCCTGCTTTTTCAGTTTCATGCCGACACCTGTCATCTGATCATGAAAAGCAACCACGATGATTACACGCTGACTTTTGGAACGGATAAATGGATGATCGGTGAAACCTCCAGGCGTGGCCCGAATTTACTGTTTGGGGCGAAGGCACATTTCGAAGGACTTTCCGATCCGATTATCGCCGGAAATTATGCCTGGAAGGATTCGAATTCTGTGGAATTGATCTTGCGCTATATTGAAAGCCCTCACCGGGAAATTATCAACTGCAGTTTTGATCAGGATCATATCCAGATACGTATCCGGCAAAGTAACACGCCCTCCCAGGAGCCCGATCTTCTGGAAGGCAAGGTTATTGACTGGAAATGACCGTTGTTTGGGAAAAGTGCACAATAGCGCAGGCGGAAAAAACGTCTTGTTGTGAAGTTGAATGTAACGAATGAATGAACTGATAAAGGGTTGGCCGGTGTTTTGCTTCCTGGTTTTACTGACGGGGTGTTGGGACGACAATGATGATGATGTCCCCGCCTATACGATCCTCGTGTATATGGCGGCCGATAATTCACTGGACGGGGAAGTTGACTACTCCTTGAAACAATTGAAGGAAGGAGCCGGGAAAAGTGCTGATAATGTCGTCGTTTATCTTGACCGGAGACACGAAAAACCACGGCTATTCCGGATTTCTCCGAACGGGGAAGAAATTGCACTAAAAAATTATGAGGAAGAGAATTCAGCAAACGCTTCGACCTTGTCGGACGTGATTGATGAAACAAAAAAGCTGGTCCCGTCGTTACATTTTGGACTCGTAATGTGGTCGCATTCCATGGCCTGGGTGCCGGAAGGGTATGGGCAGACAGCACGGGTCACCTCATTCCGGCTAAACAGCGATCGCCCCCGTACGCGCTATCTGGCCATTGATGAAGAGACCGGTGGGGAAGGGGGGGCCATGGAGATTAAAGAAGTGGCAGCCGCTCTGCCTGCTTCAACGGCCGAGTTCATTTTGTTCGACGTTTGCCTGATGGCCAGTGTGGAAGCTTTATACGAGATTAAGCATACCTGTAATTATGTCATCGCAGCGCCAACAGAGGTACTGGCGGAATCGGACAGGGATGCGTCGGGAATGCCTTATGCCGAGGTCTTGCCATTCCTGAGCCAGGGGTTGCCGGGTTTGAAAAAAGCGTGTCAGGCCTATTATGATCATTATAATGCATTGGACGGGGCTTACCGGTCTGCCACGATTTCCCTGATTGATATGAAAGAATTGGATGACCTTTACACTGTCACGGCGGGCGGGCTGAGCGGTACGCTGCCTCAGGCTAAAGCATTGGATGTAAGTAATTTTCAGGTATATTACACCAAATCAGCGGCACCGGTTTTCTTCGATATGGGCGATGTGGTAAATGCCCTGAGCAATAACGCCGGAAAGCCTGCTTTTCAGGAGCAACTGCATAAAACAGTGCTGTATAAGGCGGCAACCGAAAAGTTTTTAGATGTGACGATCGATCCGGAACACTTCAGCGGGTTAAGCATGTACGTTCCTTTATCGGAATGGAGCGCAAACAAAGAATACAGCTATTATTTCAGCTTAAACTGGCCTCAGGTATACGACTAAGGTTATTACGTAGCCTGTAGTGCTAATGAATTTAAAAAATGAACAGATGAAGAAGTTTGTTTTATTCCTTTCATGGCTGGTGTTGTTCAGCAGCCCGGTATTTTCGGCCGGTAAGGCTGCTGACTTAAGCAGCAGGATAAAAAACAACCCCTCAATCGCATACACGAAAAGCAGGGCAGTAGAAATTATCAAGACCGGCTTTAACGCGGGCGACGGGTACCGGGAGGTCTGGATCCGCGACTACAACACCTTTATTGAGTTGGCCGCGACGGTTTACCCGAAGGCTGAGCTGAAGGAAAATCTGCTCGTTTTTTTTCGTATGCAGGGAGCCGACGGGAACATCATTGATGGCTTCGTACCACGTGATAAAGCCGACGTCGGTTATAAATTCATCTATTCCGATCTGGAGCCAAGGTATGCCGGACATAAAAATACGGTGGAGACCGACCAGGAAACGTCCCTTATCCAGACCGTTTACAAATACATTCACTCCACGGGGGACCGGTCCATCATGCACGAAAAAGTCGGCGGCCGTACCGTGGCGGCGCGGATGGAAATGGCCATGGATTTCCTGATGAAAGAAAGGTTCAGTGAAAAATACGGGCTGATCTGGGGTGCGACCACTGCCGACTGGGGCGATGTGCAGCCCGAACATGAGTGGGGCGTGGAGATTGACGAAAACACCCATTACGCCATCGATATTTATGACAATGCGATGTTTCTGGTTGCGCTCGGTAACCTGACAGAACTGTTGCCGGAAACGAGGATAAAATGGGAAGCTGTTCGTAAAGAGATTGCGGCCAATTGCCGGACGCACCTGTGGGATGAAAAAAACAAAAAATTTATTCCTCATATTTATCTGGACGGATCACCGTTCCCCGCCGGGTTTAATGAGAATGAGATTTTTTACCATGGCGGAACCGCTGTTGCCATCGAGGCGGGACTCCTTTCAAAAGATGAGATCCGCATTTCGCTCGGGAAAATGATCGCCAACGTAAAAGCTTCGGGCGCCGCAACCATCGGATTAACGCTCTATCCGCCCTATCCTGAAGGATTCTTTAAAAACAAAGCCATGTATCCGTATGGTTATCAAAATGGGGGTGACTGGACCTGGTTCGGCGGACGGATGATCCTTCAGCTCATTAAAAACGGGTTCCTGGAAGAAGCGTATGAACAGCTTTGTCCGATGACCGACCGGGTTATGAAAAATAACGGGTTTTATGAATGGTATTCGGTCAATAATGAACCGAAGGGCTCGGGAACCTTCCGTGGTGAGGCCGGTGTGTTATTTGTCGCCATCGAAGCGTTGGAAAAGGCGGCCCAATCAAAATCAAAATGACCGGTCTTCAATTTATCCCGGTAACTTCGGAAAAAGACGAGCGGCTGGAGCCGTTGCTAAAGCTTTACGCTGACAGTTTCCCTTTTGAAGAACGGCGTTCCGAAGATCAGCTCAAAGGGATGATCGGGCACGACAAAATGAGTTTAATTGGTCTGCATGCCGGTGAACAACTTGTCGGTTTTCTGATCTGGTGGGATTTCGTCAGCTTTGGTTACATCGAGCATTTAGCCATATTCCCGGAGTTAAGAGGCCGGAACACAGGCGCGGAAGCGTTAAAGCAGATCAGGACCAAAGCCCCAAAGACGCTGCTGGAAGCCGAGAAACCAGATAATAAAATGAGTGAGCGGCGCATCGGCTTTTACCGGCGAAACGGCTTTGATGTGGTAGAGCCGCATTACCTGCAACCGCCGTACCGCAAGGGCGGCATACCCATAAGCATGTATTTGCTTTCCGATTTCCCGCACTGGAACACGGAGGAGTTGGAAGCGGCCGTTCATCTGATCCGCAAGGAAGTTTATTTTAGCACCTATTGCTGATGCACATTTAGTCTCCTTCAGAACCCTCACAACTCTTTTGATAAGCTTTCCATGTTCCGGAAACTGCCCCGTGTCCTGAAATAAAACTTCTTTTTAACATTTTCACGGTCTAAACATCTGCCGATTTTTGTTTTCTTTGTCTTGTCACCCATTAATCAGTCGACCTTTGAAAAAGTTAGCATCAGTTATCATGTTCTGGTTTTGCTTTTCCAGTATCACTTTTGCTCAAACAGACGACGACCACATCATAATATCTGATAAAACAGATGTTTATACCTATGAGCTTAATAGCCAAAAAGTCATTAATATAAAAGAAACTTCTTTTGGAGAATACACCTGTACAGGAAATGTAGCGTCTGTCACCATTGCCAAATTTTTTGATCATGAATCGAAAATCGATAAAGTAAAGATAAAAGGAGTAAAGGGAAGTGTTCCCCGATATGAAATGTACCAGCAAAAGGGTATCTTTTATAATGATACAAAGGTCTGTTATTTTGACTTGCCGTTTTCCCGTAAAAACGAAATAGCTCAGGTTTCATTTGAGAAGACCTATGAAAACATTTATTCTTTTTTTATTATACCTGTTGCAGAACGCCAGTTTATGAAGAAGAAAACGGTAAAACTGATCGTTCCGGATTGGTTGACCATTGATCTCATTGAACTCAACTTCCGCAGTAATATCCGAAAAAGCATCGAAAAAAATAGTAAGGACAATACAACGATCTATACATTCGATATTGAAGATCAGGATAAGATGACCGACGAACCAAATATGCCGGGGTATACCTATAGCTATCCTTATCTTCTGGTTGTACCGCAAAAATCGGTCATTGACAAGGAGGAAACAGTCTATTTCGAAAGTTTTGATCATCTATATAACTGGTACCGTAATATCAATCTTCTTCTGAACAACAATGAGGAAATCATCAGGGAAAAAGCAAAAGAAATCACGCGCGGGTGTGAAAGTGAAGAAGACAAAATAAAAGCGCTTTTATTTTGGGTTCAAAATAATATTCGATATCTGGCATACGAGTACGGTATTGCCGGATTTAAACCCGATGACGCTCAGGAGGTATTGCGTAAAAAATACGGCGATTGTAAAGGGATGTCCAATCTGCTGAAATCATTATTAAAAGCCGAGGGTTTTGATGCCAGGCTTGGCTGGGTTGGCACAAGGGAAGTGGCTTTCGAATTATCCGTACCCTTACCGCTGGCAGACCATATGATCTGTGTTTTGCAATGGAAGGGGAAACGGTATTTCCTTGACCCGACGGTCCGGTTCATGGCTTTCGGCGAATATCCTCAGTCGATACAGGGAAAGACCGTACTGATTGAAAATGGTCCTGATTATATCAAGGAACAAATACCTGCCTTGTCTCCTTTCATGAATACGGACAGTTTATTTTCGGTAGTTGCAATTGACGGAAATGTACTTACAGGGAAATCGCTAAACGTTTATAAAGGAGAATCCAGACAAGTGATTATGTCTGCCATTCAGGCAACGAAAACGAATGAGCAGCATGATGCCTTAAAACAATTTCTGGGAAGAGGCAGGATCAATGATCAGATTGAGAACATTCAGCTTTCGGGGTCGGGTTCCCTGGCCGATAAAATTGAAATCAGTTATCTTGAAACCCGAAAATCAGACATAAAGCGTATTGACGATGAATTATACGTCAACCTGAATATTTGTCAGGACTTCAGCAATACAAAAATCGATACATCAGGGCGCAGGAATGACTACCTGTTACCCTACAAAGATCATATTGTCCGCGAAAGTCATTTGGCTATACCCTCAGGATATGCAGTTACAGGCCTGCCCGTTAACTTCCGGATTGATAAAAAGAATTATTCTTTCCTGATATCCTATGCTGTAAACGAGGAAAAAATCATGTATCATAAAGCAATAACAATCGTTGATCCCTGGATAAAAAAAGAAAATTTCGCAGCTTGGAATGCTGATATTGACGCACTGAAAAAAGCTTACCTTGAGCAAATCGTACTGAAAAAGAAATAGTAACAAACACAACGCTTTACAATGAAACAGAACTTAAAATACACGATACTCTTCATCGTCTGTTTTATCCTCCCGGGTTATCTTTTCGCTGACGATTATAGCGATTTGGCGGGGAGGATAAGACTAGAGGTATGGGGATGGGATAAACCTGAATTTTCCGGCTATTCCGTTCCGGAAGAATTAAACAGCGAATCGGTTGTCATTATCGCACATCATGAAGAGATAAAAGCACTGGTCAAAAATGCGTTATGGTCGAAATCGTTGTCGCCCGTGCTCCATTATACGCACATTGAACGGCTCATGGTCAAGATAAATGATCAGGCTGCCCTTAATGAATATTCTACTTTATTCTACGAAGAGGAGGTCAATGTGATGTTCTATAATGTGGTGCAGACCGTAATTGGTGCTCGTATCATCAAGCCGGACGGTACCATGAAGGAGGTTGATATCGAGAGGAATGCCGTCGATATAACCGAAGGGAAAAACGATAAAAAGAAATCAAAAAGGCTCGCAGTTCCGGACCTTCAGGAAGGCGACGTTCTCGACTATTTTATTTGTAAGATCATGGAACTCGAAACAGTTCAGGTACCGCCTCTCCTGTTTCCGTTCTATTCAAAGTATCCGGTATTATCTTATTCCGTCCATGGTGAATTTGAAGGTAAGTTGACTCTCGAATACAAATCGGTTAACGGTGCTCCTGATCCCGAAGTATCCACAGATGCGTTGGGCCAAACGATCCTTGACGTACAAAAGAAAAACTTACAACAAGTTGGCGACCTAAAGCATGCACGTTGGTTGTCGGTTTTCCGGAATTTCCCAATGATCAGGCTGGCTGTTTTGAATAATTCATCCAAACAGCTTCAAACAGCCAATGCGAGAAAAAGCGGGCCCCATAAGGATGTGCCGTATGAGGATATTTTAAAAGACGCGAAAGGACTCTTGGCCAGTCAGGACATGCTTTGGATGAAAGAAATCAATGAAAAAGTAAATGCAGCGATTACCAGTTATCAACACAAGAATCCCGCTCTGAGTAAAGAGGATTTGGCATTTTGCATCTATGATGCGCTTTGTTTTCATTGGCCCAACAACTACCCTCGTGCGAAATTTTTTATCCGGCTGCAACAAATCCTAAGCGAGAATGGTATCGACTGCAAATTCTTATTTACAACAAACCGGGAAGGAGTTGAAAGAAATGGCGTTGTTAGTATGGACGATCTAAGTATTGCCTTAACAGCAAATAATGACACACAGTTCTTTCCCTTCGTCAGTGAGAATATTCTGGCCGGCGAAATTCCGGGAACGTATCAGGGAGAGATGGCCTCCGCCCTTGTTCCCGATAAAGACGGGAAAAAGTTTAAAGATCAAATAGAAAAAGGTGTAGTCGAAGATTTTAGAATTCCGGAAACGACTTATAATGAGAATAAAAGTGTGTCAGAAATGAAAATTGAATTTTCAGAGAACGATCCGCTCTTGTTAAATATAGACCGGAACACAATTTATACGGGAAACCTGAAAGAAGAGGTATTCCCGTTATTCATGCTTTACGAAGACTGGGATAAAACAATGCGAAAACGCCTGATGATAGATAAAACATTCACAGAAGAATTGCAGGAGGATCGACGGGAACAAAAGCGTGTGGATGCCTATACCTCTCATTTTGAAGCGAAACGGAAAGAACAGAAAGACGCCATAAAACTGGAAATAGGGGCTTACCATAACCTGGAGCCAAAGGAAATAGTTGATTATTCGGTTAACAGCCTGGGGATTGTCGCTTCAGATCCGAATCTTGATTATGAAGTAAAATACAAGGTTGATGGTTTTGTAACGAAAGCGGGGGAGAACCTTATTCTTGATGCCGGTAGACTGATGGGTGCCCAATGGGTGCCAACACCGGGAGAACGGGTACGAACGGCAGACGCATATCTTCCTACTGCACGACTGTTTGAAAATGAAATTGAAGTTGTGATCCCCCCGGCCTATAACCTTCAGGGATTTGAAGCTTTAAATTGCAGCATGGAGAATGACTACGGAGCGTTTGAGGCTGAAGTTTCCTATGCAGACCAGGTTTTGAAAATAAAAACCAGAAAAATATATAAGCGATCTTTTGTGCCAAAAGAAGACTGGCCCAGGTTGCTGGAAATGATCGATAAAGCAAACGATTTCTATATCCGGTCGGTTGTATTGAAAAAGAAGGCGTAATTTTTCCATGTCCGGTATCCCAAGATAATATAATATGTGACGATAATTGTCTTATTAATCAATCTATATCCTCAACCAATCATATAATAAATAAAAAGGCCTCTATTTGGATATTATATGATAGGTTGAGCGATGACAAAGAAATTAATGATTAGGTCGAATCCGATATTATAAATTTAAGATTTCGAATTCATTTTGTTTCCTCTGAAGCTTGCCAGTTCAGGCTAAAAATTGGCGGTTTCTGAAACAAGAATAAAAATCTAACAACACGACATTGATCCCCTTCCTCATTGATCATTGAATATTTGTACTTGCCGGTCTCATTTGTGTCTCAAGTGTTTTAATAAAGATGGGCCTGTTATTACCAGACTTTAATTCTTTGCCTGCCGGAAACTAGAATTTCAAACGGACCGGGCGATGGATTTTGTGTATTCCGGCTTTTTCCGAAGTAATCAGTATCGATTATCAGCCCGGAGCCATCCGGATTTTCAAAGGGTAAATCAGGAACGACGACCTTGCCCAGATTCGTGGAGGTGACGAGCTTTCTTTTTTGCATCGTCAGCCATTTTTTATCGAGGGTGATTTCAATATGTGTCTGATCGTCCTGCTGAAGTAAATTCACCATCGCATTGAATGCGGTATCCACGACAGCTTCTGTTTCGGTGGCAGGTTGCGCTTTGTATTTTTTCATTTGCTCCTGCGCCCGGCTGTTCATTTCCCCAAACTTTTGTCCTTCCTTATTTTTGGCAATGGTAATCGCACCTTTGGTATATACGTTTCCTGCCAATACAACCGGCAACAGGGCATTGCTGTATTGGCTGACGTTTCCGCCTTCAGTAAAGAGGTTATTAAAAAATCGGATGCCACCGCCGGGGTTATCATGCAATGCTTCAACAAATGTGGAATGCGGCTTATGGAAAGGTGTCAACCGCGCATCATAATCAATCACGTCTGTTTTTCCTCCGAAAAGATTATGCACAAAAGCAACACCAGAGGAATTCATCAATAAATTCTTCTCCGAAAGCAAAATGTTGTTGCCCACCAGGATGGGACCATGATTAACTTCCAGGAAAATATCCAGGGAGTTGTCGTGCAGCAGGTTGTTTTTCACCTGTGCGCCCTGCGCCATCCAGTCGAGCCATACACCCAGACAGGTTCGGTAAATATGGTTGTCGGCGATCCGTACATCCACGGCTCCGTGAAACTTGATGCCTGCCATCTCGGCGCCGGTAAATAACCGCCTGACGTGAATGTCATGAATAATATTTCCCTGAACGGTACTAAAGGCACATCCCATGCTGCCCACAATTCCTGCCTGTTCACAATAGGCAATCGTGTTGCTGCGTACCAGATGTCCGCCAATGGTGCCCTTATTCCACCCAAAAGCCAAAGCCCGCCTGATGGTTCCGTTATAACCCTCGGCCGACTCGGTCTGGTTATTATCCCATTCATCGCCGTATTTACCCAGGGCAATCCCGACGCATTTGGAATATTGGATGACATTGTTTTCGATGATCCATCCCCGGCTCCAGTGTGTCCCGATCAGTCCCATCTGTCCGGCGGTAGGCGGAGCCCAGTTGGTGGCAGCATGTTGCATGGTAAAACCGCGAATGGTAATGAAATTGATAAACGGTTTATCCGGATAGAAAACAGTTTGCCGGACATTGATCTCCACATTCTCCTGATTGGGGTCAACATGCTTAAACTGCGCGCGGATGATCGTGGTGGCGGAATCGACCTCTCCCCACCAAAGCAGGTTTTTCCCATCGGCAGGACGCATGACCTCCTCCTTAACAGCAGCCTCCATCAACCAGTCGCCGTTCAGGTAAACAGCTCCTGTATGGTATTTTCGGTCTGCAGGCTGGGGCGAAAACCAATCGCCTTGAATGAGATCTGAATAGGGATTGAATTTTCCGAAAAGCGAATTCGGGATTTTTACCACCCAGGTATCATGTTCCAGTCTGTTCCAGCCTTTTATGATTTCAGAGCCTTTAATCTCTACCTTTTCTCCGGGAACTGCCTGGTAAACAATCCGCTTCAGATCAGAATCGCCACCCCGGGGAGGTGTGATTTGTTCGCGGTAAACACCGGCATGAACGGTTACCACATCACCGGGCATCGCCTCCCGGGCGGCCCGGCTGATCGTCCGGAATGGTTTTGACACTGAACCGCTGTTCCCGTCATCACCTTTGACCGTAACATGATATTCTTTTGCCGAAATGCCAACCGATAACAAAAGGCCAAACATCAATAGTTTACTTTTTTTGAACTTCATCGTTCAAGCATTAATTTAGTTAAACTCCTTTACTGCGTTAATCATAGCCACAATATTTTCGACCGGTACATTTGCCTGAATATTGTGTACCGTATTAAATACAAAGCCGCCATCCTTACCCAGGATGTCGCATAAACGGAGCACTTCGTTGCGAACCTGTTCGGGCTTCCCGTAAGGGAGTGTCTTTTGTGTGTCGACGCCTCCGCCCCAGAAAACCAGGTGTTTTCCATAATTCCTTTTCAGGTGGGCAGGATCCATTCCTTTAGCCGATAACTGTAGCGGGTTGATGATATCGAAACCTGCTTCAATGAAGTGCGGTATGAACGATTCCACTGCCCCGCACGAATGTTTGAACGTTTTCCAGTTGGTGTTCGAATGAACCCAGTCGTTGATACGGCGGTAATATGGCAGCCATAAATCATCGAACTGCTCCGGCGCGCAAAAAGTTGATTCCTGGGTGCCGAAATCGGTGCCGCAAATGAAAACGGCATCCAGGTTATCCCCGACCACCTCACGAATCCGGCTAAAATTATCCAGGGCAATTTCTGTCTGCCTTTCGAAAATACCTTTGATGTAATCAGGACGCATAACGGTGCTCATGTACCATTCGGCAATATCACGGATGCCTTTGGGATGCTTTACCTGTAATCCGGGAACCAGAGCTATGTCTCCGAGAGCTGTACTCCCTAAAGCTGCAATGACCGCCTTGCCTGTAGCCCTTGCTTTCCGGGTCGATTCCTTCCAGAATTCCAGTTCGTTTTCCGAAATCAGCGTAAATTCTTCCAGATTATCCCGGACATCCAGTTCCTCTTCAATAATGGGCGCCTGCCTCACGATGGCGTCAAAAAAATAACTTGCCACGGGCATCCGGGAGGAGGGAGGCGCTGAAAGATCTCCTTCAGGGTAGATCAGCAGATCACCGTTTGCGTCGTAAGTTGTGTTAAGGCCGTCAGGCACCAGAACGGTTTGTCCCCAGAATGTTTTCAGTTCTTTCATTAGCCCGTGGTTGTAAATGCCGAACATGTTGTTTTTCCCCCAGGCGCCAATAACATCAATGCCCATGGCTTCAATCAGGTCATCATCGATCAGACCCAGCATCTGATAAGGTTCGATTACTCTCACCGGTTTGGCTTCCAATCCATAATATTTCCTCAGGTTTTCAACAGACTGAGCATGAATTCCGGTAACGGCAGTCGAGCCTAAGTCAACCACGATGCGGTCGGGTTGTTTATGATTAACGGTCAGGTCAAATCTTTCTTTTGAATTCATATTAAATCGTTTTTTAAGATAAAAACATACTACTTTGAAAATCATTCTCGTTTTACCGGTACAGGTGCTTCCGGTTAATTTTAAAAAGATCCGCGGTCAATAAAGCGGAAGGGATTGTATCTGATTTCATTCTTTCCGGCGGTTACCATTTCGGCGATCTGTTTACCCATTGCAGCAAAATCGGTCGACAGGACAGAAATTCCACAGGCGGCGATTTTTTTAAGCGACGTTTCATTATAGGAAATCAGTCCTAAATCACGACCCGGCTGAAGACCAAGACTCTGAGTCTGTTCAACCAGGTAAACCAGATCTTCATCGTCAATGATTACATACGCCTCTCCTTGCCGGGGCTTGCGAGCGTTCAGGGGCGTACGGAGAACAAGAGAATCGAAATGATTGGTGTTGCAAAACCGGATAAACCCTTTTACAATGCCCGCCGGCGGATCCGTGATCTGGTTCCGGAACACCAGGATCAATTTGCTGTATTTCCGGCATGACGCACTTATGGAACTCAACGCATTAAAAATATCCTGCTCGAAATCCTGAAAAACACCAGGATAGCTGACCGATGAATCAATGGGCTTAACATCCAGCAAGTAAAGCTTATCTGGCGGAACAACTTTCAAAACCTCATCCAAACGATCGTGCTCCATCGGCATAACCACATACGACTGGTATTTTCCAACGCTTTCAGCAATTGTTCGCTCAAAAACTCTGAAATTATAGTGATGGAAATACATGTCGATCAAAGCATCCTTTCCTGTATGTTCCTGGATGGCACGAAAGATCACTTCCTTGTAGGAACTGAATGTGTCAAAAAGAACAAACATCCGGTTTTGAACCTGGAATTGAAGTGAGGAAACAAAATACCCCTTCCCGTGGACGGCGCTGATAATACCCTGTTCCTGAAGAATTTTAAATGCCTTCACAACTGTTTCACGGGCCAGGTGATAATCGCGGGACACCTGATTAATAGACGGGATCTGTGCTCCCAGGCCCAGATATCCATCTTCAATGTGTGATAACACGGAATTGACAATTTGCTGATATACAGGCGTGGCTAATGTTTTATCGATTTTAATGACGGGAACCATTCAAAAAATAATTGAATCTATACTGTGCTATACTATACTACAAAGATATAGGAATTAATCATCCTTTTCATGTGCCGGCAATAATTTGGACAGATTCTTAATTAATCAGATGGTCTGCGGAGATCCTGAATACCTGCAACGTTGCGGCTTTCGCTTGCTCCCGGATGCAACCTTTGGCTCACCTGAGGTGTTTTTAAACTTAATAAAGACGAAGAACCATGAAGAACAGCCAGGAATTTGAAGTGATTATTGTCGGCGGGAGTTATGCCGGGCTTTCTGCTGCCATGAGTTTGGGCCGCGCCCTGAGAGAGGTGCTGGTCATCGACAGCGGGATTCCCTGTAACAGGCAAACACCGCATTCGCATAATTTCCTCACACACGATGGTGAAACACCTGCGGGAATAAGCCGTCAGGCGAAGATCCAGGTTTTAGAATACGACACGGTGAAATTTCACGAAGGAACAGCCGTCGACGGAAGAAAAGCGAAGAGGGGATTTGAAATAAAAACACAAACGGGCGCTGTGTTCACTGCAAATAAATTGGTATTTGCGACGGGGCTGAAAGACATCATGCCCGACATCAGCGGTTTCTCCGAATGCTGGGGAATATCGGTTTTACACTGTCCTTACTGCCATGGATATGAAGTCAGGAACGAAAAAACGGGGATCATCGCGAACGGAGAAGCTGCCGCTCACTATGCGCAATTAATATTTAACTGGACACGTGATCTATGTTTGTTAACCAACGGAAAATCAACCTTATCTGCAGAGCAGACCGATAAGATCGCCAAAAACAATATCCGGATTATTGAAGATGAAATTGATCATCTTGAGCACGAAAACGGGAAAATCAGACAGGTCATTTTTAAAAGCGGGGAGAAGCTTTCGTTGAACGCAATTTATTCAAGGCCCGATTTTGTCCAGCATTGTGCAATCCCTGAGGAGTTAGGTTGTGAATTGACCGAACAGGGATTGCTCAAGGTGGATCACTTCCAAAAAACCAGTGTGGAAGGAGTTTACGCCTGCGGAGATAATTCAGGCATGCGGGCGGTCTCGGTTGCGGTCGCATCGGGCACCCTTGGCGGCGCAGCAATAAACAACGAGCTGGCTGCAGAGGAATTTAACCGGGCAGGGGGCATTCAGGCGGCGATTAAGGAATAACTGAGAGTCTTTTGACAAAAGCATTAGTCTGAATATTTTTCATTTGAAGAGTTTTGTTATTAAAAGAAACATTTTCAAACAGCACATCTTCGACTAAATGCTCCTGGTCAAATCCGAGCAGTTCCACGATCGGCGCTTCGCCTTTAGCCTTTATATTTTTGAAGACCACATTTTGGATCCGTCCCCGTTCTTCATTCCTGGTCCAGACTGCTTTGTTGATCCATAAAGAGACGAATCTTTTGGTCTCTTCGACCCGTATATTCTCGAAGCGCACATTTTTGACCAGGGCCGCATCGGCGTGAAAGATCCTTAGCGTCCATTCTCTTCCCTTGTCATGGATGATATCGCAGTCAGTGAACAATACTCCATCAATATCTTCACTAATCTCCGCACCAAGACTTAAAGCGTGGGCAACTTCATTCCACAAAACACATTTTCGGGTCACAATACTCCTCGTTTCGCCATCTCCTTCATCCGATTTTACGACAACCAGATCATCAAGCGTCCTGATAAAGCAATTCTCAACGAGGATGTCGCGGCTGTTACAGATATCGATGCCATCGGAGTTGGCCCGATAGCCAAGTAACTTTAGATTGTCAATGTGCACGCGGTCCGATCTTCTCACCGGGATGGTCCAGTGACTGGCATCACGTAAAATAACGCCTTCCAGATTAATATCAGCCCCCTCAACAAAGATCATGAACCGCGAATGGGTGGTACAGAGGCTGCCGTCAATAATCCCTCGTCCCCGGAAGGTAATGTTCTTTCCCTTAAGGTGAAAGGTGGGCGTATAAAGCCGAAGTCCGCTGTAGCCACTTATTGTATACGGCTCTTCCTGTTTAATAATCCCCCGGACAATGGCGCCCCCCGCTACATATACGGTTTTGTTGTTGCCGATAACCAGATTACTGACTTCATGAATGCCTGGCCCGAAGTAAATGACATCGGGATTATCCGGATCGGGAATATTCTCCTCAGAAGGATTGATAAACAGGTGCAGGGAACGGACCCATTCACCATTGATTTCAATGGTGAGATTGATCGGTGACGGTATTTTAAAAGAGACAACATTCCCTTGAATATGAGGGATGACCCCGGCCGATACCGGCAGTATCTGAACTGAGCGGATAGGTTTTTGAGCCGATACTTCAACAGTGACTTCATCCTTCAGGTCAAAAGAAGCGAATGCTGCTCGTTCATAATAATCGGCCGAGTTCTTTTTATCGTCCATCGCTTTCCATCGTAACTGCTGATCTTTTGGCGCCACTTTGAACGGATAAACCGGAACGCTTTCGCCCTCAACCTTCACCCGGTAAACCGTATTCAGTACTTCTCCTTCAGGAGCCGGGTAGATCAGGTATCGTTTCTCTTCTGCGTGAACTTGTCCATTTAGCAGGATGAGAATAACCCATATAATCGGGATGCAGATAGTTCTCTTCATGTGTGTCGTTTTAAAATAGATTTACCGGAAGAGTTTCTTGAAGTGATTTGGTATCTCGCGGATAGCCCTGATTTCAATATCCTTATAAAAAACCTCAGCGGCCTCGCTCTGCAACTGGATCTTTCCTTTTATAAGCGGTTTAAGTGACTCTCCATCCCCGTATACAGATCGCGAGAGGGCCATTACCGCATGCCCGTTAACGATGTGAATACTTTTATCTTCAAAACAGATTAACTCTACTTCATTCCATTCGCCAGGTTTCCCGTAATCGGCACTGTGCTGAACAAAACCACTCCTGTTCCCGCCTGCTCCCATGGGCGTGTCTGTCCCGTCAGGATCATAAATCCCCATATCGTTTCTGCTCTCCGGATCTTTCATCCTGATGCGGCATCCGCTGTTGGCGATGGACCAGTAATCGCCAAAACCTCCTTCCATAATCTGAAATTCCTGTGCCAGCATCCATGACCGCCAGTAATCAACTCCGCATGCTCCCTGTGAATGGTACAATAGGCCCGAGTCCATCGGCTCATTCAACCGGGGATCCCATTTTTTTGTTCCAAATTTCACTTTCAGCCGAAGATGGTAGTTTCCAAATTCCTGTTTCGTAAAAAGACATCCATAAATCTCTCCGGATATTTTCAATACCGGCGTGCCGTCCTGATCGATAACCGAAAAGACATCATATCCGCTTTTATTGTAGCCAATCGGCTTAACGGGTTTTCCTTCCTCATCCCGAGGAAGCTGTCCGTTGTAACCGGCTCCGTGCCTGTAACTGAGGTAAGTTTCCCATTGAGTCAGGTCATTGTCGAGCAAGCGTCTCCATTCGTCCCGCCTGCCAGAAGAACACAACACACACATCAGCATCAGTGCAACCGCTGCTTTAATTGCTTTTTTTCTTTTTTTCATCCCTTATTTCAGTTAAAAGGTTTGGAATTTACATTCGTGATTTTCGTTTCCCCGGAGTACCTGAACGCATCGACCCCCGGCACCAGGCGATACGACAACCCGTTTAATTGTACGTAATCTACGTTATCAAATCCCAGCATCGGGCGTGTCTCCGTGCCCGTGTAATCAAGATGAACGTTTTCAAAAGCGATATCGTGTACATTACGCACGTAAAACCCCCAAAAGGGAAGTGGTCTGGACTCGGTCCGGGGTCTTTCAAAACCTGACGTTTTTAAAACCGATTCGTCAGCAATATGATAAGTAATCGCTAAATTTCTGAACAGAACATTGTCAAATTTGCTCCCGTCGGCCCAGGCTTCCACCGAGCAGGCATTCCCGTAAATCCCGGTTGCTGTGACATCTTCTACCCGGATATGATTTCCATTGTTGCCTTCATTCAAGACAATGGTCAAAGCCGTCTGGAAGTCTCTGATCCGAATGTTGTGAATGAATACCTGCTCCAGGGTTCCGGGACCAATTCCCCAGGCTCCCGGCTGCATCAAAATTCCTGTCAGCGAATTGGTCACCAGCGGATTGTTCAGCGATCCCCGCCTGTGACCAAAAACGCCGGGGCCGGAAATTTCACAATCTTTAATTTCAAGGTTTGTTGCCGGCAAAATTAACCGCACACCGTTGCATGAACTATTGATCAGGCAGTCTGAAATCAGCGTGTTTTCCCAATATCCGCCTGCAATGGCATCATCGCTGGTATAGATCTTACAGTTTTCAATCCGGATATTTTTGCCACCCCGGATATGAATGCCGTCTGATCCTTCGGTGATCGTCAGATTGGTCAATTCCACATCTTTCACATGCGTGGCCAGGATATTGTAGTTGCCTGATCGTGATATTCTCAATCCGGATATTTTTATATTTGACGATTCTCCGATCAGAATGCCATGTGGCCCCCGGAATCCTTCTTCTCCCTGCTTATCAATGAGAGTGCCCCCATCAATTGTCCCGGTACCGGTCATGGCTGCATTCTGCACATTGTCAAATAATATAAGCGAACGCGACCACCTGGAATTTCCCTTTACCGGCAAATGAACAGGATGGTCGGGATTCCCCCGTCTGAGATTGAAGCTTTTATATTTTCCGGTATCATTCGTTCCCAGTATAACAGCCTTATTATCAAGGTGTAATCTGACGTTACTTTGAATC
>JBCFBK010000040.1:0-55487 GCA_038562555.1 Prolixibacteraceae bacterium | reverse complement strand
AATTAAGTAAAAGTGTCGGATTGAAGATTGTGGCTATACGTCATATTGATGAATTTATTAAAGCGGATGAATATTTTGGAGATTTCGCACCTTATAATGTTGGGCCTAAAGAATTTTTAAAATACTTACAGAATGCTGAATATGTTTGCACAGACTCTTTTCATTGCACAGCTTTTTCGTTACAGTTCGAGAAGAAATTTATAACGTTTTATCGTTATAATAATGATTCACTTCAATCAAGGAATACAAGGATAGATAGCATTCTATCAATAACAGGAATGACACATCGTGTTTTTAATGGAAATATTTTTGAGATTACAAATTCAATCGATTATGATGCAGTAAATGAAAAGTTAGAATTACTCCGTGATTCTTCGAATAAGTTCCTGAAAAATAGTTTAAAAGTGTGTTGTCAAATAATCAGATAATTAGTAATTGATTTTATATGCCAAATGCAATTTTTTTCTACTATATATCCAGATGGTTCTATCTGCATAAAATACCAATTTTTCCTCAATTATTCCAAGGCTTAATTTTTATATTTTACAACTGTCATATCTCATATAAAGCCAAGATTGGGAAAGGAACATTCCTTTTGCATAAAGGGATGGCCACTCTGATTCTTGATGGTGTTCAAATTGGTGAAAATTCTCGTATTGGAATGAATGTGCTAATTACAGGTAAAGGACCTTATAAAAATGTCCCCAAGATTGGTGATAATGTATGGATTGGTCCAGGTTCTGTTGTTTCAGGTCCAGTAATTATTGAGAATAATGTTGTAATCTCTCCAAATTCATTTGTGAATAAAAGTGTTCCAGAAGGTGGCATCGTTGGAGGTATTCCGGCCAAGATAATTGGGTGGGTCAGAGACCTTGAATATGATATGTTGCAAAATGAATCATGGAAAGATGGGCATATGGATTTTTTAATAGACAAAAGGTAAATTACTCAATTCTAACACATTTAAATTCTTATATGCGAGTTATTTATGTCATATTTTCTGATAAGATGCCGATTGTGCATTCTGTCAAAGAACTGTTCTACTGTCATTCCCTTACAGTTTAAAAACAAGCAATTCCTTTATGTCTCCTGCAAGAAGTAGTGGCAAATCGTCAAAACAGCGCAGTTTTCCATGTATCCGTTTGGATTATTTGATGCAGTGTGACGTCAGACAAAGAACGGAGTGCTTGCATATATGTGACAATGCCTGATGTGTATTGCACGGGATTCGCATTGGCATAGGTGAACGAATATTTTATTTCAACGGTATTTTTTGCTTACATTGTTTTTCGAATGACCACCAGTCAAGTCCCTATCTGGTTAATGCCTTTATTCCGGATCGATATGAATAAAGTGATACTCACCGCTAAGTTTGCCTTTAGCTGTATAGAATTCTTGAATCTTTTCCCAATCAGCGGGCAGAAGATTCTCCATGTATTTCCATATTCATTACATTTTTTAGCTTGTATTAAACATTCGTCAGAACGGTAGATTTGTTTTTCAATTACACTGGTAAGATACTGAAAACGACGATATGTTTAAATATAAAATATTGAATATCAGTGATTTGTGCATGTGTGTATTAATCTGTTAAAGTCGACTTAACTCAATGAATATTCTTATCACAGCCCCAAGTTTAAACCCTGCTCTGAATGTGAGTGGGATTTCAACAGTAGTACAAACCATTATTTTTCACAATAATCAGCATCATTATTTCCATTATCAATTGGGAAGACCCGATCGACCCATAGGCAAGTTAATATGGTTGGTACAAATGATAAAACAATTGATACTATTCCCCTTTGCATTAAAAAAAAATAAGATTGACTTGGTGCATCAAAATTTGCCGTTCGATCCTAAAGGGGTAACAAGAGAATTTATTATCAACTTTTGGTGCAGATTAATGAGAATTCCTGTTGTGTTACATGTGCATGGTGGAGTTTTTCTAATGAACGGTACTAACAATGGCTTCTTCAAAAGGCTTTCACTATCTCTATTTAAACATAGCAATCAGGTAATCGTTTTAAGTGAACTAGAAAAGGAAGCGATTAATGAACATTATCATTTCC
Source organism: Prolixibacteraceae bacterium (assembly GCA_038562555.1). GTDB lineage: Bacteria > Bacteroidota > Bacteroidia > Bacteroidales > Prolixibacteraceae > JBCFBK01. The sequence continues at coordinate 53,418 of JBCFBK010000040.1, read as the reverse complement.
CTTCAGCCAAAGTTCTTTACAACAGCATCAATGTAGAATCATATATTATAGACGAAAAACAACTTACCGGCAATAAGCCTACCCTATTGTTTTTAGGACGCATACATGAGAGTAAAGGAGTGGATGACATTATAGCAGCATTTCATTTGTTAAAATCCAAAGCAGATTTTCGTTTTGTACTTTGCGGAATAGGACCTGCAAAAGATCGTTTAGTCACTTCATGTGAACAATTGCTAGGTTCCGATTTTGAATATAATGGAATAGTTTCGGGAGATTCGAAAATTAATTTAATCAAACATGCCGATTTCTTTTTACTTCCCTCACGGTATGGAGAAGGGTTACCCATGGCTTTACTTGAAACAATGGCAGCTGGAGTTGTTCCCATTGTGACCGATGACGCTTCTATGAAATATGTGGTACAACACGAAATTAACGGCATACGGGTCAATAAAAAAGATCCAGAGGATATAAGTAGGAAATTGATAAGCATCATATCAAATCCAATGATGTACGGGGCAATGTCGAAAAATGCGAGTCAATTGATTGCAGAAAAATTTGATATAAAAGAATATGTAATTCAGTTGAATAAGATTTATAATTTAGCCTTAAACAAACAATAATGAGAAAGATTTTAGTAACTGGTGGAGCCGGCATGATTGGTTCTAACCTTGTGAAGCGCTTAGTAGAAGCGGGAGATGAGGTTTACGTGATTGATAACCTCTGGCGTGGAAAATTGGAATTTCTGAATGATGAAGCAGGCAACCCGGTAATTCCGCTTAACACTCATTTTTTTAAGCTAGACCTGTCACAACCTGATATCGCAGAAGTGGTGATGCATAAGGTGGAATATGTAGTCCATTTGGCTGATATTGTAGCCGGGATCAGTTATGTGTTTAATAATCAATGTAGCTTATTTCGACAAAATAACCTTATTAACTCGCACATGATAACTACAGTGCGTAAATTTAAGGAAACTGTAAAAGGCTTTATTTATGTAGGCACAGCTTGCAGCTTTCCCCTAACGCGTCAAAATTCGCTTGATGTAATCCCTTTAAAAGAAGAAGAACTTTACCCGGCTTTACCTGAATCAGCTTATGGCTGGAGCAAGTTAATGGGTCAATATGAGACAGAACTGCTTGAAAAAGAAACGGGGATTCCGACCTGCACCCTTATGTTTCACAATGTATATGGCTCACCTTGCGATTTTGGCGAAAGGAGTCAGGTCATACCAGCTCTGATCAGAAAGGCCATTAATTATCCCGAGGAACCGTTTAATGTTTGGGGGAGTGGAGAACAAGGCAGAGCTTTTATTCATGTTAATGATATTGTTGAAGGCATTGTATTGGGTTTGGAAAAAGGCTGGGGACATGGTCACATTCAACTAGGACCATCAGTTTGTACGTCTATCAAGGAAATTGCTGAGAATGTTGTTGCGATTTCAGGGAAAGAAATCGATGTTTTCTATGATACTACAAAGCCTGAGGGTGATAAAGCCCGTAGTGCTGATTATACTAAAGCAAAGACTATTTTGGGATGGGAGCCTAAAGTAAAACTGATGGATGGTTTAAGAGAACAGTATAACTGGATTAGAAAACAGATTGAGAAAAAAGACGGTCTGGTCTTTGCAAATTTGGATGGACAATTTGAAATGACAACCTCGCATGGAGTGGGCAAGAAGAAAGTATTGATCCATAATGAGAAAGGAAATTCGGGCCTAATTCAGGTTGCATTTGGAATGTTACAATCGGGCGAGACAGTTGGAAGTCATCGACATCCGACCATGGAAGAATATTATGTGGTTAATTATGGAAAAGGAACAATTACGGTTAATGGCGTGGATTTCCCCTGTCAATCCGGTACCTTTTTAAAAATACCAGCCAACGCAGAACATAGCATTCAGGCAAAGGAAGAAATACGTTTTACTTATTGGGGTGTTGCAATTTAATTTAGCTTATATGGAGCATTTGTACTTTAATGTCAAATTAGAATTTGACAAGAAACGTGTCGATTCTATCATTCAAGAAACGATAGAAAAGAAAGGGAAAGGATACGTTTGTTCAGTGGAAAGTAATAATCTCACCGTCGCAAATCTTAATTCAGAATTTTTAAGCGTTTTAAATCATTCGCTGGTTAACATCTGTGATGGTTCAATGTTAGCTAAGATCTTGGGTATTCTGCATCATCAACCCTTTGAATCTTATATAGGCGCAGATCTATTTATCAAGTATATTCGAATGTGCCGCTATAAACAGTATTTTTTAGGAAATACTCGACAAGTATTAGATGGTTTGAAAGAGAAACTATCCCAAGTTGATCCCTCAATCGCATTCATGACTTTTGAAGAGCTTCCCTTTAGGAAAGTGGAGGAATTTGACTATGAAAAAATCGCAGCTGCTATCAATAGAGACAAACCAGATATTATTTGGGTTTCATTAGGGGCGCCAAAACAGGAGTTTTTCATGAATAAATTATTATCTTATTTAGATAAAGGAGTTATGTTTGGTTTTGGTGCGATATTTAATTTCAATGCTGGTGCCGGAAATGTAAAACGTGCTCCACGTTTTATGAGATACTTAAGATTGGAATGGTTATATCGAGCTTTTGAAGAGCCCCAAAAGAATATTCCGAGATATTGGAATTTTATAAAAATATTACCATTCCTTGTAAAAGAAGAAAGGCTGTACGCCCGAAAAATCCGAATAGGCTAATTTCACAGATCGACATGAGAAAAGCACAAATTCTGTAATATCCAGTAATTATTCCATTTGACTACGTTAGAATAATGAGTAAAACGGCATTTATTACCGGGATCACCGGTCAGGATGGGGCCTACCTCGCAGAGTATCTTCTGAAAAAAGGTTATCTGGTACATGGATTAAAAAGGCGGTCATCCATATTCAATACGGACCGGATCGACCACTTGTATCAGGATCCGCACATGGAAAATCGCAATATGGTCCTCCATTACGGAGATCTTACCGACAGCATGAACCTGACCCGGATCATTCAGGAAGTGCAGCCGGACGAGATCTATAACCTGGCAGCGATGAGCCATGTCAAGGTGAGTTTTGACACGCCCGAATACACAGCCAATGCTGATGGCATCGGTACGCTGCGGATATTGGAAGCCGTGAGGCTGCTGGGTCTGACCGAGAAGTCGCGCATCTATCAGGCTTCCACTTCCGAGCTGTACGGGTTGGTGCAGGAAGTCCCGCAAAAGGAGACTACCCCTTTCTATCCGCGTTCTCCTTATGCTGTGGCCAAGCTTTATGCTTACTGGATCACGGTTAATTACCGTGAGGCATATGGTATGCACGCCAGCAACGGGATTCTGTTCAACCATGAATCACCGATCAGGGGTGAAACCTTTGTGACTCGCAAGATCACCCGGGCGCTTAGCCGGATCGCCCTCGGGATGCAGGACCTGCTTTATCTGGGAAACCTGTCAAGCCGCCGCGACTGGGGCCATGCCAAGGACTATATTCGAGCGATGTATCTGATCCTTCAACAGGACCGGCCTGACGATTATGTGATTGCAACAGGCATTACTACCACTATCCGCGACTTTGTGAAAATGGCTGCGGGCGAGATCGGACTTGAAGTTTCATTCCGGGGTGAAGGGGCTGATGAAAAAGGTTATATAACTGCTGTTAATGAAGCGCGCTTCAATGAAAAGGTTGGTGAAAAATATCTGGATGGGGTGAAAGCACTGAATCATACCGTGGTGGCGATCGACCCGGCTTATTTCAGACCTACGGAGGTCGACCTGCTTATTGGCGATCCTTCGAAGTCGAAGCGGGTGCTGGACTGGGAGCCTCAATATGATCTGAAGAGCCTGGTCGAAGATATGATGCAGAGCGACATCAGACTGATGAAGAAAGATGCCTGGCTGAAGGAAGGCGGGTACAGAATTATGAATTATTTCGAATAATCAAAGGAAATTCTTTACCTAAAAAAATGGTATGAATATGCGTGCTGAAGCTGTACGCCTCATGACAGCGTGATCGCCACACATAAAAGCGGATCCAAATTTTTTTTGACGGTTCCCTTTTCAGAATTTACCCGAATAAACTACACATATTACCATTTCCATGGACGGATCTTTTCTCTGTCCATTAATCGTGATTTTGAAAATCTTTCTGCTAAATTTTAATAATATGATTAAGGAACGTGAACATGTCATTGCCCGGGTCAGCGCTGTTTTGCAAACCGGGGTGTCGGTATTCGCTTTCATAACAGCTTTATGGCTGAGTCATTGTTATCAACATGATTTCTCTTTTAAAGATTCGAAAGATTGCCTTTTTTTTAGCGTTTTAATTATACCCTTGTGGATGCTGCTGATCCAGTACCACAAGCTCGACCGGATGTGCCGTGATCAGGGATACAGGTATCTCCTGTTTAGATACCTGAGGCTTGCTGTGACCGGTACGGCGATATTGTTCCTGGCATCATTGGCCTTAGGGGCGGAACAAATCGATATAAAGGTTCTGGCGATCTTTGCCGTGCTCGATTTTTTAGCGTTATTCTCTTTTAAGACGCTTTCGTTCAGGATAATGAAATTTTTCAGACGGCGGGGATATAATTTCCGGCAAATCCTGTTACTGGCCGATGAATTGTCGATCGACTTCATCGACCGGATGGCAGGCACCAAAGACTGGGGTTACCGGATCTGGGGGATTATCAGTTCGAGCGAAATGATAAAAGAAAGGTACAAGAATCAAATCAGGGTTGTTGCGCCCGATCAAAAGATCGAAAGTATTCTTGATAACGTTACGATCGACGAAGTTTTCTATTGCAAAGGGAATCTGGATCATGGTGAAATTGCCCGGCTTATCCAGGTCTGTTCGGAGGTCGGGGTTGTTTTTCGCCTGAAACCAGGGCATCCTGCCAGTAGTTGTGCGAAATCGGGAATCACGTTTTTGGGCGATGTCCCCTTGTATGTCTACCGGAACACTCCCGAAGACTACCTGGCTATGAAATTTAAGAGTCTGCTCGATTACGTCTTCTCTTTCCTGGTTCTGATCCTTGCTTCACCGCTATTACTGGTCATTGCCATCCTGATCAAAATCGACGACGGCGGACCTGTATTCTTTGCACAGGAAAGGATCGGACTGAACGGCAGACGATTTAATTGTATGAAATTTCGTACGATGGTCGTCAATGCCGAAGCCCTGAGAGACCAGCTGATAACGCAAAACGAACAAACAGGTCCGATATTTAAGATGCGGATGGACCCCCGGATCACAAGGATTGGTAAAATACTGCGTAAGACTTCACTGGACGAGCTGCCCCAATTCTTTAACGTACTGAATGGCGATATGTCGGTTGTTGGTCCCCGCCCGCCAATCCCTTCGGAAGTGAAGCAATATAAACGATGGCAAAACCGCCGGTTGAGCATGAAACCCGGTATTACCTGTATCTGGCAGGTATCCGGGCGAAACGAGATTTCCTTTGATCAATGGATGGAAATGGATATGGAGTATATCGACAACTGGTCGTTAAAACTGGATCTGATCATTGTATTGAAAACGATTAAAGTCATGTTTGAGGGAAACGGACAATAAACTGTTCGGCATATTAATCAGGTATTTGGAGGTGGAATGAAAAGAGCGTTGATTGTTGGGATAGATGGACAACTGGGATATTACCTTTCCGAATTACTTGTCAGCCTGAAATACCAGGTATACGGCATCGGTGTGGCAGAGCATAAAGAGAGGGCCAAATTTTTACCGTTCAGTAAGGAGGTGGAAATTTCCTATCCGGATATGAAGCATGACGGTCTCCCCAAACGCATCGTAGCGGAATTCCGTCGTAGCGAAATCTATATCCTCACGCCTGCCAATGCTGCAAATGATAATGGTCAGGGGAATTTCGATCAGGATCTTGCCGGCCATAATTCCTTTATCTTGCGAATTATGATCGAAAACCGCTTGCTGAATCAGGATGAATGGCCGCGGTTGTTTCATGCCTGCACCTGCAATTTGTACGGACAAACAGACTCCCTTCCCCAGGATGAACTCACACCACTCAATTTTAGTCTGTTATCGAAGGACCCCGTTTTGAAGGCATACCGTTATGTTCATACTTTTAGGAACACTTTCGGATTGCATGCAAGCAGCGGGATCCTGTTCGATTATAGCTCCCCTTACCATTTTGAGTCTTGCTTTCCCGGTTACGTATCATCAATGTTGTGTAAGATTGTGCTCGGAAAGGAAGAGCAACTCCGCGTTGGCGATCTTCTTCCCAGAAGAGACTGGGGACATGCCCGCGAATACGCCCGGGCCATGTATCTTGCCCTGCAACAGGATTTCGCCGATGATTATGTTATTGCGTCGGGTGTTTCTGTCTCTCGTGAAATACTTATCTATCATGCTGCCAGACAATTGGGATTGACGATCCGGTTTGCGGGTATAAAAAAGGACCGGCGCGGATACCTCACTCATATTGATATTCCCCTGTTTAAGCGAAAAGTTGGTGAACCCTGCCTGAAATCGATTCAATTAAAAATCGTTCAAGACGATCTCTCAAAACCCGACATCCCTGATATTGAAAAAGCCATTGTGGTTGTCGATCCTGCCGCGTACACCAGCAATGAGCCTTTTTTTTTACTGGGGGATTACTCAAAAGCCAAAAAACAGTTAAACTGGTCCGCAAATTTGTATCTGGTCGATTTAATGCGGGAAATGATCAATTCAGATTTAAAGCGAATAAAAGTTGGAGTTAAGCAGAGTTGAGCGGCATCCGAAGACGAAAGCAGGAGCCAGCCAAAATCATCTTTCCTGATGGTATTCCTGCCTTTATTACGCGCATATCTTTCTGCAATGAATGGTCATTAAAAACAAGGAGTCCTGTTGTGCAACAGAACTCCCTGGATTCTTCTTTATTTTAATAACCCGGATTTTGCTTTAAGGTCTGATTAACCCCAATTTGGATCTGAGGAATCGGCATCAGGTCTTTCCCCGAAGGAATCGTGATGCCATATTTCTCTTTAACATACTGCAAATGCTCTCCCGATCTTCTTAGAACAAACCAAAGCGAAATCTCTCCCGACAACTCATGTCGGTATTCGTCGAGGATAATCTTCATGACGTCGGTTTCGATGGGCGCCGGAACGGTGACCGCCGGATTGACAAGTTTACCGAAACCACGGTCGCGTATCTGTTGAACAATGGCCAATGCTCCCTGTGAATTTCCCGAACGATGCATCGCTTCTGCCTTACTCAGCAATACCTGAGCATAACGCATCATCATAATATTATCGGGACTCAGAAAGTAAGACAGCCCTTTCGTTCCGCATAGTTCAGGGTTTCTCCAAAATTTAGTCCCGTAATATCCCGACCGGCCTTTGTCAGACCCCATCCAGGGATTTTCGACAGTACCAAGCGTGTTGATGGTAACTCCGTTTTGGGTATGGTTCTGAATGACTTTCGGATACAGGGATATCTGAATCGACGGACTTGGATGTTCATCGCCAGGGCCGATCACGGTCGCAAGCTTCCTGGTATCGCCTTCCTGAAATGAATCATAGAGTTTCCTGTCGGCGTAAGCGTAACCAAATCCTGAAATCTCTTCGGGCATTCCAAAGGTGGCAATCCAATGATTATTCACATTCCATGCTCCCCACGACATATTTCCATAAGCCCGGAACTGCACTTCAAAAATCGATTCTTTTCCATGCTTGTTGCTGATCTCATGAATATTGATAAAATTTTCCTCTAACTGACATCTATCGTTAAGTTTATCAAAAGTAGTGACAGCCTCCGCATATTTTTTCAGCCACATCTGAGCATCTCCCAGATAGGCCAAAGCAGCATCTTTTGTTGCTCTTCCCAGGTCGCTTGCAGCGAGATCAGACCTCCATTTTAATAATTCGGATGCTTTTTGCATATCTGATGCAACCACGGTGAAAACCTCATCCTGTGTATTTCGTGGATGTCGGCCATCGTCTGTAACTACTTCAAGTTCAAGCGGTACTCCTCCAAAGTCGACAGCCAGATAGTAGTAGAAAAGACCCCGGAGGAAATAGACTTCGCCAAGCAACTGATTGGCCTGTTCGTCGGTGAGAACATGGTCTGCTCTCATTTTTTCCAGTATCACCAGGGCAGCGTTTGCCTTTGCAATTCCAGCATAATTCCTTGACCAGAAAACATTGAGCGGATCAAAACTGGTTGGAATTTCATAAGTGGCAAAGAATGAGTCGGCTCCATAGTTCTTAAAGTCCTGGCTCAGGAAATTGGCCGTAAACCAGATTCCTTTCAACATATAATCGAGATTGTGGAAGGTGTTGTAAATGCCGGTGACAATTGCAACGCCGTCGGCCGGAGATTTAAAAAGCGTAGATTCGCTGATCCCTGAAGTGTTTTTTTGTTCGAGAAAGTCGTCTGAACAGCCAAGGGGGAGCGTGAACAGGTATATAAGCACGAGCCACCCGGTATTTTTAAATAGTTTCATTTGCGTATATTTTTGTTTTAATTTCATGATAGGCAGCAACTGTTGTTAGAACTGTATATTCAGCCCGGCGCTATAGAATCTGGAAGACGGATAGATGCCCACGTCCAGTCCGAAGGCCGTAATTCCACCGCCTACACCCGAAGAACTCACGCTTTCACCCATCTCTGGATCCAACCCTGAGTAATTCGTGATGGTGAGCAGATTCTGCGCACTTACAAAGAGCCGTACTTTAGTAAACGATAACCGTGTGATCATCGATTGCGGAAGCGAATAACCGATCTGAATGTTCTTTAATCGCAGATAAGATCCGTCTTCTATAAAAGCATCAGAGGGCCTGGTATTACCGCTCACATCGGAGCGAACCGCCCGCGGATAAACGTTGGAAGGACTATTTTCTTTCCACCTGTTTTCATAAAAGTCCCGCCCTACATTTTCGACGCCCAGGCCACTGATGGTCGACAAACTCATCAGGTTTCTTTTCGCGTAATTAAAAATCTCATTCCCGTAAGTGAAGTTGAAAAAGACGTTGAAGTCAAAATTACGATACGCACCGTCAAGGTTAAGACCTCCGAAGAACTTGGGTATGGGGCTTCCGAGAATTTCACGGTCTGCATCGGTAATCTTAGCATCTCCGTCCAGGTCAAGGAATTTCCGGTCGCCTGGGGCCGTACCTGAAGTGATGTAATAGGCCGATGCTCCGTTTTTTGCTTTTGCTGCAGCGTTCAAGGCATCGATCTCCGCCTGGGTTTGAATAATCCCATCTGTTCTGAATCCATAAAATTCGCCTACCGAACCCCCAATGGTTGACTGGCTGAATACCTGCCATGAGTGGGCGCCATAATTCGGAAAATTCAGATTTGAAAAATTGGATACGGATTTAAGTCCGTCAGCAAAACTTAGTATTTTGTTGTTCAGCGTCGTCAGATTAGCTGCAATGCCGTATTTAAACTGACGTTCTGAATTCCGGTATTCAACGGCGAATTCGAAGCCTTTATTCTCAATGCTACCCACATTCCGCGTGGCGGTCTCAAAGCCAGTCTGGCTGGGAACCTGAATATTGAGGAGGAAATCGCTCGATTCTTTTTCAAAATAATCAACAGTAAAACGCAGTTTATTTTTGAAAGTGGAAAAATCAATTCCGATATCGGTTTGGCGCGATGTTTCCCATTTCAGGTTCGGATTAGGAAGATGACTCAGGACCAATCCATCGACGTAAGTTCCGCTTTTCCCGAATACATATCCGCGGTTATTTGAAGCACTGGAACCTGTCGTATAGTTGGCTTCATACTGGAACAACCCGATTGACTGGTTCCCGGCCTCACCATAGCTGGCCCGGATTTTCAAATCACTGATTGCGCCCACATTAGCCATGAAATTTTCGTCCTTAATTTTCCAGGAGCCGGAAACAGAAGGAAAGGTTCCGTATTTGTTCCCCTTTGCAAAACGGGAAGATCCGTCACGACGGATGGTCCCGGTAATAATATACCGGTCCATGAGCTTGTAGGTGAAACGCGAGAACTGTGATGACAGTGACCATATTTGTTGGTACCCGGATGTGGAAATCGTCTTCAGAGAACCGATATTTCTCAGTTCATCACTCATCAGCCCGGTTCCGCTTGCCGACAAAGTACGGTAGGTATTTTCCTGTGCAGAAATACCGCCCAGGAATTCGATCGCATGTTGGCCGAATGTTTTCGAGTAGTTGACCGTATTTTCCCACAACCATTCAAAACTGTTATCGGCCGATTGAGAATAGGTGGCTTCCCTCACCGGATACCTTCGTTCGTTCTTTGGAACAAAATCATACCCGGAATATCCGTTGTAGCTGATCCCAAAATTAGTCTTTATTCTTAGTCCCCTGACCGGTGTCAACTCAACGTAAGTTGATGCATTCAGGTTGTGTGTAGCGTTCACCTTATCTCGGGTTTCAAGTACCGCGATGATATTATCGTTGTCTGAAACGGCGCTTGCGTCTTTCGTATAGTATCCGTAATTGCCGTTTTCATCCTTCACCTGATCAGTGAGCGGATTGCCGGTCATCGTCGGGATTTGCTTGGTCAGCCATCCAACACCACCCTGGCCTGATCCAAACAGGGTGGTCCCGTCGGAATAGGCATATTTAATATCGGTTGCTGATTTAAACCACTTTCGCGGCGTGAAATCGAGTGTCATAGCGCTGTTAAACCGCCGGTAATCTGATTCTTTTACGATACCTTCCTGATCAATAAGTCCCAAAGACAAGGAGGCCTGCACCTTATCGGAACCTCCCCGCATACTGAGGTTGTAGTTTTGTCTTAATCCGGGTTTGAAAACTACCTTTTGCCAGTCAATATTTCTTAATGAGGAAGCATTTCTCCATTCAGGCAGGATGGGATAGCTTTCTTTGTCGGCAATCTCTACCGCAAATTCTGCGAAAGTTTTGGCGTCCAGTACATCGTAAAAATCGGGTTCAGACTGTACCGAGTACAACGCATCGAAGGAAACTTCGAGGGTGCCTTTTTTCCCGCGCCTGGTGGTGATAATGACAACCCCGTTCGATGCTCTGTTGCCATAAATAGCAGCTGAAGAAGCATCCTTGAGAATGTCTATGGAAGCAATGTCGTTGGGATTAATACTTGAAAGACCTCCTGAAATAGGATAACCATCAACCACATATAAAGGCGAATTATTCCCGAAACTGCCCACTCCGCGTATCAGTACAGAAACTCCCGCGCCGGGAGCGCCGTCGTTATTGGTGATCTGAACGCCCGACATCCGGCCCTGAAGCACCTGGCTGACGGTTGTGACCGGGACTTTTTCTATTTGAGAGGCAGAAACAGAGCTGATGGCGCCTGTCAGATCCTGTCTTTTCTGTGTTCCGTACCCGATAGCGACGACTTCCTCTATACCAATGGTCTCTTCGGCCAGCGAAGCATTCAGAATACGCTCTCCGGTTACGGCTGTTTCCTGCGTTTTCATGCCAACGAACGAAAAGACGATGACCGCATCGGCCGGAACTTCATTTATCGAATAGTTTCCATTGCTGTCGGTGATCGTCCCCTTATGTGTGCCTTTAACGGTTACCGTCGCACCGGGTATCGGAACACCCGAGGTATCAGTAACCTTGCCCGATACCGTCCTTGGTTGCTGGCTTAATCCACTCAACGACTGGCCTGTTTTTCCGCTTCTCTTGATCACGATATACCGGTCAACAACCTCATAATCGAGCTCCAGCTCGGGCAGCAGCAGGTTTAATACTTCCCGGATATCCTTATTTTCCACTTTGACCTGCTCCACTTGATACTGGTCAAGATTCATGTTGAAATAAAAATAATAATCCGTTTGCTCCTCGATCTGATCCAGAACATCAATCAGCTTCGCTTTTGTCATGTTCAGGCTCAGGTTTGATGATTGGGAAAACGATTTTGCCTGCACGGCAAAAACGAATGCAAAGAATAGTACAACTGACAATCGCATAACTAAGAATAATTTAGCCCATGGCTTGTCACAGCCATGAATTGTTCGCTTTTTTTTCATAATTTTGAAATGATTACAGATTAATTGATGGCCACTCCAATGGCATTGATTCTTCTTTAGGCGGTGGGAATACTCCAATATTCCCATCGTTTTTTTTGTCACTTATTTCCTCATAGTCATTCTTAATTGGTTTTTCTGATAATATAGATCAGGTTCTTTTTATCATTCCGGGTTTCATAAACAAAATCAATTTTGTCATTCATAATGGCAAGTGTCTTAAAGACCTGATCAATGGGCTTATATTTAAGGAACGTGCCGGAAAACATCAACTGTTTAAGATTTTCATCCTTAAAACCGATCTCAACATGATACCAGCGTTCCAGCTTTCTTGCTATATCTTCGAGTGTTTCATTTCTAAATACGATCTCACCTTTCTGCCATGATGTATAAAAGCCGGTATCGACCATTGTAACTTCCGGTGCATTCCCGTTGCTCACGATTGCCCGTTGCCCCGGAGCCAGAACTGCATGCCAGTTCCTTTCTTCCGAAAGGAGCCTCACACTTCCTTCAACAAGCGTCACGTTTGCACGACTGTCCGACGAATAGGCAGATATATTGAATGAGGTTCCCAGCACTTCGGCAGTGAAATTTTGGGCGTGCACAATAAAGGGCTTATTTTTGTCTTTGGCTACTTCCAAAAAAGCTTCCCCGTCAATAAATACCTCCCGTGAAGACTGACTGAACGCTGTTTGAAATTTAAAAGTCGTTCCGGAATTCAACGAGACTTTTGTTCCGTCGGCAAGTACGATCTGAGTCATTTGTCCCGGTGGAACAAAAATCTTTGTGTAAAGGTCTTCTTTAAATGGATCAGACAACAATGAATGAATCAGGACGCCCGAAATGATGGCAATTAGAACAACAGCCGCACGTATAAAAAGCCGGCCTAAATGTGGTATCGTTGATCTGTTGCTTTGATTAATGCGGTAGTCGAGCCGGAGTTTTGCCTCTTTTTTATCAAACAAATCCCAAAGGAATACCTTCTCCAGTCTTTTTTTTATTTCCATTGCCCATTGAAAATCCTTACCGTATTGACGGCCTTTTATTCCTTCCGTTTTCGCCTCACGACGGCTGCCGGCTTCGTGCAGGCTTTCGATCAGATCATCCCAGGTTTCTTTTTCATTTTTCATCGGGTTACCTGTTTTTTTACCATTGACGAAAAAGAATGGTTTGAGGGTGACAGTTTTTTTAAAAAATTTCTAAAGGAAAGTAAATATTTTTGTAATGATCAGATAATTAGTTGATTAATTGGAGTGGTTTTACAAGGAAAGTAGCAGATGGATGGTTTGGTAGCTTACACTCAATTCTTCTTTTAAGAAGCGATAGGACCGCGACATCTGAGTTTTCACCGTGTTAACTGAAATTTGAAGCTCTTCTGCAATGACCACATACGACTTTCCTTCAAATGCTGCCATTTTCAGGATTTTGCGCCGCTGCTCAGGCAATTTACCGATAGCCCGGTATAAATCATCAAAAAGGGCTGCGTCATCCAAAGGGTTGTATTCATCTTCGGAAGTTATCCTTTTCAGAGCATCTGTTTCGTACTGCTGCAAATGAGTCTTTCTCAGGTAGCTGATCGTTGAATTTTTAACAATTGTGAGGAGGTAATTTTGAAGGGATGATTTGATATCCAAAGAACGGCGCCTTTCCCAGATGTCGGCAAAACAATCGATTACGATATCTTCAACGATTTGAATATCGGGAATATATGAAGAAGCAAAAGAGCATAGAGGATGGTAATAGCAATCGAACATTTCGTCGAAAACAGCTTTATTGCTATCGCGAATTTTCTTCCAGTCAATCGATTTAGTCATGGCTTATTGTAATGAACCATGCTAAAATAGGAATTTTAAAGACATAACCCTTTATATTCCGACAGGATGCCAGCCGCTTTTCCCGAACGCGATTTTTTCCCGGCAGTCCTCTCTGTTATCGTGATTTCGACATGTTTGCCCATAAAATCCTTAAGCTCAGCAATTCGTAGCCGAGACCAGGAGATTCCTGTTCTTACTTTAATTGTATTCATTTTGCACGACTTTTTTCAAAAATATAGAAATTTTTTTCAACCTTTGATATCTTAATCAGAGATCATTATGGTGAATACAGGTGATTTTACTTTGGAGGAAATGTTGCTGCAGGACACCAAAGAAAAGATTGTCCGAAACGCAGACCTGCTTCGGATCAGGATTAACAAAAACGAGCGAAAGGCCGTTGTGGCCCACCGGGTGGCTCAAACAATCCTTCATAACCCACTTGTCGTTTTGTTCCATATCCCGTTTCAGGAGGTACTCAGATTACAGGAGATGGTACAAGCCGAAGATCATTCGGTGGCGGTACGGTATGGCCTGGTACAGGATTGCATCACTGAAATCGGTCTGACCGATTTTCGCTGGGACGGCGAGTCTCAGCGCGAATTCATTTATCCCGACCTGGCAAAAGCCTTCAAACCGGTCATTAGTCAGTTTCTGCGGGCAGTTGACCGTGATGGTTCAAAGTTAAGGCGTGAACAACTTGTTCTCGGCTTGCTAAACCTCTATGGCGTTTTGTCGCTGACCGAACTGGCCGAACTTTGCCTATCCTATGAAGCCGATTTTCTCCTGGACGACGTGTTTAAGACCGTTTTTGGCTCCTATCTCATCCACAGCTGTGAACGCCTTTTAAAGGACCGCGTCATCTACACTTCTCCCTTTCTTATAAACGATCCCGAAGTGGTGTTGAAGGAAATAGCCATGCGCAAATCCTTGTCATTGGCCAAATTTACGAAAGATGAGGTTCTTGCTGCCGGACAGCCGGAATCGCCACAACCGCCGCAGTCGGCGGCAAGTATAGGGTTCCGCCGTCAGCTTCTCGGGGTGGTGGGGAAGGAACATGAAGCCGACTGGTGGACCAGCCAGTTCTGGATGACCTTGAATAACGACCGCGACCCAATGGGTCTTTTCAGAGACATGTTTACCGAATTCAACGCAAAGCCCGACCTGGCCAATATAATCCTTCGCGCCATGGTCGATTGGGCAAATCAGCTTCCGAAATGGATCATGAAGGGGAATAATTCAAGCGCAACGTTCCAGCTTTCCGGTAAGCCCGCGTTTATAAAACAGCCTCCACAATTGGTCGTAGGGCCAAACGCGAGGAAAGCCGGGATCGATGTTTCGCAGGAACAATTTAACACGATGTGGGAAAAAACAGTCGGAAGCCAGGCTTCAAAGGTGGGACGGAACGATCCCTGCCCCTGTGGCAGCGGCAAGAAGTTCAAGCATTGCTGCGGAAGTCATTAATTATCACATATAAGCCATTTGTCAATCATGATCTTGTTTATATTTGATATTCAGTATGTTAAGCCAAAATGCCAGAGTGGTATCGTGTTCAAATATCCCAGTTCAATGTCATCTCTTACGACAAAAGCTTTATCAATACCTTGTATTTGTTTCAATCCTTTATTTTTTCCACCTACTTCAAACGTGTAATCATCAACCAGAAAATCAGCGATAGGTGATGCTACTACGTTATACTTCACGCTAAGCTGATTCAGAAAAAACGTTTCTCTTATGTTTCCTGTATTGGAGTTATCGTTTGCTAAACTGTAAATTAAATTTGTATTGTCAAGATAAATTTTGTCCACCTTACCCAACCCCCTTATTCCTCCGGTAGAATCCCGTAGTTGTGCTATCATTCCGGCTTCTTCAATAAACAGGCAATAATCAGTTATGTTATTCCTGCTGGCGGAAAGTGCAGTTGCTATACTTGTCATATTGGGTTTAAACGGCACACGTTTTGCAATAATAGCCAGCAACTGCTTTAATTTGCGGCCAGTAGACACATTCATGCCGGCATACAACGGAATATCTGTTTCCAGAACGTGATTAACAATCTGTTGTAATCTCAGATCAAAGTCTTCCTCTAATGCAAAAGGATAATACCCCCTTTTAAGATAATTTTCAAAATAAGGTAATGGATGTTTTACTCCTGGAAGTTCAGCTTTGTGGCCCAGAATTTCTTCCAGGGAATACGACCGGGCAGTTATTTGATGAAACAATTGCAAATACTCCCTAAACGACAAACCTTGCATATGGTACATGACAGCTCTGCGACTTAAATCTGAGGCTCCTTTTTTGATATCCAACACCGAAGAACCGGTAAACACAACATTCAGTTCCGGATGATAGTCATAGATCAGTTTTAATTCCTTCGCCCAGTCTTTATATTTGTGAACTTCATCTATAAACAGGTATTTCCCGCCACGCTTTACAAAATCACCAGCTAAATCAATCAACTTGTTGTCGGCAAAATAAAAATCCTCAGCAGTTACATAAAGCGTCTCCGCACCATTCAGGTTCTTTTTAATATGCTGTAAAACCAGCGTAGTTTTCCCAACTCCACGTGGACCCGTAAGTCCAATCATACGACTTTTCCAATTCATGTCTGCATAAATGTATCGGACAAAACCGGTATCTGTCTCTCTTAGAAGCTTCTGGAAATATTCAAACAATTTATCCATAGTAATCTATTTCATGCAAAAATAATAAATACGCACTATCTGAGTGCATATTTTAATAAAAATAGCACTATTTAGATGCATATTTATTTTACTTGATCCGGGAAGGAAAAGAAGAATGAGTACTTCTGCATGTCGAAGTGCAGAATGTTTATCAAAACGACTTCGCCCAAAGGATGTTCACCTATTACTATCGAATATTTGATGGAAACAAATCGTATTTTTGAAGAAGCAAAACAAAAACTGACAGGAGGCAGCAATACCATGGGAATAGATCGTTTCGAGTAAGCGAGTACAAAGCCAAACGAAGTTTGAGCTTTGCCGAGCGGGAGGAACGACTAATGTAATGAAGAATTATTACTGGATCGCGCAGAAAAGCAAGGAATGAAAAAGATGGAAGGGAAAAAGAATCGTATGATTGTTCGTAATCTTTTAACCCACACCGATTTTTCTGACGAACAAATCGCCAGGTTGGCAGAGGTCAGCAAAGAATATGTCGAAAAACTCAGAAAATCGGCGAAGTAAGTTTTAAACAAATCAGCCAGAAGCTCATCGAACTTTTAGATCGCAATGAGTAAAGGAAGCTGGGTATCCCGGCTTATAAAACAACAGTTTAGCCGGTAATTTCATAGACCACCAATCCGATCCACTCGTGCAGAATCGTTTGCCATTTTCCGAGGTACTGGAAGTCGGGGAGCACGTCTATCCATTCGTATTGGGGGTCCATGATCACATCGGTGCCGTAAGGGTCGGGGTGAATACCGAGCCGTTCAAATACACGCAGCGACCGTTTCATATGATAAGCTGAAGTAATCAGCAAAACCGGTTGGGTAAGCAGGCTGTCGCCAATCAGTTCAAGGGTATAGGCCGCATTTTGCTTGGTATTCCGGGCTCGGTTCTCGAGGATAATGTCAGCGCGTTTCACGCTCCAGCTTTCCAGGAGCGATAGCAGGACTTCCGGATCGGCCTTGTGGGTATGCAAATTCATATGTGAGCCATCGCCCGTAACCACCACTTTTTTGATGATGCCTTTTTGATAAAGTGTCACTGCATCAATAAGCCTGTCGGCACCCTCATAGAATTCCACCCGGTTACGTTGCAGGTCAAAATCAGCAAATCCGCCCAGTACTACCCCATATTGATAAGTTTTAACCGGCTCCGTTATATACGGAGCCGACATCGCCCGCATGGTTTCATTGTAGACCCATTTATTAGAGCAAAGCAAGGTGACCCCAATGGGCAGCACCCAGGCAGTCCTTTTGAGCCACTTTTTCTTAGTCCAAACCGCCAGGGCCACAAAAATGATAATATAAGTGACCGGACTGGCAATCCATGCGAATATTTTGGAAATAATAAAGAACATTTTGCCTATAAAACAGAGTGTAAATTAGACTTGTTTGGCCGTTTCTTTTTTTTGTTTTAATTCTGCCGGCCCTTCAGGTAAATCCTTGAAGATTCTATATGGCAAGTCACTTTCCGGAGAGATGATTACCCATGCCGTAAGAAATACCAGCATGAAATCAGTGTAGAATGACAGATTTTTCTGGTACCAGAGTTCCAACTCTCCTTTGTACGGGGAGATAAATTTCGCATAAAATTCCTGCATCGGCATCGTGGTTTCAGAAAGTAATCTTTCTTCGTCTCTGAAGATGATCGAACCTATTCCTGTGAGGCCGGGTTTAATGTTGTAGATGTTTTGTTTCACATGATCCGGGTAAGGATCAAAAGTCTTATCAACCAAAGGCCTGGGTCCGATAATACTCATGTCCCCTTTCAGAATATTAATGAGCTGTGGAAGTTCATTGATTTTCGTTTTTCTTAAGAAGCCGCCCATGGGTAAAACCCGTGGATCTTTTCTTGTCGTATGGAGCCCTCCCGGCAT
This sequence comes from Prolixibacteraceae bacterium, assembly GCA_038562555.1. GTDB lineage: Bacteria > Bacteroidota > Bacteroidia > Bacteroidales > Prolixibacteraceae > JBCFBK01. Next base: position 35,080 of record JBCFBK010000040.1, on the reverse strand, counting down.
CTTGGAACTATTCTTTAACATCGTTGCAAATTTCCAAATAAAGAAAGGCTTGTTCTTTAACCCGATGCGCTTCTGAAAATAAAAAACGTAATGTTCACCGGTCAATAATAGTCCAAGTATTACAGGTACAAATATAGGAGATAAAACAATAAGCGCGATTAGCGACAAAATGAAATCAAAGAACCTTTTAAAGAAAAATGTGTACATAGGCTGTGGATTTAGTGGGTTACATTTTGGTATCCAGGCCCTTTCCTGTTTCAATATGTTCAAAATTGGGAAGGTAGGTTTTAAGGATGTCTACAATTACAGCTTTTGTTACGGTATTTAAGTCAAATACAGCATGTAGCTTTTTGAATATATCATCTATTTCCCGGATGTCACGTTTCACTGAATTCTTAATCACCCCAAGGTTTATGAATGAATCCAAATCCAGCTCTTCGTTCTTGGTAAAAAACTCCTCAAATGCCTTTTCCCCGGAAGTATCTGAGCCAAAGAAAAAGATCGGATAAGATGTTGAAGATTCATTTAGTAGCAACGCTTTTTGACGGGCCTCTTCTTCTGTCTGGCATATATCCGGCTCCAATCCCAGTTCGTTTAGTAAGTCAAGTGCTATTTGATCGAATGGGATCATATCCCGTTCTTCTTCAAGTTTAGGGAAGAAAATGTCACCCGATTCGCCCATGATCGATGCCATCAGGCAAAGTTCACCCGATTCCTGCGGAGAAACAAAGAAGCGACGAATTCCCATCGGACATGACCAGGGTTGCCGTTTGTTTAAGCGCTCAAGGAAGCCTAGGGGCAAGCTACCATTCGAAAAAGCTACGTTTGCGAAGCGTGCTGTTTTTATTGGAAGCTTATCCGCATAAGCCATAATGAGTTCTTCCATCAATTTTTTGCTGGCCCCCATAATGTTGACTGGGTTTGCAGCTTTGTCGGTCGACACGCAAAAGAAATGCTCCGGCGGATTTTTTAATAAAAGATCCAACAGTTTCCGGGCGCGTAACACATTGTTCTCAATCATGGCCTCAATGGAGAAAATATCTTTTTCGCTGCGTACATGTTTGTGGGCAGCAAAATTGGCCACAATCTCAAAAGGTCCATGTTGATCGAATATCTTTTCAAATACCCGATCTCCAAAGTTGACCGGATAGGTAATAAAGTCATTTGGGATGTTATACTCAGTGGAGCTTCGTAAATCACGAACCAATTCGGTTAATCCGTTCTCATTAATGTCAACTACAACTAATTTGCCAATTCTGAACTTCAGGATGGCTTTAATGTAAGATGAGCCGATAGTTCCTGCGCCACCGATTACTAGTACTTTTTTCCCGTTGATACGGTGATTCAGTTGGATTTCATATTTTTCGAAATCTGATTTTAGCAGGCTTATTTCACGTTTAGTGACGGATAACCGGATGAAGTTGTTTATGTCGAAGTTCGTCTTCATTTCAAAGATCCATTTTTGATTTCAGTGCTGTTTTTCGTAGAAGAACCTTTCTATCTCCTAAAAGACTTGAAAGTCCGTGATAATCCTTCCTGCGCTGATATGGGCAGGTAGCCAATGCCAAGGGCCGTTTTAATTTTCTCATTCGAAACAATATAGTTTTCTGTTAGCTTCTGAAGCGTTTGCGGATTGAGTGGTAAATGAAAAGTGCCTCCCAATCGGGCTATTCCCGTCATGAAATTTTTTGAAAGGTTCCAAATTTTGGGTTTTTTATTTAATGTTTTGCACATTAACTCAATCAACTCGTTCGTTGCAATGGCTTCATCATCACTGATATGATAGATGCCCGAAGCAATACATCCTTTGATGAGCCGATCTATTACGTAACAGATGTTTTCGATCGAACAATATGAACGTCGATTCTCAAACGCGCCAAGCGGCCAGGGAATTCCTCTCTTTATTATATTGTATAGTAGATTCAAATTACCTTTATTCCCAGGGCCATGGATCATACAAGGTCTGAGAATATAAATTGATTTTCCAGAGTCAGACGGTGGCCAATTATTTTGAATGTATTGTTCAGCCCGAATTTTACTTTCACCGTACGGACCTTTAGGATTTGGGATCACATCCTCTGTCAGGATGTTTCCCAAAACAGTATCAGCGGCAGCTTTTACCGAGCTGAAGAAGATAAATTTCTGGGCCGATGATGAGAGAAAATAATCATATACTTTTTGAGTCAGTTTCGTATTAACATCAAAATATACCTGTGCGTTCGACTGATTTCTTGTGTCATGTGCCTTCCCTGCAAGGTGAATGATCGCATCACTGTCCGGTAGGCTGTGGTTCTCCAGGTCGGCCCAGGAAAAAGTATGAATTACTCCATCTTTTTCTGGTGCAACAATGTCAAGCCCATAAATATCATTGTTTTTTCTCAACGCTTTTGTAAGATTCGACCCTACAAAACCATGAACACCTGTAATGATTAAATTCATTGTTATTAGTTTAGATCATGAATTGATGCGTTAGTAGGTAAGGGAAGAATCAATGATAAAGCATTTCAATTTCATTCCATATTTTTATCGGGTCGAAATTTAATTCAACAAAATTTCTTCCATTTTTCCCGAGATAATCGCGCTTCTTGCTATCCCGAATAAGATCGCTTAACGCATTTTTAATTGATTTCTCAGTATTGCTAACAAAAATACCCGTCTCATTTTCAACGATAGCATCTATACACCCTGTAATTCTTGTAGTTATTACGGGAATACCCATTGCAGAAGCTTCTAAAATAGACATTCCAAACCCTTCCCTGAATGAGGGTAATATAAATATGTCCATGATTGAGTAATATAAATTAATTTTTTCATGATCAACAAACCCAGGGTTTATTATATGACTATTTGTTTCAATTTCATATACGATGTCCCTTGGGAGTCCATCTCTGTTGTCATAAAACCCTACTAGTAGAAGATAAAGATCATTGTGTTCAGACTGGAGAGATTTAAATGCTTTTACCAACTCGATTATCCCTTTGTCTACCACTAGTCTACCACAGAAGCCTACAATGAAGGAATGCTGCGAGATATTTAACTGAGTTAATAATGATTTTCTCTCTAAAGGATCGATGTTATTCCTGTTGAATTTTTCGATATCAATTCCATTACATGTTCCTTTTGAAAGATGTAGCTGTTTGTGCCCTGGGTTTAATCTGTCCTTTAAAGACTTATCGCCTAAAGAAGGGCTAACGCAAACCACTTTTGTTGACATTCCTGCAGTTATTCTCTCCACTGTTTTAAAGATCATCCGATTAATTCCTTTCATGGTTTCATAAACTAAGCCATGGCGAAAATAAATTCTAATTGGAACTCGAAGTAAAAATGCAGCCAGTAATCCTATTAACGCCCCCTTGGGAGTATGTCCAACAACAACTTGGAATCTGTTAATCCGAATGTATTTACAGACCTTATATAAGGCAGCGATATCCTTAAATAGAGAAAACTTTCGCAATATGCTTACACCGTATGGGATAAATTCATATCTACTTGAATATGTATCGAATGTTTCATCCGGCGACGAGATTATATGGATTTCATACCCTTTATTATTCATAAATTTAAATTGGTCGCCAAAAAAATAGGGAATGACAAATGGTATGTTGGTTATATGAAGAATTTTTTTCATAAAAAAATTGAGAAGAGCGTTTATTTTGTGTGTGATCCGCTAATGCGGATATCTTTTATACTTTAACTTTAGCCTAAAATCCCTTCCAAAGAGATTTAATAAATTCTTGAATAGTTCTTTTATTACAAGGTAATTATAAAAACATGCGATTTGGAAATGGCTACCACCATTTAATGTTATTAGTTTTTCAATTTCACGTTTTTTCTTAGTTATTGATATAGAAGTTGCTCCGCCAATCCGGAACATCGCCATATCAAAATCAATATATTTGAATCTCGCACCGTTTTTGTAGAAACGAGTAAGAAGCTCGGTGTCCATCATATATTTTAAATCCAAGCTATATTTTCCGAATTTTCCGTAAGCGTTTTTTGTTATAAAAGTGCTTGGGTGACAAACATGCACCCCAAAAGGAATTGTGGGAAATTTCAGGGAGGGGATCTCCTGAAATTTCGAGTTCTCTTTCTGGTTCCATATTACTAGATTTCCTCGATATACATCTATTTTGGAATCGTAGTGTGCCGCCACTTTAGAAAGCGAGTCCGGCAGTAAATAATCGTCTGAGTTGATTATTCCTACAATATCACCACTAGCATAAGCAATTCCCTTATTGAATGCATCACTGATTCCCTTATCTTTCTCTGAAATAACTAAAGAAATAAATGCCTTATATTGGTTGACCACTTCTAAAGTTTGATCCGTCGATCCACCATCGATTATTAAGTACTCAAAGTTAGAATAGGATTGATTAATAACACTTAATATAGTCTGCTCAACTGTTTTACTACTATTGTACGTGATGGTTATTATAGAAATTTTCGGGTTATACATGGAGAACTAAATGTTTATCGTAAAGATTCTAAATTGCCATGATTTTTCTTATCTTATGATTACTCCTTACTGCCAAAAGAACGCATATGGAATGATTTGGCGAGCATTTATGATCGTGTAATTGCTTGCATACCAGAGGCTAATCAATACATAAATGACCATGCCAGCATACTTAATTACTTTATTAGGTATTTTCTGCAGCACATTTGGAATTAAAAGAATCATGAATATAAAAGAATAGTATTGAAGTCGAAAAAAAGTGGGGTTGAAGTTACATATGGGAAATAGTAACGTTGTGTATGCTAACATAAAGAAAAAAAACTTATCATATGAAGAGCTATCAAAAACATAATCTTTGAATATAAGGCATACTATTAGTGTGCCGATTTGAAAGAGAAGCATATTCTTGCCACCCGTCGCAACTTCACTATAGGTTATTCGCGAAAAGGCTAGTAAAAATGGTTTAAGTATTTCTGCTATTTGCCAAACAATTAGTCCCATCAAGAGCATTAATACAATATGCTTTGTACTAACATTAAGGTTAAAAATCCAATAAGCAGGGATGAAAATGATACTGGTTTTATGAAATAAGGCAGATATAAGGATTATTAAAAGGAAATAATATATTTTTCTTCTGACGATGAAAAAAAAACTTAAAGACGTCAAAGCCACAGCCAACGATTGCCTTATCTCGTTTAATGTTAGGGAATAGAATCCGAACGCAATGAAAAGAATAAAACTCAACCAATATACCAAAGAGAATTTTTTTATTAAAAATCCGATACTATAAACGTAAATGGCTGCAGATATTAATAAAAAGAATTGAAAACTGCCACCAATACTGCTAATTATCTTATTGTAAATAAGATATCCACCTTCAATGGATGAAGTTCTTGCAATATATCCCAATTTATTTTGGGAAATAAATTCAAACATATCCTTGTATTGGATGGTATCGAGGCCAATCCGACTATGTCTTAGCCCTGCAATTAATGTAAGAAATAGACATATTGAAAAAATATAAACGCTTTGATTGCTATACTTAAGCCATAACCCCTTGAGAGTAAGATTCATTTCTAATTTGAGCACTACGCTCAATCCGATGGTTACGATTAATAGCGTGTAATAAATCATAAAATTGATCGATAGAGCTTAATATAGTCAACGTTTCTGTCCTTACCGGAATAATAATTTACTGCCCTGTCTCTGCATTTTTGCGTATAATGTAGCTTTCCCCCACGCACGATCTCTTGGATTGCCTTAAATAATTCTTGGTTATTATCTCTTTCTATGACCATCCCCGTATCTTGATCTACTGCTTCCGGACTTCCGCCCGTATTAAAGGTGATGACTGGTGTTCCACATGCTAATGATTCTAGATTCACCGTGGGAAAATTGTCTTCCAATGTTGGGTTGACAAATACATCAGCAAGAGAATAATATTCTGCCAATTCCTGAATATTTTCGGTACGTGTTATTCCAATAATTGAAGAAGGTATTTGTTTTCGGTCTTTCTCGTCAATTCCGATTAAGATTATTTGATTATCGCTATCTAAGTTTCGTGCGAGAGCTATAAAATGGTTTAGTCCTTTCCTTCCAGAAAATCCTTGTGAAGTGACTCCGAGAATTACTTTCTTTTTCTCCAAATGATATTTTCGTTTCAATTCGATTTGATTTAATGGCCTAAACACAGATAGATCGATTCCATTATGTATGACGTTTATTTGAAATCTGCTCAGAAACGATTCTTTTATTTGATTTTTGAGCCATTTTGATGGTGTAACGAGAGTTAAATTTTCAATGCTGGTAAAGACTTTCTTTTTCTTTTCAAAATTAAATGTGCTTTTATCAAAGATATAGCTTACCGGATACGATTTCAGAGCAGGGCATTTGTAACACTTCTTCTTCCACTTGTCACATTGTACCATGTCAAAATAAGCGCAGTGTCCTGTAAATGCCCAACAATCATGCATAGTCCATACTACTGGTTTATCCGAGTGTTTCAGATATTGAAAAAGTAACTGAGTATTCAAATAGAAGCCATGGATATTATGCAGGTGAATTACGTCGGGGTTATATTCTCTGATCGACTCGATCATTTTTTTTGTTGGACCTGAGGATGACATCCCATGCGTCCCCCAGAACCTGGTGACCAACTGGTGAGATCGCAAATCCAAATTCGACCCAAACTTTTTGCCAGCGTGATATTCCCCGGAGGCAATACCGAAGAATATTTTATTATCAATCCCATGCTCAAACAGAACTTTGCTAATATCCACAGCTATACGACCGGTACTTCCAGTCCCACATACAGAATTTATTTGAAGTACCTTCATAATTTTTCAATTTATCAATTGCAATATATGATATAACTGACCTTTCACTTAAACGACCAACTTCCGTGGTAGCACGACAGTATCGTTGAGTATTAGTTCTCGTATTTTCCTATATTCTTCTTTAAACTTTAAAGTAGAGATATTTACTTCTAGATATTGAACATCATTAAGATACAAAAGAGCGGAGCTGTTTTCATGCACAATAACTAACTGGTTGCAATATTTCGACACTTTGATAAGAAAAATCTCTACCGGAATAGCGCTGGTAATTACTTCATCAAAATGAGAAGTCAATCGTGTTTTTGTTAACGTATTCGGATGGGGCTTTAAGATCTTTATGTGAGTTGGGAATGACTCTAATTTTGACAAGATACTTTCGCTGATTTCCCAGGAAGATAAGTAAACTAACAAGTTTTCATTTTTGTACCTTCCGAAGTCTATGTTTTCATGCAGATAAGACAATTCTTTTAAATGTAAAGCACTTGAATGAAAACTATTGTTTAGTTTATAAACGGGCTTTTTTTCATTAGGTATTAGTTGTCTAAACACAGCTGGATTGTACAGATAAATCCCTTTGGTGAATTTATTTCCACCGATCCAGTTGTTAAATCCCAGTATCGACCAGATAACGGCCTTTAATTTTTCTATTAGTTTTGTCGTATCCCGGATCTTCCTATATGAGCCTATGCCTTCTTCATAAGTAAAAATGTCGATTCCTGAAAATTGGGAAAGATGATAAAATAGTCCAATATCCGAATCTAAAAATATGCGGTTATATTTATTCTTATTTAAGACTATGAATTCGAATGCTTCAGATCTGGATTCAAAAGAAAATACCTTATCCCAATGGATTGAATATGCTGAAACATTTCTCACAAATGTTTCAGCACCAGCAAAGCTTTTTATTATAAGACAGTCTTTTGGTCGTTCATCGGGAATATTCGTCGCGTTAACGTATTGTAGGGGTTTGGTGATTAAATATGCACTTCGGAAATTATTCTTTTTTTTTTCATTCATTGCTCAGTTTCTCTTTAACTTAAATTGGAGGGAAGCTTTTTTGAAAATTACAAAGCTAGTTCTAATTGCTCTGCATAGCCATTGCCAAATCGTAAATAATTGAACGAATTTGAAATTTACCCGATGATGACTGGGTGTAATATAGACCGTAAATTTTACTATCCTTTAAAATCATTCCAGGATAAGAATTATCACCAAAAGAATATAACTCCTCTATATGGTCAACTTTATTATCGGGAATAGAATAAGTAATTATTGCCGTTTTGCAACCATCAATTCTACCACCTATATAAGCCCTTTCGTTATCGATTATCATATTGGGTCCTCCTAAATCAAGAAATGGCAAACTATTCCACTGCATGTCAAACATGTAGGGTTTTTCTTCGGAGTTATTGTTCGCCAACTCCTGAGATACTCCAAAAAGAGCTTGTCCGCCGCGGCGTACTATGCAGTACATCCTTTCATTCAAGAATTTTATTGTAGATTCAGATGCCCCATCATTTTCCAGAAAGGGAAATATTATCGGGGACTTTTTTAACCCGGAATATTGATATAATCTCAGACTGCCTCCAGAATAGCCACCAACAAAACAACTCCCTTTATACCAAACAGGTCTCCACAACCAATCAATAGGGTATTGAGGATGCATTTTAAAATTGGAAATCGATTCGAATCGAAAAATGTTGCTCTTTTTTTCAAAGTTCACAATAAGATTTCGACGGGTTGCTGCGTAATTATCACCCTCGCTTGCTGCGTGAATATGTAGATATAAACTGTCTGTTAATGCATTATATGAAAATTTTGGATCTCTTAAATCATACCCGGGATATTCAAAACCATTTATTTCTACCCACTCATGGAAGTCTGTACTCTTATAGACTTTAATCTCATTAAATGTGCCTTTTATGTGAGCATCAGATACCCGAAAGGTAATGAACCAATTATTATTGTACCATGTTAAGTCAGGGAAAGCTAAATGTTTATCGGACGATAAAACTAGGTCATTCTGTATGTAAGGGGAAGATGAAACTACCTCTTCATCTTCTCTTTCATGTTTATTACAACTAATCAGAACAAAAGAAACGAGAAGAAGGAGAATCCTTTTTCTGTGATTCCAAATAGGAATAAAAAACTCAAATTGTTTGGACATAGGACTAGATGTTAAAAACTTTGGAATTATTTACGATAGACAAAGTTATTTGTCGGAGATTTTTCAATACTTTACAGTTCAAAACTAAAAATAAAGCTAACGGTACCACTAATAAAAAAGCTGGGAAGGAAAAAATAATAAAAGACAAACTTAGCGAAAATGGAATTATTAGACGCATCGGATATATATCTTTAAGAACCATTCTTACGGAAGTGTCTGAACCGATTGTTTTTCTTCCTAAGTATCCAAGAATATATATATATATCATATATGTCGCAGTTGTGGCAATAATTGCCGATGAGAAGGGTACGTGAAGAATCTTAATAACGAAGAGAGCACTAAGAGTATTGATCCCGAGAGCGAATAAGGACACGTACCCTAATTTTTTCTCCTCACCTTTTGCTATCAATAAACCCGTATAGCCAAACGAATTGGTATACAATACGACAGTTAAGGCAATTAACTTAAAACTCTTACTAGTTAGTTCGTATTGAGGGAAAAACATAAGGAAAATCGGAAAAACGAATATCGCCAAATGAATGAGCAAATGGGAGGTCGTAATGTAAACGTCTCTGATTATCTTTAGTAATGAAGTTATCTTTTCAGCCGTTGAAAAGGCCAACCGATTTAAAAGTTTTGGATAAACAAGAAACGAAAACGATTCTAACAACATCAAAACAGCATGAGCTAATGAAAATGCAAAGGTAAAATACCCGAATTCTTCAACCGTGTAATACGCGCTGATAAATGATTTGGTTGAAATAATTATTAAATAGAAAGAAGTATTATAAACAAACAAATGCCAGCCTTTAATTTGAATAATTTTTATTAATCTCGTCGCAAAAATCGGTTTAAGATCGACGGGCATTTTAATAAGGTACATGCCCATCGAAAATGCAAAAGCAAACAAATTGGCACAAACTAAGGCCCAAAGAAGATCATTTCCTCTAAAAATGAAAATAGCAATCAACATTAGAAAGGGCAAAATCGATTGATTTATAGCTATTTCAGTTATTCTTCCATAAATTCTGAAAATATTGCTGAATAGGGAGTTGAAATGCCCAAATATGCCAATCACTATAACTAATGGAACGTACAAGGAAAAATTGTACTTTCCGCCTATATCAAAATTAAAAACCTCATTTGCTCCAAAAAACAAAATTATTAGAATAGAGAGTCCGAAAAGCATTGTTAGAGAAGCACCTATAATTTTCTCAACATACCATTCTTTATTTTTGTGAACAGAGACTAGAGCATTCACCGAATGAGGGATTCCTAGGTTTAATTGAGTCAAATATTGAATAATCAATGAGATAAACCCCCAAATTCCTAAATAATATGGGCCCAAAAAAACTGCAATAAAGAGCGAATTAATGAACTGAACAAAATAGGTGGCATATCGACTAAAGATATACTGTAATACCCCATTCCCGGCAGCTTTTTGAACTAAGTTCCGGATCTTTGACATTCCTATTTAATATGAGTCATTAATAAGGGTTCGCCCATTTTAATATCCTCTATCACCACTTTCCCCAAAATGTCTCTTAACTTTCCTGGATGTAAACCATACCCGGGACGAATGCTCTTTACATTCTCCTCTGTTAAAGATTCCCCCGCTTTTATGTCTTTTACCACAAAGAGAGAACGTCGCCTCTTTTTATCCTTTTCTGAAACGTTATAACTTATTTGTCCAAGAGCAGCCTCAGCTTGACGCACAGCACCTACCATTTCCTCAAATTCAAGCGGTTCCATACTGAACGCCGAATCTGGACCACCTAGCTGCCGGTCCAGAATAAAATGCTTTTCTACAATACAGGCACCTAAAGCAACAGCAACTGTGGGAACCAAACTCCCCATCGTATGATCTGAAACACCTACATCCACTCCAAAACGCTTTTTCATATCCGGAATTGTTAAAAGGTTGGCATCCGTAATTGTAGCCGGATAGTTTGAAGTGCACTTAAGCAGTGTGACTTGGGAATTTCCTCGTTTTTTACAAGCATCCAATGCTAATTGAATGTCTTCAATTTCTGCTACTCCTGTCGAGACTAACATTGGTTTACCTTTTGATGCAACGTGTTCAATAAGTGGAATATCTGTGATTTCCATAGAGGCTATCTTGTATATCGGCACATCCATAGCTTCTAAAAAATCAACTCCATCCTTATCGAAAGGAGATGAAAAAAAAATTAGGCCGAGTTCTTCTGCAATTTTTTTTAATTTCGGTTGCCATTCATAAGGCATCGAAGCTTCCTTATAGAGTTTCCAAGGTGTATATCCTTTCCACAATCCCTCGGTGCGTGGCGAGAAATACCCTGAATTAGAATCAATTGTCAAACTATTCGGTTTATATGTTTGGATTTTTACAGCGTTTGCACCGGCTTTGGCCATCGCTTCTATTGTTTTGACAGTCAATCCGAAATCGTTATTGTGGTTCGCTGACAATTCAGCGACTATAAAAACCTGTTTTAGATCTTTTAATACATTATTCATTTAATAACAGAATTAAGGGCAAGCTGTTGCACTAAACTTTCACGGTTATCTGAAGTTACTATTATATATCCTAAACGATCCAGAGAATTAGTTACAGGATTTTCTTTATATGGCTTTAAATCATACTTTATAACGGACATTTTGTTCTCTAAAATAAATCGTTTAGCGTCATTATAATTTTCAGAGGTTACAAACTCAATACCTGAAAATTGTGACTTTTTTTTCCGTACATCAATTTTTTCGTTCAACGCAATTTTAATCACATTTTTGAGCATGTCAACTCCTGTGGCTAGAGGCACTAGATCCGATGTGATATAATCACCACCAAGCCTGGCTCCGATCTCAATCATGACGGGTCCTTTTGAACTTAGCTTGATTTCTAAATGAGTTGCACAATTGTCTATCTTTAGAGCTTCGATGACTTTCTTTGCATATAACTGGATTTCTCCCTCCTGTGTTGCAGTTATGTCTGCAGGAACTATGTGTCGACTCTCAACAAAATATCTATTGTCACTACCATGTGTGCTTTTCTGGGTGATTGCAATCGTATGAGTCTCTCCATTTTGCGTTAAACTCTCAACGCTATATTCGGGACCTTCCACGAATTCTTCTACGATAACTTTTTTTTCAACGCTATAATTGAGCGCATGATGAAATGCTGTAAAAAACTCCTCTTTGTTTATAGCCTTGGATACTCCCCTGCTCGCCGAAGAATCAATAGGTTTAACAATTAATGGAAAAACTAAATCATTTAGGTAATTGTTAATTTCTTCCGCCGATGATAAGGAGTAGCACTTTGGCATGTGAATTCCTGATGCAGATACACTTGTTCTCTGTAAATACTTGTTAGTACAAGCCTCGGCAGAATAGCGACTTAAGCCTTTTAAACCAATCTTCTCGCAGACATAAGCAACTGTTCGTACAGGATAATCAGACGTTGTTAAAATGCCATCAGCTTTGAATTGAATCGCGGCCGTCAAAGTATTTTCAAAATCCAAGGTGGATATATTGAGTTTTAAATCGGCAAGTTCAAATCCCGGAGCTTTTGGATCAAAATCAGAAACGATGCAAAAGACCCCCATTTCTTTTGCTTTTTTTATAATCGGAACTTGCATCTCTCCAGCTCCAATAATAAATAGCTTTTTCATTTGTTTTTCTTTCGTGCAGTTAACATGTATTCAAATCTTTTGCTATCCATCTCCTTTTTGTAATCTAGGAGCATTTTTTTAAAAGGAATATATGAAGGAACATATCCAAAGTCTTTCGTGCCTTTTGATATGTCGAATACATAACTTCTCCCTGAGTTTGGTTTATCCGGTGAAAAGATTATTTTAGATTTCCCGTTTTCTCCGCAAAACACATCAATGATATCTTTAACTTGCCTCTCTAAAGTTAATGCCATACCTGACGATATGTTATAAATACCCTTACTGGTTTCACTCTTTATTGCTCGCATGAAAGCATTCGTAACATCTTTGACGTATACAACGTCTCTTGAGATTTCCTTGTCTCCAAAGATTTCAATAGGTAAGCCTGCGATTGCTTTTTCGATAAATATTTGTAGCCCTGATTTATAATATTTACCATCAACGTAGATTTCAGAATGCGGGCCATATCCATATACTGGGGGTAATCTGAATACAGAGCCTTGAAACCCATAATCATTATTGTAATGAATTATTAGGTCTGTCGCCGCGTTTTTTGAGATCGTGTACACAGCGTGATCTCCTTTTAAAACGTAATCTCTGTAGATGTCCGGGTCGATTAACTTATCCTTCTCCCAATGGTTACATACATCAGAATATGACGTGGTAGATATCAGCTTTTTTATATTATTTGCGCTGCAGAATTCCAGAACATTCAGGGTCCCTGATATATTTATATCGATATAATCAAAAGGGTTATACCGGCTAACGTTGGCCGGCAATAAGGCTGCCAGAAGTATCACTGCTTCGATATTTTTCGTTGGCAACCGGTTAAAGGTCTCTTTTTTTGAAATGTCCAGGTCACAGCAGTTGATATTATTTTTTTTGTAATGATCCATTATAACTGGATTTCGGCCAGTCGCGAATACATCATACCCCTGTTTAATTAGATCGTCAACTAGATAGGTCCCAATGAACCCTGATGCTCCAATTACAATAATCATAGTAAATCAATTATATGGTTAATTATTTCATATTTACCTTGTCCTATTGCTAGTTTTGCAATTCTGTCTTGATAATCCTCATAATGATAATACGTTGCTTTGATCTCGTCGATCAAATCTATTTCTTCAAATGATCTTGTGGTCACAAAATTTCTAAACACTTTTTTCTGAGATTCATTTTGGAAGAATGCCAAACAGGGTAGGCCCAGATAAAGACCTTCGAATAATGCTGTTCCGGGAGATGTTAGTAAAAAATCATTTTCTAACATCACTTCTTGGACATTTTTTATGTCCATTAGGATTTTAACGTTTGGAGCATAGCTCACTTTTAGTTCAAGCTCATTAAGAAATTGGAACCCTTTGCCCAGAACTAGAGTGATATTATAGGCGGAGGAATGGTTGAGTAGCTTTTCTGTAGCTTTGCATGAATAATTCGATTGATCTGTTCCCCCAAATAATAATAAAATGTTCCGACAGTCATACTTATGAATGTATGACCTATAGGTGAATTCTTCTCTTAATGTAAGATACCTGGGCCCTGTTAAATAGCGTGTGCCATATTCATCAATATAGCTCTTGTTGGAAAAGTCCGTTCCAACGATAGCATTTATTACGAGATCTGAGATATTGTTAGCAAAGGAAAGATTACCGAAAAGCACGACTTTAAAAGAGTTTTTCTTTGATAGCTTAATTTTGTTAAGAAATTCCTGTTCGATATCCAATTTATCTATTATGAGTAGTTTAAAATCTTCATTTACAATGGTATCTATCAATGCTTGTTTTTGAACGGATATAACCTTGAAGCCCTCGGTTTCAAATAGTCTATTTACATATTCCTCGCTTGAAGTCACAAAAGTGATTTGTATCTCCGGTAGTCTTCCTTTTAGTGATTTTGCAAGTTCTATCATTCTGTAAACATTGCCAAGTCCCAGATAAAAACCACCTTCTGTATAGATTAAAGTTTTATTCATATTTAGCCAATTCCGAAAAATTAGATATCCAGGCTTGCTAACTTGTACTTCTGTTCCGCGATTTTCCAATCTTCTTCAGTGTCGATATCTTGGGCAAGCGATTCGGGTATTTCAAATCCGTAAAGGTTTGTTCCATTTAATCCATTCTTAAATCTCATCCAATAAAACTGACCTGAATCATGGAAAGCTGGCTCCAAATCCTGAGAACGGGTATTAATGAATTCCGGGTAGAATAGTTCGCTTTTATTCATTTTTAGTCTGAGCGCCCGCTGAATTGGAAATGAAAAGCGAACTAAAGGTCTGACATAATCGGCATCGTCATACTTCTCTAACATTTCTAGTCCTTTTTTAAGGTTCTCAACAGTCGCGAATGGAGCTGTTGGCAAAATACAACATATATTCGCAAAGTCGAGATTATTGTTTAGATAAAATTGACTTGCCTCTGTGATAACATCAGAGAGCGTTGCAAAATCATTCGAAGTTTCGGTTCTCCTAAAAAACGGTACCTTTGCCCCATATTGAAGTGCTATTTGTGAAATTGCTGCATCATCTGTCGAAACCATAATCTCATCGAAGAGCATGCTTTTTATCGCTGTTTCAATCGAGTATGCAATAATTGGTTTTCCGAGAAAATGTTTAATATTTTTATGCGGAATTCTCTTACTCCCGCCTCTCGCAGGTATAATACAAAGATTTGTTTTCATTTGGCGAGCTTTTTAATTATTTTTGCTGGTACACCGGCTACAACACAATAATCAGGAACATCTTTGTTAACTATTGCTCCGGCGGCGACTACACTATTTTTGCCAACTGTTACACCTTGTAAAATAACAGCGTTTGCCGCAATCCATGCCCCTTGCTTAATACGAATATTCTTTTGAGTTCCTCCCTGTTTCCTAATGGGAATTTCTATATCAGAGAACCTGTGATTATTGGTTGTCATAAAAACGCCCGGGGCCATTAATACATCGTCCTCGATTGTTATTGTTGCCTGCTTTCCTGCATGAAGTTGTGAGAAAGAACGAATTGTAATATTATCAGCGAGGAATATATTTTTACCGCCTACAATCGTTACGTAAGGTCGGACGGAAGAATTTCTTCCGATATGGCCAAACTTTTTTTTTGCGAGAAACTTGCCTAAAAATGAAAAGTATAACATCCAGTGAGTCCATATTATATCTGGACCAAATCGATCGTTGCTTAAAGCATTAATCAAGTTCATGATCTTTCGTAAAAAGTTGAAATTTTACTAATGACATTTTTTTGCTCGTGCCATTTCAATGTTGGGAATATAGGTAAACTCAAACAATGTTTGTAGTAATTTTCAGCTAAAGGAAAGTCTCCTTCCTTCCAACCGAACTGCCTGTAATATGGCATTAGGTGGGCAGGTATATAATGGATCTGGGTGAAAATATTGTTGGCCCTG
This sequence comes from Prolixibacteraceae bacterium, assembly GCA_038562555.1. GTDB lineage: Bacteria > Bacteroidota > Bacteroidia > Bacteroidales > Prolixibacteraceae > JBCFBK01. The sequence continues at coordinate 19,082 of JBCFBK010000040.1, read as the reverse complement.
AGATACTCATATAGCCCTTTCCGGTTTTCAACTTCGATGATATACAGATGATAGGCATGTCCATCCGGAATGCCCGACTGCCCATGAACAAACGGCTTATCTATGAATGCTTCAAAATAATTACGGGCGATTTCTTTCCTTTTTTTTAATCCGGCATTGGCGCGTTTTAACTGGCTATTTCCTAATGCAGCTTGAAAATCAGTGAGGCGGTAATTAAATCCCAATTCCCTCATCTCCATATACCAACCAGGAAAACTGGCGATTTGTTCAGACTGATCGTTTCCTGGCTCACCGTAAGCAAAACTAATTGTATTTTGATACTCCGACGAGTTTTTTGTTATACCATGTGTCCTATATAATAAAAGCCTGTTGTATAATTCTTCATTATTTGTAGTAATCATACCTCCTTCTCCGCAAGCAATATGCTTAACAGGGTGGAAAGAAAATATAGCTAAATCTGCAAATTTCCCATTGCCGCAATGTTGGGTAATTTCCCTGCTATCTTTGAAATAACCTCCCGGTGCGTGACAGGCATCTTCAATGATCCACAGACCAAACTCATCCGCCAGCGATTTGAATTCTTCCATATTAACAGCCCGTCCTGCAAAATCGACCGGAATGATTCCTTTATATGTTCCTTTTGGTGAAGCTTGCAGAATAGAACGCACCGACTGGATGTCTAATAAATAGGTTTCACGATCAATATCGGCAAACATGACCTCTCCGCCGCAGTACCTTATGCAATTAGCAGAAGCAACAAATGTAATAGGCGTTGTAATAACCTTATCTCCAGTTTTTACATTCAATGCTAGAGCACTCAAATGGAGAGCTGCAGTGCCATTTGAAACAGCAACAGCGTACTTACAACCAATGTAATTAGCAAAACTGATTTCAAATTCTCTGACTTTTGGTCCTTGAGTCAGATAATCAGATTTAAGCGTTTCCACAACAGCCACAATATCTGCTTCTGTTATGTTTTGCCGGCCATACGGGATTCCTTCCATAATATTAAACTTCAAATCTTGGGTCTATAAATTCTTTAATTTTTCTTCTTATACTATCGACAGTTTCCCATTCCGTATTTTCTCCTGAACAATAATGAAATCCTTCAGGAACTTTTTTCGCATTATGGTGTGCGACAAAATCATCAATCTTCCAGACGGGTCTCTGAGGCAGAATAGCATAATATTTTCCTATATCATAAGTATTAAAGGCATCAGAGAGCGTAATCATTTCCTCATGTATTTTTTCTCCCGGACGTATACCTATCACTTTGTGTTCGCATTCAGGAGCGATGGCTTCCGCCAATTCCATGATGCGATATGATGGAATTTTGGGAACGAAGATTTCACCTCCCCATGCATTCTCCAATGCATCGAGTACCATATCAACACCTTCCTGTATTGGAATATTGAAACGCGTCATGTTTGGTTCAGTTATTGGAATTACTCCATCTTTCTTTTTTTGTATGAAAAACGGTATCACAGAACCGTTTGATCCCATCACATTTCCGTATCGGACAACTGAGAACCTGATCGGATTACTTCCTTTGTAATTATTGGCAGCTACAAATAACTTGTCTGAGGTTAATTTTGTTGCTCCGTACAGATTTATTGGAGCGCAGGCTTTATCGGTAGACAATGCCACGACTGATTTTACACCGGTATTAAGACACGCTTCTATAACATTTTGTGCTCCGCCAACATTGGTCTTGACGCATTCCGTGGGATTATATTCCGCGATGTGTACATGTTTCATTGCCGCGGCATGAATAACATAGTCAATCCCACTAAGGGCATGGGTTAATCTATCCCTATCTCTCACGTCACCAATAAAGAAACGGATTTGTGGATATTTTGAATTTGGATATTCCTGATCCATTACGAATTGTTTTTGCTCATCACGTGAGTATATGACCAGTCGTTTGATGTCTGGGAACTTTTGAAAAATTGTTTTTGTTAATGCTTTACCCAAAGTACCGGTTCCCCCGGTTATTAATACAGATTTATTGTTAAACATTTTTATTAATATTTAATTTTCTATTTGATACAATTCGATAAACCCAGGAACGATGGCTTGATGATTGTTAAATCATTTTTCCCAAAGGAGCAAGGCATGTTTCTCTTCTTGAAGATAATTGAGTTCCTCATTTTCTGGTATTGTTAATGTTCGAATTCTGCGTCCTGTTATTTGCTCTGCTATGTTGCTTAATTCCAGTAAGTAGCTACGATCGATATTTTCCCCTATTAAGATGATATCGATGATATGACTATCTCTGCCTAATGCCATTTCGCCCCCAAGCCAGGCACGAACGATATTGCCCAAGTGCTTAATAACGTTTTCTATCACCTGATCAATGCCGACGTGCTTAAGTAAAATATTATGTATGTCATCATATAGTGGGTGATTAGTATTCGCTGTATAAACTTTTTTATTGCCATCAGCCTCAGACTTGAGGAGACCAGCTTGCTCGAATCGATTTAGTTCAATTCGAATAGCATTGGTCGATTCGTTAAATTCATCGGCAAGGCTACGAAGCCAAGCGCTGGTGCTTCTATTAAGAAAAAATTTGAGAAGGAGCTTTATCCGGGTGTTGGAAGTAATGAGAGATTCTAGCATAGGAATGACACAGGTAAAGTATGGTTCAATCTGATTCAATAGATTTCCATCGTTTCCTAAATTGAAGAATGTACTCTTGCCCAACGGTAATGCCAATTCCTAAAATAGTTCCAATTAACAACCACTTTGCTAGGATAATTAAACGTTGGGGTTTTGATCTTTTTAGAGGTACGAAAACGGGTTTGATGATAGTAAACACAGGGGTGTCTTCCTTAACCTGAATTCGTGATTGTTCTAGTTGTTTCGCGAGTTCGGAGTATACTCCGTAAATCAAATTATAATTATTGTTGAGTCGATCGAACTCGGTCTGTGCAGTAGCCGTGGCAACGTTTCTGTTGCGATCGCGAAAGGTTGCAAGTTCACGTTGGGCTTCTTCATACTGCTTTTTAACTTCACTATATCGTTGTTCAATAAATTCAAGGTTTGCTTTGGCTTTTTGGACCTTAAAGGCCGTTATATATTGTTGTAGCAGTCTTTGCGTTTGGAGAGTAAGCTGGGCGGCGGGTAATGCTTCAGGCATAGTGCACGTCAGGGTCACATACCCTTCTTTATTGTTATAATCAAGTGAAACCAAACTTTCCAGCTTTTCTTGAATGGATTTTTGATCTCTGGTTAATTGCAAAGGGGAACTAACAGGAAGATGCAAATCTTTAGTTTCTTCTTGCTTTCCTTTAATTGCGTTCAAAATCACTCCTGGAAGGCCAAATGTATATTTTAATGCGTAACTTATTATAGTTGGTTTTTCATGCTGTAAGTAGTAATTGTAAAGAGACACGGGTTGTTCCAGTTCCTTAAAATGAAGTGGGGTTTGCATTAGCTCTAATTGGAAGGGAACACTGGTGATAATTTGAGGGTAAACGGTAGGAGCGATGTCTGACGTATTGCCCATTGCATTGAGATTAATGCCTGCCATAGAAGCCAGGCCGGAAAGACCACCAAAGTTTGGCTGAACCCTGGCCATTTGTGGAATCATCGTAGTCGATGCTCTATATTCTTTAGGGGTATATGTAGCAATTAAAATTCCTAACGCCGCAAAGATTCCAATGGTCCTGAAAAAAAAACGACGGCGGCCCCATAGGCTATGTGCGAGCACCAAGAGATCGACTTCTTCATTGTTGGTGGATGGGGTGGTAGAAGGGGTAGGTTGAGTTGGCCGGGGTTCTGTCATATTATTTTAGATTACACGGATTAGTAAACATGAATTTAGTTAGCGCTGATTAAAATGGATTACACGGACTCAAAAGGATTGGATTTCTTACAGCTCCGCCTCCTCAGTCCCATAACGGGTGAGCGGGCGGCGGAGATTCAAACTGAAGATTGGGGATTAATCAGCACGGCTTGCGCGGATTAATGTGAATTTCGCGGACCAGGCCTTACGGCACTTTGAAGAGTTGTATCCTGATCGTCAGTTGATCCCTGTTTTTAATATGCGGCAAATATAATGAATAAAAAAATTGCTCGAACTTGGAATGCAAAATAATGTTAAATAAATTTATGAACGATACAAATTCCGTGGCTCATTATTTTTTTGGCTGCCACATCGTTGATAAATGTTAACTGGTCTTTCCGGCTTACACCGTAACGGAGGATAAAGATATTCAGGTCGGTTTCCCTGGCAGTGATCAGGCCGTCGGTAACCATCGATACCGGAGCGTTGTCGATCACGATATAATCGAATTCTTCCCGGGCGCGTTCCATCAGCGTATGGAACAAATCCCGTTCCAGCAGTTCCGAAGGATTTGGGGGAACGGGGCCGGCAGGTAAGAACCATAAGTTTTCCACCTGCGTGGACTGAACAACTTCTTCATAAGTAGACCGGCCGATCAGGAACGTGCTTAATCCGGCTTCATTCTTCCGATCGGCTATCTCATGCAGTCTGGGCTTGCGCATATCGCTCCCGATGATCAGGGTCTTTTTGCTGTTTAAGGCAAGGATACAGGCCAGATTGATGGAACTAAACGATTTTCCCTCGCCGGGACGGATGGAATGGATGCCGATCACCTTTTGCCCGTTTTCACTGAGCATATATTGCAAATTGGTCCGGATACTCCGGTAGGCCTCGGTAATCGGAGCCTGCGGATTTTCGGCAACGACAAGTTCGGTGGAACTGGCCGAATGGGGCACATTTCCGATAATGGTGAGCGGGCTCAGCTTTTCCACATCTTCCTGTAAATGAATCGTGTTATTCAGCGTTTCCAGCGTAAGGATTACCACCCCGGGCAGTGCAACGCCGGCCAGAAATGCCATCAGGTATAGCATATTGTCGGAAGTGCCGGCCTCTTCGATCCGTTCGATCCGGGCGGGATCGATCACCTGCACATTCGGGACGGTCGATGCCAGGGCGATGTCCGTCTCTGCTTGTTTTTGAAGCAGATAGGTGTAAATATCATTGGTGAGTTCATATTGCCGGGTAACAGAAATGAGCTGCTGCTCTTTAGCCGGCAGGTTGTTCATCTGCCGGTCGATATCAGCCTCACGGCGCTGAAGGGCCTGCACGCTGAGGCGTGCATTCGAAATGAGGTTAACCAGGCTCTCCCGCAACTGGCCCGTCACCTGGTTAATTTCATTGTCTATCAGTTGCGAAGCGGGGTTACCCGCATAGGTGCTGAACGCCAGGACCGCTCTCCGGCTGTACAATTCACTCAGCTTTAACACGAAGGCGTTGAGCGAGGGATCCTGAACCCCCACCACTGACGGCATCAGCACATGCCTGATGCTGTCGGAGTTTTCAAGGTAACGAAGCAGGTTACTGAAGTAATCGAGCTGCATCTGGCTTTTAGAGCGGTCCTGCTCAATCTCGCCCAGTTGCTGCATAACCAGGCCACCCTTGGCGCTGATGTCGAGCACCCTGTTTTGCGAACGAAACCGGGTTACCGCTGTGCCCGCGGCAGTTAACGAATCAGATATGCCGTCCAGGCGCTTGTTGATGAACTCCAGCGAACGCCTTTTCGCCGCTGTCCGGAAATCAACATGCTGGTCAATATATTCCCCGATAAGCCCGTTCAGGTAATGGGTTTCGCGCAGGGGTTCCACCCCTTTGGTCGACAGGCGGATCACCTGGCTCTGTCTCCCCACCGGTTCAATCTGCTGCTTTTTCAGGTATGCCCGGGTTAAGGTATTGACCTGATTGAAATGAAAACAGTACTCCCGCCCTTTTTCCGGGGGCGTTGCTCCCTTGTTGTAAAGGGTGAAATGGAAATATTCGTTCTGAAATGGCTTTCCGAATTCTCCTGTCGCCTTAAACCGGATGCTGACCGGAATATCATTAACCATCGCTTCGCCATCGGCCGAAAGAAAGTAGGCGTTGTCGCCGGCGGGTTGCATGCTTAGCGTCAATCCTTCAGGATTCGGGGCATCGGTCTCTTCCTGAACCAGAAAGGGTTCATTGGGGTAAAGGCCCTTCAGCATAAAGAACTCCTTCCGGTACCAGGAAACCCGCCAGTTCAGCTTTTCGAAGACCCGCCGCGCCAGGGTGTACGACTTTAATAATTCAATTTCATTTTCAAGAGCGACCGGTGAATACCTGAAATCGGCCATCGAATTTCCGAAAACGGCGCCCAGATCGAGATCTTTACTGTCGTCGGTGATCAGGATACTGGTGTTGATGGCGTAAGATTGCTGTTTAAAATACCGCGTATAGACAAAAGCGCAGGCAAAGGCCACCACAAGGCCGGCTAAAAACCAATGCCATTTCCGCACGAACAGGAACAGAACACGGACCAGGTCAATTTCATCGTCCGGCCGGGATTGGTTGGAGGTAGGGGTGAGGTGCATGAAAAATAAAATTTCTGTTGTTGTTGTAGGCTTAGTTGGGCGACCGGTTTTAGTAAGATGGAAATTTCACCCGAAGGTTGCGTATCCGGCAGGACCTTTGCTTTTTGATCGCACCGCTCATCGCTTTCGCTGCTTATTTGTTTTGAGCAGGTCGTGGATGTCGGTGTAATCATAGAAAATTACGCCCCCGACTTTCGTGAAAGGCAGCGTGCCATTCACCCGCAGGTTCTGGAGTGTGCCCGGCGAGATGTTAAGGATCTGACATACGTGGTGGCTGCGGAGCCACTTCTGCGAACCTAAACCGGCATATTCTTTTGCCAGTTTTTTAATATCTTCCAGAAGGTCGGTTCTGAACTGCTCCAAATCGTCGCGGGTGACAAATTGCTTGTTCATGGCTTAAAGATTAGTTATCGGTATAAAAATTTACAATAATCCCACAAAAATTATACCATTGAATATAAAGTATAGACCTGTTCATTAAAAAGGCTGCCCGTTTCGGACAGCCCTTCTTTCATCTCCTTCGGAAAAAATGTTTTTTCCTCAGCTGTTGTACCAGCATTTTCAACAACACCGATACCGTGAAACTTACCAGCGCGCCAACAGCCGCCAAAATCGCGGTGCGGGCCAGGTCGCCCGAACTGATATGGACCAATAGGACGGTCAGGGTACCGCCGGCTATTCCGGCCCTGGTTCCTGCTCCGTCAATCAGGTTGGCCATCGCTTTCACCCGGCTCCTGGTCCTCGCTTTGCACGGTAGCCTGGCTCACAGCGCCTAACACGGCACCCCCTACGGCCAGATACCCGCCCAGCGACACCAAACCTGCCGGCAAACTTACCGGTGCGGTGACGATCGCGGCTCCCGCCGCCGCCACTGCGAGACCCACCGTGCGTAATACCCTGAAAAATTTCGGCACCGGGGCCTTCATCCTTTTAATGATATTCATCTTAATACGAATTAAAGAATTAAACGATTCTCCTTCCTCACTAAAAGCTAATAGCTAACAGCTAATAGCTAAAAAAACCCCTTCTCTTTCCATCACTTCGTAAACAAGTGCGTTCAGCTTTTCCTGGGCCTTCTTCGAAAACAGGCCCTTGCCAATGCCCGTGAGCGTCGAAACGGGTGCGATGCAGCCTTCCAGTTCGGTCAGCGCATCGTTTGCCGGATGGATCAGGATCCCACTGCGTTGCGGGACCCCGTCCACCTGCAAATGCCAGCCCCGGCTCCGGGTATAGCGCTTCTTCAGTTGGTACCTGCCTTCCGGTATGCACGAAACTCCGGGTTCATTGCCCTTCATGGCCAATTCGATCGTGAAACAGATAAACCGTTCGCCTTCAAGCAATGTTCCGTTGGTCCCTGTCGTAAAGCAGGTCCTTTTCAGCGTCAGTTCCATACCCGTCACCGGTTTAGCCGCCAACCGGAATGCTCACCGCAACGAGCGACAGAGCGTTGTAAGCCCCGCTGCTCAGCATGTAAAACGCCTGGTTCACCTGCTGGTAGAACTCAACCCCGAATACCAGAAACAGGGGTAACGTACTCGCCGCAGGCAGTGCGTTGGTCAGCGTCACCGCAGCTTCGGTCTGGGTGCCGATGGCGATCTCCGGACTCACCGAACTGACCAGCTTGTAGGTTCCGTCTTCAAAGTTGACCTCGGCGCCTCCCGAAACGAATTTCAGATGGGTCGCGCCCGATGGAGCAACAATGCTCTTCCGCGGAATAAACTCGGGGATCGATACAGTCGCTTCGCCCGTCTCCCGGTCTATCGCAGCAGTAAGCTCCACATAAACCATAGCTTCCAGCCCGGCATTGACATTGAAGCCGAATCCGTTCAGCAGGCTCAGATCGCCCTTGGTTACGGTCCGCTCTCCCCGGATGCTGGTCATGTCCGACTGAACCACCTTCAGCATGGCCCGCGTCAGCCGCGAGGCTACCCGCCCGTCGGCGGCATCCGCCAACAGGGGTCTGAATGCTCTTCGCAGGATGCGGCCTGCCGAACCGGCCCGGCCAAATTCCGCAACGTTCTCACGGGTACGCTGAAAGGCAGGATCGGTACTGATCCGTTCTTTGTCGATACTCGTTTTTTCCCTGGCCAGAAAGCCATCTTTGGTCTTGTAGAAGGAAAGATCCTGGATCGTTCCTCCTAACTTTACAAGTCCTGTTTGTTTTGCCATAACATAAAATTTATTGGTTAACGGCACAAAGGTAGATGGAGGGAAATGAGGCTGGCAAACGGGGATGTCGGGAACGCCGCGAACGGGAATAGTTGCCGGTTTTTCGGGCAAATACCGGAAATACCGGGAAGGGCGTTTTCTGACGGTTTCGCCGCTAAACGACGAAACAACGCGGCCACTGGGATATTGACGAAGCGTATTAAAGGCACCCTAAACCCGTACTTACTCCTGATATAGTCTTGATATTGCCCGGACATTAGCCCGATATTCTCCGGGTCTGACAGGGCTGACGGCTTTTATGGATTGGCGGGAGTCAGATGTTTTTGAAGAGAGAAGGGCCCAAAACGGGATAAACAACGGTAAATTTTATGGAAAGCAGAAAGAAAACGCTTGCGTTATTCTCAGAACATATGCAGTTTCAGTCAAGATACCCGCGGATCAGGTCCGGACTGAGGCCGGTATAGGCGGCCAATTCGTCAACGGTGATATACATCCCGTCCTTCTTGCCAAGCTCGGCCCGGATCTGCTTCAGAAGCCGTTCTGCGGCACGCAGGCTTTTACCGGTAATGCGTGCTACATCCTTGGCATAAATACAACTCCTTTTTAAAATCATGATCGGTTTATTTTTGAATTTTTATTGAAATTTCCAAAAAAACATAATAAAAGCAAAGAAAAACTTCCAAAAAATACACCGGCTAATCCGTCCAATCCGTTAGTAATCGTCATAATACGCCGTTCCCGTCAATTCCGGCGCGTGAATTTTGTATTGAACAGGGAATGCCGTAAATTTGATTAAACCCAAAAATCATTAACCATGGCACGACAATCAGGATTCTTGAATATAGTAGGGCCAATTGGTGAATATTCCTGCTATAAAACAGCCGACGGATATTTTGTCCGGAAAAAGGGAGGGATCAAAAAAGAGCGGATGATGACCGACCCTGCCTTTCAGCGCGTACGCGACAATGCTGCCGAATTTGGTCGCGCCAGCCAGGCTGGGTGCCTGTTGCGGAACGCACTTCAGCCGTTGTTGCAATGTATTCCCGATAGTAGGATGATCGGGCGCCTCACAAGAGAAATGCTGAGAGTTATCCGTACCGATACCGTTAACATCCGGGGTATGCGCAGAGTCGAAGACGGATTTCTGCATCAGTTGGAAGGCTTCGAGTTTAACCACGCCGCTCCGTTTGCAAAAGCCTTGCGCTGTGTACGCCGGACCTGTGTAAGCCGTGAAACAGGCGGCGCTGAATTGTTGATCCCGCAATTGGTCCCTGCACGTGATGTGAAGCGAAGCCAGCGGGCAACACACCTGAAATTTGTTGCCGCGGGTGTTCAGATCGACTTTAAAACAGGCGAATATGTTTCTTTTCTGGATGAAAGCGGGATGATCAGCATGGATTCTGAAACACCAGACACGATCCGACTGTCGGGAAAATTGCCCGCGCAAACCAACCTGCCGCATTTTTTTGCCGTGGGAATGGAATTCTTCCGCGAAACCGGCGGCTCATTCCTTCCCCTGAACCACGGCGGGTTCAATTCACTCTGCCTTGTCTATGCCGGCATCCCGCTCGTAATGTAAAAAGGCGTATTCAAGTTCAGATTAGCCGGTACATGTAACTGTATTTGCACCGGCTATTTAAATACGGCGGCAAAGGCGATCGCCAGCGACGACATAGCCGTGGTAATGGCCAGCCACCGTCCGATGTTGTCCGACTTTTCCTTTTCCGGTTTGGCCGGAACGATAATCCGCGAACCGGGACTTACCTCCGGATAATTCTTAACGATAAAACTTTTGGTTACCTTGGTGGTCCCGTCGGTATCGATCACATAAATGCGGCTCTTCCGGGCATTGTCGCTGAATCCCCCCGCCCGGTTAATGTAATATTTGATTCCCCGGCCATTTTCCCAGGCCAGCCCGATGGGATTCAATACCTCGCCGTTCACCCAGATCTCTTCGGTTTTCGTAGGAACGGTGATCTCATCGCCTTCCCGGAGCAAGTAATCGTAAGCGTGCCCGGGGGCGTTTAGAATGTCCCGTAAACGAAGCTCGAGGTCGGCGTAACCTTTTTCGGTTTCAGCAGCGATATCGATCGTCGAATCGCTCAACGTTTCAATCACTTCAAGCTGTTCTCTCGCCTGCTGATCGATGGTTCGCCTTAATTTGGCTCCTGCGGCAAAAGCCGTAGGGGTGAGTCCGCCGGCCCGCTTGACCAGGTCGGAGATCCGCTCGTTCTTGTCGCTGATACTGTACTCGCCCGGATACTGCACCTCTCCCCGGATACTGACGGTCCGCTGGGTTTCGTATGAAGGGGCCCGGCGCACATACACCTGGTCGAACGGTTGCAGCATAAAGCTGGCGTTTTCGTCAGCTAATTTCAGATCCCGGCCAATGCGGAACTGGTAAAGAGTGGCCAGTTTGCTGCCAACCGTTCCGGCTTCTTCGTACGAATTCCTGCGGGCGACCTCAATGTACGATTCGCTCGCGGCTTCGGTCATACCCCCGGCCAGAAAGATCAGGTCTTTCAGGATCATATTCTTCCGGAACTCAAACTCGCCGGGTTTCATCACTTCGCCTAAAATGCGCACGCTTTTCTTTTCACCAATGCTGAAGATATCGTGAATAACAACCTGGTCTTCGCGCTGAAGCCGCGGATCATTTTTCCCCTGCATCACCTCCTCCAGATCGAACGCCAGGGTTGTCGGGAAGAGCTTTTCGTCAAGCCGGATTATAAGTCCGCGGTTGGCGAAATAATCTTCACGCAGCCCGCCGGCTTTCTTAATCAGTTGCGACAGGGTCATGCCTTCCTCAAGGGCGTAAGAGCCCGGGCGAAATACGGCGCCTTCGATCGTCAGCCGGTTTTCGTACCGGTCGATCACCTTTTCGGCATGGATCAGGTCGCCGTTTTGAAGCTGAAGGCTGCCGAAATGGCTTTTGTCGATGTCTTTAAGCTGGTACTGGTCGTTGGCAAAGCGGGTGAGCAGCAGGCGCGATGAAGAGGCTTCTTCGGTAAATCCTCCGGTGAAATCCAGAAGCTGGCTGATGTTTTCCCCTTCCCGGAGTTCGAAAATAGCATTCCGCTTAAAGCTTCCTTCGGTTTCGACCCGTTTTTGGTAAGTCGGGATAAAGAGAATATCCTGGTCGCGCAGGGATACATTGTTCGCGGCATTGCCGTTAATCAGGTAGTCGTAAACATCGACCGTGGCCAGCAATTTGTTGTTCCGCATAATGCGGATATCGCGGAATGAGCCGTTCTCATTGGGCCCGCCCGATAAGTAAAGCACGTTGAAGGCGGAGGCCGTGGCAGGTACCGTGTAGGTTCCGGGTGCGATGGCTTCGCCGATCACGTTCACCTTGATCGACCGGGGGTTATTCACGGTAACGTCGGCATAGGTGTTGGGCGTGGAGCCGTTCATGCCGTCGTAAATGGAGGTTAACCGGTTGGTAATGGTTTTCTTGGCCGATGAGAAATTCTGATTGGCAATGGAAACCGGACCAATACCCGGAATATTGATTGCTCCGTTGGTGCCGACCTGAAGGTTGTAGGTTTGCTGGCTGGCTCCCCAGACCTGGATCGTTACTTCGTCGCCAATCCCCAGAACATAGTCGGTAGGGACCGGAATGTTCACCGAAGGTTCGAAGGTCAGGTTTTCCTGGTTGAATAACTGATAACCGAAAAGCTTTTTATTTTTTGGCGATACGGGCGTCTTTTCCTTCTTACTGGGAGCGATATAATTTAGATTATTCTTATCTGGCTCAGCGGTCGGCGGAATGGCTTCGGTGGGTTGAACCGTTTCCATCTGCCGGATGCGCTGCATCATCTGGTCGATCTGAAGTTGCGATGCGCCACGCGCCCTTGCCAGCGAGGCGGCCTGCTCCATGGTTAAGCCGCGGGCTTTGACCTCCTCGGCCACCTTCTGGATTTGTTCATCGCTGAGATTCTCGACATTGACACCCGAAACGTCTTGCTGCTGGCCAAAGGAAGGATAAACGGCAACCAGCAAAAGGGCAAGAAGAAAATATTTAAAGGTATGCATATCAGATTTTTTTCTTCTGCAAAAGTAAAATAAATATGATTTATTCCAATGTTAACACTTATTACTTTCAAATCATTGGATTGGATATTTTTAAATCAGGATCGATGTTGATAAAATCGGCGGTGTTGGCTGTAATCAATTCTAAATCCATTACTACTGCTGTAGCGAGAATGATCGCATCCGGTAGTTTTATCTTATGCTGTTGACGAATAGCGATTACTTTATTAACAATTCGCGGATTTAAATCGATTACTGGCAAATGGTTACTTAAATTTTCAATTATCCTTTTTTCGGAATCATCCTCGAATCGGTAGCCCCAGACTTCCATGTAGGTTATTATCGATATGAATAAGCTATCCTCAGGTGAAGCAATCTTTTCGAGATCAAGGCTTCGCTTTGAAAGATAAATCAAGATATTCGTATCAACGAGTTTCCCACTCATCACGAACACTTTTTTGCCATTCCACGGGGTTACTAACTTTGCGGAAAATGCTGCCCGGCTCAATTGAATTTAAGATATTCTTTAGTGTTGCAAACTGATTACTTTGCTGTGAGGTGGGGATATCTTCTTCAATTTTTTTTACAAAAGTCATTGTTCTTAATAATTTTGTAAGTAATCGGGCATTCTTCGGACCGTCCACTGTAACTTTTATAGTCGTCATCCTTTTTGCATTATTTGTGCTTCAAAGTTAGGTATTTCCCTTGAAATTTGCAAAAATGCGCATTCGCAACATTCGGTATAATCGCTGGATTAAGGCACGTTATCTGATTTGGTATTGGAGTGAAAACTCGCAGCCAAACGAACGGCCGATGTAGCGGTGGCGACCAAGGTCGGTTCCCAGGCGGAAGCCGTAGCTAATGGGCTTTTGTTTCGGGCGGATATGCAGTCCGGCTTCCAGTGAAATAAGATCCCTGTACCGGGGGAAAGGGTCTTCATAATTGCCGTAATACCGGGCGTAGGTCCCCTTCCCTTCCCAGTTTACCTGCGGCGACAAATAGCCCGAAATACCCCCGTGGATGGCTCTCAGCCGGGTGCTCTCAAATCCCTGGGAGATGCCGTCGGCGATTTTCGGAATAAACAGCGGACTTCCCATCATCCGGTTATAAGCCACAAAGCCGGAATGATAAACGCCATGCGTAAAGTAGTCGTCACGGCCTTCTCCGGCGCCTGTACCGGGCTCGTTTTTATGATACTGGCCGCTTTGGTCGGTGGTATTGACAAATTCAATCACAAACCGCTCGATAAACGGATCCTTTTTTAACTGTCGGAGCGAAAGTCCCCAGAACCCGTCCTGCATGTTGTGGAAAACAAATCCCGAACCATCTTCAAATAAATGCTGATAGTAAACTTTTAACTCATAACCAGGTTGGCTGAGGTCCAATCCGATCAAACTCTGCCCCAACTGGTTCCCGGCTATGTTTTGCTGGTCGGTCTCCGGTGAATCGCTGCCTCCGTCCAGGCCGAGAACATAACGCAGGTAATATTTAAAGCCCGGGATCTTGCCGATTTCAGGGTCGGGCGACCGGCCACCCCAGAAAACCCAGTGATCCAGTCCTACGTGAACAGTCAGCGCCTCGCTCGCCGCATAGTTGATGACTGCCTTTTTGTGATGCAGTTGGGCATGATCGATATACCGGTCGTCGGTGAGCAGGTACTCGGCATACCGGGCATCGACCGAGAAGCGGCTCAGCCAGCCGGACGAAAACGGACTGAACTTTTCGAGGCCGAGTTCTCCCCTGGGCAGCGGCCGGGCGTTGTTCGACTGGAAAAGATCCCCGTTGGTATGCGACAGACCACCGGCCCAGACGGGTTCAGCCTTCGCGCCGGCAAGAAAGTAAAAACTGCCCGCGGTGAACCTTCCCCAATACTGTTCGGGATAAAATTTGGACTGCTCGCCGATACGCGCGGTCATCGTCAGTCCATAATCAAAAAAAGGCTTTCCCTGCCGGTTGCGAAGCGCCTGCTGCCAGTCGAAAACAAAAAGCTGCTGCACCGGCGACTCATCATCAACCCGCCCGAACCGGTTCATTTCAAGCCAGAAGGGCACCTGGTCGGTCGATAACAGGGTATGAGACGTTACGGCAAGCCTTGTGCTGTCGCGCCGGGTGCTGCCGGCAGGTTCCTGCGCCTGTGCGGAATGGAAAAGATGAAAGACACCTGCGAGTACAAGTGTCAGGAGTTGCTTCATGGCCCTTTGTTTTCTGTTTGTCAATCTAGCCATAAAGATAACGGAGAATTCATTCTGCAGATTATGATTAAAGGCAGATTTTTATTCCAAATCGAACACAATCGTCATGTTTCCGCTGACCTGATCGTATGTAACGACGAGCTCCGGATGCAGTCTCGGGAGCGGACTAGGATGAATGTTCAGGATACAGGGCCGGCATAGGAATATTCTCCAGTAAAAAATACAGGACCGGACTTTGTGTCCCTGATATCCAAATCCATTACCTCCGGCGTTTGCCAGGCTTGTTTATCATTTTTCTCCTCTTTCATAACATACAACTCTTAAAGGTCAGTTTTTTTGAGAATGCGAAGATAATAATACATAAGAAAAGCGGCAAGAATCGCCGTTACAAAATGCTCAGGAGTGCCGCAGATGCGAAGAACGGGGGGGAGTAAGGCGAATGATTTTGTCGAACCAGGGGTGAAGGCTCTCGCGGTGGGTGACAAAGATGATGGTGACCTGGCCTTTCAGGTTGACCAGGCATTCCATAATGCGGGCTTCATTTTCGGGATCGAGCGAAGACGTGGCCTCGTCGAGCAGCAATAACTGAGGCCTGCGCAAAAGTACCCGGGCCAGCGCCAGTCGCTGCCGTTCGCCGCCGGAGAAATGGTACGGATAGTTGACCAGGCTGGTATCCAGTCCTTCTTTCTGCCGGCTTACCAGGTGTTCGGCATTCACCTGCCGGAGCGCTTCCATGATCTGACCATCACCGGGGTTGTACGCCGAATCCCAGACCAGGTTTTCACGCAGGGTGCCGTCAATAAAAAAGGCATCCTGCGGCAAATAGCCCAACCGGCTTTTCCAGGAGGGGGTATTCCGCTCGGTTAACGGAACGCCGTCGGCGACGATCGCTCCCGTTTCAGGTCTTAGAAGACCGGCGAGCAGGTCGATAAGCGTCGTTTTTCCGCTTCCCGATGCTCCCACGATTCCGGTAATCCTGCCGGCGGGAATGCTTTCCGAAAAACCGTCAAAGAGCGGATGTTTCTTTTCATAGCCGAAAGTCAGGTTCCGGATTTCCAGTTCCCGGCTCAGCGACACCGGTTCCCTTCCGTTTGCAGCGCTCAGGTCGTGTTCTTCCATCTCCCGGTCGGCTTGCAAAATCATCCGCACCGAGGCGGCATTGGAAACCATCATGTTCAGGTCATTGTTGATCGCCGTGAAGCGCGGAAAGATCCGCGCAAAAAGCAGGATCAGCACAAACAGCGAGGCCAAAGGAAGCTGGATGAACCGGTACGCGCCGTAAACCACCGCTACCAACGACAGGATACCGGCCAGCGTAAACAGGAATTGTGGGAGGGCCCGGTTCCGGATTTGCTGATCCTGATAATGCAGCACCCGCCGGTTCGTCTCGTCGAATTTGCTGAGGTAAAAGGCTTCGGTATGGTGCACCTTGGCCGGCTTGACCACCGACCAGAACTCATCGACCCGCTTGAGCAGCAGCCGGTAGGCCTGGATATTGGCGGCTCCCAGCCGTTCGGCCCTGGTGAGGTATTTTCGCAGCAGGATCAGGATCAGGATCCCCCCCGCCGCGACCACCAGGGTAAACACCGGCGACAGCAGAAAGGCCAGAACGACGTGTGCAAAGATGAAAATAAGATGGCCCGCCAGGTTCAGGTAAAAGTAATAGTAGGTGGTCATCTTGGGAACTTCGGCCGTAAGCAGTTGCGTATGGTTATGCCGGCTTTTCCCGCTCAGGAACAACCAGTCGCTGGTAATGACCTTTTTAAACAGCCGCCCGCGGATCGCGTGCGAAAATCCCTGCTGATAACCCGACTGCCACACCGACTGCAGCCACGACAGCGCTGCCACCGACAAGAGGCATACGGCAAAGATCAAAAGGACAAGTTCCAGGCTTAAACTGAACCCCAGTTGCTGAACCAGCGAGTCCAGTACGGAGGTCCACTCTCCCTTTTCCGGGCTTTCGTGCGGAACCAGCAGTCCCAGCAGGGGGATGAGCAGCACGATGGTGACCCCCTGCCCAAAGCCCAGCAACAGCGTGATCAGGAAAAGCAGGCTGATCCGCACCGGCCGGTACCGAAAAAACAGGCCGAAACTCCTGATCATAAACAGCCGCTCAGACATGGAATAATCTCCTTTTAATGAAACTCCAGGGCCGGTACAGATGATAAGCCAGTTTAGAATTCAGGCTGAGTGTAGTAAGGTCGCGCGGCCGGGTGAACAACCCGGTAAGCCATAACCGTTTGTAGAATACGCCCGGAAACAGATGCCAGGAATATAAAACAAATGCCGCCATTTCCTTAAATGGAAGGTTTTCTGTAATCACGGGCATGGCCATGCTTTGTTCAACAAAGCGGATCATACGTTTTGGTACCCGTTTTCCCCAGAGATCAGGTAACAAGGTGCCGCCATGGTTTTTTAAAAAGTGATTGGTGAGTGCGATAGCACGTTCTGCCCGGAATCGTTCCGCCAGCTTACAGAAAAGGGTTGTATCCAGATCATGAACCGGATAATCCCGGATGTCGGTCAGCCATTTTAAGCGGTTCCAGCCATGCCGCGTTCCGTGGATGATCAGGAACACCAGTTCCAGTTCTTTGTTAAGGACTGTAAAGCGACGTCCGGCAAGCAGCGTAGTCGTTGAATTTTGTAAGGTTATTTCCCGGACTTCCTGCGGGGGAAGCGGTATATTAGACATCAGGATCCAGTGAATCTCGACATAAAGATTGGTCTGTCTGTTCCAAAGACTGATGTGGTGCGTGACGTTTTTCAGAAGTTCCTGCCTGAATTTTTCTTTCGGCCAGCGAAGGTCATACATATAGGTGTAGCCGTCTTCTTCAAAAACGTTTAAAGCAGCTTCCAGATCGGCCAGGTCAACCAGCAAATCGATGTCGTGTGAAATCCTGACCGTAGGATCCCCGTAAATGCGTTGCGACAGCAGCGGCCCCTTCAGGCAGACAAAATCAATCTGATGCTCCCGCAGCTTATCGGTTACCTGTAAAAACAGCCTCGCCCGCTCAAGCTGCATCAGCTTCTCCTGCCTGAATTCCCCCGCCCGCTTTTCCCCCAGCCACCGGTCGATCTGCTGATGACTCAACCGGTGCCGGTTATACAGGCAGGTGCGGTTTTTTAACGGATCATTCATGATTAGTGGTTAAGTAGTCCTTTACCAGAGCAACGTAGCGAAGATAACAGGTTATTTTGTGCATATTCCTGATATTTTTCAGCAGCTTTTCGGAGGGGAACTCGTTAAAAACCTGCTGAAAAGCTTCCGGTTTAAAAAAGTGGAGATGTTCGGCCAGGGGTATCCCGTAGAATAAATTCTCCAGATATTTTTTCCCGTTTTGCCGCTCCCTCATCGAAAAGGCGATACGCAGCGCTTCGCCTTTGTCTCGTCGGGTTCGGATTTTCTCGGTGAGGATGCCTTTCATCGCCTCACGGTAAAGCAGCCGTGGATGAAAGTCCTTGTAAGTATGTTCCGCCGGAATGCTAAACCAGAACTCCAGCACGTCTTTGTCGAGCAGGGGATATTTATACTCGAAACCATAACGTTCAGCATTGATGCTCCAGGAATCCATGCGTTCGGGAAGATGATAATGCTCCAGTAAATTCAGCATAAAACGGCTCCGGTCTCCATACCCGAAAGCATTTTTGTACCGGTGAAAGAATAGTTTTCTCCAATATTTTCGGATAAAAGCCGGCTTTAGTAAATGAAGGATAGACCAGTCTGTTTGACCGATCCTGTATGCAGGTAACAAGCCAAATGGGACCAGAAGAGGTAGAATTTCAGTTCGAAACTGACAGAGGGTGGATGTGATCCCTTTTTTTCGGACGTACTGAAGCAAGGTGAACCATTTAAAGCTGAAGAAGAGGTGATTCACCGTTCCTCTTGTGCTGAGCGACACAAACTCGTCTCCGCCCCAACCGCTGAAAATAACCGCGACGCCATCCTTTCCGGCCATTTGCATAACAGGATGCTCGATGTGCTGGGTTTCAAATTCAGGGAGTAAGGCGTTTTTTACAGTTTCATTTTCCTGAAGGTTCAGATAGTTGATACCTACCTGCTTGTCTTCACAGAAGGCAGCGATGAATTCCTTTTCATCGGTGCCTTCCACGGTTTCTTTAAATACTTCGGGAGTCCACGAATATCCGCACAAACAGCTCTTATCAGGAGTATGGTCTGCAACAATGGCGGCAACTCCGCACGAATCAAGGCCTCCGCTGATGTGAAGGCCTGTTTTGCCTTGCACCATCCGGTTTTGCGTGGCGGTAACCAGAAGTTCTCTTAAACGCGCTGCGGCA
>JBCFBK010000039.1:0-55768 GCA_038562555.1 Prolixibacteraceae bacterium | reverse complement strand
TGGAGCCTTGGCAACCGTAAAGCCGCACTCGACCGCTACAAACGGTCGATCTCCGAAAACGGCTTTTCCGAAGCGCAGTTTATGGATGTCTTTACCGAAGACCTGCCTCAGTTGCTCCGACAAGGCATCAACCCGGACGACGTGCCGATCATGCTTGACCAGTTACGCTATTTTGTGGAAGGATAATGGAGGATTCAGGATCAGGCTAACACCTCCCGGGCTTCAAGATTTTCCGTGAATGCGATCGCCCGGGTGCCTGAACAAACTATTGTCTGTAACTGTCTCATGGAAGAACCTGAACTTCAGTTTAAGTAAGCCCTTCGTTTTTTAATCTTGTTGCCGATGAGGTAATGAAAAACGAAAATCGGTTCCTACTCCGGGTTCACTCTCCACATGAAACTTCCCGTCATTTTTCTCAATAAAATCTCTGATCAGGATGATGCCAAGACCTGTTCCTTTCTCATTATTGGTTCCGGGACTTGTGGGCAACCCTGAAGACATAAACAAACCGGCAAGTGCCTCCTTGCTCATGCCAACGCCCGTGTCTTTAATGCTGATCTCCACGCGGTCAGGTTCAACCCTGGCCGAAAAATTAATTTTCCCGCCTTCGGGAGTGAATTTTATCGCATTGTTCAGCAGATTATTAATGATCACTGAAAGCGTGTACTTGTCGGCATAAATCGTTACATGCTCCGGAATTTCATTCACAATAGCGATATTCTTTTGCCGGGCATTGCCGTCGTGCGATGCGATACTCTTCTCGGCAGCCTCCTTCAGGTCCAGATTCTCTTTCTTTATCTTAATCTTTCCGCTCTGCGACCGTGCCCAGGTTAACAGGTTTTCCAATAATTCGTAAATGAGTTTCGATGAGTTATTGATCTCATAAATGAATCTCTTCCGTTCTTCTTCGTCAAAATCATGGTACTGGGTTGTAAGGATATCGGCCAGACCCAATATGATACCAAATGGATTTTTCAGATCGTGGGCGATGATCGAGAAAAATGCATCTTTGGAGTCATTTGTTTCCATTAATTCCTTATTCAGCTTATCGATGGAAGAAACCTGCTTCTTTAATTCTTTGGTCATATTATTAAACGACTCGGCCAGCAATTGCAGTTCTCCTTTGGTGTTCAGTTCGACATTGGCTTCCAGATTCCCTTTGCGGACCTGGTCAGTACCGGCAATTAACTTGTTCAGCGGACCGGAAATCGACCGGGAAATATAAAAACCAATCGACAATGCCAGAATAACGCTGAGTATGGTCAGGTAGACGCCCAACTGAATAGCCCGGTCCACCTGCCCGTTCAACTGCTTTACAGCCCACAGAACTTCTTCTTCGGCATTGGATACAATTACCTCGATTAACTGCTCAATCTTCCTCGATGCAGGCTCAGTTTCATTCTCGAAAAGGTCTTCTGCCTCCTGGTACCGGTTTTCGTCCTGAATCTTCCGCACATGTTGGATTGATGCAATAAAATGGTTTGTCATATTGACCAGGGAATCAACCAGCAGCAACTCGTCTTCCTCTCTTTCAAGATCGTCCTCTTCTTCCGAGAGATCGTATCCGATTTGGGTCGCGTTACGCAACACCCTGACCGACTCCTTCAAACGGGGGATACTTTCATTGATCGCCTTTCCGGACTCGATCACTTCCCAAACTTTTTCCGGATTTTCAATTTCAAGGAAAATCTCCCGCTGATTCGAATTGAGCCGTTGAAGGGTATAGGCTATTTTATTCGACTGTGAAAGTTCAACTCTTTTGGAGATCTCCAGATCATCAATTTTATTGATGATATCGATGTTATTTCGAAGCGCGTTAAAATCGACGATTATCATAATAACGATGACCGAAATAAAGCCAAGTAATATTTTTTTCCAGATCCTCATTTGGCAAAAATATTTTGTGATTTGATTCCTTTAAATATAGAAATCCTAATCGTTATCTCCTTCAATATTAAATTCGAAAGTAATCATCGCCATGATCCCAAAATTGAGTGTCTGCCTGTTCAGTCCGAGCGGAAATGCCAATCCTGTCTCCCAACCGTTATTCATCGTCCATACAGCACCCGGCGTGTAAAAAAGTTGGTTTACATCCTTTGAGTGATACCATGTCAATTCTGAACTAAAGATAACAGGTTTAAAAGGAATAAAAAAACCACCTCCCAGGTTCAGTTCATTTCCTTCCGGCTCATCAGTTTCCTTTTGTTGTACAAAACTGATCCCTGCTTGCCCGAATAGTTGGGCATTATGCAACTTTGGGAAGTCGGCCGCCAGCAATAAATAGGGTTCATATTCCCAAAGACCTTCACCCAGGTCTTTATTTTCACTGCCGAGCGGAATACCAATTTCAAACCCGGCTGCAGCGTGGAAATCCGAATTTCCAATGTTCATAAAACTATATTTCGTTCCGATTTCAAGATCGCCGGTTCCGCTTACAGAACTCCCCGGATGGATTTTTCTATACTGAAAGGTATTCCATTCAATCTCGAGTTGCCATCTGTTATTGATGCCGTACTCTGCAAGGAACGGAAGTTGAATCTGTTCATACCCGGAATGCTGATAATAAGCAGGGAACACCGTAAACTGGAATTCATTTTTTTCCTGAGGATAAACCAATTCAGTCTGAAATACATCCTGCAAAAGCTGGAGGTAGGTCTTCTTTTCGGGTTGTTGGGCTGTCGTTTGCGCCGAATAAAAAACTGCGATCAATACAGCGAATAAACTAATTTTTTGCATGTTGATCTGTTCTTCATGCAAACTTCGTCATTTTCCGGCAAAATCAGGTATTATTTTTTGCCGGAACATCATTCCGATCCTGCCCTAAGCAGATCGCCCGGAGAAAGATATTCCCCCGATCGTCTGAATTGTTCCGTCCTCATGATATTTCAGTTCGGTCACTTTCAGGCTGCGCAACCAGGTTTTACCGCCCGAAGGAACGCTGTCGTGATAAAACAGGTACCACTTCCCCTGAAACTCCGCGATTGAATGATGGGTCGTCCAGCCGACCACCGGCGTCAGGATCACTCCCCGGTATGTAAAGGGACCGTAGGGATTGTCACCGGTGGCATAACAAAGCAGGTGCGTGTTTCCCGTCGAGTAGGAAAAATAATATTTCCCCCGGTATTTGTGCATCCAGGAGGCCTCAAAGAACCGCCGGTTGTGATCGCCGGCTTTCAGGCATTCCCCGTTTTCGTCACGCAGGATCACCGCCCGGGGCTGCTCACCGAATTCCAGCATGTCGTCGCTCAGCCTGACCACCCGCGAAGGCAGGGCGGGCTCAGAGGGATCGGGCTCGTGTCCGCACTCAATAGCCTTGTTGTCGCGGTAACGCTGCAGTTGTCCGCCCCACAGGCCGCCAAAATATAGATAGTGCGAACCGTCATCATCGCAAAATACGCAGGGATCGATCGAGTAACTGCCTTTCATGGGTGCATCGCGCGGAATAAAAGGACCTTCCGGCCTGTCGCTCTCAGCCACGCCGATCCGGAAGATGTCGGTTTGGTCCTTCAGCGGAAAGTACAGCAGGTACTTCCCGTTTTTGAAAGCTACATCACAGTCCCACAACTGGCGTCCCGCCCAGGGAATAGCTTTCACGTCGAGCGCCACGCCATGATCGGTCACCTCTCCCTCGACCGACTCCATTGAGAATACATGGTAATCGCGCATATCGAAGTGGTCGCCGTTATCATTCTCCGGGATACCCGACTCGATATCGTGCGAGGGATAGATGTACAGTTTGCCGTTAAACACATGAACGGCCGGATCGGCCATATACAGATGGTTGACAAGATATCTGGGTGTTTCCATTTTCAAATCACATCCTGATGCTTCAGGAATAAGCGGAAGAAATCCACGTAGCTGTTCTCAAAGGCTGTATTCACCGAATCGGGCAGTCCGGCTGCATAAGGATTCATTTTCTGCTGGTATTCGAAGCTTGCCGATACGTCGGCCCCCACATTGCTGTCGGGCATGGGCAGGAGGGTTATGTCCATTTCCGTGATCATCACCTTTACGCCAAGTGAAGCGAATGCTTCAAGGCTTTTTTCGAATTCGCTGATCGCCGGGTAATTCATTCCGACATGTCCCCGCATGCCAATCCCGTCGACGCAGACACCTTGCTCCTGCAGCTTCCTGACCAGGGCCAACGGCCCCGTCAGAACATAACTATATTTCTTCATCGCAAACATTTTTAATTCAGTTTTTTTGCAAATTCGCGTATCGACATCATTCGTTTATTCTGTTCTGCGCGCCATCAGTTCCTGCTGGATCAGCACTTCCTTTTTCTTGCCGATCTCATAAAAGAACAGGCAGGCCACGCTCACCCCAAAGGTCAGCGTGGGGTACACGCTGAGCGACAGTTTGATTCCGTTAATGGCCTCGGTCGACTGCACAACAAGCTGCTCATCGTAACCATGAAATGCCAGAATCCCGGCTACCAGTGCGCCGCCAATGCTCAGGCCGGCCTTTAGCCCGAAAATCATGGCCGAGAAAATAATGGCTGTGGCCCTGCGGTTATTCTTCCATTCGGAGTAATCAGCCACATCGGCAATCATGGCCCAGAGTAGTGGTGTGGTGATGCCGTAAAAAAAGCCATGCGCCAACTGCGTCGTAAACACCAGGGCGATCGCCTGTGGTGAATAAAAGTAAAAAAGCAGCAGGCATAAGGCCGACAGGAACAGGGAGGTTCCAAATACATCCCTTTTCCCAAAGCGGTCGGCCAGGGTTTTCGAGACCGTGATGCCCACAATCATCATGATGATTCCCCCGGCATTGAACAGGCTGAAGCCCGAAGTCGGCGCATCCTCCGGCCAGACAAACCCAACCAGCCCCATTCCGGTAAGTACTCCGTTCAAACCCCTGATAAAGCTGTTGAAACCAACATTTTCAAGAAATGCCGCCAAGTGCTGCTCACTCAGATAATTTTCAAAATAATACACATACATGCCTCCTTTCAACGACAGGGTGACGAACACAAATACGGTGATGATGAGCATGGCAACCCAGGGCTTGTTTTTGAAAAGATCGCCCAGGTCTTGTTTCACGGTCGACTTCTGTTCCGGTTTCGGAATGATCCGTTCTTTTGTGGTGAGAAACGTGATCATAAAGAAAATGACCCCGGTTACAGCGAACAGGATCATCACCTGTTCAAATCCCCGCGTTTGATCGCCCTCTCCAAAAATAAGCACCAACGGAAGCAGCAAGGCCTGCACGATGAACTGGGCAATCATCACCGCCACAAAGCGGTAAGATGAAATGCTGTTCCGTTCGGCCATATCGCCGGTGAGCACGCCGCTCAGCGACGCATAGGGCAGATTATTAGCCGAATACACAATCACCAGTAAAATATAAGTGGTCAGGGCATAGGCGATTTTTCCGCCCGCGCTGAAACCGGGTGTGCTGAAAGCCGGAATCGCCATCAATCCAAAAGGCAGAGCGGTCCATAAAATCCAGGGACGGAATTTTCCCCAGCGGGTAGCGGTACGGTCGGCAATAATGCCCATTACCGGATTGAAGAAAGCGCCGATCATCCCGCCGGTAAAGATGATGGCCGACGCTGTTCCGGGTGGTATTTTGTAGACATCGGTATAGAAAAAGGCTAAAAATGTCATGAGGGTCTGAAAGATCAGGTTCGCCGCCAGATCACCCAGACTGTAACCGATTTTTTCGATCACCGAAACTTTCTGGCTGGTTAATTGCATTTGCTCTTTTTATAACTGTCTTATTAATCTGTTTTCTTCTTATCCGGATCACTGAAAATTGAACCGGACAATTTCTTTCAAAAAGGAGTTGGCATTACGCACAACTCCTTTTTGAAAGATTGATGATATACTGATACTAACCTTCGTCAATACCCTGGGTTTTGATAGGCATCTTTTTCGGCATCCGAATTACCCATCAGGTCAAGCTGAGCCTCCGGAATTGGACGCAAATCATAATGAGGTCTGATTTCACGGGTTTTGATATCGACCCCGTTGAGCGAATAATTCGTTGCGCGCTCACGCCATTTACCGGTTCGTTTCAGATCGAACCAACGCATTTGTTCGCCGCATAGCTCGCGGGAACGTTCGTCCAGAATATAGTCGATCGTGATGGTCGCCGGCGTCGCATCAATCATGGACTGAACCTTGTCGGGCTTTGCCGCGCGCTTGCGAAGGACCAGCAGATAATCGCGGGCCTTGGTGTTATTGCCTGAACTGAGGGCCGCTTCGGCAGCGATCAGGTAGGTTTCCGACAATTTTGCCAGGAGGAACGGACGGCCTGATGCGTCGTTGACATCCTGCCGGTTCGGATCGAAGAACTTTTTAAGCGCCGGAAAAATATCCCGGGTCATCTGACTGGTTGTCCAGATCCGGTAATTTTTGGTTGCCCGGTAAGCTGCCGAAACTTCCTGAGCAAGCATAACAAACGCGGTGTCGCCCGGGACAAGCGGCCGATTCAGCAATCCATTGACGGTATTGGTCCCGTTATTAAGCCACACGGTTTGAAAACTTGCTTCAAAACGGGAATCATTGGTCTTGTCAGCAAAAATATTGGTCAGCAATCCGGCTGTAGGACGAAGACGGGTCCACGGACGTGAATATTCCTTTGTCCTGACCAAAAAACCGGCATCACCGGGTCTACCCAGATTGAACTGCTGATAATTGGGAACAAAATAAGACAACGAACGGTCATCTTTATTCAGCGCTCCGGAACCAAACCCCGCAGCCGTTTCGTTATACGCATAGGTCTCGGTATGCTCGCAGGTAAAAAGAACTTCATTGTTCCGTTCGTTCGTGGGCCTGATGACTTCCGAATAGGTTGGAAGCAAGGCCACGCCGTAAGAATTTTCAGCGTAAGGATCAGCAACACTTAACAATTTTTCGGCCGTTGTGAGCGCCAACTGGTCGTCACCTTTCGTCAGGTAAACTTTTGCCAGGTAGTGAATAGCCGTTGCCCGAAAGGCACAACCGGGAAGACGCGGATTGACCGGCAGTTTCTCGGCAGCATACGACATATCGGCGACAATCGCTGCGTAGACTTCTTCCTCGGTATTCCGCTTGGAAAGCGTGGTCGGAGTCGTATTGAACTTCAACTCACCGGAACCCAGATCAAGCGGAAGGCCACCAAACATTTGCACCATCTTAAAATGATAGTAGCCACGTAAAAAATAGGCCTCGGCGATCAGCTCTTCACTTAATCCCGCCTCCGTACCAAATTCGATGATCCCGTTACAGGTGTTGATGTAAGAAAACTGGTAAATCCAGAATACATTAATGGAACCGGTAGCGGAATTAATACCGCTGCCGCCGAAGTCAGGCGTCATATCCAGTTCTTTACTGCCGCCACTCGCAGCAGCAGTAAACTCATCGGTTCCCTGTAAGGTGCTGTTCATAGTCGCCTCGGTCCCTGAAATATAGCGCAGCCCGTTATAGGCGGCCGTAAGGCCGGCCCGTAATCCATCGCTTGTTTTAAACAAATCGGGGGTTAACATGGAACGCGGTTGCTCGTCCAGAAGATCACTGCACGAAGCCAGCAAAAGGATCGCTATTCCAGCTAAACTGCTTATAATATAATGTTTCATCTTGATAGTTTTTAATGATTAACGACTTAGAACTTCACATTTATTCCCAGGACGAAGTTGCGCGTAGGCGGTGTATTCGCACCAACCGTCAACTGCCGGTCCTGAAGGCCGCTGTTCGATTTGAGTCCGGCCGAGTTGGTCTGGGCACCGGTACCTGTAGGCTCAGGATCCAGTCCGCCGGCATCCCGGTAAGGTGAAAACAGGGTGAACGGATTCTGGCAGGTGAAATAGATCCGGGCATCTTTGCCGCCAACAGCCGAAAGAGCTTTTGAGTTAAAGGTATATCCCAGTGAAATGGTCCTGAACTTCCAGAAGGAGGCCTTGAAAAAACCAAGCGTATTCCCAAAGTCATTGACTTCGGCCGTATTTTGGTTGCCCGGCTGGGGATAGGTACCGGAAGGATTTTCCGGGGTCCAGTAATTCGTTTTAATCGAATTTCTCCGTCCGTTATTCGTACTCAGATAACTGACCGGCATGTGCATCAGGCTAACCAGCATACCTCCCGATTTAAAGAAACTGACAACCGATAAATCAAAATTCCTGAAATAAAGGCGGGTGGATAAGCCTCCGGAAAAATCGGGTTCAAACGATCCAAGGATCTTCCGGTCACCGTCGGCGGTGATTTGGTTGTCGGGTTCTCCGTTCGGCCCTCCGCCAATATCAGCTACCTTGATCTGGCCGGCAGGACGCCCGAAATAAGGCGCTTCGTCTTCCTGAATGATACCCAGTTTTTCATAGTCATAGATCACGTTGATGGGATGCCCCGTGAACAATCCGTTCCCGATATCTTCAGTCACGCCGCTGTTGAGCGATACCAGCTTATTCCTGTTTGCATAAATATTGAAATCCATATCCCATCCAAAACCACCTTTGCCGGCCGGCCTAATGATTTGCGCGGATATGGAAAATTCAAATCCTTTGTTCTCGGTTGAACCCACATTCTGCCACATGGGAAGCGATACCCCACTGGTATGAGGCAAATTGACCTGAACCAAAACATCTTTGGTTTTCTGGAAATAGTAATCAAAATAGCCGTCAATCCGGTTGTCAAAAAGTCCAAAATCCAGCCCCACATTGTAGTTCTCCGTATACTCCCACCCCAGGTTTTGGTTCGGAAGGGTGGTGACGTAATAACCGTACATGTTATTGGAGCCGAAATTATAAGGGATCTGCGATAACAAGCCCAGGGTGGAGTAGGGATCGATCGCCTGGTTGGAAGTCTGCCCGTAACCCAGACGCAGCTTTAGCTGGCTGATGCCTCTAAGCTGCTGCATAAATGATTCCCGGTGGATGTTCCATCCGGCCGAAACAGCGGGATAATTATGCCACTGGTGTCCCGGAGCCAAAACTGAGGCGCCATCGGCACGGAAGGTGAGCGTAAGCAAATAGCGGTCGTCATATGCATATTGCGCCCTCGCCATATAGGACAATAAGCCCCTTTTATAGTAATTCTGATCCTTCGATTCAATGGTCTTGGCTCCGTTGGCAAGTCCCAGGTTATAATAAAGCAGGAAATCAGCGGGCAGATCGTTCGCATCCATCTGAGAACGGGTAAACTCAGACTGTTCGGCCGAATACATGGCTGTTACATTTAACCGATGTTTATCGGCAAAAACCTTGTCGAAGTACAACAGGTTTTCAATTGCCCAGGTCGTGCTGCTGATATTCTGTACCCTGGCAGTCGAAACCGAACCGTTGTTAAAAGGCGTAGCCGAAGCATAGTAGCGGCCAAATTCTTCCTTGTAATAACTCAAGCCTAAATTGATCCGGTACTTCAGAAAATCGGTGAATTTAATTTCTGCGAAGAGGGAATTAAAACTGGCAGAGCGCTTTCTCCTTTCCTGCCAAAGGTCGGAGTTCTCCATTAATAACGGGTTGTAATAAGTGTCGACATGTCCTTCTGTGGGGATTTCACGAACGCTCCCGTCTTCATTGTAAGCCGGCATCAGCGGAGACAAAGTGAGAATGTTGTTCATCACCGAGGCGCTGTCACCGTCGGTAATGGCGTACGAATTCTGCGAACTCAATCCCACTTTAATGTATTTCCCAATTTCCTGATCAATTGTCGTTCGGAGGGAAAAACGAGTATATTCCTGCCCCGGTAACACGGCTGTTTCGTTGTAATAGCCTCCTCCGAAGGCATAGGACCCATTCTTTGTACCGGAAGAGATGCTGATGTCGTGATTGGTTACGATGGCATTGCTGTATAGCAGGTCCTGCCAATCGGTGTATTCCCCCGACTCGATCGAGGCCTGTTCGAGGGTAGTGTAATTATCCTTATAGGAGGTGTTGATCGTGGCGTGACGAAAATCCTGGAATTCATTGCCGTCATAAACCTCATACTTTTTTGCTACCGACTTGATACCAAAAAAGCCGTTGTAGGAAATCGAAGCCTCCCGGTTGGTCATTCCCCTGAAGGTGGTAATCAGCATCACGCCGTTAGCACCGCGCGATCCGTAGATAGCTGTTGCAGAAGCATCTTTCAGAATATCAATGCTCTTGATATCGGTTGGCGAAATGTCGTTAACAGAGCCGGCAAACGGGATCCCGTCCAACACAATCAAAGGGTCATTGCTTGCATTTACCGAGCGTTCGCCCCGGATCCGGATTTGCATGGGAGCACCGGGGCGGGTTGACATCTGCGAAACATCAATCCCCGGCAGACGCCCCTGTAAAGCCTGTGTTGCGCTAACCGAAGGAACTTCTCTGAGCGTTTCGGCGTCGGTCGAGACGATCGATCCGCTGACATCCAGTCGCTTCATCGTTCCATAACCTACCGCAACAACCTCCTCCAGGCCAATAACCTGTTCCTCCATGGTGATATTGAGACGTGCCCTGCCGTCAAGGGCAACTTCCTGCACCTCCATTCCCACAAACGAAAAGACCAGCGTCGCGTCGCCCGGAACATTCGCAAGGGTGTAGCCTCCATTCATATCGGTGATGGTCCCCTGGCCGGTTCCTTTGACAACCACGGTCACTCCTGGAACGGGTTCACCGGAAGCATTGGTCACTTTCCCGGAAACAGTCATCTGCTGAGCTGCGCTCACGCCGGACTGTGAATGGCTATCCTGAGGGCCGTTCTTTTTGTACAGTGAGATCTGGCGGTCATCAATGTTGTATGCCACATC
Source organism: Prolixibacteraceae bacterium (assembly GCA_038562555.1). Lineage (GTDB taxonomy): Bacteria > Bacteroidota > Bacteroidia > Bacteroidales > Prolixibacteraceae > JBCFBK01. The sequence goes on along the minus strand of JBCFBK010000039.1, from coordinate 45,079 downwards.
AGTTCCTTCGAACAACTGCGATAAAATGACATCAACCGGTTGGTCCTTTACCGAGATGGTCTTTCTGACGGACGCATCAATCGTTCCGCTTTCATAAATAAAAATGAACCGGCTGTTATTTTCTATCTCCAGAAGCACCTTTTCGATCGTTGCTTCTTCAAGCGACAGGTCAAGCTTCGTATTCTGTGAATACGTTCCTGCCGTGACCGATAACGACAACACGCATGTTAGTAAGGCAGTTAATCTCATAATCATTAAAAACTTTTGGACGCTCCGGCTCAAACCGGAAACATCATTTTTCCATTTTTTTTTCATAAATTTGAAACGTTAAAGGTTTAAAAATGCCTTTTTTCAAGGCGGATTAAACAATTCGGAGAGCCGGTTAAAAGTGCCAACCATAACCGGCTTTTCCTTTTAATTATTGGTCATTGCTTTCATTCAGTTTAAAAGTTATTGTCCCATTTTTTTCGGTATAATTTCCCTGCGATATCAGTTCCAACGCATTTAAAACACGCAGATAATCCTGCTTCAGATCAAGCTTTCCGGTTATTTTCCTGTTCTCATCGGCGTCTTCACAACTGATCCTGACATTATAAAACCGCGCTATTCGGCCCAAAACCCGCGAAAGGGGTTCCTCTTTAAACACCAATGAACCGTCAGTCCATGAGGTATAGTTGTGCACGTCCACTTCCAAAATGGAATAAGACCGGTCCGGATAACCGGCAATAATCCGCTGGTCAGGCTTCAGGAGAACATCTTCCCCAAAAAAACTTTTACCAATGTGAATGCTGACCGACCCTTCCACCAGAACGGTTTCTTCTGTCTTTTCGTCCGGATAAGCTCTCAGGTTGAAGCTGGTTCCGAGGACCTTGAGGGCAGAGTGGCTTGTCTCGACCGTAAAAGGCCTTGTTTTGTCTTTGCTCACCTTAAAAAAAGCTTCGCCCTGCAATTGAACTTTCCGTTTGTTTTCAGCGAATTGCGAAGGATAAACCAAACGTGAGCCGGCGTTAAGCCACACTTCGGTACGGTCGGCCAGCACAACTTTCACCTGCCTGCCAAAAGGAACAATAAGCTGGTTTAGTCCGGGATTTTTTGTTTCTCTGCCCTGCGGTACTGATTTCCCGTTTACGTTGATCTGGTCGCCGCCCCTGGAATAGACCACCTCAGACCGCTCCGACGGAATGTCAATCTCACGGCCATCATCGAGCATAAGTCTGATTTCTGTATAATCCTGGACAGGCCAGGTATTCAACTCGTTCCGGCCGGCAGATGAAATAAAATACCAGGCCAGCGTCGCTGTTGTAAACAAAACAGCAAGTATTGCAGCATACCGGAAAACCCGTTTATAGGGGGCTCCCTTACTTTGGCGGTTGTAAATCCTGTTTATTTCCTCCCATATTTGAAGTTTGCGGGCCGGCTCTGTCTTTAACTTTTCGTCATCAAAAAACGCAATTAACCGCCTGGCTTTCAAAAAAACATCTTTTTGTTCAGGATATCTTCCCAGCAGTTCCCGGTATAAACCATCCAGATCTGGTCTCTCCGATCTTGCCCAGCCGCAAAAATCAGCATCATTCAGAAAGTCTTCGAGCGTGTATTGTTGAAATTTTTTGTCCATAACATCAGCTTACAAAAAGATGTAGCAGGAAAGCGACAGACATAGACAACTATTTTCAAAAAAAACTGAACCAACGAAAATTGAAACGTGCCCACTTATTGGATCGGACGTAGACAACACACAAACAGGATGTTAGCATAAGTATCGGGACCAAAAGTATCTTTGATCGATTTTAGCGTCCGGTAAATGATGGTCCGGGCCGACTCCACACTGATTTGCATCAGTTCCGAAATCTGGATATAATCAAACCCGCAGTTAAATTTCAGGTATAAAGCCTCCTTTTGGCGGGCCGTCAGACGGTCGGTAATCAATTTTAAAAACTTTGCCTGCAGGTTATCTGTTTCGCTCACGATCAGTAAATTTTCAACCGAATAGCTGATCCGGAAATCCGTTTCACCAGGCTCTTCGACCGGAATGAGTTTTCTCACTTTTCTCTTTTCGTAAGCCAGTTGATTTCGGAGCCCTTTATACAGATAAAAGCGGATATGCTGCACAGGTCTCTGCTTGTCCCTGTTCTTTAGTAAATCCACAAACAGGTTCTGGATGCAGTCTTCCACCAGGAAACGATCGGAGGAATACTTCATCCCGAAGTTAAGCAGCGAGTCGAAAAAATCAAAATACAGCGATGAAAGTGCCTGGTCATCACCCTCCGTAAATTTCTTCCAAATCGTTTGATACAGATCAGCTTTTTGATTTCCCGATATCGTCACCTGGGTTTCCTTTAGAACAACCAAATTAAACATTTTTATTCAGATATCGGTTCATCCCGGGCAGAATACGTTTTGTTCAATGGGAAATATCGTTTAATACATCTTAAATTATTGACAAATCTCTAACATTTGCCTAACCTGAATGCTGTACATTTGCCGTTTTGTTGGTCTGATTGGAAAACTTATTCAGCAAATGGTACAGTCACAGTTAGCCGTTCGTAAAATGGCACTCCCTGTTTTAATCGGATTAAGCGTCGCGCATTGCCTGAACGACACGCTGCAGTCGGTCATCGCTGCGGTATACCCCTTATTTAAAGCTGATCTGGCCCTGAATTTCGCCCAAATCGGGCTAATTACCTTCGTTTATCAGATATCGGCATCCGTCTTGCAGCCGCTCGCCGGTTTGTTTTTTGACAAACGTCCGGTAAGCTGGTCGCTTCCCGTTGGCATGGCGTTTACGCTGACCGGGATTATTAGTCTGGCTTACGCGTCGAGCCTGCACCTGCTGTTGAGTTCTGTCATGCTGATTGGAATTGGCTCTTCGGTTTTCCATCCCGAAGCATCACGATTAACCGCACTGGCTTCAGGCGGAAAACGAGGTTTTGCCCAGTCTCTTTTTCAGGTGGGCGGCAATCTGGGCGGTTCACTCGGCCCGCTGCTGGTCGCCCTGCTGGTCGCCCCGTACGGAAGGAGTCATATTGCACTCTTCTCGGTAGTTGCCGTCATGGCTATCGGCGTCATGATTCCCATCGGAAAATGGTACAGCGGGTATCTGGAAAGCTTGAAAACCGGCCCACACAAATATCAGGGACACCTCGAAATGCCCTTATCTGTGAAAAAAACCGTTTTTGCGATCTCAGTCCTGCTTTTTCTGATCTTCTCCAAATTCATTTATATGGAGAGTTTAAAAAGCTATTATACTTTTTATCTCATCGAGAAATTCGGAGTAACGATACAAACTTCCCAGATCATCTTGTTTATTTTTCTGATCGGGACCGCTATTGGAACAATTGCAGGCGGTCCACTCGGTGACCGGATCGGCCGCAGATATGTCATCTGGTTTTCCATTCTCGGTGCTGCTCCCTTCAGTATGCTGATGCCACACGTGGGACTCGAATGGACCGTTATTTTAAGCTTTTTCGCCGGACTGATTCTTGCGTCAGCTTTTCCTGCCATTTTGGTCTACGCCCAGGAACTGCTGCCCCAAAAACTGGGACTGACTTCGGGCCTGTTTTTTGGATTTGCTTTCGGAGTGGCCGGGATTTCTTCCGCCGTCCTCGGAAAAATGGCCGATCTCTACGGCATTGATACCGTTTATCAGGTCTGTGCCTGGATGCCCTTGCTCGGACTAGTGGCCTGGCTTTTGCCCGAAGTTGAAAAGAAAATGCGGACGGGAAAATAAGCCTTTTCAAGATGGTTACTGAACAGAAAGAAAAATAAAGCCGTTAAGCTACCAGCTAAACGACTTATCCTGTTACGTATTTATTGTGCCATCCGTAACCTTTTAATCTCCTCCTGCAGATTTGTGACTTCCGCTACAGGACGATCTTCCCGTAGGCTCCCCGCTCGACGGGGTCAAGACTCGTTTTTGGAACAGGGGTAAAAATTGCTTCTCACCAATCTTGTCTGAGATGTTTTATATGATTTTTTTAAAAGAAGTCGTAATTTGTCTGTTAAAATCTGATCAAGGATTGCAGGTAGTCAAATTTTTAACCGGAAAAATATAACTGCTTAACACACATAATCTATGGAAAATTTTAACGACGCGGCGACAGACCGCAACATAATTGAGCTTGACCATATCGGTCTGTTAAATCTGAAGGAAACACGGAAATGGACGATGCTGTTATCGGTCCTGGGCTTTGTGTTCATCGGATTAATGCTGGCACTCGTCATTTGGCTGACGCTCATGGGAGGTTCTCCCTACGCGGTTCCCCAGGTTTTCTCATTTATCCCTTTACTTCTGCTCTGCGTCATCTATTTTTTCCCAATTTATTTTTTGTTTCAGTTTTCCCGTTACTCCAGGCTGGCTATCGCGAACTCCAACAGTAATCTCCTTTCCAAATCCCTCCGTTATCTAAAGAAGCATTACCAGTTTATGGGAATACTGGCAATAATCGTTCTGATTATTTATGCTCTTATGATCCCGCTCATGTTTTGGTCGTCTGGTCTGCTTAAAACATTTGTGCAGCCATAGTCACTCCTGAAGAGTGCTAACGAAACACTGCCCATCGGAGGACCGGTGAGCGGGCATTGCATTTTTTTCCCCTGCCGATGTCCAATTTATGCTTTTCTGTTCCTTATTGAGGTGTAAAACATTTCAATAACGTCTAAAATAAAACAAATGGAACAGAGAATTAGTATCAAAGAAAAGGCTCAGGGAGCCATGAAAGCGATGTATGGCTTGGGATCTTACCTGAGAAAATCGTCCGTGGAAGAAAATCTTTTTCATCTTATTTATTTCCGTGTATCGCAAATTAACGGCTGCGCGTACTGCCTTGACATGCATTCCAAAGATCTGCGTGCGAACGGAGAGACAGAGCAGCGACTTTACATGATCAACGCCTGGCGCGAAAGCCCGGGTTACACGAAACGCGAACGAGTCGCACTCGCCTGGGCAGAAGCCGTCACGCTGATTGCCGACGGCCATGTTCCTGATGAAGTCTTTGAAGAAGCGAAGGAAGTGTTCACGGATGAAGAGTTAATCGATCTCACCATGGGCATTATCGCCATTAACAGCTACAACCGGATCAATATTGCTTTCCGAACGCCGGCAGGAACCTACCAGGTGGGGGAACACGCGGTTCAAACAAATTAACACCTCCGGTTGTCTAATCAAGAATATAAAAATAAACACATGGATGAATTTATGTTTTTATTCCGGCGGCCGGAGTACGATCCTGGCGAGATATCGCCCGCGGACATGGAGGCCCTGGTGAAAAAATGGGAAGACTGGATCGCAGGTATTGCAGCGCAAGGAAAACTGGCCAGCAGCGGCCAGCGACTATCGGAGGACGGCAAAGTCATCAGGGCCGGAGGAGTGATCACAGACGGCCCCTTCGTCGAGATCAGGGAAAGACTGGGTGGCTATATCGTGGTCAAAGCGGCCACCCTCGATGAGGCCGCCACCCTGGCGCACGGGTGTCCCGCGCTTGAGGTAAATGGCAGCGTTGAAATCAGACCCTTTTTCAGTTAATCAGGGCGGGCGCCGGAAGCCCGCCAACCCGCATCAAATCGGGGCGATCTTACATTGAATTGCTTCGGTTTGTTGCCTTTACCGTTGATTGTGATGATAAAAAAGGAAGACGAATCGTTAAAGCACCTGTTTCAGCAGGAATTTTCAAAAATGGTTGCCGTAATCAGCAAACTTTACGGTCTGCAACATATTGAAATCGCTGAAGATATCGTAAGCGAGACTTTTTTGCTCGCAGCCGAAACCTGGGGAATGAAAGGTATTCCGCCAAATCCGGCAGCATGGCTGTACACCGTCGCCAAACAAAAAACAATACACCATTTCAGAAGACAGAAGGTGTTGGAGACAAAGATCATTCCGGAACTGGTTTCCTCAAGCCCGCATGAAGATTCCGGGGATTTGAATTTTTCCCTCGAAAATATCAGGGACAGCCAACTGCAGATGCTGTTTGCCATTTGCAATCCCGTTATTGCGGGCGAAGCGCAAATCGGTCTGGCCCTCCGCATCCTCTGCGGCTTTGGCATCGATGAGATTGCAGAGGCTTTTTTAACAAATAAAGAAACTATTAATAAGCGTTTGTTCCGTGCTAAAGAGAAGCTGCGGACCGAAAAGGTCAGTATGGAGTTGCCGCCTGAAAATGAAATTAAAAACCGGCTTGACACGGTTTTGCATATCATTTATCTGCTTTTCAGCGAAGGTTATTACTCCAGGACAAACAACCAGGTTTTGCGAAAGGAATTGTGTCTGGAAGCCTTACGCCTCTGCTCAATGCTTACCGGGCAGGAACATACCAACCGCCCGAAAACAAAAGCACTGATGGCACTGATGTGTTTCCATGCCTCCCGTTTTAATGCCCGACAGGCAAACAGCGACCACTTTGTCCTTTATGATCAGCAAGACGAAGAATTATGGGACCCTGCTTTAATCGGACAGGGTATCCAGTACCTAAACCTTGCGGCGCAAGGCGATGAAATATCGTCATACCACCTGGAAGCCGCTATTGCTTTCCGGCATTGTCAGAAAGAAGATACCCCGGAAAAATGGGAGCAGATCTTGTATCTGTACAACCAACTCCTGGTTTTAAATTACTCTCCGGGTGTTGCGCTCAATCGCGCGTTCGCCCTTTATAAAGTCAAAGGGCCACAGGCCGCTTTGGAAGAGGCGGAAAAGCTAAAGCTTGAAAACAATCATTTTTATTTTCTGCTTCTGGGAGAACTGTATAAGAACCTGGACAACAGCAAAGCAAAACAAAGCCTCCAAAGAGCGCTTGCCCTGGCAAAAACAGATCCGGAAAAACAGCATATCCGCCTGAAAATCGACAGCCTGTCCTGATCTGCCAACATCAGCCCTCGTAACCTGCCGCAATTCACCCTGCACTTTGTCGTTTTTACACTTGGCACCTTCCGCCGGAACTTCGTAAATTTGTTTAGACTAAATTAAAATATAATCAGCCAAATGGAAAAACTACATTTTGATATTGGCATCAATGCCACCCCCCGCAAGGTCTATGATGTCATGCTCAGTGAAGAATCGTACAAGGCCTGGACCAAAGAATTTAACCCTTCCTCCAGCTTCGAAGGCTCATGGGAAAAAGGTGCAAAAATCGTATTCCTCGGAACAGACGAAAATGGCAACACGGGTGGCATGGTCAGCCGGATCAGGGAAAATATCCCCGGCAAATTCGTGAGCATTGAACATCAGGGTATCATGCGGGGCGATCAGGAAATTACCAGTGGACATGATATCGAAGCGTGGGCAGGCGCCCGCGAAGAATACACGTTCACTGAAGATAACGAGGGGACCTTACTCGCTGTCGATATTGACGTAACGGAAGATCATAGGTCTTATTTCCAAAACACCTGGCCAAAAGCACTGAATAAACTAAAAACACTTTGCGAAGCAAAATAACAGGGCGGTTTTTGCCGCTCTCCGGTTTTTTTTAAGTTTCCAATTTAAACAATTAAACAACAAAATTATGGCAGGAGTTAGTACGTATCTCAATTTTCAACGTGAAACAGAAGACGCTTTTAATTATTACAAAACAGTCTTCGGAACAGAGTTTATGGGCGAGGGATTTATGCGTTTCAAAGATGTCCCCCCATCGGAAGATACGCCCCCGATACCCGACGCAGACAAGAACCTCATTATGCATGTCGGTCTGCCGATCATGGACGGACATATACTGATGGGCACAGACGCACCGGAAGGCATGGGATTCAAACTAAGCCAGGGGAACAATGTGTACATCTGTCTGATGCCCGACACCCGGGAGGAAACCAGACGCCTGTTCAAAGCCCTTTCGGAGGGAGGCACCGTGGAACAGGAACTTCAGGACATGTTCTGGGGCGATTACTACGGAAGCTGCAAAGATAAATTCGGTGTGCAATGGATGTTCAACTGCAGCGAAAAAAGTAAATAGCACGGGAACAGGCGGTTTACCGCATATTTATTGAGCGGAAAGAATTTTCCCGGGATAAAAGCACCCGGTGCAGGCTCTGACAAAACAGAGACCCGCATCGGGATTTCTTTTTATTAAACAATCATCCTCCTGATTGAAAAAATCGCACAATTCATTACAAAAGTCAATATTCATCCCGCTTAATTTTATTACTTTTGAACAGGGGGTGAAAAGCCGGGAAGCATTTGTCAGGGAAATTCTTCAATCAATATATTCATAAAACCATAATACCCGGAGGAGCGAAGATGATTACCAAAGAAGACGTTTGCAAGGTTGAATCCATGACCATGGATGAAAAGTACCAGTTGCTTGAAGCGGTTATATATGATTATGACCGGAAAGAGAGCAACCTGATCCAGGTTTTACACATGGCACAGGCCATTTTCGGTCATCTCCCGGCTGAAGTCCAGCTTTTCATTGCGGAAAAAATGGATATTCCCCGGTCAAAAGTCAACAGTGTACTCACCTTTTATTCATTTTTTTCAACCCGTCCAAAAGGGAAATACACCGTTTCGATCTGCCTTGGAACTGCCTGCTATGTTCGGGGAGGTAAGGATGTACTTCAAAAACTGAAAGATGTTTTGGCCATCGAAGTAGGTGAAACCACCCATGACAAAGTGTTCAGCCTCCAGGTGATGCGCTGTATCGGTGCCTGTGGACTGGCCCCGGCCATGTCAGTCAATAACAAGGTTTACAAGCAGGTCAACCCGAATAAAGTGCAGGCTATCCTGGGCATGTTGAAATAGCCTCTGCCACCCTTTTTTTCGCCTTTCCTATTACAGACCATAATCATATTCCTTATGAAGATTACGACCTTACATGATCTTGAAGCCATAAAAGCAAGTTTTCTTGAACAGGATAAAGAGTACCTTTATACCGCACATATTTGCTATGCGGCGGGTTGTATTTCGTCCGACTGCCGTGAAGTAAAAGAAGCCTTTGAAGCGGCGCTTGAACACGAAAAACAGTCGCACAAGGTAAAAATTAAGCTGACCGGATGCATGGGCGCCTGCAGCCTCGGGCCAACCCTGATCATCAACCCCGGAAGGACACTCTATTGTAAACTGACTCCGGAAGATATGCCTGTCGTTGTCAGGGAGCATATAAAAAAAGGCAGGATCGTGGACCGGCTCTGTTTCCAGGAAGCGGAAACCGGGCGGAGAATCGCGGATCTGAATGAAATCGGGTTTTTCAAAAACCAGAAAAAGATCGTTTTGCAGAATTGCGGCGTTATTGATTTCGCTTCGATCGATGAATATATTGCACACGATGGTTATTTCGCGTTGGCAAAGGTACTGAAGGGGATGGATCAGGCGGCCGTGATCGAGATGATCAAGCGATCGGGCCTGCGCGGACGCGGCGGCGGTGGTTTTTCGACCGGAAAAAAATGGGAAATGGCCAATAAAGTACCGTCGAAACAAAAATACATCATCTGCAATGCAGACGAAGGTGATCCGGGAGCTTATATGGACAGGAGCCTGCTTGAAGGAGACGCTCATCTGGTGATCGAAGGGATGGTCATCGGCGGTTATACTGTCGGCGCGACAAAAGGCGTGGTTTATATCCGGGCGGAGTATCCCATAGCAGTCGAACGATTAACGATGGCGATCAAACTTGCCCGCGAAAGGGGTTTGCTGGGCACCAATATCCTGGAATCAGGATTTGACTTTGACATCGAAATCAGGATCGGCGCAGGAGCATTTGTGTGCGGCGAGGAAACCGCCCTGATGGCCTCAGTAGAAGGACGCCGGGGCGAGCCTGTTCAAAAGCCGCCATTTCCCGTACAAAGCGGGCTTTATGGGAAACCAACTGTCATTAACAATGTAGAAACGTTTGGAAACGTCGCTCCCATTATTCTGAAAGGTGCTGAATGGTTTGCATCGATCGGCACCGAAAAAAGCAAAGGCACAAAGGTTTTTGCCCTTGCCGGCGACATTAACATGAAAGGACTCATCGAAGTTCCCATGGGAATCCCGCTTGGTGAGATCATCTATAAAATCGGAGGTGGGATTCCCCGTGGAAAAAATTTTAAAGTCGCTCAAACCGGCGGTCCGTCGGGAGGGTGCCTTACCCCTTCGCACCTCAACACACCCATCGATTATGATTCACTTGTCAAACACGGCGCGATTATGGGTTCCGGCGGACTGATCTGTGCCGATGAAGATACCTGTATGGTAGATATGGCCCGCTTCTTCATGGATTTTGTCCAGGAGGAATCGTGCGGGAAGTGCACGCCATGCAGGCTGGGTACCAAAAGAATGCTGGAGATACTGGAACGGATCACTCGCGGTGAAGGACGTGAAGGAGATGTGGAAACACTTATTGAACTCGGCACCTCAATCCGTGAATCGGCGATCTGCGGTCTCGGGCAAACTGCTCCAAACCCGGTGCTCAGCACCATTAAATACTTCAGGCATGAATACGACGAACATATCAGCAATAAATATTGCCGCGCAGGGGTGTGCAGTGAACTATTCATTTCTCCCTGTCAGAATGCCTGCCCGGCCGGCGTCAACGTCCCCGGCTATATTGCCCTGATTGCTGTGGGCCGGGTTCGCGATGCTTATAACCTCATCCGGCAGGAGAACCCCTTCCCCTCCATCTGCGGGCGTGTGTGTACCCATCCCTGCGAAAGCAAATGTCGCCGCGCGCAGATCGATGAGCCCATCGCCATCGCCGATCTGAAACGGTATGCGGCCGATTATGTAATGAATTCGGATGAACCCTATGTCAGCCTGATGTTCCAGCGAAACGGCAAATCGGTGGGAATTATCGGGGCCGGTCCATCCGGACTTACCTGCGGCTACTACCTGGCACGGCTGGGTTACCTGGTCGACATCTATGAGGAGAAATCGGTACCCGGCGGCATCCTCGCCTACGGAATTCCTGAATACCGCCAGCCCAAAGATGTCCTCAAAAAAGAGATTGGTGCCATCACCCAGGCCGGGATTAATATTATTTATAATACGAAAGTCGGAGAACAAATCACATTCAATGAACTAAAAGCCAAATATGATGCCGTTTACATTGCCACGGGAACGCAGCTTTCAAGAAAAATCGGCATCAGCGGCGAAGAAAAAGAAGGTGTTTACCACGGACTGGATTTCCTTCGCGATGTAAACCTAAATAAAAATATCCGGCTAAGCGGCGTTGTGGCCGTTATCGGGGGAGGAAATACGGCAATCGACGCTGCCCGCTGCGCGATCAGGCTTGGGGCAGAAAAAGTACATATCCTGTATCGGCGTACCAAAGAGGAAATGCCTGCCGACCCGCGTGAGATACAGGATGCGCTCGACGAAGGCGTGGTCCTTCATGAACTGGTCGCACCTGTCAGGTTTTTGGGAAATGGTTCGGTAAACAAGATCGAGTGTATCCGCATGACGCCCGGTGAATTTGGTAAAGACGGACGCCGTGTTCCGGTAAAAGTTCCCGGCACGGAGTTCAGCCTCAGTATTGATCTGGCCATCCCGGCCGTAAGTCAGTATTCCGATCTGCCTTTTGTTACAAAAGCAGAACTCGAAATCACCGAATGGGGGACATTCGTCGTGGATACGGCAACCCAGATGACCACCCAAAAAGGCATCTTTGCCGGGGGTGATATCGCCAGGGGTTCCGACGTTGTCATCACGGCTATTGCCGACGGAAAAAATGCGGCCAAATCGATCGATAAATTCCTCGGCGGAAAGGGAGTCCTCAACACAGGCGAGCCAATCGATATTCCCCGGATCCATCCTGAAGAAGGCAATACTATTGAACATGAGCGCTTCCCGATGCGCTACCTCGATGCGGAGAAACGTAAAAACAGTTTCGATGAAGTGGCACAGGGATTCCATAAGTTAAACGCTATAGCCGAAGCAATGCGCTGTTTGCAATGCTCAAGACACTGAACAGACACAAGATGCTCAAACAGTCAGACAATCAGATATTCAGATTTTCAGACTATCAGACAGTCAGAGAATCTGAAAATCTGAAAATCCGGGAATCAATTTTCTGGTCTTACGACTTAGGACTAATACCTTACGACTAACAATTTTTACCAGCTATGATCAATCTTACTATCAACAACAAACAAATACAGGCCGAAGAGGGCACAACCATCTTTGAAGCGGCCAAAAGGAATAATATCATCATCCCCCATTTCTGTTATCTTGAGAATGTACACCAGATTGGCGCATGCCGGATATGCGTGGTTGAAGTGGAAGGGGCCAGAACCTTGATGGCATCATGCGTAACAGCCGTTTCTGAAGGAATGAAGGTTCAAACCAACACCGAGAAGGTACGCAAAGTGCGTAAGGTGCTTTACGAACTGATCCTTTCTGATCATCCGAAAAACTGTCTGGGTTGCTGGCGAAATCAAAACTGCGAGTTGCAGCAACTGGGTGAACTGATCCAGGTAGAAGAATTTCGTTATGAAGGCGCCAAGTCAAAAGATGTGGTCGACAGCTCCAGTCCGTCAATCGTGCGCGACAGTTCAAAATGTATCCTCTGCCGCCGGTGCGTCACCGTATGCAATGAAATACAGGGTGTCGGACTGATGAATCCGCACAACAGGGGCTTTGCCACCTACATCGGTCCATCGGAAGATGAGCTTCTTGGGGAATCCATCTGCACTAACTGCGGGCAGTGTGTACTGGTTTGTCCCGTTGGTGCCCTGAAAGAGAAAGAATCGACAACTGTGGTATGGGATGCGTTGCTCGATAAGTCAAAAACAGTCGTCGTGCAAACTGCCCCCGCCGTAAGGGCGGCGCTGGGCGAGAAATTCGGGTATAAACCAGGTACGCTTGTGACCGGACAGATGGTTGCTTCACTTCGGGAACTGGGCTTTGACTATGTTTTCGACACCAACTTTGCCGCCGACCTGACTATTATGGAGGAAGGCTCGGAATTCCTCGGACGGATCAATAGAAAATTCAATTCTCCGGCAAATGGTGTTGCTCTGCCCATGATCACCAGTTGCAGTCCGGGTTGGATCAAATATGTCGAACACCATTATCCCGAACAGCTCGATCATCTGTCAAGTTGCAAATCCCCGCACATGATGCTTGGCGCACTAACCAAAACCTATTTTGCAAAAAAAATCGGTGTCGATCCAAAAGACCTGTTTGTTGTTTCAGTCATGCCCTGCACCGCGAAAAAATTCGAAATTACGCGCCCGGAAATGCAATACGAGGGTCATCCCGATGTCGACGCCGTGATCACCACCCGCGAACTGGCGCGAATGATAAAAGATGCCGGCATCGATTTCCGAAGCCTGCCCAATGCATCATTCGATTCACCACTGGGACTTTCATCGGGTGCTGCCGACATCTTCGGAACCACAGGCGGCGTTATGGAAGCTGCTATCCGTACCGTTTATGAATTGGTCACCGGACGCGAATTACCCACGGAAGACCTTCATGTAAAACCGCTCGCAGGATTGAAACGAATAAAATCTGCCGAACTGAAAATCGAGAATCCTCTTATCCAGTATGCGTTCCTGGACGGTGTTACCATTAAAGTAGCTGTTACCAGCGGACTAAAGGGTGCCGCAAAACTGCTTGACGACGTTAAAACCGGCAAAAGCCCTTATCATTTTATCGAAGTCATGGGCTGTCCCGGCGGCTGCATCAGCGGAGGAGGGCAGCCCCGCCCGGTCGACAATGCCATCCGTCTGAAACGCATGGAGGCTATTTATCGCGAGGACGAAGGAAAAAAGCTTCGCAAGTCACACGAAAATGCCGACATCCAAACGCTCTACCAGGAATTTCTTGGCCATCCGCTTGGACATCTTTCTCACGAGTTGCTGCACACGCATTACGTAAAAAGGAATAAGAACTAGGTGGAAATGGAACCCACTCTCCGGGATTTTTTTGTATATTCACGCAGTTAAAGGGGAGAGCTTAAATGTTTTTTTAAACATGTGTTACATCAATTATCTCATTTTAAACACCATAATTTATTGAAGATCTTTCTCTCCTTTTGGCTAAGTTGTGTTAAAAGTTGTTAATTTTACCTGTACTTAACTAATCAGCTATTAACTGATGACTTCAAACCGGATAGAAAGAAGAAGTTTTCTCAAGATGGTCGCTGCCGGAGTAGGCGGAACGATGATGCCATTACCCCTGTTTTCAGAAACTTACGGGAGTCCCGGTGCTCCTGCCTTACCCAAATTCAAGATTACTGAACCGGAGTGGATTTTGCACAGCGACGGTACCTTTGATTTGATAGCAGGAACCATGCGGCTGCGCAATTGTCGTCCGACCATTGACGGACAGAGCATTTTTGTCCGCAATACCTTCATGGGCGATTCTCCGAAAGGGAAACGTATTATTTATGAGCTTGACCGGGGATTTGTCATGCTGGACCTCAAAATAAACCGGGGATCCGTTTCGATCGGGGCTGAGTTAAGCAGTATTTCGCGTGCTCCTTTTTGGTTTTGCCCCCTGGGTGAAGCAAAAATCGAAGGCGTGAACCACTTTTATAAGCAGGGGCTTGGCTTCGGAGGACAATCGGGACTATTTGAAATTGAAAGGCAGACTTCCGAAGAATGGGGAAATATTTCCGGGGAACAAGCCTGGTCCTACGACTCCTATCTGACAACGGCCTTATTGTCGCCCAATTACGAAACCCTCGCTTTCAGTGCTTACGATCATGCCGATTTCCTCCAAAAGAGCACGATCTATAACAGGCCTCACCGGAAAGGTTTACTCGACCGCTATCCTGACCGGGAAGAGCTCTTTTTTGAGACCGGTTTTGTCATGGAAAACATTCCGCTGAAAGATGATTTCATTAAATTACCCGATATCTATATTGTCCAGGGAAGCAGGCCATATGAAACACTTCAGCATATTGCCTGGAATGTTTCGGAGAATATGGTGGCCCGGAAGGATACCAAAACGAGCTATCACTGGTCTTCCTGGTATGAATTTAAAAAGGAATTTTCCTTTGAAATGCTTCAGGAGCAACTGGATACACTCGACAAAACCAAACCGCCAATCCCGGTTCAAACCATTCAGATCGACGATTGCTACACCACGCACGGCGACTGGATGGATACGAATGAAAAATGGCCCCGCTCCATGGAAGATGCAGCCCGCGCTATCTTCCAGCGTGGATACCGGGCCGGGATTTGGGTGGCACCCTTTATGGTCGATGAGCACAGTAAACTATTCCGCAGCCACCCAAATTGGCTGATCCGGGATCTTGATGGCAACCCGATCCCCGAATGGGAAACTCCCGAAGGAAACCATTATGTGCTCGACGGGAGTCATCCCGATGTTCAGCGATATATCGCCAAAGTCTTCCGCACCTTCCGGAAGATGGGCTATACCTTTTTTAAGACCGATTTTCTGGACTGGGGATTAAAGGACAGCGCCAACATCAAACGCTATAACAAAGACAGAACCTCCGTACAGATCCTGGTTGAAGTGGCAAATCTGATACGCGAAGAAATAGGAGCCGGGAGCTACTGGCTTGCAAGCATTTCCCCCTTTGCCCCCCTCATTGGGATTGTCGATGGCATGCGCATTTCAAATGATGTGGAAAGCGAGTGGACAAAGAACGGCGTAGGCAACATGTTCCAGGAAACATACAATTGCCAGTACTTCAACAATGTATTCTGGCAAAACGATCCCGATGTTGTCTACCTCAGAGATGTCAATACCCAACTTACCGACACAGAAAAGGCAACCATTGCCAGGTGGAACGGCATGCTGGGGGGAGTTGTCCATACATCCGACCGGTTCTCTTCCCTCTCAAAAGAACAACTGGATTTCTGGCGCTTCCTGCAGCCGCAGGATCGTCCTCAAAGTGCGGAACTTCCTTTCTGGGGTTTGGGAAAAAAATGTAAGGTGGCTTTGCGACGATACAAATCACCGCGGGCATGGGGTGTCCTGTTTGTTAACGATTCGAATCTGCCTGTCCAGGAAAATTTTACGATGGCTGAAATTAACGGCGAAGAAAACTGCTGGACTTTCGAGTGGGAACCGGGCCGGCATACAGCCCATGGGAACCTGAGTAATTTTACGATCATACTCGACAAACACGAATCAAAACTGCTTTATTTAAGCAACACCAATAATCCGCCGCCATCCGACCTCTGCATCAGCGGACTCCGGCTGTCAGAAGATCTCAGGGACCAGTAAAAGCCCGCGGGTTTACGTTTAGTTCCCAAATATGAATTTTCCCGGAAACGGCGCTTAAAATGGGGCAAGTGTCTGAATAAATTGAAAGTTAAACACTATTTTAGTCCTTTCATTTTAGAGATGCTGCAATGGATTTTAGCGATTTAACGATTAACACGCCGGTTGAATACATCAACGAGGCCTTACAAAACTCTCTGATCGGCAATCTGCATATTAAAATAGAACAGATTGCCGAGGGAGAAGTAATTGCCAGCATGCCTGTATGCTGGCAAACATCCCGCCCCGGAGGAATGCTGCACGGCGGGTCAAGCCTGGCCATGGCCGAAACAATCGCGGGACTTGGAACGATGCTGCTGATCGACCTGAAAGCTTTTGATGTTCGTGGTATGCAGGTTAGCGCCAGTCACACCGGAAGTATCAAAGAAGGAAACGTCAGGGCAACGGCAAAAATCATTCATCAGGGAAACAAGACCCACATCTGGAATGTTGATCTACGGGGCAACGACGGCCGGCTTATTTCAACAGCGCGGGTCACAAACATCATTGTAAAAAAGAATGACTAAAAAGGACGATTACAGCAATCTTCTCAACCAGCTTTTATCCCGAAACCGGCCTTTTGCAGCCTGGTCTATGCCCGGCCAATCGTTTCCGGAACTAATGACCGGTGAACAGAAAGACCTGCTCCTCCTGAGTGATTTCAGCAAACTCAACGGGCAGGAAGGTTTTGTTTTTGCACCTTTCCGGATCACTGAAAAATCACCGCTTATTCTGCTTCGTCCCGGGATCTGGCTGAAAGATCATCAGGCAGTTTCTTCATTTGACGTTGAAACGCTTCCGGCGCTGGCGCCAACTCATCCGGATGAACATGACTATTTTGCCATTTCAAAAGAAGATTTTCTTCGCGATGTGGAACTGACCATTTCCGAGATTAAAAGAACCAGTCTGGCGAAAGTAATCATTTCACGACTGCTGCCGGCAGAAAGAAAAGGCGAGCCGATCGGCGAGTTGTATATGAAACTGAGGTCAATGACACCCAATGCATTCGTCTATCTGGTTAATCTTCCGCAGGCCGGGCTGTGGATGGGTGCTACCCCCGAAGCATTGCTCCATTCACACGGGAAAATGATGGAAACTGTTTCGCTTGCAGGAACTCAGCCCCGCCGTACCGACTCCAGCTACAGCTGGTACACCAAGGATATTGAAGAACAGGCTTTTGTTTCAAGGTATTTGCTCGATGTTTTTTACCGTTTCGGCATTCATCCCTACACCACCCGGGGACCCGAGACCATGGAAAGCGGACGGGTTGCTCATTTGAAAACCAGTTTTCGTTTCGCAACCCAAAAAGTAGATGCACAACTTGGTAACTTTATCTCGGAACTGCATCCGACCCCGGCTGTTTGCGGATTGCCAAAAGACAAAGCTGACCGTTTTATCGCGAAAACGGAGAAGCACGACCGCCGTTATTACACCGGTTACCTCGGACCCTGGAGGCTAAACAACTGTGTCCGGTTATTTGTAAATTTACGCTGTATGGAAATTACCCCCCAAAAGTACGTGTTATATGCCGGCGGGGGCATCACCTCCAGATCCGTCCCGGAAGAAGAATGGATAGAAACAAACAACAAAGCGCGAACATTGTTATCTGCCATTGAAGCAGTTCAAAATAAATGATATCAGCAAAAAAACACATCCGGCAACTGGCCTCCATCATCCTGGCGAGGGGAATCGACGATATTGTCATTTCCCCCGGATCGAGAAATGGCCCGCTCATCCATACCTTTGCCGGAAGCGGACAGTTTAACTGCCGTAATATTGTCGACGAGCGCAGTGCAGCCTATTTTGCACTTGGATTGGCGCAGGGAAAGAAGAAACCCGTGGTGTTGATTTGTACTTCAGGTACTGCCGCCCTTAATTACAGCCCCGGAGTGGCTGAAGCGTATTACCTGAATGTTCCCCTGATCGTGCTCACGGCCGATCGCCCCGAATGGTGGATCGATCAGGCAGAAAGCCAATGTATCCGGCAAGATCACATTTACAGCGGGTTTATAAAAAAAGAAGTCACCCTGCCCGTCGGGGAATCCGAAGAAGAACTGTGGTTTGCAAACCGGATGATCAATGAGTGTATCAATACGGCCATTTCAGGGAGCAAGGGGCCTGTACACCTGAACATTCCGCTTGACGAGCCGCTGCACGACCTGCTTGACGAGGAATTACCGCCTGTCCGGATCATTGAAACAGCATCGGCACAACCGGTACTGAAAGAACAAGAACTTGATTTCCTGGCTTCAGCCTATAATCAGGCAGGGCAGGTCATGATCCTTGCCGGACAGCAATTTCCGGATCCTGAACTGGAAAACCTGTTAGCTGAATTAGCTGCAAAAACGGGGGTAGTTGTCGTAAGGGAACACCTGGCCAATCTGAATCATCCGGAGTTTTGCAACAGTGTCGATCTGCTGATGCCGGCGGTGAAAATGACTTCGTGTGAAGATTTCTGCCCGGAAGTGCTCATTAGTTTTGGCGGACAGCTCGTATCGAAATCACTCCGGCATTTCCTCAGGCAGAACAAAACCTGTGAACATTGGCACCTGACGATGTCGAATGAACATACCGACACATATCAGTCACTCACCCGGATAATCCCTCAAAATGCCACGCTGTTCTTTAAACAACTTATGAGCAGAGCCGTTGTAAAAGATAAAGCGTATCTGCGTCGCTGGAAAGAAAAAGAGCGGCAGATAAACCATCTGAGAAACGAATTTATTACCCGAACTGAATTTTGCGATCTGAAGGTTTTTAATTTAATCAGTAAGGCCATTCCCAAAAATTCGGTGGTACACCTGGGCAATAGCTCTCCGGTCCGGTATGCTTTACTCCTTGACATGGGTCAGGATGTCATTTACATGGGAAACCGCGGCACAGCCGGGATCGACGGCCCGCTGTCCACGACTGTCGGCTTTGCCTCGGGTTCAGAGAAGCTGAATACCATTATTCTGGGCGATCTGTCGTTCGTTTACGACTCCAACGGCCTGTGGAATAATTATATCGGAAATAACCTGCGGGTAGTCGTAATTCATAACGGGGGAGGTAACATCTTCAGCATGATCAAAGGCCCGGAAAAGTCTCCCGCCTTTCATGAGCATTTCTTTACAGAAAATAAGGTAAAGGCTGAGGGAATTGCCAAAACATTCGGGTTGGATTATTACCCTGCCGAAAACGAAGAAGAACTGAAAACAGCGCTCAGCATTTTTTATTCTCCCCGGCAAAACCGGGCGGCCCTGCTGGAGGTTTTCACCGACGCAGCCACAAACAGCCGCGTTTTCCGGGAGCTGTTTAAAGCTATTAGTTTTTAGCTATGAGTAGAAGATATTCAGATAGGAAGATGAAAGACGCTTGCAGCAAGTCTTACGACTAATTACTTACGACTGAAAAAACAATTTTTATCATGAATACACGAACCTGGGAAACTATTAAAGAATACGAAGACATTATCTTCAGCTATTTTGAGGGGATCGCAAAGATCACAATCAACCGGGAGCGCTACCGCAATGCCTTCCGCCCGACCACCGTTAACGAAATCAGCGACGCCCTGCGCATCTGCCGCGAGGATCAGCATATCCAGGTGGTGGTATTAACCGGCGCCGGCGACAAGGCTTTCTGTGCCGGCGGCGACCAGACGGTAAAAGGCAAAGGCGGATATATCGATAAAGATGGCATCCCACGCCTCAACATTCTGGAAGTACAGCGTCAAATCCGCAGCCTTCCGAAACCAGTTATCGCCATGGTCAATGGGTACGCCATTGGCGGCGGCCACGTACTTCATGTCGTCTGCGACCTGAGTATCGCCGGCGAAAATGCCATCTTCGGACAAACGGGACCGAAAGTGGGGAGTTTCGACGCCGGACTGGGCTCATCCTATCTGGCGAGCATCGTCGGTCAGAAGAAAGCCCGCGAAATCTGGTTCATGTGCCGTCAGTACTCAGCCGCTGAGGCACTTGAAATGGGCCTGGTCAATAAAGTCGTCCCGTTCGCTCAACTGGAAGACGAAGTGGTAGCCTGGGCGAAAAAGATGATGGAACACAGTCCGCTGGCGCTGCGCATGCTCAAGCTGGGATTGAATGCCGAGCTTGACGGACAGGTTGGGTTGCAGGAATTTGCCGGAAATGCAACACTTTTGTATTATCTGACTGAAGAGGCTCAGGAAGGAAAAAATGCTTTCCTGGAAAAGCGAAAACCCGACTTCGGAAAATTCCCTAAATTCCCGTAATCGGGATAAGTCGCAAGTATCAAATCGTAAGTCGTAAGAAAATGTAGCATTTTTGTTAGTTACATTTTTAATAGTTATCGTTTAATACCAAATGTCTGAATAGCATGGCAACAGCAAAGAGTTGGATAAAGGCGGCACGGCCACGGACACTTCCACTGGCGCTCTCGGGCATCATGCTGGGATGTGGGCTGGCATGGTTCTACGGAGCGATCCAGACTCTGGTGAGCCTGCTGGCCGTTATTACGGCTACCTCCATCCAGATCTTTTCCAACCTGGCAAACGACTACGGTGACAGCCGCAAAGGAACTGATAACGCCTTCCGTGTAGGGCCGGCCAGAACCATACAGGCCGGAGAAATTTCCATGAGAGAAATGGAGAAAGGAATGATCATGCTGGGCAGCCTAAGTCTGTTGTTTGGTGTTTGGCTTGTATACGAAGCAACCTGGTACATTTCACCTGCAGCATTCCTTAGCTTTATCGGGTTAGGCTTGCTGTCGTTGCTGGCTGCCTATTTCTATACTTCCGGGAAACACGCATACGGATATATTGGTTTGGGCGACCTGGCCGTATTCATTTTCTTTGGCTTGCTGCCGGTAGGAGGGGCTTTCTTTCTGAATTCAGGATTTCTGAAATCCGCTGTCCTGCTCCCGGCAGTCAGTATGGGGCTGTTTAGCACAGGAGTGCTTAACCTGAACAACATGCGCGACATCGAAAATGACCGTCGTTGCGGGAAAATAACGGTCCCCGTAAGACTGGGAGAACGCCCCGGCCGGGTTTATCATCTGGCCCTTATCGGCTGTGCCTGGGTTGCCGCTGTGGCTTTCAACTTTTATGAATACAAATCCATCTGGCAATGGTTGTTCCTGCTCACACTCCCGTTCTTTCTGAACGATCTGCTGAAGGTTTACCGGATCCGCGAAGCTGCCAGGCTCGACCCGTTCCTGAAACGGCTCTCACTTTCAACCCTGGCTTTCACGCTCTTATTTTGCGCCGGACTGATTTTATCAAGATGATTAACTGAAAGTTATACCCATGAACATATCGATCAAAAAACATACCTTACACTTTAAACAGCCGGCAGTCACTTCCCGCGAAACATATGAAACCCGCGTGGTGTGGTACCTTTTTATGGAAGAGGACGGGGTGACCGGTGTGGGTGAATGTGCGCCCTTGCCCGGTTTAAGCCGTGAAACTCCCGAACAGGTTGAAAATTTCTTAACGGAAATATCGGCGGCTCCAGGGGTATTTATAGCCGAACCTGAGCGGCTCCGTGAATTACCCTCCGTTCGCTTTGCCTTTGAAACGGCATCGCTCGATCTTCGACAGGGAGGCAAACAGATTCTTTTCCCTTCGGAATTCACCGCCGGGCAACAGGGAATCCCGGTGAACGGACTGATCTGGATGGGTGAAGGGCGGCATCAGCAAACACAGATCCTCGAAAAGATTAATGCCGGATTTCGTTGTCTGAAGCTAAAAGTCGGGTCCCTGAATTTTGAAGAGGAGCTGAGTCTGCTTGAGCTGATCCGCGAACAGGCCTGTTCACACGTCCTTACGCTTCGTGTCGATGCCAACGGTGCCTTTAAACCTGATGAAGCCCTGACCAAACTGGAGAAGCTTACGCCATACGAAATCCATTCCGTTGAACAGCCCATAGCTGCGGGAAACCCGGATCAAATGGCACGGCTTTGCAATGAAACACCTATTCCGATAGCCCTGGATGAAGAACTGATTGGCGTCAACGACCTGGATAAAAAAATAACATTACTCGACACGATCCGTCCGCAATTCCTGGTATTAAAACCAAGCCTGCACGGCGGGTTTACAGGCTGCGACGAGTGGATTAAACTGGCAGAGCAACGCGCCATCGGCTGGTGGATCACTTCCTACCTCGAGTCGAACATCGGTTTGAACGCAATCGCTCAGTGGGCCTTTACGAAACAGGTAAAGACCCACCAGGGACTGGGCACGGGGCAATTATATGTCAACAACATTGATTCTCCACTCGAAATGCGTGGCGAGCAGCTCTGGTACAACCCCGGAAAAGATTTCAAGATGCCAAGGTGAAAAGGTAAAAATGATACATAGAAGTTTTCTTTCTCTTACGACTTACGACTAAATACTTGCGACAATTGACTCTCTTCCCTTCCCATATTATCCTTAGTGGCCGGAGTACCCTGGTCGGCGACCTTATCAGGATCCGGAATGGCACAACGGGTTGGGAGAAGGAGTGGCTGGATTTCCTGTCCGAATGGTATGCTCCCGGCAATTCGATTGTCGTAAACACTTCCGGAAGCACCGGAAAACCCAAATCGATTCGCCTGACAAAAGAATTTGTTGCAGCAAGCGCCCGGCGTACCCTTCTTTATTTCGGATTAAAAGGAAACGACCGGGTACTGCATTGTCTTCCGTCCCGTTATATTGCCGGAAAACTGATGGTTGTCCGTTCGCTTTTGGGAAAACTCGATATGCATGTGAAGAACCCCGCCACTGACTTTGATTTTTTGGATCATGAATCGTTTCAGTTTGCTGCGATGGTTCCCAATCAGGCCAGCAAAATACTCGACCAGAAAAACGGGTATATGCGATTGCAACAGATCCGGCAACTCCTGATTGGCGGGGGGCCGGTACCGTCACCTCTTCAGGAAAGGCTGTTTTCCCTGTCCACTGCATGCTATTCCAGTTACGCCATGACCGAAACCGCCACCCATGTTGCCATCCGTAAACTAAACGGAGATGGGGCTGACGAATTTTACCACTGTATGGAGGGAATTAGCGTAGGGCTGTCACCCGAAAGCTGTCTAAGGATTTATATTCCCGGACTGGATGAAGAATACCTGCAAACCACCGACCTGGCCGGACTCATCGACGAAAAAACCTTCCGGATACTCGCCCGCGCCGATCATGTCATCATTTCAGGTGGTTTGAAATTTTCACCCGAACAACTGGAGCAAAAACTTGAAAAAGCAATCACACAGCCTTTTATGATCAGCTCCCTGCCCGACCCTAAACTGGGAGAACAGATCGTCCTGCTGATTGAAGGAACTGAAAATCCGGAATCAGTTGCAGCCTTAAACAATATTTGCCAAAGTTGCCTTGACCGATATGAACAACCCCGGCAAATTCAGTTTGTCGAAAAACTTCCCCGGACAGACAATGGCAAGCTGTTGCGAAACCCAAAGCCATAGCCGGACACACTGTTCCTCGGGCTGTATGCCTATTCAATCTTATAATTAAAGAAACTATTGTCCTCGTTACCTGCCAGCAGGTTGAAATACGGATTTCCCGCAGTCAGGTAACCTATACTGAAGGTCGTATTCCCCGGCAAGGGAAATCCGGGATAGAGCTGCCCTTTGGTATCAACAAGGTAGATCCTGTTCTCTCCGGCGCAAACCACGCCAAGCTTTTTGTTCGACGGGCCAAAGGTATATATGGCAGGCACTTCAGTAACCGGCGAATTAAATTTACGCTCAAATATCTTTTTCCCCTGATCGGTAAAAGCCATCAGCATATTCTCGTCGGCCAGTACATAATCGGTCTTGTTATCACCGTTCAGGTCTTCGGCTCTAAAAAAATGCCCCTCTCCGAAATTTCCCGGATCAACAGTTCCGGTCTTGCCGTCAAAATACTGCAGGTGCACCTTCCCGTCTGTATCGGTTGTAATCACAGCCGGCGAAAGGCCTTCGGCAATATAAAGATCATTGCCCGAATGCTCAAAGCCTGCTGTATTGACTCGTACACTGCCCTGGCGATCGAGGATATAGGTTTTGTACTGATCGGCACAAACCAAAAAATCTTTGGTCCCCTGCCGGAAATACAGGAGCGGATGAGACACCGTTCCTTCGGTTCCTTCAAATTTCCAGCCGCTCACCATTTTGCCATCCCGGTCGTAGGCGTAAATTTTCCGGTCGTCCGCAGCTACAAAATACCGGTAATCGCGATTCTGATCATAATCGAACACGGCCACTCCGTTTGTAGCAGGTGCCGGCAGGTTTACCGGGAACCGGGCAACCTTATTCCCGTTGCGGTCAAGGAGATGCAACTGTTCACGGGTATTAAAGAAATACTGCAGCTTACCATTCCTGTAATAATCGATCTGGTGGATTTCGCTTATGATCTTCCCCGGAAGTTGGATCTTCCAGAGGGTGGCACCCTCCTTATTGATCAGATACAGGTTGTTCTTATTATCCTGCACCAGCACTTCCATGTTTGCCTTGTCATAATGATTGGCCACGAACTGAGGCTTTCTCGCGAGGGTAGAATCGAGTTTGGTTTGCCAGATAGTTTGCGGCTCTTCTTTTAGTACCGGATCATATTTCAGATACAGGTTATTCAGGAATTCGCCCGAGGAAGCAGAAAACTGCCACCCAAAGCCATAGAACTTCCTTATCGTTTCCTCGTTATCCTGGATCGCTTTTGAAATCATCTCATTCAGGTAATAATTTTTGAGATAGAACGCCCGCGAGAAATTCAGATAAAAGTAAAAGGTGAATTTTGGAGCCATTTGCTGATTGAATTCATCAAAGCGAATATCATTTTCGAGCGTATTTGATAAAACCAGGTCGTGGATATAGCTTTTCAACGCCGTGACATTGTCGGCAAAGACCAGGTAATTATCGTAAAAACACAGGTAGTTGCTCTTAACTGCCGAAAAGCTTTCGCCCATCAGCAATCCCGGGAAGTCGGCAAAGGGGAACTCATAAATCGCAATACTTTTATTGTTCTGAATCTGGTAAACTGACTGCATTTCCCGCATACTGATTTTCTTCGCCTTAGCATACCTTTCGAGCATGGGCAAAAATAATTCCTTCGCCATCGACTGACTTTTCACCCCGGCAATAAAGAATCGGTTTGCAGCAGGTTCATTTTGGGTGACCTGGGCAAAAACCAGCGCAAACTCCTTTCCGGCCAATTGCTGGAACAGGGGGATTAACGGTTTCCCGCTGTATGGTTCCAGTGCTTTCAGCCCGGTTTCTCTCCGGTAATAGCTCCCCTGTTTTCCTTTCAGGAATTCGCTGTAGTCATTTTGATATTTCCCGAAATCGGATAAATTCAGACACAGGAAACTGCTTATGCCCGCCGGGACTGCCTTTCCCAATCCGAAATGGTCAGGTTCCTGATTTCTGAAGGCATTGAGGTAATTGTACTTGTTTTTGTCCGAAAAACTAAATCCGCCCAGCAAGGCATCGGTCTGCTTCAGACTGACATCCAACTCCGTACGGTCGGCAAAATGGGTAAACAGCGGCAAAGCGGCTTTGAACTGTGGGGATGCCGCCTTTGCCAAAAGCTGATGAATCTTTTCGTGATAGATAAAAACATTAAAGTCTGAATTACTGCCGATTGTATTATAAAGATCTTTAAACTGCTGCTGATCAAGAAGATTTCCCGCAGGGATCTGGCGCACAGCTTCCTCTACAAAGAGAGCGTGCCTGCTTAGCAGGAAAATACCGTTGCTTTCGGCAAAATGATAGTCTGTGTTCCCTTTTTTGTACCGGTAGATTTCGATCTCGTCATAAACCCTTTTTGTCAGGTCACCACCCTCTTTTTCGGCATAATTGCTGATGAAACCGATCATTTCCGACTTTTCAGCACGGTTCTCAAGGCTTAGTGCAAATAAACAGCCAATTTTGTCTTTGCCCTCCGGGTTAAAGGCGATCAAAACGGGCTTTTTAAGCATTTCGTTTAGTCCTTTACCTTGTCCGGCCAGGTTTTTGAATCCTTCCACACTCTCCCGGAACGATTGCAATTCGGGGATCTCCTTCAGTGCCGACATCAGCGGGCTTTCTTCACCAAGTTTCTGAAGTAAACGCTGAACGTCGGTCACTTCTATAACCAGCGGAGTTCTTAACGGTATCGCTTTAAACGCAGAGTTCTCAGTATAGCTCCTGGTCTGGCGCTGCAAAAAAAACCAGCCCAGTCCGAAAAGAGTAATGATAAGTAACAGAATGACAATCGCGATGATAATCTTGCGCATAAAAACAGGTTTTTCACAAAAGTAATAAGAAAGTATCAAGTATCAAGACACAAGACAGGATGTCCAGACCTTCAGATATTCAGACTTTCAGACAGAATGAAAATCCAATATTCAGGCAATCTGAACATCTGAAAATCCAGTAATCTGAGAATCCGGTCTCCGGTTTTCGCTCCTGGTCTGACGACTAACTACTAACTACTTACGACTAACTTATACAACTTATCCGACCGGCGGATTTTTTGACCGATCTGCACAGAAAAATACTCTCCTTTTTTGGTTTCCGCGACAGGCTTCAGATCGACCCGGATCTCATTCACTTCGGCTTCCACAACTCCGGTCGTCGGGCCGGTGACCAGAATCTTATCGCCGACCTGCAGATTGCCCGTTTCCATCTTGAATTCAGCCACTCCGATATTTGGGAAATAATTCATCCCGCGGCCCAGGTAAACTTTCCGTTCGGTCGCCATCGATCCGTAATTTCCGCTCCATTCGCCCAAACGTTGCCCCAGGTAATAGCCGTCCCAGAATCCACGGTTGAACACGGTACTTAACCGGCGGTCCCAGTCTGCGATCTTTTCCGGCGTAAATTGCCCGTCGAAATAAGCGCCCACCGCCTCCCTGTAACACTGAACAACGGTTTTCACATACTCAGGCCCGCGCGCCCGGCCTTCTATTTTTAAAACAGTGACGCCGGCATCCAGTATTTTATTCAGGAAATGAATGGTCTTCAGGTCCTTGGGCGACATGATATATTCGTTATCGATTTCCAGTTCGGCACCTGTTTCCTGGTCGGTTACGGTATAAGCCCGGCGGCAGGTTTGCATACAGTTGCCACGATTGGCCGATGCATTCATTTCATGCAGGCTCAGGTAACATTTTCCGGAGACTGCCATACATAAAGCACCGTGAACAAACATTTCCAGCCCGACCAGTTCTCCTTTTGGACCGCGGATATTCTCTTCCCTGATCTGGCGGCTGATCTCGCACACCCGTCCCAGATTCATCTCACGGGCCAGTACCATCACATCGGCGAAAGCCGAATAGAAGCGGATGGCTTCAACGTTGGTAATGTTTACCTGGGTCGACATATGTACTTCCATACCAACAGAGCGGGCGTACATGATCGCTGAAATATCGCTGGCAATGATGGCCGAGACACCAGCTAGCTTCGCAGCATCAATAACCCGGCGTAATTTACCAAGTTCATTGTCGAAAATAATTGTATTGACAGTCAGGTAGGTTTTCACTTCACGTTCGTGGGCCCGCGTGGTAATCTCCCTCAAATCGTCCAGACTAAAGTTATTGGATGAACGCGCCCGCATGTTCAGTTGCTCTACGCCGAAATAAACAGATCCCGCGCCCGACTGAATAGCCGCAGCCAACGACTCGTATGAACCTACCGGGGCCATAATCTCTATATCTTTCCTCTCCATCGCGGTATATTTTAGCGCTAGCCCTACAGACCTTTCAGCGCCTGCTTAATCATTGTTTCAACCGCTAACCCCGGGCTTGACCGTATAATCTTATCCAGCTCTGTCTCAACACTTTTCCGGGCAAATCCCAGCATAACCAGGGCTGATAACGCCTCTTCACGTGTTGTATTATCGGTCGACGTCATTAAAATACGGTCGGTTGCCGGCAATTTTCCGATTTTATCCTTTAAGTCGATAATGACACGCTGTGCTGTTTTCGCTCCAATGCCCTTGATACTTTTCAAAAGATTTACATTTTCTTCGAGAATGGCCTTGCGGATCTCATCGGGCGACAACGACGAAAGCATCATCATAGCTGTGTTCGACCCGATTCCGCTCACGGAGATCAGGAATCTGAAAAGTTCGCGTTCCGCCTTGCCCGAGAAACCGTACAATAAATGTGCATCTTCACGAACCACGGGATGCAGGAAAAGTTTGACCTCCTTTTTGCCATTAATCTGGGAATAGGTATGCAGGGATATGTGAATAAAATAACCGACCGGTCCTGCCTCAATTACTGCATTGGCCGGGGTGAGCTCTGTTAGTGGTCCTTGAATGTATTCGAACATGGGTATTTCAGGTTAAATGGCAGGCTCGTCGTCGGAAAATTCAACGCTCTCATCCACCTGATTCGGGTTAATCTCAAATTTTTTCAGTGGGTTCCTGCTGATTTCTTTATATAAAGCCCGGCTTTTATGAATGTCGATGGCCAGATACAAGGCCTCCCGGAATGAATCGGGCGAAGCCTTACCTTCTCCGGCGATATCAAAGGCTGTTCCATGTGCCGGGGAAGTCCTGATTACCGGGAGCCCGGCTGTATAGTTCACGCCTCTTTCAAACGAAATTACCTTAAACGGCGTGAGGCCCTGATCGTGGTACATTGCCAGAATGGCATCGAACTTTGCATAATCACCCGAGCCAAAGAAGCCGTCGGCGGGATAGGGCCCGATAGCCAGGATACCCAAATCCTTCGCCTGTTCGATCGCGGGAATAATAACGTCGTTCTCTTCAGAACCAAGCAGCCCGCCATCGCCGGCATGCGGGTTCAAGCCCAATACGGCAATCCGTGGTTTTTTGATACTGAAATCCTGCTCCAGCGAAGCAGCCATAATGCGCAATTTCCTCACAATGGCCTCTTTGGTGATCAGTGACGATACCTTTGAAATCGGGACATGTGTCGTTACCACCCCTATTTTCATCATCTCACTAACCATGAGCATGAGGTAGTTATCCGTTTTGAACTGTTCGGCCAGAAACTCGGTATGTCCCGGAAAATTAAATTTCTCGCTCTGAATATTGTCCTTGCTGATCGGAGCAGTCACCAGTGCGTCGATATGGCCGGCTTTCAGGTCCTGAACAGCCGCATCAAGTGCCATGTAAGACGCCTCGCCCGCGACATCCGAAATTTTTCCGAGTTCAACACGTATGTTATCGTCGATACAATTTACGATATTAACCCTCCGTGAATCCGCTTCCGAGGCATTCCGTACCGTATTAAAGTTAAAAGCCTCCATGTTGAGCGCCTTGCGGTGATAAGCGGCGACCTTTGGCGAGCCATATACAACCGGCGTACACATTTCCAGGATCCGCGGGTCATTCAGCGTTTTCATGATCACTTCATAACCGATCCCGTTAATGTCACCCTGAGTAATGCCTATTACTATTTTATTTTTGCTCATGTTGTTCTTTATTGATTAGGTTCCGTAAACCTTGAGTACTGTTCAGGCAACGGCAAATTTAATCTTTATATCCGCTTTAACAAAGAATGGAAAGCTTTTAGCTTTTAGCTCAACCATATAACCATTTCCCGTTCTCCGGTTTCCGGTTTCCTTTCACCAGATAATCACAAAGATGACAATCAGCGCAAGAAACAGCATGAAGATGATCAGTTGATTGCGGACAAAAAGTCCAAGCAGGATCAGAATTTCAACTTCCTCCGAATTTGCCGAGTAAATTTCGATCAATCCGCGGTCTTTCGACAAGAGTTCATAGCTCTGGAAGGTGATAATTTCCTGTCCGTTAAATTTCCAGGCCCAGCGCGACTGCCAGAAATTTTTGATTTCCAGCTCAAAGCGTTTTCTGTTGATCACCAGGTCAGTCCGCGGATTGAACATGTTGATCATGATCGACCCGAGTACAGCCTGGTTATTGGCATCCTGAATTTCGAGCTTCGAAAGAAAATGATCGCGGCTAAGGATAAAACCACGTCCGTTTAAAGTAGCTATTGCGTTGGAACTAAAAAAGTTATTCCAGCTTATAATGCCGATTTGTTCATCGGCGCGTGTGATAATCAGTTTATTCTTAAGAATTTCCTTTGACCAGAGCAACTTTTCCATATTTATTATCTTTCAACAAACATGCAAGTTAGGAAATTTGCAGCAATACTAATAGCTAAAAGCTAAGAGCTTACTGGCTATTCACCAATTCCTTCGTCGACAGCAATCCGCAGGCAGCATAGATATCCTGTCCGCGTGAGGCACGGATCGTTGTGGTAATCCCTTTGGCACTAAGTGCGGCTTTAAACGCCTCCAGCGAGGCTTCGTCGGTTCCCTGCAAGGGCGTGTTAGGTATCGGGTGAAAGCGGATCAGGTTGATCCGGCATTTTATTCCGTTAAGGATACGGGCCATCTCCTTCACATGCCCTGGGGTATCATTCAATCCATGGAAGACGATATATTCAAATGAAACACGCCGCTGGCGTCCGAAATCCCAGTTGCGGATCTCATTCAGCACTTCGTCCAGCGGATAGGCTATTTCAACCGGCATCAGGTTCTTCCGCTCGTCATGAAAAGGCGTATGCAGGCTGATAGCCAGATGAGCCTCACTTTCGTTCAGAAAACGTACCAGTCCGGGAACAATGCCAATCGACGAGACCGTAATTCGCCGCGGGCTCATGGCAAATCCCCATTCACTGGTCAGGATCTGTGTACTTTTTAACACTTCGTCCAGATTATCGAACGGCTCGCCCATGCCCATATAAACAACGTTACTGATTTGTTCCCACTCGGGAATATTTCGGATTTGATTGACAATCTCACCAGCGGTAAGCTGTCCCTGGAAGCCTTGTTTCCCGGTCATACAAAACAAACACCCCATTTTACAGCCGACCTGTGAAGAAACGCAGACAGTCGTCCGCGTCCGTTCAGGAATCATGGCCGTCTCAATAAACCGGCCCCCTCCGGTAGGGAAAAGGTATTTTTTGGTTCCATCTTTGCTTTCCTGAACACGGGTAGGGTCAGCTAAACCGAAAACATAATATTCGCTCAGCGCTTCCCTGGCTTTTTTGGAAAGATTGGTCATGTCGGCAATCGAACTGACTGGTTTTTTATAGAGCCAGTCGGCCAATTGCTTTGCTGTAAATCCAGGGAGTCCCAGTTCCGCGCATACGGCCTGAAGTTCTTCCAGTGTCTTTCCAA
The DNA here is from genome assembly GCA_038562555.1 of Prolixibacteraceae bacterium. Lineage (GTDB taxonomy): Bacteria > Bacteroidota > Bacteroidia > Bacteroidales > Prolixibacteraceae > JBCFBK01. The sequence continues at coordinate 13,857 of JBCFBK010000039.1, read as the reverse complement.
ATAAAGGCTCCTTCGCCATGGTTCTTGTTTTTGGCAAAGTTAAAAATAAATTTCGGCAATGATGTTCTCAAAAGGAACACCCCTTTCGATCAGCAAATCACGCACTTCGACCACCATTAAAGGCTTTCCGCATAAGTAATACAAGACGTCGGCCGGAAGCCGGTCCTGCCGCCTCAGGTAGTCGGTCACCCTTCCCCGCGATACGTCTTCCGAAAACTCACGGGTGCAACACCGCCGGTAATTTTCACCCAGCACACGGGTCAGTTCTTCCTGAAAGTAAAACTGATTCAGGTAACTTACGCCATGCAGCAAGACTTTATGCTCTCCCTGACCTGACCGGAGCATGCTGTAAAATGGAGCGATACCCGTTCCCGAAGCAATCCACCAGCCCGGCCCGTCAAACCCCCTGAATCCTCCATACGGCTGGCTGATCATCACCGTGTCGCCGGGACGAAGGGAAGCCAGCCTGGGAGTCAGGTAACCATCATTTTTTATATTGAAGAGAATACGAAGTTCATCTTCCTTATTTCCACTGCAAATACTGTAAATCCGGGGTGGTTCCTGCCTGTCGACGGCGAGTTTAACAACCTGCCCGGCTATAAAATCGAACCTGCGCTTCACGGAAAGTAAAAAAACCTCGGGTGAAATCTCGTCATTGCTGATCACGACTTCCTCAAACAGTTCTCTTTCTTTCCTGGCATACTCTTCAGCTTTTGTCATTGTATTGATCATCTGTTTTCCCCACTAAACGTAAAATCAACAAGATGGTTCAATGAAACAAAAACCGGAAAAGGTTGCAAGGTAACAAGGTTGCAAGGTAAGAAGGTAACTGGTTTTTCATTCTTACTAACAGCTAACAGCTAAAAGCTTTTTCTATTCTTGCGCCCTGCTACTTTCTTATTACTTTTGCCGCATCCAAATCATCGTCCATGCACTGTGTTGTGAGGTACATCATGAAAATTTTAAGCTGGATACTGCTGGCCCCGGTATATTTTTACAAATATGCCCTTTCTCCGCTGATCCCGGCTTCATGCCGTCATGTACCTACCTGCTCACAATATGCCATTGAGGCCATTAAGATCCATGGCCCTTTTAAGGGACTGTGGCTGGCAACCCGCCGGATCTCTCGATGCCACCCCTGGGGAACTCACGGATATGACCCGGTTCCTCCCCGGCATAAAATCCCGGTACAGGAACTAAAGCCGAAAAAAACCCCCGATGTCCGCCAACAAAGAACTGATTAATGGGTTATCTTTGATTAACAATTATTTCCATATGAAGAAATTAATTCTGCTCCTGGCCATCATCGCCGTTGGTTGTAATTCCGGACCATCCGGCCATAAAATGATTATTTCCGTCAGTATCCTTCCTCAAAAATATTTTGTTGAAAAAATTGCCGGCGAGCTTGTAGAGGTTCATGTGCTGGTCCCGCCGGGTGCAAGTCCGGAGCTCTATTCACTTATGCCTTCTCAAATGAGGGAATTGTCGAAATCAGCAGCCTGGTTGCGCATCGGCAAAGTAGGGTTTGAGGAATCCTGGCACGACAAGATCAGGCAAAGTACCCCGGGCCTGAAGATTTTTGACACCGCCGTGCAGGCCGACTGGATTGCAGGAGACGAGGAAGAAGAATCGCATGGCGATCATGTTCACCTGCATGGTATTGATCCGCACATCTGGTCGTCTCCTGATGAAGTGAAGAAGATCGTGAACGAGACTTACCAGGCGCTGGCCAGTCTTCTTCCTGAAAAAGAGAACGTGCTGAAACAGAATTACGAATCCTTCCAGAACGAAATCGACCGGCTCAACGAGGACATAAAAGCAACCCTCAGTCAGCTTAAAAACCGGAAATTCCTGATTTTTCATCCGGCATTAACTTACTTCGCGCGTCAATATCAACTGGAACAAATCGCTCTAGAGGTTGACGGAAAAGAACCTTCACCCAAACACATGCGTTCTTTGATTGAGGAGGCCCGGTCTGAAAATATCCGGATTATTTTTATTCAAAAGGAGTTCGATGCCGAAAATGCACAGCAGCTTGCCCGTGAAATCGGGGGCGACGTTGTTCAGATAGATCCTTTGAACGAACAGTGGGATAAACAGCTACGGGATATTGCCCGAAAAATTGCATCCGTATCAGATAAATAAATGAAAAAACTTGTAGCTATAAAAAACCTCAGTGCCGGATATGACGATGAAGTGGTGCTGAAGGAGGTTAATCTGGACATCAGCGAAAATGATTTCCTGGGAATGATCGGGCCAAACGGTGGCGGCAAAACCACACTGATCAAGGCGATGCTGGGGCTTGTCAAGCCCCTTGAAGGCAAGATTACGTTTCATATACCTGCAGCGAAAATTGGCTATCTCCCGCAGATCAACCAAATCGATAAACGTTTCCCCATAAAAGTGATTGATGTCGTCCGCTCCGGCAAATCGGAAGGACAGCATTTCAGCCTTTTTAAAAACAAGCGGACTGAAATTGAGCATGCAGAAGCCCTCCTCAGCGAAATGGGCATCAGCCATCTGCGAAACAAAGCCATCGGCGAACTTTCGGGCGGCCAGATGCAACGTGTTTTTCTTTGCCGCTCACTCATGAATGATCCGGAATTGCTGATACTGGATGAACCTGATTCATTCGTCGATAACCATTTTGAGAATGAACTGTACGGAAAGCTGAAAGAATTAAATAAACGGATGGCTATTGTCCTGGTATCGCACGACGTCGGTACCATCACCTATTACGTGAAAACCATAGCCTGCGTCAACATGCACCTGCATTACCATCCCGACAACGTCATCAGTTCCGAACAACTGGCCTCTTATAACTGCCCGTTGCAGATCATCACACACGGAGATATTCCTCACACGGTATTAAAATTGCACGACAAGGAGCACGAACATGGACACATTCATTGATCTGTTCTCATACGATTTTTTTTTGCATGCCTTCTGGGCGTCACTGTTCAGCGCCATTAGCTGCGGACTGATCGGAACCTACATTGTTTCCCGGCGCATTGTGTTCATTAGCGGCGGCATTACCCACGCCTCATTTGGCGGCATCGGTATCGGTTATTTTTTGGGCCTGAATCCTCTTTTTGGCGCTGCCGTTTTTTCTGTCTTATCGGCCCTGGGTATCCAGTTTTTCACACAAAAAGGCAAGTTGAGAGAAGATTCTTCCATTGCCATCTGGTGGTCGTTGGGCATGGCGATCGGTATCATCTTTATCTACCTGTCACCGGGATACGCACCCAACCTGATGAGCTATTTATTCGGGAGCATCCTCACGGTATCGACCACCGAAATCTGGCTCATGGCGTCGCTTTGCCTGGTTCTTGCCGGCTTCTTTCTGACCATGTACCGGACAATCCTGTATGTGGCTTTTAACGAAGAATTCGCCAAAACGACCGGTCTGGCCGTAAACCGCATCAATTACCTGCTTATGAGCTTGATTGCCATTACCATCGTATTGAACATCCGTGTGGTAGGCATTATCCTGATCCTTTCGTTGCTGACCCTGCCACAGGCAACAGCCAATCTTTTTACCAACGATTTTAAACGGATGATGTTCCTGTCGGTGGGCTTCGCTTTTCTGGGCTCATTCAGCGGTTTGCTGATTTCATTTTTTGCCGATATTCCGTCGGGAGCTTCGATCATTTTTACGCTGGTCATCCTGTTCGGCTTAATGAAATGGCTGAAGCTGATCACGAAAAGACGAAAGAAAACCCCGCAAGCTTTCCTGAAGCGTGCCTGAAAAAACAACAATTCTTTAACAGGATCTATCGCTAAACTACACCACTTTTAACTAACTTTCAAAAAAATATGAACCATGCATAACCTATTAATCAGCTTGTTGGGGTTCTTTCTGTTTACAGTTTCATCCGGATTTACACAAAACCGGAAGGAAATCCATATCCCCGACATTCTCGGATATAAAACGCTGAAATGCGATTTCCACATGCATACGGTCTTCTCCGATGGCGATGTCTGGCCCACGGTCAGGGTGCAGGAAGCCTGGATGGAAGGACTGGATGTCATCTCCATTACCGACCACGTTGAGTATCGCCCTCACTCGCAGGATCTGGATGCCGACCACAACAGGGTCTTTGAGATTGCAGAGCCCCTCGCCAACCAGATCGGGATCCTGCTGATAAAAGGCGCTGAGATCACCCGAAAAATGCCTCCCGGGCACCTGAATGCGATCTTTCTTAAAAATGCCAATTTAATTGAACGTGAAGACTGGTGGGAAGCCTGTGTTGAGGCACGGGAACAGGGTGCATTTGTTTTCTGGAACCATCCGGGGCGGAAAGAACAACAGCCCCAGGCCACCGAATGGTGGACCGACCATACCCGCCTGACCGGCGCCGGGATCATGAAAGGTATCGAAATATTCAGCGAAAACGAGTATTACCCCATCGCTCTGAAATGGGCCGATGAGAGGAATCTCACCATCTTCGCGAATTCCGACATACACGCGCCGGCAAGTAGGGTCAAGGGGGAAAAACAACGGCCGGTAACGCTTGTTTTTGCAACCGAAAAAACAGCAGGTGCCGTAAAACAAGCCTTGCTTGAGCGACGCACGGCTGCTTATTTTGGCGGTGACACCATTGTCGGCGAACGGCGTTTCCTGACACCCATTTTCCTGAATTCAATCCAGGTGAAAAGTCCGCAGGTCCGCCTGCAAAATCACGAGATCAAGACCATCAGTATTTATAACGACAGCGATATTAGCTTCCGGCTGCGAAAACGTCAGCCTTCCGTTGGCTTTTCAGCTCCTGCGTACATCACCCTCGAAGCACATCGTTCCGTGGCCATTGACCTGGAAGGCACCTCCGACGAAGTTGCCCAAATGCCTTCTTTAAAGCTTTTTTACGAAGTGAGCAACCTCATCACCATTAAAGGTGAAAGCCTCCCGGTCAATATCGATGTACCAAACCGGTAAGCAAGGAAGCTTCAGGCTGCCGGCCGTCCGTAGCCTGAAGCCCCGTGCCTTAATAATTATTTAACGCAAAAAAATTTGCAAATCCGGTTTTAAATTTATTCTTTTACACTTTCAAAGTGAAACTTTAAATACAATATGGCTTCCGTGGTGGGATCTTCTTTAAGAAGAAACAGCCATATTGGTATTTTTAAAAATAGCGGACATGAGTACATTTATGACAACAAATTGGTGGCGCGAAAACTTTTCACATACCCGTGGAGAGAAGTAGCAGTCATGCCAGTCATGAATGAAAAAGCGGCTTATCGGACACGGTAAGCCGCTTTTTTTTGTGCAAAATTTGAAAAATCCATTTATATGAACCCGATCTCTGTAAAAGTAAACATCAAGAGCATCCTTGCCGACACGCTCACCCCGGTGAGCGTGTACCTGAAATTCCGGGAACTGTACCCCCACTCCATCCTGCTGGAGAGTTCCGACTATCACGGGCACGAAAATGCATGGTCGTTCATTTGCATTAAGCCCCTGGCCTGCTTTACGGCCGACAACGGAACAATCACCATCGAGCGGAAAGGCCTGCCGGTTCAAACCACGCAGATCGATGCCCGCCATCCGGTAGCCGGCGAGCTGAACGCCTTCTTCAGATCATTCCGGCTGAGCGGTGACGGAGCCGGCGCCCCGGTCAACGGCCTGTTTGGATATATGAGCTACGACTCCGTAAAATACTTCGAAAAGATCGATATTCAAGCCGAAAGAAAAGAGAGCTACGCCATACCGGAGGTGAAGTATTGCTTTTATAAATACATCCTCGCCATCGATCATCATAAAGACGTGATTACCCTTATTGAGAATTTACCTGAAGGGGAGACAGCCGAGATGAACCAGATCGAATCATTGCTGCGTAACCTCTCGTTCCCGGCCAACCGTTTTAATCTGGACGGCGGCGAGACGTCGAACATTACCGACGATGAGTACCGTTATATGGTCAGCAAGGGGAAAGAGCATTGCCGCCGGGGCGATGTATTCCAGATTGTCCTTTCCCGACAGTATTCACAACAATTCACCGGCGACGATTTCAATGTTTACCGGGCCCTGCGCTCCGTTAACCCCTCCCCTTATCTCTTTTTCTTCGATTACGGCGATTTCAGGATCTTCGGATCCAGTCCCGAGGCTGAATTGCGGATCAAAAAGAACAGGGCGATCATCAATCCGATTGCGGGAACCTTCCGGCGGTCAGGAAATGACGAGCAGGACCGGGTGCTGGCGGAGAAGCTTTGTGCCGACCCCAAGGAAAACGCAGAACATGTCATGCTGGTCGACCTGGCCAGGAACGACCTGAGCCGGAATGCAGAAAATGTCAGGGTAGACAGCTTTCGCCAGGTCCAGTATTTCTCTCACGTGATCCACCTGGTGTCGGAAGTATCGGGAAAACTGCCCGACGATCCCAATATGGTTGCTGTTTTAGGAAATTCCTTCCCGGCAGGAACACTGTCCGGAGCTCCAAAACACATGGCCATGAAACTGATCGACCGCTACGAAAATCAACGGCGAAGCTATTACGGAGGGACCATCGGCTTTCTGGGTTTCAACAACACCCTGAATCATGCCATCATGATCCGTTCCTTCCTGAGCAAGGGAAACCGGCTTTACTACCAGGCAGGCGCAGGTATCGTTGCTGCTTCGGTCGAAGAAAACGAACTTCAGGAAGTGAATAATAAACTGGCAGCACTAAAAAAAGCACTGGAAATAGCAAAGGAGATATGAGGAGGAAGAAACAAGACGGACAGTCAGATATTCAGACTACCGGATATTCAGACAGTCAGAGAATCTGAAAATCAATTTGCGGTCTTACGACAAATTACTTACGACTAAAAATTTCAACGATGAAAATAGCAGTTATTGACAATTACGATTCTTTCACGTACAACCTGGTGCATGCCATTAAAAAAATATCGGGTTTGCCGGTCGCTGTATTCCGCAACGACGAACTGGAGCTGAGCGATCTGGAAGAATACGACAAGATCATACTTTCTCCGGGGCCGGGACTTCCCGAAGAAGCCGGTTTGCTGCTCGATATTATCCGCGAATACGCCCCGCGAAAAAGCATGCTTGGCGTATGCCTCGGACACCAGGCCATCGGACAGGTGTTTGGCGCGAAGCTCAGCAACATGTCGCAGGTGCTTCACGGAATTGCCAGCCCGGTCACCCAAACCGCTCCCGACCCGGTTTTATATGAAAATGTTCCCCTTCAGTTTGAAGCCGGACGCTATCATTCCTGGACCGTCGATCAGGAGGGTTTTCCTGAAAGCAGTCTCCAGGTAACAAGCCTTGACGAACAGGGGTTGATTATGTCGCTTAAACACCTGCAGTACAACGTCAGGGGCGTACAGTTTCATCCCGAGTCGGTACTGACTCCCTACGGCGAGCAAATTATCGGCAACTGGCTGTCAGACACAAGATAACAGACAGTCAGATATTCAGACAATCTGAGAATCTGAAAATCAATATAACAATTTAAGCGTCATGAAGGAAATACTATCTTACCTGGTAGCAAAAAACACCCTGGACACCGAACAGGCTCAGCATGTTTTCACGGAAATTACGCAAGGAAAATATTCCGATGCCGAAGTGGCCGCATTCATTACAGTATTCCTGATGCGCCCGGTTACGGGAGCTGAACTGAGCGGATTCCGCCAGGCGCTGCTGGGACTTTCGGTCAAGCTCGACTTTTCGGAATTCAATACCATTGATGTTTGCGGAACAGGCGGTGACGGGAAAAACACGTTCAACGTATCGACTTTGTCTTCTTTTGTCCTGGCCGGAGCCGGTGTCAAAGTGGCCAAGCATGGCAATTATGCAGCCTCTTCCGCCTGCGGCTCATCGAACGTGCTGGAATATTTCGGATACAAATTTACAACCGACGAAGACCGCCTGAAGAGGGAGCTGGATCAGACCGGGATCTGCTATATGCATGCCCCTCTTTTCCACCCCGCCCTCAAAACCGTGGCGCCGATCCGGAAAGCGCTCAGAATAAAAACCTTTCTGAATATGCTTGGACCAATGGTCAATCCCAGCAAACCGCAAAACCAGTTGGTGGGCGTTTACAACGCGGACGTGATGAGCCTGTTTCACGAGGTTTTCAGGAATACGCCGGCCAATTATACGATCCTGCACAGTGAAGACGGTTATGATGAAATTTCGCTGACCGGACCGCTGACTTTTGTTTCGAACGCAGGGTCCGGAAGACTAATGCCGGCCGATTTCAATTCGAAAAAAATTAATGCGGAGGATCTTTTCGGGGGCGATACGATTGAAGAAGCAGCGTCGATCTTCAGGAACGTACTGAAGGGAGACGGAACGGAAGCGCAAAACAAGGTGGTTATCGCCAATACGGCAATAGCCCTGAAAACGGTTGAACCGCACAAGGAACTGTCATTTTGTATCGCTGAAGCAGAAGACTCCCTTTATGGAAAAAAAGCCCTCCGCGCCTTTCAAAAACTCGTGGGATGAAAAACAGTACCATGTTACCTTGTCACCTTGCAACCATGCAACCTTGTTCCTTTTCCGGTTTCCGTTCCTGGTCTTACAACTTACGACTAATTACTTATGACTAAAATATGACGATACTTGACGAAATAAATGCCTGTAAGCGGCTCGAAATCGCTGAAGCGAAAGCAAAGATGAGCCTGTTGGGGCTTTGCGAATCCCCGCTCTTTACCCGGTCCTGCAACTCACTGAAAGGAGCGTTAAGGGAGCCGGGCGCCAGCGGTATTATTGCCGAGTTCAAAACCAAATCGCCCTCCAAAGGCATCATCAATCCCGATGCTGAAGTGGTCCGCGTGACCACCGGCTATGTGTCGGCGGGGGTGTCGGGCCTGTCGGTACTGACCGATAGCCGATACTTCGGGGGTTCACTCCGCGATCTGGAGAAGGCCCGAGCCGCCAATCCACACAGCCCCATTCTCCGGAAAGATTTCATCCTCGATCCGTGGCAGATTTACGAAGCCAAAGCATACGGAGCCGATCTGATCCTGCTTATAGCAGCCAGCCTGGACAAGGATGAAATGCTCGAACTGGCGCGGACAGCAAAAGAACTGGGAATGGAAGTGCTGGCCGAGGTTCATGAGGAAAGCGAAATTGAGAAAATCAACCCTTTCGTCGACCTGGTGGGCGTAAACAACAGAAATTTGAAAACTTTCCAGGTAGACCTGGAAACTTCCGTCCGGCTGAGCCACCTGCTTCCCGCGACGTTGATCCGGATTTCCGAGAGCGGACTTTCGTCGGCCGAAAATGTTCGTTACCTGCGCAATGCCGGCTTTGAAGGTTTCTTAATGGGCGAAAATTTCATGAAAACCTCCAACCCGGCCCAGGCCTGCAAACAGTTCATCGCAGAGATCAGCACACGAAAACCGGAAACCGGAGACCGGAAGGACAAGTAAAAAGCCTAAAACCTGCAGTATGTCTGACAACTCACAACTCACAACTCACGACTCACGACCGCTTATTAAAGTTTGCGGAATGCGCGAGCCCGGCAATATCGGTCAGATAGCCGAATTAAAACCGGATTATATGGGCTTTATCTTTCAGCCTGTATCGTCGCGGTATGTCGGCCGCGATCCTGATCCATCCGTTTTTGAACGCGTTCCCCCCGAGATCGGGAAAATCGGGGTTTTTGTGAACCAAGATCCCGGGCTGCTCATTGAGCAATGCGAAAAATATGGCTTCTTTGCCGCGCAACTGCACGGGACTGAAACGCCTGAATATTGCCGGACGGTCAGGGAAAGCGGCCTGGCCGTTATCAAAGCATTTTCGCTGCACGATACCTTCGACTTTAATATCATGGAAGCGTACACGTCTGCGGCAGCTTACTTCCTTTTCGACACCAAAGGGAAGCTTGCCGGGGGCACCGGATTAAAATTCAACTGGGAGATCCTGGATCGTTACCGGTTCCCGGTTCCGTTTTTTCTGAGCGGCGGAATCGGTCCGGACGACGTAAAGCAACTGAAAACCATTCGGCATCCGCAATTCAGCGGCATCGACATTAACAGCGGTTTCGAGATCGCCCCGGCAATGAAAGATACCGAAGCTGTGAGACGGTTTATGGAGGAAATAAGAGGTTAGACACAAGACAGACGGTCAGACAATCAGATTTTCAGATGTTCAGACAGTCAGAAAATCCGAGAATCTGAGAATCAATTTTTACAATTTTTCAATTTTTCAAAATATGAACTACCAGGTTAACAGAAAAGGTTATTACGGGGAATTTGGCGGAGCCTACATCCCGGAGATGATGTACCCCAACATCAGCGAACTGCAGGAAAAATACATGGGTATCATCAACTCGTACAATTTCAGGCAGGATTTTATCGAACTGCTTAAGCATTATGTGGGGCGGCCTTCACCGCTCTATTATGCCAAACGGATGTCGGAGCGCTATCAGAGCCACATTTATCTGAAACGCGAAGATCTGAACCATACCGGCTCCCATAAGATCAACAACACGATCGGGCAGATCCTGCTCGCGAGGGCGCTTGGAAAAACGCGGATCATTGCCGAAACAGGCGCCGGCCAGCACGGCCTGGCAACCGCTACGGTCTGTGCGCTTATGAACATGACATGCGTGGTTTACATGGGCGCCCTGGATGTACAGCGTCAGGCTCCCAACGTCAAAAAGATGCGTATGCTGGGTGCCAGCGTGATAGCGGTCGAGTCGGGGAACAAAACACTGAAGGATGCCACCAACGAGGCTATGCGCGACTGGATCAGCAATCCCGTCGATACACACTACATCCTGGGTTCGGTGGTAGGTCCGCACCCTTTTCCCGACATGGTTGCCCGGTTCCAGTCGGTTATCAGCGAAGAAATCAAATGGCAGCTTGACGAGCAAACCGGAAAGGAACTGCCATCGCGTGTGATTGCCTGCGTCGGAGGCGGCAGTAATGCAGCCGGCGCCTTTTATCATTTTCTGGACCAGGAGCAGGTGGAACTGATCGGGGTGGAAGCAGCAGGGAAAGGCGTCCATACCGGTGAATCGGCCGCAACCCTCACGCTCGGCAAGCCGGGTGTTCTGCACAGCTCCCGTTCGTATGTAATGCAAACTGCCGACGGGCAAATTACCGAACCTTATTCCATTTCGGCGGGACTTGATTATCCGGGCATCGGTCCGATGCATGCCCATCTGTTCACGGCCAAACGGGCTACCTACCTCTGGGCAACCGACGAGGAAGTTCTTGAAGCCGCCCTGCAACTGACCCAGCTGGAAGGTATTATTCCGGCACTGGAATCAGCCCATGCGCTGGCCGCTCTGAAAAAAATCACATTCAAACCTGAAGACATTACCGTGGTTAATATCTCCGGGCGTGGCGACAAAGACATGGAAACCTATTTAGACTATTTTAATTATTAATTTTTACCCGGTCTCCGGTCTCCGGCTTCCGGTCTCCATAAACACCTGCAATCATGATACAAAATCGAATCAATCAACTGTTCGTTGATAAAAAGAAGAACATCCTCTCTGTTTATTTCACTGCCGGATATCCCGGACCTGACGATACGGTAACGATTATCCGCGAACTAGAGAAAAATGGCGTCAGCCTGATCGAGATCGGAATGCCTTTTTCCGATCCGGTAGCCGATGGTCCCGTCATCCAGCAGAGCAGCCATACCGCCCTTACCAACGGCATGAGTATAAAAAGGCTGTTTGAGCAACTTCAGCACATCCGGGAGCAGGTAAAGATCCCCCTTATCCTGATGGGATACCTCAATCCGGTCCTTCAGTTTGGCCTTGAAAATTTTTGTCAAAAATGTGCGGAAACGGGTATCGATGGACTTATCCTGCCCGACCTGCCCCTGGATGTTTACCGGGAAGAATTCCGGGAAACATTCGAAAAATACGGGCTGCATAATATTTTGCTCATCACCCCGCAAACAACAGAAAAGCGCCTGCATGAAATTGATGACGCTTCAACCGGATTTATCTATATGGTTTCAAGCTCCGCTACCACGGGCGTTAAAAACAAGGTATCCGACTTCCTTCAGGATTATTTTGACCGTATCCGGCAAATGCAGCTAAAGAATCCCCGGCTTATCGGCTTTGGCATCTCAAACCGTGAAACCTTCGAAAATGCCTGTCAATATGCCCACGGGGCCATTATCGGAAGCGCCTTTGTAAAAGCGCTGGAAGCCGAAGGCAAACTGGAAGACAAGATCGCCGGCTTTGTGAAAAGTATAAGAGTCGTAAGTATCTAGTCGTAAGTCGTAAGACCAGGAACGGAAACCGGAAAAGGTAACAAGGTTGCAAGGTAACTGTTTTTCATTCTTACTAACAGCTAACAGCTAACAGCTTTTTCTATTCTTGCCCTGACTCTTGGCTCTTGGTTCTATATTCTTGATTCTTCCATTCATGTTAAAAAACAAGCCGAAAATTACAGAGCCGGAACAATCAGGATACCAGTTATTTCAATCCGGTTAAGGATTAATTTCAGGAGTTAAATTCTGTTAAGTTGTGTTTTTCATCATACTTTTCCCGGCTTTTGATTGTTATATTAGTACAAACATTTAAACGTTCAGAAGCCATGTTAGAATACGCAAAAGTCATTTTACCTAAAATTAGTTCAAGTAAAGATCTGTTTCGAAAGGAGCTTACCAAGTGTGTTAACTGGGTGGAGGAACCCCGCGAACTGGACGAACTGATCAAGTGGTGTACAGACAAATTCGGAAAGCTTTATCCGGACGTCCTTGATGAAGTTTTTTCGACCAGCGCTGCATAAAGCCATAAAAAAAGGGGCCGGCAAAAAATCGCCGGTCCCTTTTTTATTTCATCATCCGCATTTCGACGATCCGCAATCCTGGCAGGTCAGGCAGCCTTCCTGGTAGAACACGTTCCTGGACCCACACTCGCCGCAAATGGTGCCATCCGCAACCGTCCCGTTCGGGATATATTTTTTCAGGGCGCGCGCCACGCCGGCTTTCCAGCTGTTAATGGTATCGTTGTCGAGCTGCAGGCTCGTTACGGTATCCACCACCTTGTGAATAGGCATACCGTGCCGCAATACGCCCGATATCAGCTTGGCATAATTCCAGAATACCGGGTTGAATTTATACGACAATCCTTCAATGGTGGTCTTGTAGCCATGCTTGTTTGTATACTGGAAATCATACCGTGAATTTCCTTCCTCGTCCCGGTTTTTGATGATCTTTCCGCGGGTCACGGTGCGGGGCAGCAAAATGCCGTCTTCGTCGTCCTGTAAACCGGTAAAGATTTCATAGGGTTTTTCATCGATCAATCCGATAAATGCCACCCATTTGTCTCTGCTATTCTGAAAACGAACCACATCCGCATCCAGTTCTTCCGGACGTTTTGTAGGAAATTTGTTGTTTGCTTTCCGCCGTTCTTCTTTATTGCTGGTCACCAGCACGCCGGTACGTGAACCATCCCTGTAAACAGTCACTCCTTTACATCCGCTCTTCCAGGCTTCAAAATAGAGCCTTCCAACCAACTCTTCCTCCACATCGGCAGGCAGGTTAATGGTAACACTGATCGAATGGTCCACCCACTTCTGTATCCGTCCCTGCATCCGCACTTTATTCATCCAGTCCACATCGTTCGATGTAGCCTTGAAGTAAGGTGACTTGCTGACCATCTCGTCGAGCTCTTCCTGGCTGTAGTTTTTATTGACCTCGTAGCCATTGGTTTTCATCCAGGTCACAAACTTATGATGAAAGACAATATACTCTTCCCAACTGTCACCGACTTCATCCACGAAATCAATGCGCACATCCTTATCGTTCGGGTTCACCTTGCGCCGGCGTTTGTATACGGGCATAAAGACAGGCTCAATCCCTGAGGTGGTTTGCGTCATCAGGCTGGTGGTTCCGGTAGGGGCAATGGTTAACAGCGCAATGTTCCTGCGTCCGTATTTGAC
>JBCFBK010000038.1:0-57392 GCA_038562555.1 Prolixibacteraceae bacterium | reverse complement strand
AAAAACCGGCGTCGGCAAGATCAGTGTGACCGCGAAAAGCGGAAGCTATTCGGCCAGCCAGGAAATTGAAATTGAAGTCAGGCCTTCCAATCCGCGGGTTGTCGATGTCACCGCCGGGCTCATAGCAGCCGGCGAGAGCTGGGAAGCTGCAATTGAGGCACCCGGTATGCCGGGAACCAACGCGGCACGGCTTGAGCTTTCCGAAATACCGCCGCTGAACCTTAGCAGCCGCCTCAGTGAACTGATCCGGTATCCACATGGTTGCATTGAACAGGTCGTTTCAGGTGCCTTCCCGCAGTTGCTGCTGGGAAGGCTCACAGAAGTCACGGCAGAGCAAAAGAAGGCGGCGGAAGGCTATATCCGTGCGGCCCTGGTACAATTACCCGGATTTATCCTGGGTACCGGAGGAATGAGTTACTGGCCCGGTACTCCGTATTCATCGCCCTGGGGGACCAGCTATGCGGGCCATTTTATGCTGAAGGCCGAAGAGGCGGGCTATTCAATGCCCTTCGGCGTGAAAGATAAATGGCTTGACTTTCAGAAAAATGAGGCGCGAAACTGGCGCAAAGGGACGGCCAGCTATGTGCAGGACGACCTGATCCAGGCTTACCGCCTGTATACACTGGCTTTAGCCGGCAGCCCTGAATTTGGGGCCATGAACAGGTTGCGGGAGGAAAGCGGACTGGGCCTGATGGCCCGCTGGAACCTTGCGGCGGCCTACATCCTGGCCGGACGTCCGGAAGTGGCCGAAAATCTGATCAACCGGTTATCCAGAGAGGTAAACACCTACCGGGAGCTTTCCGGCACATACGGATCTGAGCTGAGAGACCGGGCCATGATTGCTGAGACACTGGTTCTGCTCAACCGGAAAACAGAAGCTTTCCCCCTGATCGCAGATCTGTCGGCGCACCTGGCATCGGGCGAATGGATGAGTACGCAAACCACAGCATACTGCCTGCTGGCTGTCGCTCATTTTGCAGGCGGAGGGTATCCCGGACAGGGGCAACTGAATGCCGGGGTTTCTGTAAATGGCTCCGAAATTGAAAAAGTGGCTACACAGAAAGTGCTCTGGCAAAAGGTCCTGCCACTGAAAAACAATAAGAAGGCCTCCGTGAAGGTTCAAAATAACTCCAATAAATACCTTTATGCGCGCGTAATCGCCGAGGGGATTCCGGTAGCCGGCGACAGCACGTCGGTTCAGGACAACCTCCTGCTGGAAGTCAGCTACACTGACCTGCAGGGCCGGCAGATCAATCCGGCTGTCATTCGCCAGGGAACTGACCTGGTGGCGGAGGTTCGGGTCAGGCATCCGGGACAGCGGGAGACCTACCGGGAACTGGCGCTGACAACGATCTTCCCCCCGGGTTGGGAGATCCTGAACAGCCGGGCAAATGATTTGGAAAGTTCGTTGAAAAGCGACCCCTTCGATTATCAAAATGTCAGGGACGACCGGGTATACACCTACTTTGATCTGAAGCCGGGCGAACAGAAGACATTCCGTATCCTGCTTAACGCGGCCTATGAAGGAACATTCTACCTTCCGTCGGTGCAGTGTGAAGCGATGTATGACAACCGCATCTACGCCCGCAAACCGGGCCGATGGGTTGAGGTGGTCAGGTAACGGTGCAGTTTGCGGCTAATCTATGAAAAAAAAGAGCAAAACGAAACAGATAGCGGTAACAGGTGTAATAATCACGTCATTCATCATTTGGTGGTTTAGCTTGCCGGATCCGCTGTTTTCCGATCCGACATCGACTGTGATCGAAAGCAGGGACGGGACGTTGCTGGGGGCGCATATAGCCGGCGACGGGCAATGGCGATTCCCGGAGGCCGGGTTGGTTCCTGAGAAATTTAAAGCCTGCGTGCTGGCCTTCGAGGACAGGTATTTTTACCGGCATCCGGGAGTGAATCCTTTTTCACTGGGACGGGCGCTGGTGCAGAATATCGAAAAGAAAGAAGTGGTAAGTGGCGGGAGCACGCTCACCATGCAGTTGATCCGGCTTTCAAGAAAGGGGAAGCCCCGGACACTATGGCAAAAAATTCTGGAAATGTCATTGGCCGTCCGGGCTGAGTTGTCGTATACCAAGGAGGAACTGTTGGTATTGTATGCTTCGCATGCTCCTTTTGGCAGCAATGTGGTTGGACTGGATGCTGCCGCGTGGCGTTATTACGGGCGGACTGCCGACGAGTTGTCCTGGGCCGAATCGGCCACCCTGGCTGTGTTGCCCAACGCTCCTTCCCTGATCTATCCAGGTAAAAAAAACGATTTGCTTCTGGAGAAGCGTAACCGGCTGCTCAATCGGCTTGAAAAAGCAGGGATCATCGACGGAGAAACCAATGAACTGGCCAGGCTGGAACCCCTGCCCGGAAAAATATACCCGGTTCCCCGCCTGGCCCCGCACCTGCTCGGGCGGGTCATACAGGAACATCGGGGCGAGCGCATCACCACGACTCTGAACAGCGGACTCCAGACGCACCTGAATGATCTTATCAGGCGCCACCTGATCAGGCTAAAGGCCAGTGAGATCCATAATGCTGCTGTACTTGTGATGAATGTGGAGAAAGGGGAGGTGCTGGCCTATGTGGGTAATTCGCCTGATCTGGCGGATGGCAGACATGGTGAGGCTGTTGATATTATCCGCTCAGCACGAAGTTCGGGCAGCATTCTGAAGCCATTCCTTTATGCAGCGATGCAGGACGACGGCCTTATTTTGCCCAATACGCTTATCCCCGATATTCCTACTCAGATTGCAGGATTCAGCCCCCAAAATTTTAATCTGGGGTTTGCAGGAGCGGTACCGGCTTCAATGGCGCTGTCACAGTCACTGAATATTCCCGCAGTGAGAATGCTGCGTGATTACGGATATGACCGTTTTTGCAGTCTTCTGAAAAAACTGGGTTTTTCAACGTTGAATAAGCCCTCTTCTCATTACGGATTATCACTTATCTTGGGTGGTGCAGAGGTAAATCTCTGGAATCTGGCCGGCGCCTATGCTTCGTTGGGGAGGATACTCCTGCATGACGAGCAGGAGGACGGTGTTGCCTGGAAAGATGACTTCAGAGATCCGGTATACCGGGTCACAGACTTTCCAAAGAAAGTGTCAGCAGTTCCTCCAATATCTGCCGGGGCTGCATGGCTCACCCTCGAAGCCTTGCTAAAGGTAAACCGCCCGGATGAGGAGTCGGGCTGGGAATCGTTCTCCTCGTCCCGACAGGTTGCGTGGAAAACCGGTACCAGTTTTGGATTCAGGGATGCCTGGGCAGTTGGACTAAGCCGGGAGTTTGTGGTAGCCGTCTGGTGTGGAAATGCTGATGGTGAAGGAAGGCCGGGACTGACCGGTACTGCCGCTGCCGCTCCGCTATTGTTTGATACCTTTGGCTTGCTGCCGGCCGGAAAGTGGTATACCGCTCCGGTCGATCAAATGAAGGCGATTCCGGTTTGCCTGGAGAGCGGCTGCCGGATGGGGCAGTGGTGTTGCAGAGCTGATACTGTTCTGGTCATGAAAAAGGGGTTGAATACAGAAGCCTGTCCGTATCACCACCTGGTTCATCTTGACAGGACCGGCAAGTGGCAGGCAGTTTCCGGCTGTGTTTCTCCGGCGGAGATGATCCACCAGCCCTGGTTTGTGTTGCCCCCGGTCATGGAATGGTATTATAAAAAGCAAAATCCTTTCTACCGGTCCCTGCCTCCGCTGCATCCCGATTGTGCCGGTGCTTTCGACTTACCGGTCATGGAAATGATCTACCCCCGCGAGAATAACCGGATCTTCGTTCCTGTACCGCTCGACGGCTCGACGGGACGTGTCATTCTGGAAGCAGCGCATTCCTCGCCTGTCTCCGAAATCTACTGGCACCTGGACGATCGCTACCTGGGGCAAACGACAGTATCCCATCAGATGGCGGTTGAGCTTCAACCGGGCAAACATCTGATCACCCTTGTTGACAATAGGGGGAACCAACTTGTAAAGCCGGTCTTCGTGGTTGCCCAACACCAGGGGACCGTGATTTTTGACCGATAGTACGAAAACCATAAATTTTCTATTATTGCGTTAAATTTAAGTGACTGACAGAAACATTTCTGTTCATATCCGGTTATTCCATTATGTTTTAAAAAAAATAGCATGGTAGACAGACTCTCTGACCCCATTGGACGCTTAATGGGGCTGCGTTACAAATCGCACCCCTGGCACGGAATAGCCATCGGCAATGAAGCGCCCGCAAAAGTAACGGCATTTATTGAAGTGGTTCCCACCGACACAGTGAAGTACGAAATCGATAAGGATAGCGGATATTTATTTTTGGACCGTCCGCAAAAATATTCGAACGTCATTCCGGCCCTTTATGGTTTTATCCCGCAGACCTTTTGTGGAAAACTGGTGGGCGAATATTGTATGGAGAAGACCGGAAAAGTCGACATCCGGGGCGATGGCGACCCGATTGATATCTGCGTGCTGACGGAAAAGGATATTACCCATGGCGATATCATCGTCCATGCGCTCCCAATTGGCGGTTTCCGGATGATTGACGGGAACGAGGCCGACGATAAGATCATCGCTGTGCTGGATAACGATGTGGTTTATGAGGGATATCGTGATGTGGACGACCTGCCCTCGTTTGTTGTGGAACGGTTAAAGCATTATTTCTTAACTTACAAGGATATGCCCGGTAAAGACAAAGATACTGAAATTACGCATACCTATGGGGTTGAAGAGGCCTATGAAGTAATCCGGCGATCGATGCTTGATTATCAAAACCGCTTCGAAAATCTGGGAAAATTGCTTTATTAGCAGTTAGCAGTGAGAAAGTCGTAAGACACAAGACCCTGTTTTCTGTTCCGGTTTTTCTATGCCCCACGCGCCGTGGACGATGCGCAGTTTCAGACTTTCCTGATCAGATCAATGTAGGAATAGTCAAGACCGCTTTTTTCGTCGTAATGGTCTTCCCGGCTTATCTGCTCCCAGTCTGAAAAATCCATGTCGGTAAAAAATGTGTCGGCTTCAAAATCCTGATGGACAAGGGTTAAATAGAGTTTTTCTGCCAGGGGATAAAACTGGTGGTAAACTGAACCGCCTCCAATGACAAACGCTTCTTCATCTCCCGTTATCATTTGAAACACTTCTTTAACCGATGATGCGGTTTCGCAACCGCCAAACCGGGCGCCGGGATCTCCGGTAAGAACAATATGGCGGCGGTTTGACAGCGGCCATTTGGGCAATGACAACAGTGTTTTCCGGCCCATAATGATGGTATGCCCGCTCGTTATGGCTTTGAACCGTTTCAGATCACCTGTCAGATGAAACAGCAGGTCGTTGTTTTTTCCGATCGCTTTATTCAAAGCCATCGCTGCAATTAACGATATGTTGGAGGAAATTGTCAAATTGTTAAACTGTTAAATTGGCCCTTTGCTATTACACGGCTACTTTCCCCGGGATATGCGGATGAGCGTCGTAATTGACCAACTCAAAGTCCTCGTACTTAAAATCAAAGATGGAGGTGACTTTCGGGTTGATCTTCATCTGCGGAAGTTTTTTAGGTTCCCGGCCTAGTTGCAGTTTCACCTGTTCCAAATGATTCTGGTAGATGTGAACGTCGCCGCCGGTCCAGACAAAGTCACCGGGCTTTAACCCTGTAGCCTGCGCCATCATCATGGTCAGCAGGGCGTACGAGGCGATGTTGAACGGAACGCCAAGAAAAACGTCACAACTCCGCTGATACAACTGGCAGGACAGCTTACCGTTTGCCACGTAAAACTGAAACAGGAGATGACAGGGGGGGAGGTTCATCAGCTCAAGTTCTCCGACGTTCCAGGCACTGACGATGAGCCGGCGGGAATCGGGGTTCTTTTTAATATCATTGATGACCTGGCTGATCTGATCGATGTGGCCATTGTTTGATGTTGGCCATGAGCGCCACTGGTATCCGTAAATGTGCCCGAGGTTTCCGTCTTCGTCGGCCCATTCGTTCCAGATCCGTACTCCGTGATTCTGAAGGTATTTCACGTTCGTGTCGCCGGCGAGGAACCACAGTAGTTCATAGATAATTGACTTGAGGTGAAGTTTTTTTGTGGTTACAACCGGGAAGCCCTCTTCCAGGTTGAAACGCATCTGGTGTCCAAAAACACTGATCGTTCCGGTCCCGGTCCTGTCTTTCTTTTCGACGCCGTTTTTCAGGATGTGATCCAGTAAATCAAGGTATTGCCTCATGGTAAAAAAATCGGGTTCTTCGTTTTTATTAACGCCGAAAGTTACAGGTTTTTCGGTGGAATACCAAAGAACCGCGAAATGAACTTGTGTACGGTGCCGACGGGGGCTATCCCAGGATCATGCCAATAATTGTGGCCGACATCAGCGAGGCCAGGGTGCCGGCGGTCACCGCAGGCAAGCCGTATTTTGAAAGGGTAATCCTTTTACCGGGCGCCAGCGCTCCGATCCCGCCGATCTGAATACCGATCGAGGCAAAATTGGCGAATCCGCATAAGATATACGTACTCATGATGACAGATTTGGATTCAACAAAGGCACCGGCAGCTTTTAGTTCCGACAGGCTGATATACCCGATAAATTCTGTAAGGATCAGTTTCTCGCCCAACAGGCGGCCAACAAGCATCATGTCCTGTACGTTCACCCCGATAAGCCACATCACGGGAGCAAATAAATATCCCAGCATAAATTGGAGAGATAATTCCGAAAAGCGGCCGTCAGTGCCCTGAATAATCATTTCGTTCAGTCCGGTCCAATCGCCCAGTTTGGCCAGTCCGAAGTTAAACATGGTCAGCAGCGCCAGGAAGGCCAGCAGCATACCGGCCACGTTGACGGCCAGTTTTATACCCTCGGAAGTTCCGTTCGTTATAGCGTCAAGAACATTGCTGCCGATGAGGTCTTTGCTGACTTCGGCGTCTTTATTGACCGAATCAGGATTAGGGACCATCATCTTCGAAAATATTACGGCCCCCGGGGCAGCCATTACCGAAGCAGCCAGCAGGTGTTTTGCAAACTCAAGACGCATCGCCGGATCATTTCCTCCGAGCATGGCAATATAGGCGGCCAGAACGCCGCCGGCCAGAGTTGCCATTCCGCCCGTCATTACCAGCATGATCTCTGAATGATTCATCTTTGGCAAATAGGCTTTAATCATCAGGGGAGCCTCCGTTTGCCCGAGAAAAATGTTGCCGCTCACTGAAAGGGCTTCAGCGCCTGATAATTTCAACAGTCTCGTAAATACCCAGGCCAGTGCCCAAACCACTTTTTGAATGATTCCCCAGTAAAAAAGCAGGCTGGTCAGGGCTGAAAAGAAAATGATCGTGGGCAGGATCTGGAACGCGAAAATCGAGCCGAACTTGTCTATATCAGCGAGCCCGCCAAACAAAAACTCGCTCCCCGCCTTTGTAAAATCGAGGATTTTTACGAAAATCTGCCCGAATAATTCAAAAACGGCACGAACAAACGGGACATAAAGTATGCTGGCTGCAAGTAAAACCTGAAACAGCAATCCCACGCCAACCGTTCGCCACGGAATGTTTTTACGGTCCTTCGACAGAATAAATCCCAACGCAACAAGCACCAGCATTCCACCCAGTCCGCGGAGAAGAGTCACGAAACTGAAGCTGTATTTCTGTGGCGCGGAGAGAAGCAGATTCGACGGGCCGGGTTTTACTTCTTTAATCTGAACGGGTTCGCACTGCCTCGAAGAGTCCGGCTGAACTCCTGCGAGGGAGCGTGAGAAAGCTAAACTGGTGAGGATGATCAACAGGAGGAATCGGCGAAGGAATGATTTCATAGAAGGGCTTGTTAGTTAATGAACGAAACTGCTGTGGGCAAGATATGGCTCATTCCGGCAACTATTTCGTGGCGAGCGGGTCTATTTTTTTCGTCGGTTGATTTCGTCACGGATCCGGGATGCCCGTTCGTAATTTTCGTTATTAATGGCTTCATGCATCATGCTTGTCAGTTCATTCACGTTATAGTTCTCGAATTCAGACTCATTCACTTTCCTGCTTTCCTGTGCCGGCTCTTCGAAATCTACCGGTGACGAGCCCTCGGGATCGAGTACGATGCCGGCTTTACTCAGTATTTCTTCGGTGGTGTATATCGGGCATTTAAAGCGTAAAGCCAGGGCAACAGCATCGGATGTTCTGGAATCGATACGGGTTTCCTGAGAACCAAGTTCACAAACCAGTTCCGAATAAAATATTCCTTCTTCCAGCTTATAAATAATAACTTCAGAGATATTAATGTCAAAAGAGACGGCGAGGTTTTTAAACAGGTCATGCGTCAGCGGCCGGGGCGGCTTAAGGCCTTCCAACTGAATGGCAATAGCCTGCGCTTCCACCGGACCTATAATAATAGGTATACGCCGGTCGCCGCTTTCTTCAGCCAGGACCAGGGCATAAGCGCCGGATTGCGTTTGGCTGACTGACAATCCCAGGATATTTAATTTTACTTTCTGCATAGCTATGCGGTTCTCGCAGTACGAGGAACAAATATAACAATTGTTTCGCTCAAATCAGGGTATTTGCTCTGCTTTCTTGGTCCGTGACGTTAGTCGTCTATGAGAAATATTTTCATCCACAATTAGATAGACACACACTAAATTGTTTTTAGAACCTTTTTAAATCATTCCGGTTTAGTCAGACGGAAGACCCGGAAACCGCTCTTCGCAATAAAAGTAAAAAAAGAAAGACAAATCTTTTGCATTCATTTAAATTTGTATACTTTTGCAGTCCAATGTTTTCGAACAGGCTCAACAAGAGGATTTAAACGAATTTCCCGCCTGACGGATGAAATAATTAACAGGTAATTATGTACGCTATTGTAGAAATTGCAGGGCAACAATTTCGTGTCGAAAAAGACAAAAAATTGTATGTCCATCGCCTCCAGGCAGAAGAAGGAGGAAGTATTGAATTTGAAAAAGTTCTTTTACTGGATAATGAGGGCACTGTACAGATCGGTACGCCGGCTGTTGAAGGTGCAAAGGTCACAGCGAAAGTGCTGGAGCATCTGAAAGGTGAAAAAGTGATCGTTTTCAAAAAGAAAAGAAGAAAAGGATACCGGAAGAAAAACGGGCACCGCCAGTATTTAACTCAGATTCAGATTGAAGAAATTGTTGGATAACCCTAAAAACATTAATTAAGATGGCTCATAAGAAAGGTGTCGGTAGTTCGAAGAACGGACGCGAATCAGAAAGCAAACGCCTGGGCGTAAAAATATTTGGCGGTCAGGTCTGCAAAGCTGGCAACATACTCATTCGCCAGCGTGGAACTTCCCATCATCCCGGAGATAATGTTGGTATGGGAAAAGATCATACATTATTTGCACTGGTCGATGGAACTGTTGTTTTCAGGAAGAAAAAAGACAACAGGTCGTATGTGTCGGTTGAACCTGTGGTTTCAGTCAACTAAGACGATCTTGCGATAAGTTTGAGAGAATCTCCTGTCTGGTTTGAGGCAGGAGATTTTTTTATTTTATAACTTTGCCGGGCAATATAAAGTACGCTGGAATAATGGTGTCCTGTTTATGTCTTCTGGCAGACTGAAAAATAAGTGACACGAAAATAATAAACAGGTCTGTGACCTTTAATCTGTTCAACATGCTTAATTTACGATTCATACAGGAAAATCCTGAACTGGTGATAAGAAAGCTGCGAAAGAAAAATTTTGACGCTTCCGGGATCGTCGGTCAGATTATTGACCGCTATCAGCGGAAAAACGAAATTCAGGCCAAAGCTGACCAGATAAAAGCGGAGCTCAACAAGCTTTCGAAAGAAATCGGACTGATGTTCCGGGAAGGGAAGACTGATGATGCCAATGCAGCCAAAGAACAAACGGTGGAACTAAAAAATTCCGTGAAACAACTGGATGAGGAATTTGCGGCTATCGATGTGCAGGTGTATGAATTGCAGGTACAGCTTCCTAATTTGCCTTCCGATCTGGTTCCGGAGGGACGGATGGCCGAGGATAATGTTGTGATACGGACGGGAGGAGCAATTCCTGATTTGAAAAATACGCGACTTCCTCACTGGGAACTGGCCTCAAAATACGATCTGATCGATTTCGAACTGGGAGTCAAATTAACAGGAGCCGGATTTCCCGTTTATAAAGGAAAAGGTGCCCGCCTGCAACGTGCGCTGATCAGTTTCTTTCTGAACGAAGCTCAGGAGGCCGGTTACCTTGAAATTCAACCACCGCTGATGGTAAATGCTGCAAGCGGGTTCGGCACAGGGCAGCTCCCCGACAAGGAAGGGCAGATGTACCATGTCACCGAAGACGATCTTTATCTAATTCCAACCGCTGAAGTCCCTGTTACCAACCTGTACCGCGATGTGATCCTCGAAGCGAAAGAGCTTCCGGTCAAAAATACAGCCTATAGTGCTTGTTTTCGCCGCGAAGCAGGATCGTATGGAAAGGATGTACGCGGATTAAACCGCCTTCATCAGTTTGATAAAGTAGAAATTGTACAGATTGTTAATCCTTCAGTCAGTTACCAGACCCTCGATGAAATGGTGGGCCATGTGGAAGGATTGGTAAAAAAATTGGGATTGCCCTATCGTATTTTAAGATTGTGCGGCGGAGATATGAGTTTTACCTCTGCGTTAACTTACGATTTTGAAGTTTTTTCAGCAGCACAGGAAAAATGGCTTGAGGTGAGTTCGGTGTCCAATTTTGAATCGTTTCAGGCGAACCGGCTTAAGTTGAGGTATCGCGATGAACAAACAAAAAAGCCGGTAACTGCCCATACCCTGAATGGCAGCGCCCTCGCATTGCCCCGCATTGTGGCCGCTTTGCTGGAGAACAACCAAACATCTAATGGAATTGTGATCCCTGAAGTTCTGGTCCCGTTTTGCGGATTTAATCTGATTGGTTAGTTTTTTTTTTTGATATTTTTTAGCCATCCGGTTTTCCGGGTGGCTTTTTTTTATTCCTGCTGTAAACGCCCATTGTGTTTTATTTTTTTTTACGGGGTGGTTGAGGAGGGGGTGCTTTTATTTAAAAACATCGTTTTTGCTTAAATAGCCTCTATTGTGTATATGTGTTTAATTTTTTTTATATTTTTGTCTTGCTATACCCCCCATTCAAGTGAAGGCTGTATTTGAAAACGACACATTATATGTGAATTTTATATTAATTTTTTCCTAAATGTTATAGATGCATTTATAATTGTGCCAATATGTTCTATTTTTACCATCAAATTATAAAATAATAACAGATTTAAGTTATAATTTATAACAAGATGAGTTGACCGACTCTGAAGTTTTTTTAAGCCGGGGAATAGGTTGAATCAGTTACTTTTTTAACATATACAACTTAACACTAAAAGAATACAGACATGAAAAGTAAATTGGAGTACATCTGGCTGGATGGGTATAAACCCACCCAGGGCCTTCGATCAAAAACCAGGATTGCCAAGGATTTCAGCGGGAAGCTGGAAGATTGTCCGGTATGGTCATTCGACGGATCTTCCACCCAGCAGGCCGAGGGAGGCAGTTCAGACCTTTTATTGAAACCGGTTGCTGTTTATCCTGATCCTGACCGGACAAATGCATACCTGGTCATGACCGAAGTTTTAAGGGCAGATGGAACTCCGCATTCAACAAACGCGAGGGCAACCATTTTGGAAGAAGATGAAGATTTCTGGTTTGGCTTTGAACAGGAATACTTTCTTTACGATGTTGAAACGAATATGCCCCTTGGCTTTCCCAAAGACGGGTACCCAAGGCCACAAGGACCTTATTATTGCGGGGTGGGAGCGAAGAACGCCTTCGGTCGTGATATTGTGGAGGAGCATTTCGACCTTTGTATAGAAGCTGGTTTGAATATAGAGGGAATTAATGCGGAAGTTGCCGCGGGTCAGTGGGAATTTCAGATTTTTGCCAAAGGTGCCCGCCAGGCGGGTGACCAGATTTGGGTGGCCCGTTATCTGCTCGAAAGGACTGCTGAAAAATATGGCGTTTATGTTGAGTGGCATCCGAAGCCGCTTGGCAAGGACGTTGACTGGAATGGTTCAGGTATGCATGCCAATTTCTCTAATGGATTGATGAGAACCTGCGGTGACGAAAAGGTGTTCAACGCAATCTGTGAAGAGTTTGGAAAGCATATTCAGGAGCATATCGATGTTTATGGCGCATACAACGATCAGCGTCTGACAGGGAAACATGAAACGGCTTCGATTACTGATTTTAGCTACGGGGTGTCAAACCGCGGCGCTTCAATCCGTATTCCGGTGGGCACAGTTGACGACGGCTGGAAAGGTCGACTGGAAGACAGAAGACCTGCTTCGAATGCAGATCCCTATAAAGTAGCTGCTGTTATTATTAAGACCGTTCATGGTGCTGCTACAAAATAACCCGCTCTCTCATAACCCTTCTCTATAAAAAATGAAAAGCTGTCCGGTTCTGCCGGATGGCTTTTTTAGCATAGAGCATAGCGGAGACCAAAAAAAGGAGACCGGAAACCGGAACAGGTGTTTTTCAATAGTCGCCGTTGATCAATACATTTTTACAGATGTAGTTGGGGATGATCCCTGAAGTGGTAATCCTTACCTGAGCCATTTCGGGCAGTGTATTTCCCGAAAGAACCAGCGCTGTATCGATGCCGAATTTGTTTCCTCCGATGATATCGGTGAACAAGGTATCGCCGACCATCAGGATCTCATCACGTTTTACCGGTTTTACCTCGCATGCCTTTTCATAGCCATACATGAACATTTGGGCATCGGGTTTTCCAAACCGGATAAAATGCTTTCCGAGTACTTCTTCTACCATGTTGGAAATACTCCCGATGGCAAGCGCGACATCATTTTTGCTGACGGGATAATTAATATCGGTATTGGCGACGATCACCGGCATATTCTTTTTGCGAAGCAGGTTAATCACCTTATTCAGGTCGCGGGTCCAGTCAAAACCTTCGTCATCCAGAAAGACAACCCCCTCAATGTCGTCGAGATTTTCCAGATCGACGTCGCTTACCGGAATGGTCTCCAGTCCCGCAGTCTGAATGTAATGAGCCGATTCGAGTGTTCCGATGTAGGCCACTGTGCCCTGTCTGACCTTCAGGCTGAGCCAGTCGCGCGCGAGCATTCCTGATGAAATAATCTTTTCGGGAGTAATGCAGGTAATTCCGTTTCTGAGGTAGGTGTGCGTCAACGCTTCAGGACTTCTGGACGCATCATTCGTCAGAATGAAATAGTTAATATCGTTCGAATCGAGGAAATCAAACGTTTTTTCTATACCCGGAATGATCCCTTTATGGTTCTTGATGACACCAAAGGCATCGAAAAACACAGTTTTGTATTTGGTGACGATACTCTTGAATTCGGTTATTCTCATAGTTTTAAAGCTTTTAATAATTTTTCAGCCTGGTAGTTGGTGTCTATGGCAGGCAGGTAGGCTTCATAGGCTTCTTTTTGAAGTTTACGGGCATAGGATTCCCTGAAAAAGTAAGGCCCGTCTTTAATAACATAATTAAGAATAAAGAACCGGTATGCCTCCCTGATGAGGAGTACTTCAGGTTCGGTCAGGGGATAAATACGATGATATTCCTTCAGGAAGATAATAAAACGGTCCTCCATGAGCGGATCGATCAGGTAGCTAAACACCGTGCGGTCGCCAATATCGGAAACGACCCGGCTGAAGAAGTAAAAATCGATTACCCGGTTTGCTTCCCGGAACCAGTCATAATCCCAGCGGGAGTAAAATTTACCTTCGGCTGTAATTGAAAAATTCCCGATGTTCCAGTCAACAAATACCGGAATATTTTCCATATCGGTAAGATAATTAAGCTTATCGGCATTGTTTAAAAAGATCTCGCATTGTTCAAGGATCATCTTTTTATGCTCTTTTGTTTCGACGAGCGTATTTTCCTGAACGTTTTTAATAAGCTGATGAATATCGGTCACCAGGCTTTTCGATGCGATGGGTAACTGCCGGCTGACATTGGAGCAGGCCCTGTGAAAGCGCGCCAGTTCCCGTCCCATTTTCCGGATATGTTTTTCCTCCAGCCGCCGGGGAAGCCTGAATTTCGCCTTGAGTGGATTATAAAAGATCACCCAGGCTGAGTTTTTTTGCTGGTAATAACGGTAAATATAGAGCTCGTTTCTTTTTACCAGGGAGCGGGCCAGGAAATTTTCATAAGGCTCTTCCAGGTTATTGGCCAGGTTGTTAATGATAATATGATCCTCCTTAAAGTGCTCAAACCGGCCGTAATCCGATAGTTTGGCAAATACGGGTTTGCGGTCGTAAAAAGACACCTTGTAAACCTGGTTTGTCGAAACATGGGCGCTTACATCGTAAATTCCTTTTATCTTATGTCTGTCGTCAAACTCATCCCAGGCCTGCCTGATAATTTGATGATAAACCGGGGTCTGTGCCATAACCTGAAAATTAGATGATCTCAAAATACCGTTTAAGTTCCCATGAAGTAACGGTGCGGGCGAACTCACGGCATTCCCAGTCGCGCGTATCACAGAAATGGTTAACGAATGATTCGCCGAACAACTCCCCGGCGATGGCCGATTCGCGCATCTTCCCTGTTGCATCGGCTAAGCCGGGAGAGAACTTTGTTGCGCCGGTTTGATCATAGGCATTGCCAATGGTTTCCGGAATGTCCAGTTTCAACCCCTTTCTGATTCCGTATAAACCCGATGCCAGAGAGGCCGCCATCGCCAGGTACGGGTTGCAGTCTGCTCCGGGAACGCGCATTTCGAGCCGGGTTGAATTTTCGTCCGTGCTGATGAGGCGGACTGCGGTGGTCCGGTTATCTTTACCCCAGGTCACGGTAGTCGGAGCCCATGCTCCCAGCCGCAGCCTTTTATAACTATTGATGGTTGGTGCATACATTGGAAGTATTTCGGGCAGGCAATGCAGTTGTCCTGCCAGATAACTTTCAAGGACGGGACTTAATGCCTTCGCCGGGTTTTCAGTCCAAAACAGGTTTTTCTTATTGTCCTTGCTCCGGAGGCTTTGGTGGATATGGCCTCCGCTTCCGGGAAGATTTTCATTCCATTTGGCCATAAAACTGGCGATGATGCCGTGCCGGGATGCAATTTCCTTAACCGATGCTTTAAACAGAATGGCCTTATCGGCTGCGGCAAGGATCTCGTCGTAGCCGATCGATGCTTCATAAACACCGGGGCCGGTTTCGGTGTGAAAAGTTTCAACCGGTATCTGAAACCGTTCCAGAAAATCGAAAAGCTCATGATAATAGGCCTGGTACTGGACGGGCCGGAGTTGAGAGTAGCCAAACATTCCGGGCGTTATGGGCGTCAATTGGCGGTAGCCGGAAGCAGCCAGATCATTGGGCGTTCCGAGAAAATTAAACCATTCGAATTCATGCGCGAACACAGCTTTAAACCCGAGATCGTCGCATTGGCTGATTACTTTTTTCAGCAGGCTGCGTGGACAGGGAACATCTCCGCCCGGGTCGTCGCTGAAATCAGCCAGGAAATAAGGCATTTCGTTTTCCCAGGGGATTGTCCGGAATGTGTTCAGGTCAATTTTTGCCCTGCGGTCGGGATAACCGGTATGCCAACCGGTAAAAGCAGAGTTGTCGTAGCAGGTGTCGGCCGAATCCCACCCGAACAGGACATCGCAAAAACCTGTTCCTTCTTCTGCCGCAGCAATGAACTTATTCAGGTGCATGACTTTCGATCTCAAAATGCCGTCAATGTCGCTGACCGCATACTTGATTTTCCGGTGCCCCGACTGTTCAATCCGTTTAATAATTTCATTCTTTTCCATGACCGCATTACTTTCTGATGAATTAACGACATAAATTAAAGCTATTGCATGCTCTTTACCAAAGTATTTTTAAATTTTTCCCGGCTCATGCAAAAGCGGCGTTGAGCAAGAGGGGGCATAAAAAATAACCGTTGATTTGAATTTTTATATAAATTATTGATGATCTCGCCTGAAAAATGAAGAGGGGGACAAATAAGTAATATAAAAATTCAAGAGATACCCTTTAAAATTTTATTTTTGCAGAGGAAAAATTCAAAAAGTATTTTGCCTGTTATGCGTCACAAATTTACTACGAAAATAATTAACCATGGCTGAATTTAGATTTAAAGCGCTCCAGGAAGTATTCTCGCGGGTGCCGGTGGTTGTAAAAAGAGAGGATAACCTTACCTCCGATTTTTTTGGGGTCAGCGTTTTTGACCGTCCAAAAATGAAAAAATACTTATCAAAGGAAGCCTATAAAGCGGTGGTAGATGCTGTTGATAATAGTGTTCCGGTCGACCGGAAAATGGCCGACCAGGTAGCGCAGGGTATGAAGGCGTGGGCAACTGAAAACGGGGCTACGCATTATACCCACTGGTTTCATCCGCTGACTGACGGCACGGCCGAAAAACACGATGCGTTTATTGTACACGGCGAAGACGGTGGCGTGGTGGAGGCCTTTTCAGGAAAGCTGTTGGCGCAACAAGACCCCGATGCGTCGTCGTTCCCGAGCGGAGGAATCAGGCAAACGTTTGAAGCCCGTGGCTACACGGCCTGGGATGCTTCGTCGCCGGCCTTTATCGTGGACGGGACGCTCTGCATTCCCACTATTTTTGTTTCCTACACCGGAGAAGCGCTCGATTATAAAACCCCGTTCCTCCGGTCACTCAGCGCGCTCGATAAAGCGGCTACCGAAGTCTGTCAGTATTTTGATAAAACAGTCACCAAGGTGCAGTCGACGCTGGGATGGGAGCAGGAGTATTTCCTGATCGACGAGGCATTGTTTCTGGCCCGCCCCGATTTGATGCTGACGGGCCGTACGCTCATGGGCCACGCCTCAGCCAAGGATCAGCAACTCGACGACCATTATTTCAGTTCGATTCCCACCCGGGTATACCGGTATATGGAAGATCTTGAAAATGAGGCATATAAATTGGGAATACCCATCAAGACAAGACACAATGAAGTAGCGCCAAATCAGTTTGAAGTTGCCCCGCTTTATGAGGAGGCAAACCTGTCGAACGACCACAACCAGTTGCTGATGGACATCATGAAAAAGATCGCCCGCAGGCATAAGTTTAAAGTGTTGTTTCATGAGAAACCGTTTTCGGGCATTAACGGTTCAGGGAAGCATATGAACTGGTCACTACGGACTGATACGGATGTGAATCTTTTTTCTCCGGGGAAAAATCCCAAATCAAACCTGCAGTTCCTGTCGTTTGTGGTTAATACCATTAAGGCGGTTCACGATAATCAGGATCTTCTGCGTGCCAGCATTACTTCGGCGGGAAATTCGCTGCGGCTGGGTATCAACGAAGCGCCTCCTTCGATCCTCTCCGTATTTCTTGGATCGGAAGTGAGCAAAATGCTTAGCCTGATGGAAGAAGCGGTTGTTGAACGGAAGATGACACCCGATGAAAAAACGGCACTCAAATTGAATATTGGCCGGATTCCCGAGATCATTCTTGACAATACCGACCGCAACCGCACCTCTCCATTCGCTTTTGCAGGTAACCGGTTCGAATTCCGCGCCGTGGGTTCCTCATCAAACTGTGCGGCAGCCATGATTGCCCTGAATACGGCAGTTGCATCCCAACTGGTTAAGTTCAAAAACGAAGTGGATCAATTGGTCGATAAGGGGACGAAGAAGGATGAGGCTGTTTTCCAGGTGATTAAACGGCTGATCATTGAATCGAAAGCCATTTGTTTTGACGGCAATGGTTACGGTCAGGAGTGGATCAAAGAAGCCAAAAAACGCGGACTTTCGAATGTAACGAGTGTGCCTGAAGCGATTTCCGCCTATACGCGAAAAGATGTTGTGAAGCTTTTTTCGCAGCAGGAAGTGCTGACGTCAAAGGAGCTTGAGAGCCGCGCGGAGGTTGAGTATGAGAAATTTACCATGAAGGTACAGATAGAATCGCGCCTGCTGGGCGATCTGGCGATCAATCATATTATCCCCACTGCTGTGGAATACCAGACTACCTTACTTACAAATGTCAAAAACCTGAAGGATATTTTTTCACCCGCCGAGTTCGAAAATCTTGCGGCGGCACGGATGGAGATGATCCGGTCTATTGGCGGGCATATTTCTTCCATCAAGCGGAAGGTCGGTGAAATGACCGAAGCGCGCAGGCTGGCGAACAATCTGCAGCATTCGGACGATAAGGCGCGGGCATATGAAAAAAATGTGCGTCCGTATCTGGAGGATATTCGTTCTCATATTGACGAACTGGAACTGGTTGTCGACAATAACTTATGGCCTTTACCCAAGTATAGGGAATTGTTGTTTATACGCTAAAATCTTTATACGGACCGATAACAGCAGTGTTAAACTTTTCTCTCCGGTATTTGAATTAGCTGCATCAACGGTTTGCCGAAACAGATAAACACTTACTTTCGCATGCTGTTATTGGAATGGACATGTTAATTCAGAGATAAACGACAGAGAAATGGCAAAAGGGTATTTTCCTTCGCTGGAGGCGGTAAACAGGGCTAAGCTGACCTTAAACGAGATTATCAGCACCACACCCCTCACGGCGAACCTGAATCTTTCGGAGCAGTATTCGGCCAATGTGTTGCTGAAGCGGGAGGACCTGCAGATTGTGCGTTCGTACAAAATACGGGGAGCCTACAACAAAATGAAAAGCCTGACTGCCATGCAGCGTGAAAAGGGCATTGTTTGTGCCAGCGCGGGAAATCATGCACAGGGTGTGGCTTTTTCCTGCTGGAAGCTGGGGATAAAGGGTAAGATTTATATGCCTGCCACTACTCCGAAACAAAAGATCAATCAGGTCAAAATGTTTGGGAAGCAATATGTGGAAATTACCCTTACCGGTGATACTTATGATGATGCCAGCCGGGAAGCGCTGAACGACTGCACCGGGAACGGGAAGGCTTTTATACACCCCTTCGATGATCCTCTGATCATTGAAGGGCAGGCGACTGTCGCCCTGGAAATTATTCAGAGTTCAGCCTTCCCCATCGATTACCTGTTCGTGCCTGTCGGCGGAGGCGGCCTGATTTCGGGTATAGGAAGTTACTTCCGGCAGGTTAGCCCGGGTACCAAAATCATCGGGGTTGAGCCGGCCGGTGCGGCGTCCATGAAATCATCGCTGGAGGCAGGAGAAGTTGTCACGCTCAGCGGGATTGACAAGTTTGTTGACGGGGCTGCTGTCCGGCGTGTGGGCGACCTGACCTTTGAAATCTGCAAAACCGTGGTTGACGATATCATTCTGGTGCCGGAGGGGCGGGTTTGTACTAAAATACTGGACTTGTATAACAGCGATGCCATTGTTGTGGAGCCCGCGGGAGCGCTTGCCATTGCCGCTCTTGATTATTATGCGGACAAGATCAGGGGAAAAAACGTGGTATGCATCGTATCGGGAAGTAATAATGATATTACCCGAACAGAGGAGATCAAGGAGCGCTCGTTGCTCTTTGAAGGGCTCAAACACTATTTTATTATCCGTTTTCCACAGCGGGCCGGGGCCCTGCGCGATTTCCTGTCGCGTGTACTGGGGCCGGACGACGACATTACCCATTTTGAATATACCAAGAAGAATAACCGGGAAATGGGACCCGCGTTTGTGGGGATTGAACTGACCGACAAGAACGACCTGGAGGGCCTTGTTCAGCGAATGACCAGCAACGGGTTCTTTTTTGAATACGTGAATGAAAAGCCCGACCTTTTTCATTACCTGATCTGAAAAAACGCCTTCTTATTTTTCCTGGATGGCCATGGTCCGGATCATGGTGACACCCGACAGTACCATGATCCCCGCAAAGAAGAATGCAAGATCGGGAGAAATGCTCCAGAATGTTCCTGTCAGGGCAGCGCCCAAAAAGGAGCCCAGGTACTGCAGACTGACCACTACTCCGTTTCCTTTTCCGCGCTGACTGTCGTCCATGTCTTTGTTTGCCAGAATGGGAACGATGACCGAAATGGAAAATGCGCCCGACATGAGGATGATCGCCCCTGCCATGATCCCGGGTAAGTTGCGGGTATAGACCAGTATGAATCCAAGGCCTTCAAGCAGATAAAGCAAGGTGATCAGCCGGCGTGCTTTTCCGGCCCGGGCGATTTTTGACGTAAGAGGCGTTAAGGAAAGCGAGATCAGGATGGCGGGCGTTAGTACGATCCACATTTGAGATGTTCCAAGTATTCCTTCCAAAAGGAGCGGCAGCATAAAGAAAAAGGACATGTTCATCAGACTGTTGACGGTTAGCAGCAGGCCCAGGGAGATGTTCTTCCGGTTGAAAACACTTTTAATTTTTTTATTTTGAGAAGCATACCGTTTGCGTTGTTCACGCGGCACCTTTTTCGTGTCGAGCATTACCCAGATCACACAGACAGTAACCAATACGGATGAAAAAAGAAACATTTCATTCACATCGAGCAGAATATGAATCAGCGGGCCGATCGTGTACGAAAGCATCGTAAAGGTACCGATCACGGTTCCCAGCCTCGCCAGCTCCTTGTCCCGGCTTTCATCGCCAGCCACAGAGGAGATCCAGGAATATCCCACTGTGACAACAGCACCGCTTCCCTGCAGGGCCCGGGCAAATATGAGCCAGTAAATATTCGTGGCAAGACCGGCAGCCACTAAGCCCGCAATCAGCATGACCAGGCCCCCCAGCATCACTTTCTTATATCCGATGCGATCGCCCAGCATGCCGGCCGGGATCTGGAGTATGGCTTGCGTAAGTCCGAAAATCCCCAGCGCATATCCGGTAAGCGATGGCGCTCCGCCTTCCATGTTTAAAGCATAGACCGACAAAAAAGGGATAATGGTTGACATGGAGAATAGCCTCATTCCCAAAGTCACCGATATCACGTTTGTTAAATGTCGGGTTGGACTGTTCATTGTCTGGAATATTTAACACGGGGCGGTTTGTGTCAGGCAGCGAGCCTGCAAAGTTAACACAAAAATATTAACTTTGCAGGGCACAATCGCAGACTGGTTTTATGAACGACAGCAGGTATATGGCAAGGGGTGTTTCAGCTTCGAAGGAAGATGTGCACCGGGCAATTAAGAATATTGATAAAGGATTGTATCCCAAAGCTTTTTGTAAGATCATTCCGGATATTCTGGGAGGCGACCCCGAATGGTGCAACATTATGCATGCCGATGGTGCCGGTACCAAGTCGTCGTTGGCCTATCTGTACTGGAGGGAAACAGGAGACCTTTCGGTATGGAAAGGAATTGCGCAGGACGCCCTGGTTATGAATCTTGACGATTTGTTGTGCGTGGGCGCTACCAACAATATCCTGTTGTCGTCGACTATTGGCCGCAACAAAAACAAGATTCCCGGAGAGGTTATCGCGGCCATCATTAACGGCACCGACCAACTTTGCAGGGATCTGCGGGAAATGGGTATCGGAATCTACCCCACCGGCGGCGAAACGGCCGATGTGGGCGACCTGGTCCGGACCATCATTGTCGATTCGACGGTGACTTGCCGGATGAAGCGGGAAGAGGTGATCTCGGCCGACCGGATCCGGGGCGGAGACGTCATCGTCGGACTGGCTTCGTTTGGGCAGGCCAGCTATGAAAAGGAATACAACGGCGGTATGGGAAGTAATGGGCTGACCTCTGCACGGCACGACGTATTTTCTGGTTATCTGGCAAAAAAATATCCGGAAAGCTTTGATCCGGACGTTCCCGCTGAGCTGGTTTATTCGGGAAGCCGCAACCTCACCGCGGTTGTTGAAGGATTGGGACTGGACGCGGGAACGCTCGTGCTTTCTCCAACGCGGACTTATGCGCCGGTCATTAAAAAGATGCTGGACGAATACCGCGGGCAAATTCATGGTCTGATCCATTGTTCGGGCGGGGCGCAAACCAAGGTGATGCACTTCGTAGACCACGTCCGGGTGATCAAAGACAATCTCTTTCCGGTCCCTCCCTTGTTTAAACTGATTCAGGAAGAATCACAAACGGCCTGGCAGGAAATGTATAAAGTCTTTAATATGGGGCACCGGATGGAAGTCTATGTGAAACCGGAGCTTGCGGAAGCAATCATAGAAATTTCACAATCATTTCATATTGATGCCCGGATTATTGGACGCGTAGAACCTTTTGACGGCAAAAAGCTAACGATCCAATCTGAATTTGGAACATTTGAATACGAATAGGAAGACAGAAGACAGGAAGAGGGGAAGAAAAGAGATAACAGGAGACAAATCTTAACCTGTTGTCTGAATATCTAAAATCGAATATCTAATATCTGAATAACTAATTTTATGGCAGATTATTCATTAGCAGAAAAATACACACCAATAAAATACCGCTTTGACGAAGTGTCCCAGCAGATTACCGACCCTTCGGTGATGAATGACATGAAGCGTTACGTCAAGCTTAATCAGGAGTACCGCCGGCTGGAATCATTGGTTCAGGCGTTTAAGGAATACCGCAATTTGCTTGACAACATTGAATCGGGCAGGCAAATGCTGGCAGAGGAAAGTGATCCTGATATCCGGGAAATGGCCAGGGAGGAGATCGAACAAAGCGAAGCCCTGGTTCCTGAAAAGGAAAAGGAGATAAAAATGTTGCTGGTCCCTGCCGACCCGGAAGACAGCAAAAACGCGATTCTGGAAGTCCGGGCCGGAACCGGCGGTGACGAAGCCAGTCTTTTTGCAGGCGACCTGTTCCGGATGTACACCAAATATTGTGAGCGGAAGGGGTGGAGGATGGAAGTCACCCACGTGAGCGAAGGCCCCTCCGGAGGATACAAGGAAGTTGTCGCCAAAATAACAGGTGAAAATGTCTATGGTATACTGAAATACGAATCGGGCGTTCACCGGGTACAACGGGTGCCCCAGACGGAAACCCAGGGGCGCGTGCATACATCGGCGGCATCGGTGGCAGTATTACCTGAGGCAGAAGAGTTTGATGTCGATCTGAGGGAAACCGATATCCGCAAGGATACATACTGTTCGTCGGGTCCTGGCGGACAATCAGTGAACACAACCTATTCGGCCATCCGGCTGACGCACATTCCCACGGGTATTGTAGTGACCTGCCAGGACGAAAAGTCACAACTGAAGAATCTCGCCAAAGCCATGGTTGAACTGCGTACCCGTATTTACAATATGGAATACCAGAAGTACATAGACGAAATTGCATCGAAACGTAAAACCATGGTTTCTACCGGCGACCGTTCAGCTAAAATCAGGACTTATAACTGGCCGCAGGGACGGGTCACTGACCACCGGATCAACCTGACGATGTATAACCTTCAGGCCATTATTAACGGCGATATTGACGAGATCATCGAGAAGCTTCAGGTAGAAGAAAATTCTGAAAAACTGAAAGAAGCTGCCATCTGAAAATTGCCCAATTGGTATGTCAGATATCTACGAACAGCAAAGCGACGAGGAGCAGGAAACCGGACACCGGAGACCGGAAAATGGAAGAAAATTTCGAGTTTCCCTGTTCCGTCTTCCGTCTTACGACTTACGACTAATTACTTACGACTATATTCCATGAACCGCGAACAACTTTTTGAACAGATCAGACAGAAAAGAAGTTTTTTATGTATCGGACTTGACACCGATGTGTTGAGAATACCGTCTTTTTTGAAGGAAGCCACAGACCCGGTTTTTGCCTTTAACAAGGAAATTATAGACGCCACCCAGGATTTATGTGTGGCGTACAAGCCTAATCTGGCTTTCTATGAAAGCCGGGGAGCTTCGGGCTGGCTGAGCCTGGAGAAAACGGTAAGCTATATTCGCGAAAGGTATCCCGAACAATTTATTATCGCTGATGCCAAACGGGGCGATATCGGCAATACCTCCAGCCTATATGCCCGCGCTTTTTTTGATCAGATGGACGTCGACGCGGTAACCGTGGCGCCGTATATGGGAGAAGATTCAGTTAAGCCATTTATGACCTACCTTGACAAGTGGGTTATCCTGCTGGCGCTGACATCGAATAAAGGTGCATCGGATTTCCAGTTTGTAAAGAACGAAACAGGGGATTTTTTGTTTGAGTCTGTTCTTAAGACCTCTCAAAAATGGGGTACGACCGACAATATGATGTTTGTGGCGGGAGCCACCCAGGCGCTGAAACTGGAAGAAATCCGGGAACTGGTGCCCGATCATTTTTTGCTGGTGCCGGGAGTCGGGGCGCAGGGAGGAAGTCTGCAGGAAGTTGCCCGGTATGGCATGAACGACCAGTGTGGTTTACTGGTCAACTCTTCAAGGGCCATTATCTATGCTTCGGCAGATAAAGATTTTGCTGAAAAAGCCAGACAGGCGGCGGTCGAAGTTCAGCTCGAAATGGAAGAGTTGCTTTTGGAAGCAGAACTACTGTAAGTATTCAGAAAATAGCTGTCATCAACAGGTATTTCAGTACCAGTCCGGAAAAGCTGTAAAGAATGACCTCCGGCAGCCTTTGTTTGAGCATACCCGCTGCAAGCAGAATAACGGGAGAGGAAAGCGGCAGGAAATTAAAGGCGAAAATGGCAATATTCCCGTATTTCCTGATTTCCGCTTCAGCCTTTTCATACCGCTGGCGGCCAATCAGCCGGTCAATGATTTTCGTACTGAAGGAACGTCCGATGTAATAATCAATCACCTGCGAACCCATGGCCGTACCGATGGCAATCACATTCAACAGGAAAACACTCAAATCCGTATTCAGGTAGTAAATGAATGCCAGTTCAACAGGCATCAGGATAAAGAACAGGTAACCGGCAAAATTCAAGAGCGCAAACGAAAGCAGCGTATATTCGTCTGACCCGTATATTTCCCTTCCAAGCGTCAGCGAAAAAATGATCATGGCGGTTGCTGCCAGTAGTGTAAAAACGACTGCACGCTTTATTTTCAGACGGTTTTGGCACATCATGTTTGATTTACTCCTCCAAGTTAAGAGGTTTTTGATGAAATTTAACGAACGATTACGAAAAATTTTTGTGGAATATTTGAAGATTCTTTGTAATTTTAATTTAATTCAAAATAACCCACTTGCTTATGAATGAAAGTTTTCTGCAATTTGTATGGAAACACCGGTTATTTGATTCCCGGCGCCTGCGAACCAGCGACGGGCAGCGTGTCAAGGTCTTGTCGACGGGTACGATCAACCAGAACGCGGGCCCTGATTTCTTTAATGCCCGGATTCAAATCGGTGAGACAGTCTGGGCGGGCAATGTTGAAATTCATCAGCGTGCCTCGGACTGGAACAGGCATCAGCACAACGAGGATGCGGCGTACGACAACGTGATTCTCCATGTGGTGAAGCAGGATGATCAAATGGTCCTGAATTCGAAGGGACAGTGTGTTCCGGGAATGGTTTTGCCCTATGCCGGCTATCTGGAATCGAATTACGGTCAACTCATGGAAGCTGACGGATGGATAGCCTGTCAGACGTCTTTGCATAAAATTGAGCTGATCACACTGCAAATCTGGTTTCACGGGCTCATGGTAGAACGTTTGCAGCACAAAACTGCAGAGATCATGCAGCGGCTGGAGCAAAACAATAACGATTGGAATGAAACTTTTTACCAGTTTCTGGCCCGGAATTTCGGATTCAAGGTCAATGCGCTTCCCTTTGAGTTGCTTGCCCGTTCTTTACCCCTGCATATCGCGGAAAAACACCGGGATAACCTGTTCCAATTGGAAGCCCTTTATTTCGGGACAGCAGGGCTGCTAAATGAAGAACTCATCGGTGACGATTATTTTCTTTTATTAAAACAGGAATTTTCATTTTTGTACAATAAATACAGCCTTAATCCGGTGCCGGCTCATTTGTGGAAGTTTTTGCGTTTGCGTCCAATCAATTTCCCGACGGTACGCATTGCCCAGTTTGCGCGTTTAATAAGTCAGTCGTCCGTCTTGTTCTCCCGGCTGCTTGAAGTCAGAGATCTGGCAACAATAAAAGATCTTTTCCAGATCAGCGCATCTGCTTACTGGGACAGCCATTACCGTTTTAACAAGCCTTCACCTGAAAGTCCGAAGCATCTCGGCGCCGCCTCTTTTTACAATATGGTGATCAATACGGTTGTACCGTTTTTATTTATTTATGGCGAGTACTGGAACAGGCAGGAATTGAAGGACCAGGCGCTTGATTACCTGGAGAAGGTGCCGCCGGAGGACAATTCGGTGATCAGCCACTGGAAGAAACTTGGGGTTCCGGTTCGGTCGGCTTTTGACAGCCAGGCTCTGATTCAGTTAAAGAACAATTACTGCAATCCGCGTAAATGTCTGAATTGTCCGATTGGCACCAGGCTGGTGAGCGGAACGCGCAGCGCTTAAGCGGGGAGATAAATAAAATCTCCGGGTAACCTGGTGAATTTCAAATAATCTTATTACTTTTGTGCAGAATTTTCAAATAATTTTAAGCTGTTGTTATCT
Source organism: Prolixibacteraceae bacterium (assembly GCA_038562555.1). GTDB lineage: Bacteria > Bacteroidota > Bacteroidia > Bacteroidales > Prolixibacteraceae > JBCFBK01. The sequence continues at coordinate 31,111 of JBCFBK010000038.1, read as the reverse complement.
ATCGCGATGCTGCGGCTTAAACATCGTATCACGTTTAAACGGAAAAATATGTATTTAACTTCTGAAACAAAAAGGGAGATTTTTGAAAAACATGGTAAAAGTGTAACCGATACAGGTTCATCTGAAGGACAGATTGCCTTGTTTACTTTTCGCATTGCTCATTTAACGGAGCATTTGAAAAAGAATAAAAAAGACTTCAGCACCCAACGGGCTTTGGTCAGTTTAGTCGGTAAACGCCGCAGGTTGCTTGACTATCTGGCAAAGGTCGATATTGAAAGATACCGGCATATTATTAAGGAGCTCGGGTTGCGCCGATAAATTATTCAAAATAAAAGGCAATGAATTCATTGCCTTTTATTATTTTTGAGATCCCACCACGGACGAAACATACTGTATTATTAAATTTTATTTCTATTTTATGAATCAAGCAATTACTAAAACAATTGAACTTGGTGACGGGCGTACGATCACGATTGAAACAGGCCGTCTTGCCAAACAGGCTGATGGTGCTGTTGTTGTCAGAATGGGCGATACCATGCTCCTGGCTACAGTCGTATCGGCCAAAGAAGCTAAAGAAGATGTCGATTTTATGCCGGTCTCGGTCGATTACCGTGAAAAGTTTTCGGCAGCAGGTCGTTTCCCTGGTGGTTTTTTGAAGCGGGAATCCCGTCCCTCGGACGAAGAAATCCTGATCGGGCGGTTGGTTGACCGGGCATTACGTCCGTTATTTCCGGCCGACTACCATGCAGAGACTGCCGTGATGATTTCACTGATTTCTGCAGGCGAAGATGTTATGCCCGATGCTCTGGCAGGATTGGCCGCCTCGGCAGCCATTCAGGTTTCGGATGTCCCTTTTGAATGTCCTATTTCAGAAGTGCGGGTCGGACGGGTGAATGGCAAATTTATCGTTAACCCCAGCGCAGCACAGTTGAAGGAATCAGATATCGATATCATGGTCGGTGCCTCCTATGAGAATATTATGATGGTTGAGGGCGAAATGGACGAAGTGAGTGAAGAGGATATGCTCGAAGCGATTAAAATTGCCCACGATTCGATCAAGCTTCATTGTAAGGTTCAGGAGGAACTGGCGGCAGAAGTGGGTGTCGTGAAACGCGAATATTGTCATGAGGTGAATGACGAGCTGATCCGTGGAAAAGTGCAGGCCGATCTGTATGACAAATGCTACGGTGTTGCTACTCAACGGCTGGCTGACAAGCAGCTTCGCATGCAACTGTTCAGCGAAATTGTTGACCAGTATGTTGAGTCATACCGGGAAACGAATGCCGGCAACGAAGAAATTGACCTTGACCGGGATGAAAAGCTGATCAGGAAATATTACCATGACGTGGAAAAAGAAGCCATGCGCCGCATGATCCTTGATGAAGGGATCCGCCTCGATGGCCGTACCACGACTCAGATCCGTCCGATCTGGGGTGAAGTGAATTATCTTCCCGGCTCACACGGTTCATCTATCTTTACCCGAGGAGAGACCCAGTCGCTTTCATCAGTGACTTTGGGAACCAAACTCAATGTCAAGATCATTGACGGTGTGACGATACAGGGAACGGAAAGATTTCTGTTACATTATAACTTCCCGCCGTTCTGCGTGGGTGAAGCGAAAACACCACGGGGTTTGAGCCGCCGTGAGATTGGTCACGGAAATCTGGCTTACCGGGCGCTGAAACGTATGATCCCGACAGATTTTCCTTATGTTGTGCGTGTCGTTTCCGATATTCTTGAATCGAACGGTTCATCGTCTATGGCTACCGTGTGTGCGGGGACAATGGCGATGCTTGATGCGGGATTAAAAATGAGACGGCCGGTGTCGGGGATTGCCATGGGATTGATTACAGACAAGGCATCGGGCAAGTATGCCGTTCTGTCGGATATCCTGGGTGATGAAGATCACCTTGGAGACATGGACTTTAAGGTGACCGGAACCGAAAAGGGGATCACCGCCACACAGATGGACATTAAGGTTGACGGACTTTCGTATGAAGTGATGGCTCAGGCGCTTCAGCAGGCGAAAGAAGGCCGTGAGCATATTCTTGGCAAGATTCTGGAAGTGATCTCAGAACCACGTCCTGAATTTAAACCGAACGTTCCACGTGTAGAGACGGTTCAGATTCCAAAGGATATGATCGGACCAATTATTGGCCCGGGAGGAAAGAATATCCAGAAACTGCAGGAAGAAACGAAAACGACCATTGTCATTGAAGAAAGAGATGATTTTGGCTATGTTGAAATTTCCGGACTGAACAAAGATGCGCTGGACGCAGCCAAGGAACGTATTAAGCGGATCATTGCACTTCCGGAGAAGGGAGAAATCTATAAAGGAAAGATCAAGTCGATTACTACCTTTGGCGCATTTGTCGAGATTTTGCCGGGGAAGGAAGGCTTGCTTCATGTCTCCGAAATTAGCTGGGAACGTGTACAGAATGTGGAAGACGTGTTGAAAGTTGGCGAAGAAGTTGAGGTAAAACTACTTGAAGTGGACCGCGACAATAAACTGAGGCTTTCGCGTAAAGCGCTCCTGCCAAAACCTGAAGGTTATGTGGAACGTCCCGAACGTGAATCACGCCCGCCCAGAAGGGATGACGGCGACCACCGGGACAACCGCGACCGGCGGGACAACCGTGACCGGCGAGACAACCGTGACCGGCGATAATATCAGATCATAATAAAGTGCCCGGTTCCGGGCATTTTAATTTTGTTTTCAATGAGTACCTGGTATGAAAATTTTGAGGAAGGCGTCATTCTAAGCCTGAAAGGCTTTAAACGCAGTGATCTGCGGTTTTTCCGGATCGATGAATACCTGCGGATTGCCGGGCGGGTCGATGAATTTGCCTTGTCGTGCAGCGATTGTCATGCTTTCCGTACGGAAATGGAGAAACACGCTCCCCTGCTGGTAAAAGCTGTTGGTGAACCCGGGCCCGAACGAAGGAAGCTCGACGGGCTGCAGTCGCGGATGAGTGATCATATGCGGAAAAGGCATGGGATATATCCCGCCTGGTATTTTACCTACCGGTATTCTTTTTACTGGACAGCAGCATTAATTGCGCTTGCTTTTCTGGCTCATTTGTTTTACTCAAATGCGGATATCTGGCTTTTTTTTGCGCCGGCTTTTGCCATCGGTGTCGTGACAGGCCAGTTTACAGGCGGGAAAAAAGACAGACGGATCAGGGAAGCGAAAAAAATGTTGTAATGAACCGGGCACTGCCTGTACTGATCGGATGTGTACCCGTTAACTCATCTAAAAGATACGGAAATGAAGCAATTAACTTTTTTATTAGTAACTGTCGTTATGTGTTCCTGCGCTGAACAAACCATAAAATATCCACTGACAAAAAAGACAGATGCGAGTGATCGTTACTTTGGTACAGAGGTGGAAGATCCTTACAGGTGGCTTGAAAACGATACTTCCGAAGAAACAGCCGAATGGGTGACTGCCCAGAATGAGGTGACTTTTTCCTATCTGGAACAGCTTCCGGGAAGAAAAGAACTGCGTGAACGGCTGACCGCCCTTATGGATTATCCCAAATACGGAACGCCTTTTAAAGAAGCAGGCAAATATTTTTTCTTTAAAAATGATGGCCTTCAGAATCAAAGTGTTTTATACATGCGCGATTCGCTCGCGGGTGAACCCCGTGTTGTTTTGGATCCGAATGCTTTGTCGGAAGACGGGACCGTGGCGCTTTCGGGTATCGAATTATCAGACGACGGGAAGTACCTGGTCTACAAGATTGCACGCTCGGGCTCCGACTGGAACGAAATATTTGTCCGGGAGATTGAGACGGGCGTCACACTGGACGATCATCTGGTATGGGTGAAATTCTCCGGACTGAGCTGGTACGACGGCGGATTTTTTTACAGCGCATACGATCAGCCGGAAAAGGGGAGCGAGCTTTCACGTTCGAACGAATATCAGCGGGTTTACTATCATAAACTGGGGACATCCCAGCAGGACGATCAGTTGATCATGGAGGATCCCAAAAATCCGAAACGGATGTTTGGCGCCGGGATCACCGACGATAAAAGGTTCCTGGTCCTTGCCATCAGTGAAGCAACCAATGGAAATGCGCTTTCCGTACGCGACATGTCGGCCGGCGATTCCCGTTTTGTACCGTTGATGGAAAGCATGGAGTACGAGTTTAATGTGGTGGATAACGTTGGTGACGACCTTTTTGTTCTGACCAATTACAAGGCGCAAAAATACCGGCTGATTAAAATTGACATCCGGCATCCTGAGGAAGCATCGTGGAAGGAGATTATTCCGGAAAAAGAAGATGTTTTGAAATGGGTCAGTTTCGCGGGCGGAAAGATCATTGCCGGATATATGAAAGATGCCCGAAGTGAAGCAGCGGTATTTGCCTATGACGGAACATTGGAGCATACCATTGAACTGCCCGGAGTTGGAAGTGTCGAGTCACTCTCCGGAAAAAAGGAAGACAGTCTGGTCTTTTTCAGCTATACATCATTCAATACGCCCGGGGAGATTTATCAATACGATCTGAATAAAAAAGAACGGGAGCTTTATTTCCGTCCCGAGGTTCAGTTTAACCCGGAAGACTTCGTTGTCAAACAGGAGTTTTACCCTTCGAAAGACGGGGTAAAAGTGCCGGTCTTTATCGTTCATAAAAAGGGAATCGAACTGAACGGGGAGAATCCAACCTTATTGTATGGCTATGGCGGTTTTAACATCAGTCTGACCCCTTCTTTTTCGCCGACGCGGATGGTCTTTCTGGAAAACGGAGGTGTGTTTGCCCTGGCGAATCTGCGCGGCGGAGGCGAATATGGGGAAGAATGGCATCTTTCAGGAACCAAACTGCAAAAACAAAACGTCTTTGACGATTTTATAAGCGCCGCCGAATACCTGGTCGGTTCGGGATATACCAACGGGAACAAGCTGGCCATCATGGGCGGATCGAACGGCGGACTGCTGGTGGGGGCTGTGCTTAATCAGCGGCCGGATTTGTTTAAGGTGGCTTTGCCTGCTGTGGGAGTAATGGATATGCTGCGCTTTCATAAGTTCACGATAGGATGGGCCTGGGCCAGCGACTACGGAACCAGCGACGACAGCAGGGAAATGTTTGAATATCTGTACGGCTATTCTCCCTATCACAATATTAAAGAGGGTACGGATTACCCTGCCGTGCTGGTTACAACGGCTGATCATGATGATCGGGTGGTTCCTGCACATTCATTCAAATATATCGCCCGTTTGCAGGAATTTCAGGGCGGAAAGTCGCCGGTGCTCATCCGCATCGATACCAAGGCCGGACATGGCGCCGGAAAACCGACAACGAAGATCATTGACGAATATACGGATATCTGGTCGTTCGTATTTTATCATCTGAATATAAAGATTTGACGCTCAAAAATGAGGATGACAACCGGTCATGAAAATCAATTACCTGGTCATTGAGGGAAATATCGGGGCGGGAAAGACATCCCTGGCGAAAATGATCGCCCGGGATTTCGGAGCGCGGATGTTACCGGAACGATTCAAGGACAATCCTTTCCTGCCGAAGTTTTATGAAGATGAGCAAAAATATGCGTTTCCCCTGGAGATGTCATTTTTGGCTGACCGTTACCGCCAGCTAAAAAATGACTTTACACAGCCGGAACTGTTCAGCAGCTTTCTGGTGTCGGATTATTATTTTACCAAATCACTGATATTTGCCCAAAATACGTTGTCTGACGATGAACTCCGGTTGTACGGTCAGTTTTTTGAAATCGTCTACGACAAAATACCAAAGCCCGATCTGTATGTGTTTTTGCATGCTGAACCCGAAGTCCTGCTAAAAAACATCCGCCTGCGTAACCGGGATTATGAACGTAACATACAGCGGAACTACCTGGAGAAGATCAGTGCGGGATATTTAGCTTATTTAAAGCAGGAAAGAGATTTCCCTGTTCTGCTGATTAATTCAACCAATCTTGATTTTGTTAAGAATGGCGGGCACTACAAAAAGATTAGCAGTCTTATCTTCGACCATGAATATATTCCCGGAATTCAGGTGGCGGAATGATCAAAAAAGTATCCTGGAATTCTTTTTAATCCTTAAAACATTGTTATTTTTGTCTGAACGGAATGATATTCATACAAAAACGGGCAAGGAGAAAGAAAATTGCGCTTAACGGCATAATTTAATGGAACTTCCGTGCGTTAATACATCGTTGATATTTAATCTTTGGTACCCGGTGTGGTGCAAGAATAAATATTTAACTGTAAATGCATTTTTTATCCATTACAACTCCTGTCTTATTTTGAGTTACACAACATGAAACCAATATTTAATGTTTATTAAAAATGAAAAAAATTAATTTTAAATCCCTAGCCTTCTTTGTATTAGCGGCTTTACTTATTTCGGGCTGCGCCGGCCTCAAGAAAATGAAGAAGAATGCCGACCAGATCAACTTTCAGGTCAGTCCGGAAGTTCTGGAAACACATGGCGGAAAAGTTGACGTTGCCATTGACGGACAATTCCCTGCGAAATACTTTAATAAGAAAGTGACATTGGTTGCCACCCCGGTACTGAAGTATGCTGACGGAGAAACTTCATTTGAGCCGGTAACCGTTCAGGGTGAAAAGGTGGGGGATAACAACAAGGTTATCAGCTATGAAAATGGCGGAAACTTTACCTATAAAGATGCTGTTGATTATACCGACGCGATGCGTCTTTCCGATCTTGAAATGCGGATTACCGCTTCTAAGGGCTCAAAAAGCCTTGATTTTGATCCGATCAAGATTGCTGATGGCGTTCTCGCCACATCGTCCATGGTAATCAACTACCCAAAGCCTATCCTGGGCGTAGTACGTGAAAAGAACACGACCGGCATTTATGATCCTTACATTGATGAATTCCAGCGGATTGTCCCCGACCATTTTACGGCTGATATTCATTACCTGATCAACAGCGCTGAGATTCGTAATACAGAGTTAAGCGCCGACGACATCAGGAAATTGAAGGAGTACACAAAAAGTGCCTTCGAAGCAGAACGTAAAGAGCTGAAAGGCATTGAAATCTCAGCTTATGCTTCTCCCGATGGCGCCCTTGATCTGAATACTAAATTGTCGGAAAAACGCAGCGGAACCTCAAGCGGTTATATGCAGAAGGAGCTTAAAAAAGAAGCAATTGAAGCACAACTGAATACAAAATTCACTCCTGAAGACTGGGAAGGTTTCCAGGAAATGATGCAGGAATCGGATATACAGGATAAAGAACTGATCCTGCGTGTTCTTTCCATGTACTCTGATCCTGAAGTGCGTGAACGGGAGATCAAGAATATTTCACAGGCTTTTACTGTTGTTGCGGAAGATATTCTTCCGAGGCTTCGTCGTGCAAAAATTACAACCAGCGTTGAGCTGATCGGAAAAACTGACGAAGAAATCAGCCAACTGGCCAAGTCAAATCCTTCCGCATTAAACCCTGCCGAATTACTTTATGCGGCAACGCTCACAACCGATCAGAACGAAAAGCTGAAGATCTACAATGCGATGCAGCAGGTTTATTCAGACGACTGGAGGGGTTATAACAACGCGGGTATGGTTCTGTTGCAGCAAGGAAAAGCTGCTGAAGCAAAGCCATTGCTTGAGAAAGCAGAAAGCCTGAGTAATAACGAACCTATCATCAAAAATAACCTCGGGGCAGTGGCGCTGAGTGAAGGCGACGTCAATGCTGCCGAAACTTTATTTGGAGCAGCTTCGGGAGCCGGAGAAGAAGTAGATTATAACCTGGGTATTGTTGCTATCAAAAAAGGCGAGTATGACAAAGCTGTTCAATTATTAGGTAATTCAGACTCTCCAAACGCAGGGCTGGCAAAAATTCTGGCGGGTGATAATAACGGTGCGTTAAAATCACTCGAGAGCTGCACCTGGGAAAACTGCTTCATGACAGAATACTTCAAGGCAGTTGTTGGCGCCCGCACGGCAAAAGAAAACCTGATGTACGAAAGCCTCGAGAAAGCAGTAGAAATGAACCCTGAACTGAAATCGAAAATTGCTACCGATCTGGAATTTGCAAAATATTTCGAAGATGCCAGGTTTAAAGAAATTATAAAATAGAAATCGCAGCATAAAATAGAAAGGGGCTCAGATGGGTCCCTTTTTTATTTTATTGAATAAGTCCCACAGAACGATCCCTGCGCTTACCGAAACATTAAATGAATGTTTGGTTCCGTACTGCGGAATTTCAATGGCGCCGTTGCACAGGTCGATCACTTTCTGTTGCACGCCTTTCACCTCATTGCCGAATATCAGGGCCAGTTTCTCTCCCGGCTCCGGCTTAAACCGGTGAAGCATGATACTGTTGTCAATTTGTTCGACGGCAAATATCCGGAAGCCTTCCGCTTTCAGCGTAGCAACAGCGTCTTGGGTGCGCGCAAAATAATGCCAGTCAACATTTTTTTCGGCATTTAAGGCGGTTTTATGAATATCCTTATTGGGAGGGGTTGCTGTAATGCCACATAAAAACAGCGATTGGACCAGCAACGCGTCGCAGGTGCGGAACACCGATCCGATATTATTGCCGCTTCTCACATTGTCAAGTACCACAACCAGCGGCGCTTTTTCCGCCTGTCTGTACTGATCGGGCTCAAGCCTGTTGAGTTCATGTGTCCTTAATTTTCGCATGGGCATATTTGGTTCACCATTCGACGGCCTTTCTGCGGAAGGGCATGGTCATGCATCTGGCTCCGCCGCCTCCCCGGGCGAGTTCAGATCCGGCAATGGTAACGACACATTGGCTGTTCTCCGGCAATGCAGCATTGCCGTCAATGATGTCTTTTGCCTTGATCACTTCAAAACCGTTTTGGCTGAGCTCTTCCACTGTATTCACATTGCGTTCATAGCCAATAACCTGTCCGGGGGCGATTGCAAAAAAATTAGCCCCGCTGTGCCATTGTTCCCGTTCCTGTATCCAAAGGTCTTTTCTTCCTCCGCAATACAGTGGTTTCAGGTCCATGTTCAGCTTTTTCAGTCCTTTTAGCAGATTTTCTTCTTCAGAAATGCCGGTCACTTCTCCGCCCTCCACCTGCATGTGGATGGTATGGTGGCGGCTGGTGCGCATGATCAGGGGTTCATAAACCATGCAGGTGTCCCGGTCGAGTAAGGTGAAGACCATATCCAGATGGATGAATGACTCGGGACTTTCGGGCAGTTCCTGGATCAGGATATGCTGTGTTTTTTCCTTATTTGCTTTAATGTTTTCGAGTATAAAATCAATGCCTTCTGTTGATGTTCTGGTTCCGGTGCCGATAATCACGATGTCTTCACGCGCCATCAGGAAATCGCCTCCTTCGATCGACAATGGTTTTTCTGTCACGTTCTTCCCGGACTTCTGCGGATTTACCGTATTGCTTTGGAGCAGCGGGTGGTGGTTGAAGATTGCGTTCATGATGCGTGCTTCTCTTGCCCGGACCCGGTTTGCCATTTCCCCGATAATCATTTCGTTGCGGCATGCCATGGCCGAATCGCGTGTAAAGAGAAAATTATGCAACGGCCAGAGGCTGAACCGTTCGTGGCTCAGGTAACGGGTCAGGTTATTCCGGTTTATGGGGACGCCCTGGATTAACTGGCGGGCCAGTTCAGGCGCTTTCAACTCACTTAGGCCCGGTAAAATGTCAATCGCATTCTCCTGCGCGCAGATGTCGGCGAGAAGCATATTTTTAACATTTTCGTTTTTCAGGATGTCAGACAGCAGGTCGGTTACCTCCAGACAATGGCATACGCGGGTCAGAATACCCTTTAGCTGGTTATATTCCTGGCGTGCTACGGAAAGGTTTAGAATATCACTGTAAAGGGCCCGTTTGGCTGTCTGGGGAGTCATTTCTTCCACTTCCAGTCCGGGGGTATGAATGATGACGGCTTCGAGTTCGCCGAACTCGGAAGTGATATTTACATTTATTTTTTCGTTCATAGGTTATGCCGCTTTCAGTATCTTTGCAAAGATAATAAAAGTAGCAGATCGTAAACAGCAGCCAGCAGTAAGGATTTATATGTGGTTCATTCGTATAAGCGCTTTAATAATAACAGGAATCTTTTTACTTACGACGGAGGGCGTTGCTCAGGAGAAGAATTCTGTGGCTACAGGCAGAATAGTAACTGCCGAAGGCGATACGTTGCCGCACATTAACATCAGGCCGGTTGTTGTAGTTCCGCGAAGGACTTTTAATTCGCATGCCGATGTCAGAAAATACTGGCGTTTGGCCATGAAGGTAAAAAAGGTGTATCCGTATGCCCAAAAAGCCGCTGAATTGCTTTCGCAGTATGAGATGAAATATCTGTCAACCAACGATAAAAAACTGCGCAGGCAGTACGTCAGGCAAGCCGAAGAGGAGTTATTTGACCAGTACGGGCCTCAGTTGAAGAAGCTGTCCATCTCGGAAGGGAGAATCCTGATTAAACTCATCGATCGCGAGACGAAACATACCTCTTACGAGCTCATAAAAGATTTGAAAGGAGGCCTTAGCGCTTTTTTCTGGCAGGGGGTGGCCAAGGTGTTTGGAAATAATCTCAAAGAAGAATATGATCCGGTTACGGAAGACCGCCTGATCGAAGAAATTATCTTTTATATCGAAGTTGGGGTAATCTGAAGTTTATTCCAGCAACTGGCTTCCCAGATACCTCAGCTTTTCATTGATCCGTTGCATGATTTGCTGGGCCTGGAAAAACTCGTTCAGTGAAATCACCACGGCCGGCTGCATTTTTACAGCTTTCAGGAATTCTCCGACTGCACGTTGCAGGGAAAGCATCTGCCTGGATGTACTTAACGGAGTTAACGGTAATTGTAATATCGGATTGTTAATTTGAAATACTTCGAGGACGGACTGGTCCTCCTGAAAATGCGTGGAAAGGATAAGCCGGGCAATGGAGCCCGATGAATATGCAAGCCGTATGTCCAGCACATAGGAGTCGTTTTCTCCTTCGAGTGTATTCACGTCGAGTTTTTTTATGGAACTTTTATCCAGCAAAGCCAAAATAAGAAGCATGTCCCGAAGCTGGTGCTCCAGTCCGGTACGAGGTCCCATTAACCGGATATTCACGAGTAAGGGCCTTTGTAAATTACGGAACAGCACCAGATTTTCAGGCAGAAACAAATGGGGGTGAAAAATCTGTACCACACAGCCTGCTTCATTCTCAAGATTGATCAGATCATGGGTTTCTTCCATCGTCAGTGACGGAATCCTCCGGCAAAAGAGATGGGTGCTGTTGCGGATGGCGAGTTTCAGTTGTTCTGCTGAAAACCCCGGCAGATCAACATAAAGAATATCGGAAGAGTGAACGATTTCTTCGGTAGCGCTGTTGGCTTTACCAAAGGCATTTTCCGCGTCGAAAGAAACAGCCGTAATCTTTAACTCCTTGAACAGAGCGATTAGCTGAGCCGGTTCATCTCCGGAGTTTTTGTCTGAAAGTATTCCAGTCCTGATCATAGTTGCAAATTAGAAATAAATTGTTACTTTAAAGCGCAATAGCAGGGAGAACTTTTCAACGGGCGATGTTGATAATGCCGTTATAAAAAGGAGGGTGAAAGTACTTTTTAAACTAAATTTACAAAAAAAATGACGGAATGGATTCCCTTGACAGTTTAAGGCACCAGGGTATGAGGAAGAGACTGGCTGATGGTCTTCGGATAAAGGGGATTAAGGACCAGCGGGTCCTGGATGCGATCTCCAAAATACCCAGGCACCTGTTTATGGACAGCAGCTTTATTCAGTTTGCCTATAAAGATCAGGCTTTTCCCATTGGGGCGGGACAAACCATCTCTCAGCCCTATACAGTTGCCTTTCAAACCACGCTCCTGCAATTGCAACCGAACGACAAAGTTCTTGAGGTCGGAACCGGTTCCGGATATCAGGCTGCGGTTCTGGTTGAGATGGGCGCCAATGTGTTCACCATCGAAAGGCAGCGGGAATTGTACCTGAAGGCTCAGCAGCTTTTACCCGAACTGGGTTATTATCCGAAGTTCTTCTATGGTGACGGATATAAGGGTTTGCCCACTTATGGTCCGTTCGATAAAATCATTGTAACGGCGGGAGCCCCGGTAATTCCGGATGATCTGTTGCAACAGCTGACGATCGGCGGACGGCTGATAATTCCGCTCGGACCTCCCGAAAAGCAGGTAATGACGGTGGTTGTGCGGGTTAGTGAGGATGAATTCAAAAAAGAGACTCATGGAACATTCGTGTTCGTCCCCCTGTTAAAAGGAACAGAAAAATAGCAAAGAGAATGATCAATATAAAAAAGTTCACCTTCAACCCGCTTCAGGAAAATACCTACGTTCTATATGACCAAACAGCCGACTGTATCATCGTCGATGCAGGTTGTTATTTTGATTACGAGCGGGAAGAACTCGTGCATTTCATTGACGGGAAAGGACTGAATCCTGTGAAACTGGTGAATACACATTGTCATTTTGATCATATTCTCGGCATTTCTTTTTGCCGGACCCGGTACGGGATTCCTTTCTATGCCCATGAGGCTGACCGGTTCCTGATTGAACGTGCGGTTGTGCAGGGGGAAGTATTCGGTGTACCGCTTGAGCAGATCGATCCACCAGATGAATGGATCAGTGAAGGGGATCACGTCAGTTTCGGCAATTCAGGTCTGGAGGTTCTGCATGTGCCCGGACACGCACCCGGAAGTCTTGTCTTTTATAACAGAGAACAAAAATTTTTATTGGCCGGAGATGTGTTGTTCCAGGGGAGTATCGGGCGGACAGACTTGCCGGGAGGAAACTTTGAACAACTAACCGGACATATCAGAAGCAAGTTACTCGTTCTTCCTGAGGATACGGTTGTTTATTGTGGTCACGGACCGGAAACCACCATAGGAGAAGAGAAAAAGTATAATCCGTTTCTGAGTTAGAGTCGTAAGTAGTTAGTCGTAAGTCGTAAGTATCAAGACAGACAATCAGATATTCAGAGAATCTGAGCATCAATTTTATAATTTGACAGTTTTTTAACATTTTTACAATATACACATGGCAAATGATAAATTCGTGGCCCGTCATATCGGACCAAGAGAGCATGAAATCGGAGAAATGTTGTCCCGTATCGGGGTAGGTTCGCTTGACGAACTGATTAATCAGACCGTTCCGGAAAATATTCGTCTTGAGAAACCGCTGCAATTGGAAGATGGCCTGACAGAGCGGCAATATTATCGTAAAATCCTGGCGCTGGCAAAGAAAAATAAAGTGTTCAACACCTATATCGGGATGGGATATTATGATACCATTACGCCGGCGGTGATTCTGCGGAATGTTTTGGAAAATCCCGTCTGGTATACCTCCTATACGCCTTACCAGGCAGAGATCTCACAGGGAAGGCTTGAAGCATTGCTGAACTTCCAGACTATGGTTTGCGAATTGACGGCCATGGACCTGGCCAACGCTTCGCTGCTGGATGAAGCGACTGCCGCCGCTGAGGCTATGACTATGATGTATCATCTCCGTTCGCGGAAAAAAGAACAGTCGGGGGCCAATGTGGTGCTGGTTGACCGTTACATTTGGCCACAAACGCTTGATGTCCTCCAAACGCGCGCTATTCCGCTGAATATCGAATTGAAGGTAACGGATGTGTCCGGTTTCGAATTTACGGAAGAGGTCGTTGGCGCCATCGTCCAGTATCCGAATTCAAACGGAGAGGTAATGTCGTATGTGGATCTGGCGGAAAGAGCGCATGCAGGAGACGCCCGGTTGGCCGTTGCAGCAGACCTGCTCAGTCTGGCCATTTTGACGCCTCCCGGAGAATGGGGAGCCGATATCGTATTCGGCAGTTCTCAGCGTTTTGGCGTACCCATGGGTTATGGAGGTCCCCATGCTGCCTTTTTTGCTGCCAGGGAAGCGTTTAAAAGGAGCATGCCTGGCCGGATTATCGGGGTGTCCAAAGATCAGCACGGGAACCGGGCATTGCGTATGGCGCTGCAGACCCGCGAGCAGCATATTAAGCGCGAGCGGGCAACATCGAATGTCTGTACCGCACAGGCATTGCTGGCAACAATGGCCGGGTTCTATGCCGTTTATCACGGACCGGACGGGATCCTGCAAATCGCAGAACGCGTCCATCATATTGCCTCGCTGCTGGAAAAGGAAATAACCGCACTGGGTTATCAGCAACTAAACCAGGATTACTTCGATACCATCCGTTTTGTATTGCCGAAATACGTCAAATGCGAAGATATTGAATGGTTGTCGCTCGAGCTGGAAATGAATTTCCGCTATTTCGATAATGGGGAGGTTGGTTTGAGTATCGATGAGACGACTAATCTCGACGATATTAACTGGATTATCGAAGTCTTTGCCAAAGCGGCCAATAAACCTTATCCGGTGATCCGTTCCTATCCTGAGACAGGAACCCTGAAGCCGGAGAGACTGCGGACATCAGGTTACATGCAACAGGAGGTGTTCAAAAAATACCGTTCTGAAACCGAAATGCTGCGGTACATCAAAAGACTGGAACATCGTGATATTTCACTGACCCATTCGATGATTCCGCTGGGATCGTGTACCATGAAGCTGAATGCGGCGACAGAAATGCTGCCGCTGAGCTGGATTGAATTTGGGGGTATCCATCCCTTTGTTCCTAAAAATCAGGCCCGTGGTTATCAGGAGATGATGGAGGAATTGCGGCGCGACTTGTCAGAGATCACCGGTTTTGCAGATGTCAGCCTTCAGCCCAATTCGGGAGCCGCCGGTGAATATGCCGGATTAATGGTTATTCGTGCCTATCATCTGAGCCGGGGAGAATACCGGCGCAATGTCGTGCTGATTCCCTCGTCAGCTCACGGCACTAATCCGGCAAGCGCGGTTATGGCAGGCATGGAAGTAGTTGTTGTTCCCTGCGACGAGAGAGGGAATATTGATGTGGAAGCCCTGAGGAAAAAGGCGAAAGAATATCAGGAGACGCTTTCCGCTTTTATGATTACCTATCCTTCCACGCATGGGGTGTATGAGTCGTCAGTGGTTGAAATGTGCCGGATTATTCACCGGTACGGCGGACAGGTATACATGGACGGAGCCAATATGAATGCGCAGGTGGGGCTTACGAATCCGAAACACCTGGGGGCTGACATTTGCCATCTCAACCTGCATAAGACGTTTGCGATTCCTCATGGCGGAGGCGGACCCGGTGTCGGGCCCATTGCGGCAGCGAAACATCTGGTCGATTTTCTGCCTTCGCATCCGGTGATGAATAACGGGCACATCGGCATTACGGCTGTATCGGCAGCCCCCTGGGGAAGTGCTTCTGTTTTGCCGATCACCTACGGATACATCAAGATGCTTGGAGCCGACGGCTTGAAAAGAGCGACGGAGATTGCTATTCTGAATGCCAATTATGTGGCCAGCGCCCTCCAGGATACCTTTGGCGTACTCTATACCGGGGAAAAAGGGCGGGTTGCTCACGAAATGATCCTTGAGTGCCGGCATTTAAAAGCCGCGTCAGGTATTACTGAAGGCGACATTGCCAAACGGCTGATGGATTTCGGATTTCATGCGCCCACACTGTCGTTCCCGGTTCACGGGACCCTAATGGTTGAACCGACCGAAAGTGAGTCCAGGCAGGAGCTCGACCGTTTTATTGGCGCCATGGGTCAGATTTACCAGGAGATCCAGGACATTATCAGCGGGAAAATGGATAAGACGGATAACCCGTTAAAAAATGCGCCGCACACGGCTGAAGCAGTGATCGCCGGCGACTGGCAGCATAGCTATAGCCGTGAACTGGCGGCGTTTCCGCTTCCCTGGCTAAAGGAAAATAAATACTGGCCTCCTGTTGGGCGTATCGATGATGCCTGGGGTGACCGGAACCTGGTCTGCGTCTGTGATCCGGTCGAATCTTATCAGTAAAACAGGGATGATTATTCCGTTCGCTCAACAATTATCAGATTATCATGATTACGTACCCCATTGCCAAGATCAACATCGGCTTGCAGGTCACCGGGAAGAGACCTGATGGTTATCACAATATTGAAACCATCTTCTACCCCGTTGAATTTCACGACGCCCTTGAAGTTATCGAGTCCCGGGATATGGGTTTCCGGCAAACCGGGCTGCACATTGAAGGCGACCCGCAAAAAAATCTGGTTATTCAGGCCTATGATCTGTTGCGGGCAAATTATACAATTCCTCCTGTACAGATTTATCTGCATAAGAATATCCCCACCGGAGCGGGATTAGGGGGCGGATCCTCGGACGGCGCATATATGCTGATGCTGTTAAATGATCTTTTTCAGCTCGGGATCAGCCGGGAAAAACTCATGCAGTATGCACTTATACTGGGGAGTGATTGTCCCTTCTTCATTCATGGCAAACCGGTTTTTGCCACAGGAAGAGGAGAAATCATGGAAGACGTTCAGGTTCAGCTTAAGGATTATTTTTTGATCCTGGTAAAACCGCCGGTACATGTATCCACCGCCGATGCTTACCGGAATATTCTTCCCGGAGGAAGCCGGTTATCGTTAAAGGCATTGGTCGGTTTTCCTGTTGGCAAATGGAAAGGAAATGTTCTGAACCAGTTTGAACGATATGTGTTCAAACTGTATCCGGAGGTGGGGCAGATCAAACAGACCTTGTACGAACAGGGAGCTTCTTTTGCGCTGATGTCGGGCAGTGGGTCATGCGTTTACGGGCTTTTTCGCTCTGAAAAAAGAATGCTTGAAAACTTATTCCCGCACGATTATCAGATTTTCAGACAGCGGTTATAATAAAAAAAGGCCGTTTGCCGGCCTTTTTTTATTATATGGGTTTGATTTCAATCATCACGAATTTCTTCGGGACTTTCTCTCCTGGTTTGGCGTTAATCGACACAATCTTGCCGTTAAACGGCATCAGGAGGTTGTTGTGCATTTTCATTGCTTCAAGAACAAGCAGGACATCTCCCTTTTTTGCGTGATCGCCTGGTTTAACAAAGACGTCGATAATTGTTCCGGGCATGAACGCCAGGATCTGATTACTGTCGGGTTTTTCCCATTTGACACGGTTCCTGTATTTAGTGGTATATTCAGTCCTGTATACAGCACTGTGTACAATAATAGTTTCAACTTTTTCTTCAGTCATCGGAATCATATAAAATTAAAATTTCAGAATACAGGCTAACAGCTTCTCGTCTAAAATGGCGGGATTCCATGTTTTTTTGCCGGGCCGGAAATCGATTTGTTTGCAGAAACCTTCAGCGCGTGAAGCAACATTTTGCGCGTTTCTTCCGGTTCAATAACTTCATCGATATATCCTTTTGCCGCGGCAACATAGGGATTGGCAAATTTATCCTTGTATTCCTGGATTTTTTGCTGGCGCATGCTCTCCGGATCTTCTGCTTCTGCAATTTCCTTGCGGAACACGATGTTAGCGGCTCCTTCCGGCCCCATGACAGCAATTTCGGCTGTTGGCCAGGCAAAGACAAAGTCGGCGCGCAGGTGGCGTGAATTCATGGCAATATAACCGCCGCCATAGGCCTTACGGATAATAACGGTGATTTTGGCAACTGTTGCCTCGCTGTATGCATACAGGATCTTGGCACCGTGCCTGATCACCCCGGCATGTTCCTGATCAACCCCTGGAAGATATCCGGGCAGGTCTTCGAGCGTTATGATCGGAATATTAAATGAATCGCAATAACGGATAAAACGGGCCGCCTTGTCGGAACTGTCGCAATCGAGCACGCCGGCCAAATACTTGGGCTGGTTGGCAACGAATCCGACCGTTTCACCTTCCATGCGTCCGAAACCAATGACAATGTTGGGCGCAAAGAGTTCCATGATCTCAAAAAACGCAGACTTATCGGTAATCGCCTTGATAATGTCGCGGATATCATAGGGCATTTTAGGATCGGCAGGGACAATATTCTCGATTTTTTTCTTGAATGTGGGCTTGGCCGGTTCATGGCTTTTTGCCTTTTGTGTGTTGTTCCAGGGGATGTAAGAGATCAGTTGCTTGATCTGCTCAAAACACTCGAGCTCGCTTTCGGCATAAAAATGGGCATTTCCGGTTATCTCGGCGTGTACTCTGGCTCCGCCAAGTTCTTCCATGGAAATTTCTTCACCAAGAACGGTTTTAATGACGCCGGGCCCGGTAATGAACATCTTCGAGATCTGATTAACCACGAAAACAAAGTCGGTCAATGCCGGAGAATAAACTGCACCTCCGGCGCAAGGACCGAGAATGACCGATATCTGAGGAATAACACCCGATGCAAGGGTATTGCGGAAAAAGATTTCTCCGTATCCGGCAAGTGAATTCACTCCCTCCTGGATACGTGCGCCACCCGAGTCATTGATCCCGATTAAAGGAACACGCATTTTTAATGAGTGGTCCATGATCTTGGTGATCTTACGGGCATGCATCAGACCAAGTGATCCGCCTGCAACTGTAAAATCCTGTGCAAAGATGCATACCGGTGAACCATCGATAGTGCCGGTACCAATGATGACACCATCGCCGTGCAGCGTCATTTTGTCCATATCAAAATCACGGGCGGCATGCTCTACAAACATGTCGTACTCGTGAAAAGAGCCTTTGTCCAAGATGTATAAAATTCTTTCACGGGCGGTGAGCTTTCCCATTGCAACTTGCTTTTCAATGGCTCTTTCGCCGCCGCCTTTGAGAACTTCATCTTTCCGTTTCCGAAGATCCAGAATATTCCGTTTCAGTGACATAGTTTAATTTTTAATTTAAAAAATGATTCGAACAGGACTGTTAAAGGATTGCTTTTTCAGTGTTTAATCCGGACAAAAGTATTAATTTTTTAATCACGTGACGATTTTGTAAAACATTTTGACATTTCCATTAAATCTTCGCGACGGCTTGATTTTGAACAATTTTTCTTCGGGTTTGAATTTTTTACTGCATGCTTGCTTTGCGATAGAGCCATGCCGCGAGTATACCGAAAGCGATGTTGGGAATCCAGACGGCCAGGGAAGGCGGTACAGAACCGGAAGTAGCAAAAACAGTGGTGATTTGCATGAACATGATGTAGGAGAAACTGATCAGGATTCCCAGGCCGAGATGCAGTCCGATCCCTCCTTTAACTTTTCGTGAAGCAAGCGATGCCCCGATAAACGTCAGGATAAAGGAAGAAAACGGCGCCGACCGGCGTTTATGTTTCTCAATCTCGTATTCAATGGCATTGACCCCCCGCAGTTTCAGATCCTTGATTTCCCGGTTTAGCTTGGGCAACGTCATCGTTTCAACAATATTTTTCACGACCTGATAGTCTTCGGGTTTCATGTTCAGTACCGTATCGAGGGTTGTTCCGGTTGTTATAGTTTCCTTATAATCTTTGATATCGCGGATATAATAATTATTAATCTGCCACTTTTTGTTTTCCCTGTCCCATTTTATCCAGTCGGCCGAAAGCTTTGACCTTAGTTTTCCTTCCTCAAACTTTTCGATCGTGAAGTCGTAACCCACGTCGACCGAAGAATTATAACGGCTCATATAGATAAATATGCCGGGAGTGAGTTGCCTGTGAATATTTTGCTCAGGGCCCGTATTCTTTGTACTGATGTATTTATTCCTGAATTCAACCCGGCTTTTGTTTGCGGGAGGGATGACAAAATTTCCGAGCAGGAAAGAAAAGACAGCGATTACAGCAGCTGAGATCAGGTAGGGTCTCATTAGACGGTGAAAAGAAACTCCGCTGCTCAGAATTGCAATGATTTCGGTATTATAGGCGAGTTTGGATGTGAAATAGATGACGGCAATAAAGGTGAACAGGGAGCTGAACAGATTGGCGAAATAGGGAATGAAGTTCAGATAATAGTCAAATGCAATCTCTTTGGCGGTTGCATCTTTTGAAAGGAATTCATCCAGATTTTCGGAAAGGTCAAAAACCATGGCGATACTCACGATCAAAGCGATGGAGTAAAAAAATGTCCCCAGGAATTTCTTTACAATATAAATGTCGATAATCTGTAAATTCAAACCTTTCTTCATATGTACAATTTATTGATACCTGCCTGACAGGAATTTTTATTTTCATGCTTCTGAGATTCCGGCTTCACCTCGTGCAGGCGGCTTAGGTTCGGCATAGTTCAAACAAGTTTGTTCTCTGCGCTCACTTAATCGCCGCTTGCACGGGAATGAGGTTGATTTTACAACCGCTCAGCGAGACTGATAACCATTTCTTCCTTCCAGTTTTTAAAGCTGTCAGCCAGAATCTGACGCCTGGCTTCCTTTACAAGCCAGAGATAAAAGGCCAGGTTGTGCTGGCTGGCTATTTGTGCGCCCAGCATCTCATTTGAGATGACCAGGTGTCGCAAAAATGCCCGTGAATACTGTTTGTCTACAAAAGAGGTGCCATCCGGGTCGACCGGGGAGAAATCATCGGCCCACTTTCTATTCCGGATATTGATTATTCCTTTTTTTGTAAAAAGCATTCCATTTCTTCCGTTCCGGGTCGGCATAACACAATCGAACATGTCTACTCCCCTGTCTATTGCCTCCAGTATATTGACCGGTGTGCCGACTCCCATCAGGTAACGGGGTTTGTCGGGTGGCAGGATAGGATTGACCACTTCAATCATGGCATACATCATCTCCTCCGGCTCGCCAACCGATAAACCTCCGATGGCATAACCGTCGCTGCTCACAGCCACCGCATGTTTGGCTGCTGCCGCGCGCAAGTCTGCGTAAACGCCGCCCTGGACAATTGGGAACAGTGACTGGCTGTGTCCATACAAAGGCGAGGTCTTCGCCATTTCGTTGCAGCAGCGTTCCAGCCAGCGCTGAGTCAGGGCAAGTGATTTCTTTGCGTAATCATAATCGGCATCGCCCGGGGTGCATTCGTCGAAAGCCATGATAATATCGGCGCCGATTTTGCGCTGAATGCCGATAACCGATTCAGGGGTGAATAAGTGGTATGATCCGTCGATATGTGACTGGAAACGGGCTCCTTCTTCAGTCAGCTTACGGATGTCACCCAGCGAAAAGACCTGATAGCCACCGCTGTCGGTTAAAATGGGTCCGTCCCATCCGTTGAACTTGTGCAAACCCCCTGCTTCTTCGATGATCGCCGTTCCCGGGCGGAGATATAAATGGTAGGTATTGCCCAGGATGATCTGGGCGCCAATATCTTCTTTTAATTCCTTTACATGAATGCCTTTTACCGATCCGGCAGTTCCTACAGGCATAAATATGGGCGTTTCAATTACCCCGTGATCTGTTTCCAGCATTCCCGCCCGGGCTTCCGAGTTAACCGCCTGATGTTTAAGTGTAAAACGCATGCTTATTTTTTGAGAGTCCAAAGATAGACATAAATGTTTAACCATCAGGAATCAGCTCCCTTAATTTATGCCATCGGGCGAAACGAAAGGCCTTCCGCGAGAACGAAGCGGGAGAAGAACCGGAAACAAATTCCGGCTTTTACAGGAATGAAAAAAAAATCGTGCTAAAGTCGCCGTGATTGTTAATTTTGTAGCTAAAATCATGTCATGAGCCCAGACTTTTTCGACCTGACTGTATTCGGATGGACGGGTTATTTTATGTTAGCCGCAGGCGCGGTCCTTACGCTAGGCATTCAGCTCGGTATTTACCTCAAACTGGCGTTCCTCAAAGAAAGAAAAGGAATTTCTTCGGAGAGGCCGGTGAGTATCTTATTAACTGTCAGAAATGAAGAACAGCGGATAGCGGGATTGCTGTTGCAACTGCTGGAACAGCAATATCGGGAATTTGAAATTATTGTTGTCGATATTTTTTCGGAAGATAACACGTTGACGATCGTTGGAGCTCTTGCAAAAAATCATTCAAGGCTTAAATTCAGTGCATTAACCCAACAGATGCGTAATTCGGAGAAAATGGCGGTTAACCTGGCGCTTAAGGCCGCCAGCTATGATCATGTCATCTTTTTGTCGCCCGAAATCGCATCCGTCCCGCCGAATTTTCTAACAAAATTAAACGAAGGATTAACCGACAACGAGTCGCTGAGACTGAATTATGTCAATTTTTTACCCCGGGAAGGTTTCTATAACTGCTGGTGCCGGATTGAGCGGTTTTATGATTTTCTGACCTCGGCAGCTTATTCTTTATCGGGAAGTACGCTGTTTTTTCAGCAGGCTAATGTTTTTTTTCCCAGAACAATCTATTTTAAATGGGATGGTTTTAAAGGGAGGATGAACGATGATTTTGCCAATATGGAACTGTTGTTTAACAAAGAGAAGCAGGCGCGGGTTGTAGTTTCGTATGAAACTGATACGATGCTTGGCGAAGATACCGTGGTGACGGGGCACGATTTCGGAGAACTTATCAAAAAAAGAATCCGCATCATTAAAGAGCTAAGTTGGAAAAAAAGGATTATCCTCACCCTGGAAGATTTTTCAGTAATCCTTCTGACCACAGGTCTTGTATGGCTGCTGATCACCGAAAAGGACTATTGGTATTATTACCTGATACCGCTGGTTTTGGTGTTTTCGCTCCATGTTTTTATTGTTAAAAGTCTTCAGAATCGTTTGAATGAACGGAAAATCTTTATACCTTCGTTAGTGTACCTTTTGGTAAGGCCGCTGATAAGTTGTTATTACCGGGTGGCGATAGCTATTTTTATGCCAAGGAATAAATGGATTTGAACCCGAAGTTGACGGATAAAGCTCAGCAGGATTTTACGCTTGTTGAGGCTGCCTTGCGGGGCGAAGAAAAAGCCTTTGCCAGATTGCTCAGCAAATATAAAGATGCCATTTATTATATGTTGCTGAAGATGGTCAACAATAAGAGCGATGCGGAAGACCTGACCATAGAAGCTTTTGGAAAGGCTTTTAAAAACCTGCATCAGTATTCCCCCAACTACGCCTTCAGTACCTGGCTTTTTAAAATCGCCTCCAATAACTGTATCGATTTTTTGAGAAAGCGTAAGGGAATCCTGATCCCCATCGAGACGAATCAGGAGGGCAATGACAATGACCAGCCGGTGAAACTGAAATCGATCGATCCCGATCCGGAGCAAAAGATGATTCGGATCCAAAAGGCGATTCTGCTGCGAAGAATTGTTCGCCGGTTAAAACCCCGTTACCGGATGTTG
The DNA here is from genome assembly GCA_038562555.1 of Prolixibacteraceae bacterium. GTDB lineage: Bacteria > Bacteroidota > Bacteroidia > Bacteroidales > Prolixibacteraceae > JBCFBK01. Next base: position 8,104 of record JBCFBK010000038.1, on the reverse strand, counting down.
GTCGAATTGAGATATTTCAGGGAATATTCGTACGAAGAAATTGCCAAAGAACTGGGCTTGCCGTTAGGAACGGTAAAGGCTCAGCTTTTCAGAGCCAGGGAAATGCTCTTTAAAATGATCGAATCTACGGAAATGGACGGGCAGGATGATTAAGGATCAGATGGAAATCGTGCGGAAATATTTTCCGGGGCTGGACGAGGGGCAGATCGCAATGTTTGCTGTTCTGAGTGATCTTTACCGGGAGTGGAACGGGATGATCAATGTAATTTCGCGAAAAGACATCGACCATCTCTATGAACGGCATGTGCTGCATTCCCTGGGAATCGCGAAGGTAATCCGATTTAAGCCGGGAACCAGGGTTATGGATGTTGGCACAGGCGGCGGGTTTCCCGGGATTCCACTGGCTGTTTTGTTCCCGGAAACGGAATTTTTGCTGATCGATTCAATTGCCAAGAAAATAAAAGTGGTGGAGGGAGTAGCTGCGGCGACCGGACTTAAAAACGTCACCGCTCGTCAGGGCCGGGCCGAGGAGGTCGACGGTAGATTTGATTTCATCGTCAGCCGGGCTGTTACGGCTTTTCCCAGATTCGTATCGCTCGTTGCCTCGAAGGTAAGCCGGGTTCAGCGGAATGAACTGGCAAATGGTATTCTGTATTTAAAGGGTGGTGATTTTGCCGAGGAACTGGCCCCTTTCATAAAGAAGACACAACTTTATGAGCTAAGTTCCTTCTTTGAAGAGGAATTTTTTGAGACGAAAAAGCTGATCCATCTTCAGGTCTGAAGCCCTTCCCGGAAGGCGGGAATCTTCTTAGTCGGGATTTTCATTTTGTCGGACGGACAAATTTTCCCAACTGCCCTGAAACCGGGTGATGGCCGTTGAATCGAAAAAATTTAAAATGAGTGGCCTTATTTTTTGGTTGGAACTAAAAAAGATTTATTTTTGCAGTCCGAATTGAACGGAGCGTCTGATCGGAATTTACAGATCATGAGACGAGCGAGTATCCCGGCACGTTTCATGTAATGGTTTAAAAATAATTATATATACAGATACACAATGAAAAGGACATTTCAACCCTCAAACAGGAAGCGTAGAAATAAACATGGTTTTCGTGAAAGAATGTCTACGCCGGGTGGCCGTTTGGTGTTAAAAGCACGCCGCGCTAAAGGAAGAAAAAAACTGACTGTTTCAGACGAAGCAAGACATAAGCATTAAGAAATTTAATTTCTGCATCAGGATACAAAAAGGTAAAGGATTTCGGTTCTTTACCTTTTTGTTTTTCACCTCTTCCGGTCATCCTTTTTTACTGTTTTTTGGGAACAATAAGCCCGCCATCGCAATTTTAAGCTATTTTTGTTCCTGAGAATTCTTCAAGTATGCATTATGAGTTTTAAAGCATTCCTTTCAAGCAAGGCATTTCTGATCAATCTGGGCATTGCCGCACTGATTACCCTGGTGATTCTCACGGTGATCTTTTATTCCATACGTGGCTATACGAATCACGGTGAATCGTTTGCCATTCCCGATTTTAAGAATATGGATCAGGAAGAAGTCAGGCGCGTTACCGAACGATACAACCTCCACTACGAGATATCTGATTCCATTTATACCGAGAATGCTGCACCGGGGGCAGTAATCGATCAGTATCCTGCGGCAGGATTTGCAGTCAAAGAAGGGCGGACGGTTTTTCTTACCATTTGTGCCCGGAACCCGGAACAGGTGGCTATACCTGCGTTGACGGATATTTCGCTCCGGCAGGCCGTAAGTCTGATGCAGGGAGTAGGGCTGAATGTGGGAACGATCGAATACGTGCCGTCGGAATACCCGAACCTGGTGTTGGAACAAAAGTTTCGGGGGAATGTTGTTTCTTCCGGGAAAATGATCGACCGAGGCTCCAGGATCGATTTGGTCGTAGGGAAATCGGGATCGGGTGAAATGACTTTTGTTCCTGACCTGACAGGAGTGTCGCTTGATCAGGCTAAAAATGAACTGGCGGTACTGAATCTCACCCTTGGAGCTGTGATCTATGACGAATCTGTTTTTAGTACGGCTGACTCGCTGGATGCCCGTATTTGGCAACAGCGGCCTGATCCCCGCGACGGCGAAACGGATCAGGGCACTTCGGTCGATTTATGGCTGACAGTTGATGAAGAGAAAATTGGCGCAGAAATAGGATTCGGGGAAAGCGCCGGTCAAAATAACGAGGAGACAGAATGACGGAAGATAAAGATGATCTGTTGGACGAACAGGAGGAGCTTGATGAAGGTAGTTTATTTGAGCACTACCGGTTTACGGTCGATCCCGGGCAATCGCAGTTAAGGATTGATAAATTCCTGGTGAACCGGATCGATCATGTTTCGCGAAACAGAATTCAACAGGCAGCCGATGCAGGCAGTATATTGGTGAACGGCAAGCCCGAGAAATCAAATTATAAGGTTAAACCAGGCGATGAAGTCGCCATTGTGATGGATTATCCGAGGCGGGAACTGAAAATCATTCCGGAGGATATCCCCCTGAACATTGTTTATGAGGACGACCAACTGCTGGTCATTAATAAGCCGGCCGGGCTGGTTGTTCATCCGGGACATGGGAATTACACCGGCACGCTGGTAAACGGGCTGGCCTGGTATTTAAAGGAATTGCCTTTATTTAACAACAATGACCCCCGTCCCGGACTGGTGCACAGGATCGACAAAAATACATCGGGCCTGCTGGTGGTGGCCAAAACCGAAATGGCAAAGACCAGCCTGGGGCTTCAGTTTTTCGAAAAGACAACAAAACGGCAGTATGTGTCGCTTGTTTGGGGTCGTCTGAAGGAACCCGAAGGGACAATTACCGGAAACATAGCCCGCAGTCAGAAAGATCGTCAGGTCTTTAAAGTGTATGAGGATGGTCTGTCGGGTAAGCCGGCCGTTACGCATTACAAGGTGTTGGAAGAACTCGGATATGTCAGTCTGGTTGAGTGCCGGCTTGAGACGGGCCGGACACACCAGATCCGCGTACACATGAGCTACATCGGGCACCCGGTATTCAACGACGACAATTACGGCGGTGACCAGATCCTGTGGGGCACTACCTACTCCAAGTACCGGCAGTTTGTTCAGAATTGTTTTAAAATCATGCCCCGGCAGGCGCTTCATGCCAGGACCCTTGGGTTTATCCATCCGGCGACGGGTAAGGAGATGATGTTTAGCTCGGAGCTTCCGGCCGATATGAGCGAAGTTATCGAAAAGTGGCGGAATTATATTGCGAATAGGGAAGTGTAGGAGGAGAGAAGAAGTCGTAAGTAGCGAGCAGCCTGTAGTGACAGAAAAGAAAGCGGGATAACAGGGTAAAAAGGTACCAGGGTAGCAGGGTGAAAAAATAGTTTAACGAGGGAGATTCAAACCATGTGACCATGCAACCTTGAAACCATGCAACCATTTTTAAAGTTTTTAAAGTTTTAGCAATTTTTGCAAGATGAAGAAAAATATTGCAGTTGTTTACGGAGGTGATTCTTCCGAGTATGTAGTGTCCGTGCAAAGCGGTAAAAATGTTTACCGGTCGGTCAACAGAAGGTTGTTTCAGCCCTGGTTGGTTGAAATGCGCGGACTGGAATGGAAAGTAGTAGCCGATGGTGAGAAAATTGCCGATGTCGATAAGGGCGATTTCAGCTTTACCTTTGACGGACAGCGGATCCGGTTCGATTATGCCTACATCATCATTCACGGTACACCTGGTGAAGACGGGATTTTACAAGGCTACTTCGATTTGCTGAAGATTCCGTATTCGTCATGCGGGGTACATGCTTCATCACTGACTTTCAACAAATTTTTCTGCAGCAATTACCTGCGGAACTTTAGTATTCCGATGGCCAAATCAGTTTTGGTAAAAAAGGGACAGCTTACCGATATTGCTCTTTTGGTGAAAGAAACGGGTCTTCCGGCTTTTGTGAAACCAAATGCCGGCGGCTCCAGTTTTGGGGTGACCAAGGTGAAATCGGCCGAAGCCCTTGCTGAGGCGATTCAGAAAGCCTGGGATGAAAACAGCGACGCACTGGTTGAAGAATTTATTGACGGGAAGGAGTTTACCTGCGGGCTGGTCAAACTAAAGGCGGAGGCGTTTATTTTCCCGGTTACTGAAGTCGTGCCTAAAAATGAATTTTTTGATTTTGAGGCCAAATACACCAAAGGAATGACCGACGAGATCACTCCGGCACGCATATCGCCCGAACTGACCGGCGATATCCAACAACTGGCTTCCCGGATTTATGACTTATGCAGTTGTGAAGGAATCGTGCGGGTTGATTTTATTTTGAAGGATAACCGGTTTTATTTTCTCGAAGTGAATACCACGCCGGGAATGACCGCCACAAGTTTTATCCCTCAGCAGATTGCAGCGATGGGCAAAGATCTTGAAGGAATGCTGACGCTCATTATTCAGGACAAGCTGAAATAATTTAATATTTTAATTCACTTTTCAGGGGGCCAATGGTCTCCTTTTTTATAACTTTAAAATTCGTTTCCTTTCATTTTTTGGAAAGAAAAACGGCTGATTATCAATTAGATTATTTCATTTCGCATGGCAGGAGAGAATAAAAGTACCCGGACAAGTTCGACAATTGAGCAGATTAACGCCCAGTACGGCAAACTACCGCCGCAGGCGCCCGATGTCGAAGAAGCAGTTTTGGGGGCTCTGATGCTCGAACGCGATGCCTATGTTACGGTCGCCGACATTATCGACACAAACAGTTTTTACAAAGACGAGCACAGGAAAATTTTTGAGGCCATCAAATACCTTTCAACTCACGAACGTCCGGTCGACCTGCTCATGGTCACCCAGGAGCTAAAAAACAGAAATCAGTTGGATGAAGTGGGCGGACCGCTTTATATCACACAGCTCACAAGTCGTGTAGCATCGGCTGCCCATATTGAATTTCATGCGCGTATCATTGCGCAAAAATATATTCAGCGCGAGTTAATCCGTGTTTCTTCCGAGATCCAGGTAAAGGCCTACGACGCCACAATCGATGTGGACGATCTGATCGATTTTTCAGAAACGTCACTTTTTAAGGTAGCCGAAGGAAATATTAAAAAGGAAACCTTGCCAATCAGGCCCATCCTGAAAGAAGCAGCCCGGCTGATTGAAGAGGCTTCAAGGCGGGAAGACGGACTGAGCGGTATTCCGAGCGGATTTACCGCGCTCGACCGGATCACTTCAGGCTGGCAAAAAACCGACCTGATTATTGTCGCTGCCCGTCCGGCCATGGGAAAGACGGCCTTCGTGCTTTCAATGGCCCGGAATATGGCTGTCGAACACCGCAAGCCGGTTGCCGTGTTTTCTCTGGAAATGTCTTCGGTACAGCTCGTGAACCGGTTGATTGCTGCTGAAACGGAACTGGGTTCGGAGAAAATAAAAAACGGACGGCTGGCCGAATGGGAGTGGGAGCACTTTAACCGTAAACTGAATGTGCTGGAAGAAGCTCCCATGTTTATTGACGATACGCCTGCACTGTCTGTTTTTGAGTTCCGGGCAAAATGCCGGCGATTAAAAATGCAGCATGATATCGGGGTGGTCATTGTCGATTACCTTCAGTTGATGACTGCCGGGACTGACGGGCGCGGAAACCGGGAACAGGAAGTAAGTCTGATCTCCCGTTCACTGAAAGCCATCGCCAAGGAGCTTGATATTCCGATCCTGGCCCTTTCGCAGCTCAACCGTTCGGTCGAATCGCGTGAGGGGAAACGCCCGCAGCTTTCCGACCTGCGTGAATCGGGAGCCATAGAGCAGGATGCCGACCTGGTGCTGTTCATCCACCGTCCCGAGTATTACGGAATCACAGAAGATGAAAACGGGAACTCGCTGATCGGTGTAGCTGAGATTATTGTTGCTAAACACCGTAACGGATCGGTGGGGGACGTTCAATTGGCATTTAAGAAGCAGCAGGTTAAATTCTGTGATCTCGAAAGTACCATTCCGGAGGAGATTGGTGGTGGTGTGAAGGGGCATACCTTCAGTTCGAAGATGAATGCGGATTCAAGGATCTCGGGCATGCCGGTGAATGCGGGCTTTGAAAATGAACATGTCGATTCGGACAACGTCCCGTTTTAGCCAAACTCATTCCTGCGACAGCAGGATGCCCTGAAAATCAGATTCCCGTCATTATGGGAACGAACATAAACTTATGAGACATTTTATTGCGTCACTATTGGTGATGTCCTTGCTTTGGGGCTGCCAGGCTGTTTCCGATAAACCGGAAGTTGTAAACCTGAGTTGTGCCGGTTTCACCAATCCATCCGGTATTGATCAGGAATCACCGAAACTTGGCTGGATGATCAAAACACAGCAAAAAGGCGTTAGCCAGACCGCTTACCAAATCCTGGTTGCCGATAAGCCCGCGCTTTTACTGAGCGATTCGGCCAACGTCTGGAATTCGGGGAGAGTCATATCCGACCGTTCTGTTCAGATTGCCTATGCCGGGAATGATTTACAGTCAGGAAAGAAATATTATTGGAAGGTGAAGATATGGGAACACTCCGGTCAGGAGTCGGGCTGGAGCGAAACCGCTTTCTGGCAAATGGGACTGCTGCATCCCCGCGACTGGAGAGACGCCCGGTGGATCGGCTTTGAAGAAATGGACAGCACCCTCCGGCTGGTTCCGGGGATACATGGTTTCGGAAACCAGTTGGGCGAACAGGCAAAGCAGCGTCCGGTGGTGCCGTTGTTCAGAAAGGCGTTCGGCCTGACCGGGAAAGTGGCCTCCGCCAGTCTCTTTATCAGCGGTCTTGGCCATTACGAAGCATACCTCAACGGAGAAAAGATCGGAAACGCTTTTCTGACCCCGGGTTGGACCGACTATGATAAAACCGTCTTTTATAACACCTGGGATGTTACTTCTATGCTCCGGGAAGGAGATAACGCACTTGGCGTTATTGTTGGTAACGGGTTTTACAACGTTAACCGCGAGCGGTACCGAAAGCTGGTGATTGCTTACGGCATGCCCAAGCTCATTTGCAAGTTGTGGATTACTTATGAGGATGGATCGTCGAAAGTCATTGTTTCAGATGAAAGTTGGAAAACAGCAGTTTCTCCCGTTACGTACACCAGCATTTATGGTGGCGAAGATTATGACGCGCGCCTGGAACAGTCCGGATGGAATGCAGCCGGATTAGACGAGGGTGGTTGGAAACAAGCTTTATCCGTTAAGGCTCCTTCGGGTTTATTGCAGGCTGAACGGGATTATCCGGTAGCCATCTGTGACACTCTTTTGCCGCAGGAAATCAGAAAATTGGCCAATGGCAGTTTTTTATATGATTTCGGCGAAAATGCATCCGGCATTGTTGAACTGCGAGTGAAGGGAGGGCAAGGGCAAGAGTTGAGACTCTTTCCGGGCGAACTGGTGAATGAAGACGGCACTGCAAATCAGAAGGCCACCGGTTCTCCTTATTATTATAGCTATACGCTGAAAGGAGAAGGGGAGGAAACCTGGCGTCCCCGGTTCAGCTACTACGGCTTCCGGTATGTACAGGTTGAAGGCGCTGTGCCGGATACTTTGGACGTTACGGCCAGTCTGCCTCGCGTTCAGTCACTTAAGCTGCTTCATAATCGCAATTCAGCCCCGGAAAGTGGTTCCTTTAGCTGCTCGAACGAATTGTTTAACCAGACTTACGAGCTCATCAATCGGGCCATCAAAAGCAATTTGCAGAGTGTTGTGACCGATTGCCCGCACCGCGAAAAGCTTGGATGGATGGAGCAGACCTTCCTGATGGGGGCCGGAATCAATTTTAACTATGACATTTACCATTTGTACCGGAAGCTGATCTATGATATGATCGATGCGCAAACGGCCGACGGACTGATCCCGGATATTGCTCCCGAGTATGTTGTCTTTGAAGGAGGTTTCCGCGATTCGCCCGAATGGGGGAGTGCCGGCGTGATTCTGCCGTGGCTGCTGTACCGCTGGTACGATGACCGGGAAATGATTGAAAGCGCCTGGCCGATGATGAACCGCTACGTGAACTATCTCAGGGAGAAGTCGGAGCATCATATTTTGTCGCACGGTCTGGGCGACTGGTTCGACCTGGGGCCGGGGCGGCCGGGACCGGCTCAGCTCACGCCGGTCGCGCT
>JBCFBK010000001.1:0-369139 GCA_038562555.1 Prolixibacteraceae bacterium | reverse complement strand
CTTGAAAAACAACAGGTATAGCTGTAACTATCCCTGTTGTCAAAAAAGAAAATCATTTTTAAACGATTAACATCTCAAATTTATGAAAAAAAAATTGCACCGGAGTGGTGGAGGTATGCCAACACTCAGAAAACTTACTTTGATTATGAAATTAAACTTCTTTTTAATGCTTGTGGCTGTCTTGCAGGTATCGGCGAGTCAGGTGTCTGCACAGAAAACGCATTTGGATTTGAAAATGAAAGATGCGTCCCTGGCAAAAATTTTGGATGCAATAGAAGAGCAATCAGAGGTTTATTTTTTTTACGATAAAGCCCAGATCGATGAAAACCAAAGAATTGATATTGACTTTCAGGATTTAACAGTCGAAGAGGTATTGGATCATTTAAAAGATGTTCTTCCCATAACATATGAGATAGTGGGGAAAAATATCATTATCAAACCTATGGCCGGAACCCACCAGGGCCTGGTCGGGCAACCACACGCGGTTTCCGGCAAAGTCACTGATGATTCCGGAGCCCCACTTCCGGGAGTAACTGTGGTTATAAGAGGCACAACCATGGGGACAATTACAGGAGCAGACGGAACGTATAGTCTTTCCAATGTCCCGAACAATGCGCTTTTGGTTTTCTCTTTTGTTGGGATGAGAGCGCAGGAAATATCAGTTGCGGACAAAACTTCGGTTAATGTTACCCTGGAAGAGGAAACCGTCGGCATTGAAGAAGTGGTGGCTGTAGGATACGGCGTTCAGAAAAAAATGAACTTAACAGGTGCCATTAGTTCTGTTAAAATGGACGAAATACTGGGTGACAGGCCGGTCACCAGTGTGTCTTCTGCTTTGGTGGGGACTATTCCGGGATTGCAAATTACCAGTAATAACGGGAAGCCGGGAGAGGATATGTCTTTAAATCTGCGCGGGATAACTTCTATTAATGGCGGAGGGCCCTTGGTATTGGTAGACAACATGCCGATGGATATAACCATGGTCAATCCGAATGACATTGAAACGGTCAATGTATTGAAGGATGCTGCCGCTTCTGCCATTTATGGTGCCCGTGCGGCGTTTGGCGTTGTTCTTATAACGACCAAGCAGGGAACCCAGGGTGAAAAGATGAGATTGGATTACAGCAACAACTTTGCTTTTTCCAACGCTTATAATGTGCCCAAACAGGCATCTCCCTATTATGTGGTTAAAAGTTTCAAAGATGCGGGTTTGACTACCGATCCTGTGATTGGAGCCGATGTGGATACATGGCTGGATTTATTGGCGCAATATGAACAAGATCCGTCGGCTTTCCCCGACGGACGGTATTTAAACGAGGAGACGGGGGTTACTTACTATTTGAAGCAATTTGACCGTGTGGGGAATATGATGGATAAATTCGGGTTCCAGCAAACGCACAACGTGGCATTGACCGGCTCGTCAGATAAAACGTCTTATCGCATTTCTTTAGGGATGTTGGACGAGGATGGTATTTTATACTCGGATAAGGATACCTATAAACGATATAACATCTCGTCTTTTATTTCGTCAGACGTTACAAACTGGCTCAAGGTACAGGCAGATATAAAATATGCGGATGGGAAACAAAGCATAGTAGAAGACGGAACAAAATTTGGCGGGATTTGGGGTGATGCATTAGCCAGGAATTCTTATTTACCTTTGGATGGCGGAACAAAAGACGGCGTATATTACCTGACTACCAGCCCAAGGTCCGCGATTATTCTTGGAGAACCGGCCATTCAGAAGAACAGAAATTTACGTGCATTAGGACGTGGAGTACTCACATTGATGCCTGGTTTAACGGTAACCGGTGAATACTCCTATAATGTTGAAGATTTGAACACGGTTACGTATAATAAAATATTTGAAACTATTTCTGTAACTGGGGAACTATCGAAAAGTTTTGATAATTCCAAATACCAAATTCAAAAACGGAGCATCGTTACCCGGTCAGTAAATGCCTTTGCAAATTATACCAAAGATTGGGGAAAACACTCTTTTTCGGCCATGGGAGGGTTTAACCAGGAAGATTACGATTTGGAAAGTAACACGGTAAGCAGGCTGGACATGATCAACCAGGAGCTTCCTTCCATAGGCCAGGGAACCGGAGAGATAAATGCAACTGATAATTATACGCAATATGCAACCCGCAGTTTGTTCTATCGTTTGAATTACGCTTATGCCGGCAAGTATCTGGTTGAAACAAACGGAAGATATGACGGCTCTTCTAAATTTCCCAAAGATGATCGTTTCGGATTTTTCCCTTCCTTTTCTTTAGGATGGAGAGTATCTGAAGAATCATTTATGGATTGGTCGGAGAGGTATCTCTCAAATTTAAAACTGAGGTTCTCTTTAGGGGAAATCGGTAACCAGGCCATTACTCCTTATCTCTTTGTTCCCGGAATGGATGCTTATTATTCCTCCTGGCTGGTCGGGAAAGCTTTGGTAACATCGCTAAAGCCGCCGGCGCTGGTTAGTACTGACTTCACCTGGGAGCGAGTTCAAACGTATAACTATGGAGTTGATGTAGGATTGTTTAATAACAAGCTGGATTTGGTTTTTGACTATTATATCCGTAACACGATGGATATGTTGGCTCCGGGGATGGAGTTGCCTTCAGTACTAGGAGCCGCCGCACCTGAAGAGAATGTAGCGGACCTTAAAACCAAAGGGTGGGAACTGAGCATTAACTGGCGGGATAAGATCGGCGATGTGGGTTACCGTATCGGATTAAATTTATATGATTCATACACAAAAATTACGAAATTTGATAACGAAGTCGGTTTAATACGTGACGATAATGGCAATGTTATCAATCGTGTAGGTAAAACAATGGGAGAAATCTGGGGGTTTGAAACCGATCGTTTATACCAAGCCGATGACTTTGATCAGGACGGAAGCCTGAAGGAAGGAATCGCCCGTTTGGAAGGGACAAACCCACAGGCTGGCGACGTCTTGTATGTTGACCAGGATGACAATGACATTATTAATTCAGGAACGAATATGGTTTCGAATCCGGGCGATTTGAAAATCATCGGAAATACGACCAGACGTTATCAATACGGTATAATGGCAGGTGTCAATTATAAAGGGTTTGACCTTTCGCTCTTTTTCCAGGGTGTTGGGAAAAGGGATTTGTGGTATAACAATGACATTGTTTTCCCGTATTTCAGCGGTACTACATCTACGATCCTTTCCCATCAGACTGATTATTGGACACAGGAAAACACGTCGGCTTATTACTCCCGTGTTTACAGTGAAGCTAACTTTTCAAAACACAACAGACAAGTTCAAACAAGATACCTTTTGGATGGATCGTATATACGCTTGAAAAATGTGACATTGTCTTATACGATACCTGCTTCGCTGTACCAAAAAATCAATATAGACCGGATTAATGTATTTTTCAGCGGTGAAGATTTATGGACACATTTTAATACACCAAAAGGAATAGACCCTGAAGTAACGCCCAGAAACAAGCAAAGTAAAGGTTGGTCGTATCCGAACATGGAAAAAATTTCATTTGGTATTAACCTAACATTGTAATAAAGATGAAGAAGCATATTATATATTTGATCAGCAGCGCATCCTTAATAATGGCTGGTTGCCTGAATGATGAGTATCTGGAGAAATACCCCTTGGATCAGCAGACGGAAGAAACGGCATTTGTGACGTACGATAATTTTAAAACTTATACCTGGGGGCTGTACGAAGAGCTTGGTGCCTACGCAAACCAACAAATTTATGCGTTTGAGCAGGCAGCCGACAATTGCTTTTGGGGAGCAGCCAACGGAGAATGCGACTGGGCCTGGCAGAAAGTGACCGTGGTAAAAAACAGCGGTGAATGGAATTATGACTATATCCGAAGGGTTAACGTTATGTTGGATAATGTGGACAACTCGGTTATGATAGATGCAGAAAAGGATCATTGGCGTGGAGTAGGGCTGTTTTTCCGTTCTTTCCGTTATTATAAAATGCTGGCTATGTTTGGTGATCTTGTCTGGGTAGAACATGCATTGAACGACAAATCCCCGGAGTTGTATGCGCCCAGGGATAGCAGGGATCTTGTAGCCCAGAATATATTAAGGGACCTTCAATATGCGGAGCAACATATTAAGCAGGAAGGAGACGGTGTCAATACGATCACTCCGGATGTCGTAAAAGCCTTGATCTCCCGTTTTTGCCTTTTTGAGGGAACCTGGCGCAAATATCACGGCTTAAATGACGCTGGTACTTATTTGGCGGAATGTAGACGTGTTTCAGCAGAATTGGTAGAAAAATATCCTACCCTGCACTCCCGTTATGACGACGAGTTTTGTTCGGCGGATTTAACGGGAATGACCGGCATTCTTTTATTCCGCCAGTATGAACTTTCTTTAAGCACACACCAGATTATGTTGAACATGGTGAATGCCTCTTCACGCTATGAATTTAGTAAAGACGCTGTGGATAGTTATTTGTGCAAGGATGGCAGGCCTATTACCAACAGCAGCCTGTTTAAATATCCTGATGACGAAAAAGATCCTTACACCGAATTTCAAGATCGTGACATACGGCTGTTATATACGGTGGCTCCGCCATATAGAGTAGCGACACCCCCGCAAAGTAATACCAAAGAATGGTGGCATATAGGAACTAAAGAAGGTGTTTCGAAAGCCGATAGTGTGAAATATGCTTCATATTTTCCTGTAATGGAGAGAATTTCCGAAACGAACCGTAAAATGCTCCCGATTCGGCAGCCCGGAGGTAACGTCGTAAAGTTTATTCCGCACTTTAACCAACATAACGGCGGATTTACTTTTATGGTTACGGAAGGAGGTTATCGCGCTTATAAACATTTGACTTATATCGATCCCTTTACCATAACCGCCTGCTCGTCCGACATGCCTCTTTTCCGCATGTCGGAAGTGATGTTGAATTATGCGGAAGTAATGTGGGAATTAGGTGGGTTTGATCAGGATATAGCCAATAAGACGATTAATCAATTACGCAAACGTGCTGAAGTTGCAGATATGGTTGTAACTGATATTACAGCGAGCTTTGACCCTAACCGTGATCCTGCAGTTGATCCTGTTTTATGGGAAATTCGAAGAGAGAGAAGAGTTGAATTAATGGCAGACGGTTTTCGGTTCGATGACATTCGTCGTTGGAAAAAGGGAGAATATGCGAATAAACAAAAACTCGGACGTTGGTATAGCAAACAACAACTCGTTAAAGATGGCGTAATTTCAAAGGCTAGTCAGTGTAAATTAAAGTTTAAAGGAGGGGGTGATGAAGGATATATTGAATTTTTCGGAGATCCGGTAGCATCAGGTTATGGATGGAAAAGTTATTACTATCTATACCCGTTGCCCTATGATGATTTGGCGTTAAACCCTGCGTTGGAACAGAATCCGGGATGGGAATAAAAGCCATAACGAGCAAAAGTACTCTGGAAATTGATCTCAGAGTACTTTTGGATAACAAAAAATTTTAAAAGTTCATTTACATTAGTCATTTTTCACGCTCGGCAATATCTCAAACTTCGCTTGGTCTTTGCGCTCACTTAATCGAAACGTTCCTTTTCTATCTGCAATGTTTTTCGGAAAGGGGATTTTAAAAAGAACCCGGTTTGAGTTTTTCATTAAAATTGATAAAAAGCGAACAGGTGTTTATATGTGATGATCCACGAATCATTTTTAGTTCGGGAATCGGAAGTGTTTTTGCAACTGATTTGTTTTGCAAAATGCTTCTCTCAGTAGTTTAATGTAAATACTGATAAAGTGTATATCTATGAAAATACAGAATTTAAGTTTAGCGGTACTTTCGGGTTTAGGCGCTCCGCTTTTACTTTCAGGTAATCCGATAACCGAACCCAAAGATTTGCCTAATATCTTATGGATCACCTCAGAGGATAACAGCCCTCTTTTAGGTTGCTATGGCGATCCGTTCGCCACAACCCCCAACCTCGATAAACTGGCCTCGAAAGGATTTTTATATACCCATGCCTATTCCAATGCACCGGTATGTGCACCATCAAGAAACACGATCATTACCGGAACGTATGCCTGTAGCGGCGGAAATCAGTACATGAGGAGCACTTACAACAAATCGGAAGTAGTGAAACTGTTCCCGTATTACCTGCGCCAGGCGGGGTATTATTGTACCAATTGTTTGAAGCAGGATTATAATATAAATCCGGCACAGACAAAGGGAGTATGGGACGAATCGGGTAAAGATGCACATTACAAAAACCGGCAAAAAGGACAACCGTTTTTTGCCGTGTTCAACTCGGCAATTTCGCATGAGAGTTGCCTTTTTAAAAACATTCCGGATGATAAGCTCCGGCATAAACCCCAGGATGTTGTGCTACCCCCTTACCATCCCGATACGCCGGAAATGCGCCATGACTGGGCCCAATACTACGATAAAATAGAAGACTTGGACACCTGGGTTGGCGAAAAGCTCAAAGAGTTGGAAGAAAGCGGGGAACTGGAAAACACGATTGTTTTTTATTACAGCGACCATGGAGGGGTATTGGCCCGCAGTAAACGATACCTGTACGAAACAGGTACCCATGTGCCTTTCATTGTGTATATTCCTGAAAAGTACAAACATTTATACCCGGCTGAAAGTCCGGGCAGCAAAGTTGACCGCTTGATCAGTTTTGTTGATCTTGCGCCAACTTTACTAAGTATTATCGGGGTAGACATTCCTGATTATATTCAGGGCCATGCTTTCCTAGGGTCACAAAAGACTGCTGCTCCCGAGTATAATTTTATGTTCAGGGATAGAATGGATGAACGTTATGATATGAGTCGTGCTGTATGCGATAAAAAGTACAGATATATACGGAATTACATGCCTTATTGTATTTACGGGCAGTACCTTGAGTATTTATGGAGAGCTCCGTCCGTCGGTTCGTGGGAAAAATTTTATAACGAAGGGAAATGCAATCAGGTTCAAAGCCAATTCTGGAGTACAAAGCCAGCCGAAGAATTATATGATACTGAAAACGACCCCTGGGAAGTTAACAATCTGGCTGCAAATCCTGAATACAAAGACATTTTGGAACGGATGAGAAAAGCGAACCGGGAATGGATGCTGAAGATAAAAGATACAGGTTTCATCCCGGAAGCTGAATTAACAGATATTGTTGGCGATGGTGCGGCATATAACTATATGCGGAGCGGAAAAGTTAATCTTGAAAAGCTCATTGATGCTGCAGATCTGGCTACTAATGCAAAGTCTCAGGATATAGCGGAACTGGTAAGCCTGTTAAAATCAAACTATGCCCCTGTACGGTATTGGGGCGCTACCGGGTTACTGCTGCTTGGAGGAAAAGCTGGTCCGGTAAAAAAAGAAATAGAAAAAGCGATTAATGATTCTTCGGCCAATGTAACAATAGTTTTGGCTGAAACTTTATATGGATTAGGAGAGAAAGAACAGGGAAAAAAGGGATTATTGGCTGCTCTGAAATCGCCAAACAGTTTTGCCCGTGTCCATGCTTTCAATGTTATTGACGAAGTGGATGAAAACAGTCCCGAAATTCAACAGGCTGTCATACAATCGTTAAAAGGGAGACAAGAACTGGATCGGAATAGGGTTGATGACAGGTGCGTACGGCAGCTTTTAGCGAAATGGAAAATCAATCCTAAAGATTATAATATCGAAATTGACTGGTAAACGGATAATGATAAAGAAATGCTTCTGAATTTTATATGCCTGATATTGATCATGTTGAACGTCGGAGGGAAAGACGTTCTGTGGACGGATACCTTTGATTATCCTGACGGCGCACTGCCTTCCGTGTATTGGAGCGAAGGATGCGAAGGGGTGATCAGGAACGGCCGCCTGTATATTGATGCGGATACCGTTGGCAGTAGGGCGTCAACGGTTTGGCTCAACAAGGAATTTTCCGGGGATATCCATGTCGAATTTGATGTTCAGGTTGTTTCGTCAAGCGATACGGCGAACAATATAAACTTGTTTTTCATGTATTCTGACCCTTCCGGTAAATCGCTGCGCCAATCTGCGCCTGAAAGACAAAGCGGAACTTACAGTTTGTACCATCAACTGAACGGGTACATTTTTACCAATGTTACCAACGGTAATGAAACGAAAGTCAGGTACAGGTTCCGCGACAATCCCGGGTTTAAGCTTTTAGATGAAGCTTTTACCGGGGAAAACCGGGTCGGGGAAACGCACCACATAAAAATTATAAAAAAAGCCAATCGGTTTCAATATTGGGTGGACGGGGAAAAAATACTGGATACTGTCGATGATAAGCATAACCCATTGTATGAACATGGTATCATTGGATTGAGAACCTGGCATACCGCCCTTAGCTTTGATAACTTAACTGTAGAAAGGTTAAAGGAATGCCGATGAGTTAATTCCTTATCTGGATAAAAAGTAAAACTGGTTTAGAAATCAAAGAATTAATGAAAATGAACTCTTCCAAATTATTATTTCCGTTTCTGTTCGTCGGGCTGTTATTTTCCATTATGTCGTTCACTTTGCCCCGCAAGGGAATAACAAATACAGATATAAATAAGACAATATCCCTCGGCCCCGAAAAGCAGGTTGGCCAGAACGGAGCATCTACCGTTTTTTCATTTTACAGCACATCGCCCGAGAGCCCTGACGGAAAATATATTTTTCACCTGCGCTGTAAAAAAGAACCTGATGATAAAAGTTTACTTGTACCCGGAGAACTATGGATATGCAACCATGACTTAAAAAAATACCGTCACCTTACCGATGTTAAAGGAATGCCTGCACATAATGGCGCTGAAGCACAATGGCTTGACAACAAATACATCGCCTTGCATGACAGTGGAATCATACGGGTTATAGACATTCGGAACGGGAAGGATATTCTTAAAAAAAGAATTGAAACTCCCGGCATCGGGCATGACTCTTTCAAAGGAAAAGTTTTGTTTACGGTTCTGAAAGAGAACGGAACAGAGCGCCCGGGCATATATGAACTGAATTGCTTTACCGGAGAAGTAAGGTCTGTTAAATTGATAACTGATTTCAGGAATGCTATATTACCCTCTTATATAAATCCTGATGAAGTTTTTCCTGTCGAACAGTGGCGTGTGCTTCATCTACAATACTCACCCGATGGGAAAAAAATAGCTTTTCGCTTAGATGTTGGTAAAACAGAACCAATGCAATTATTAGGACTATGTAATGTTGACGGGTCAGATATTGAAATACAAACCAGATCATTGCATTTTCTCTGGTATGATAACGAATCAATTATAGGGCATATTAACTTCAATAAACAGGGAGAAAGGCCTCAGCAGGAAAAACGATTCAATTTAACCCGTTGGGATGCCAAAGGAAATTATATTGAGACACTGGCACCCCGTGGCAATCATTTGGCCATATCTCCCGATCGGAAATATTTTGTTGATGAAACTTTTTACCAGACAGATCCTGTCATTATGTATTTAATTAGTAAAGAGCAGAAAAACCGAATAACTGTGATAGATAGTTTTCCGCCGTATGATCTGGTATGGAAAAAAAGGTTTCATGTAAATCCTGCATTCTCTCGTGACGGCAAAAGGATTTATTATTCAAAGCCGCTGAACGAAAAATTCAACGGCACTTTTTATCGTGAAATTAAATATCAATAGATATGCAGTTAAACCTATATTATAAACAATAGTTCCTCTGCACCTATGAAACCACAAAGCCTGTTAACCATTGGATTGTTGGCCCGCCTTTCTGCCGGCTTCTTCTTCCTGTGCACAGCTAAAACCATAAAAACTTTTATCAATAAAATATACCTGATGTTTGTGCTGCTGCTGGTTATTCCTTTTATTTCCTGCAGCAAGAATATAGACAGCGTCCCTACTGATAATCCCGGGAACAACGGTGATGATAACATAGAATGTACACTTACGCCGCCGCAGATAAAGCCCTTGCCGGTGGTGTTGAAAGAAGAATGGGAGTTGGGCAGTACCACTCCCGGCGATAATACCCAGCACATGTTAGGTTTAGCTTATTGCGAAGCTGCTCCCGATCGTATTTATATGGCCCAGGATGTATGCAATGTATGGGTGTCGCGCGATTTTGGAAAAAACTGGTTTAGCCTTAGAAATGAAGGACTGCATTCTCCTTTTATTGCTGCAGTGGAAGTCGACCCCCTGGATAAAAACCGGGTACTTGCAGTTGCGCACTGCCGGAATTATGATGCTGTAAACCGGCCTTATCAGGGTATTTATCTTTCTGCTGACGGAGGAATTACCTGGCAGAGAAAAGTTGCGAGGGAACAAGTGACAGAAGTGCGTAGCAGCACTAAGCTACTGGCGTATGCGCCAACCTCAAGGGACCAACAAAAAGGGTATGCTACCCAATGGTATGCAGCCTTTTGCGAGGGTGATGATCTTGCCTCGGACGACGGGCTTCTCACCTCCGACGACGGAGGGGTAACCTGGTCGGAAATCAGAAAGTTGCCCGCTTCAACTTATGGTACTACAATACGGGGCATAAAGGTGCACAAGACAGATCCGGACAAAGTATTTTTATATAGTAATAACGGGCTTTTCCGGTTTGAGGATGCCACCGATCCCGATGGCGAGGTTACTAGGCTCAGCGGGCAAACCGGTTTGCCCGAAGGTGATATTTGGGGGAGCCTTTATCAGTCAGACGATGGCCAGGTACTTATAGTGGCCGTGGCGCAGCAGGGAATATATAAGTCAACAAATGGCGCAGCAAACTGGAGTCTGCTTTATGGGTGGAACGAAATAAACTATTGTTATGTCGGCGAAAAACATCCGGATATGATTTTTGCGGTGCCTAGAGAGAAAAGCGGTGAACAGATACGTGTAAGTCACGACGGAGGGGCAACCTGGTATAGTCCTCCAAAATCTGACGTCCATTATCGTCCTGGTTATGACAACAATGACTGGAATACAAAATTAAACGGACAGTTCAGTTACGTACTTTCGGATCCGCGCGACTGGAATAAAGTGTTCATACATACCAAATCAAAAAATTTCCGTTCGGAAGACGGCGGGCTTACCTGGGGCGTTTCCGATGATGGTTTTAATGGAACATCACATATTGGTAAGGAAATGTTTGATCCGGCAAATCCCGACAGGTTCTGTTATGCTATGACTGACAGGGGTCTTCAATATACCGATTCCCGGGGGAGATGGTTTTATAAAAATACGATAGTGCCCAATGAATTGGGGCTGGCCTGGAAAACATGCTACGCATGTGCATTGCATCCTACGCTACCGGTTATCCTGGCCGTTGCAGGCTCGGGTTCTGTCGGAACGCTGTTGCGTTCTCCGGATAACGGGCAGACCTGGAGTGTGGTAAGCGCCGGTAACAAGCAACGTTGGGTGCTCGCTTTTGATCTTGAGAATCCGAATTATAGCTATCAATGGAGAGAGCGTTCCAGCGATGCCGGCGTTACCTGGACGGAAATGCCGAATATGCCGGATAATTCAATACTTTGCGGGATATCCCGCTCCAATGGAAAGGTCCTGTATGCAAAACAGGCAAAAAAAATATGGCGCTCTACCGACCGGGGCGACACCTGGCTGGAGGTTTTTGAAGCAGGATGGGACCTGACCATGCCAGGCGATGATGCCACTTTTGTTTTCCAGGTACATCCTCAGGATCCCAACATTGTATTTACAAGCAGTGCCAATGGCCATATTACCAAATGGGACGTAAGCACGCTTCCTGCACGCCCTGCAGATATGACCATCACTGGCAGCACCGATGCCGGCTTTTTTATCAAGCGGTTTGCGATTGACCCGAGGCATCCTAAAGTGATGTATGCGATCAACCTTAGGTCAAATACCGGAAATTACTTTTTCCGCACGATAGACGGTGGCGTTACATGGGAAAACATCAGCCGGTACTTCAGCCAGGGTGATGCAAAGGGACTGGCAGTCTCTCCTGTTACGGGAGAAGTATATATATCCAGTCAGAATGGTTCCCTGGTCATGCTACCCCCTTATCCCACAGGTAATACGGCATACGAAGCAGTACCTTATGTCCACAATCATCTGACTGAGCTTTATGATTAGCACAAGTATGGATAATTTAAAACTTTAAAAACGGTTCAAAATCATATCAGGATGAATAATTCAAAATTTCTATTCGTAATTTCAGCTATATGCTTGATTATTATTGTCTTTTTTAGTGCATCATTCACCTTCAAAGGGGGTAACACGATGAATAAAACTAAAACAATCTCCCTTGGCTCCGAAAAACAGGTTGGTGCGGATGGTGCATCCACTAAATTTTCCTATTTCAACACTTCTCCCGAGAGCCCTGACGGCAAAAAGATCATTTATTTGCGACTAAAAAGGGAACCAATTGACATTGAACGATCTGCAAAAGTACCCGGAGAACTATGGATTTGTGACCGTGATTTGAAAGGGCACCGCCTTGTTACGGACCTGAAAGGTATTTCTTCAGAAGACGGTGCTTTGCAACAATGGGTTGACAATCATCATGTTGCTTTGCTCGACAGCGGGGTGATCAGGGTGGTTGATGTCCGGAACGGCCGGGATATCCTGGAAAAAAGGATTGAAACCCCCTTTATCGGGCACGATTCCTCACACGGAAAAATAACGTTTACAATCGCTAAAACACAGGGGAAAAGCAGTCCCGGAATTTATGAACTGGATTGTTTCACAAGAGAAATAAAACCTGTTATACGGAATGCTGACTGCGGTAATGTCTCATTGCCGTCTCATCTTGATTTGAAAGAAGTTTTGCCCGTTGAAGATTGGCGGTTTCTTCACTGTCAATATTCGCCCGATGGTAAAAAAGTTAGTTTTCGCGTTGATGCAGGTAGTCCTGACAGGTATCAATTATTAGGAATATGCAATATCGATGGCTCGGGTTTCAAAATTACAGATAAACCGTTGCATCAATTGTGGTATGATAATAAATCTATTACAGGGCATGTTCGTTTCGGGGATCATGGGAAACAACTGTCGCCCGAAAAGAAATTCCTCCTGATGAGATGGGACCTGGACGGAAAATATATTGAAACCATGGGAATCAAGGGAAATCACCTGGCCATATCACCTGCCGGGGATTGTTTTGTTTCAGAAACCATGTATTACACAAATCCAGTCGTTGTAACCTTAACCCTTAAAGGACAGAAAGACAAAACAATTGAAATCGCCTGTTTTGATCCTTATGATCTTACATGGAACAGGTTTTTCCATGTCAATCCGGCATTTTCCCGTGATGGTAAAAGGATTTACTATTCAAAACCGCTGAACGAAAAATACAACGGTACTTTTTATCGTGAAATTAAGGACTGATAACAATCAAAAATGAAAACATCCTCAAAAGTTACCTTAGGCTATGCTGTACTGGCAGGAGGATTACTGCTTAACGGGGAATTGCATGGGCAGCAACCCAATATTTTGATTATTATGACTGATCAGCAATCTGCTGACGCCATGAGCAATGTTATCGGGAATAAATACGTGAATACCCCCAATATGGATTATCTGGCGGAACACGGGATTAAGTTCACAAAGGCATACTGCCCAAATCCTTTGTGTGTGCCGTCACGTAGTTCCATGTTTACAGGCCGGTACCCTCATGAAATCGGGATACAGGATAATAAATTCGGCGCCCGTGTCGATCCGGAGATAGTGCCCTGCATGGGACGAGTTTTCTATGAAAACGGATATAATACCGGTTATGTAGGGAAATGGCATCTGCCTTATGCCGGTAAAGACAAAAATGCACATGGATTTCAATATATGGGGCAGGTAAAGGATAAAGGAGTTGACAATCTTATTGCGGCTTCTGTGATCGGGTTTATTAATAGTGAAAGTGATAAACCGTTTCTGGCAATAGCTTCATTCTGTAACCCGCATAATATTTGCGAATGGGCAAGAGGGGACAAATTGCCCGACGGAGATGTTGGAAGGCCGGCATCGCCCGATAAGTGCCCCCCATTGTTGCCCAACCATGATCCTACATACAACGAAACAGATATTAACAGGGATATGCGGGCTTCAATACAGGCAAACCCGCAATTTCCGGTTGGAGATTTTGACGAAGCCAAATGGAGGGAATACCGATGGGCATATTACAGGATGATTGAAAAAGTTGACCGCGAAATAGGAAAAATAATTAACGGACTGAAAGAATCCGGTAAAGCAGAAAATACGCTGATCATTTTTCTAAGCGATCATGGCGATATGCTGGGTGCCCACAATTGGAACCAGAAAACAGTGTTTTATGAAGAATCATCCAGGGTACCGCTTATCATTTGCCCTCCCGGGCATAAGACACAGGAACAGTCGGATGTATTGGTGCAGACAGGTATCGATATATTGCCTTCCATTTGCGCCTTTGCCGGTATTCGTCCGCCATCAGGTTTGCCCGGCAACAATATTTTCGATCTGCTGAAGACAAAGCGATCACCGGAATATATAGTGGTTTCAAACAAATTATCACAAGGGAAAAATATTTTTGAAAACCGGGAAAGTTTTGCCCCGGAAGGAAGAATGATAAGAAGCAAAAAGTATAAATACTGGATTTATAACGAAGGCGAGCAACGGGAATCATTATTTGATATGGAAAACGATCCGGGTGAAATGAATGACCTGGCTAAAAATCCGGCATATAAAAAAGAATTGAACCGGCATCGCAGGTATTTGAATAAATGGGCGACAAAATGCGGAGACCCGTATCTGGAAAATAATCAACCTGATAAAATAACAACATTAAATTAATCTGAAAATGAAGCTCTTCAAACCTTTAGCCCTTCTTACAGGACTATTCATCGTAGCTTGTTTTACCGGATCCTTCACTTTGACTGAAAATAAGCGTGTAACAAATGTTGGAGAAAAAGCGCCGGTATCTGTTGGCCCGGAGATTCAGGTTGGCAAAGATGGCGCATCCACCGTATTTGCATACTACAATACAACCCCCGAAAGTCCCGATGGTAAATCAATCTTCCATTTACGTTACAAGATTGAAACTATCGACGACAAGGCGTTGCTGCCGGCTGAATTATGGATTTGTGACCGGGATTTGAAGAATTATCGGTTGATAGCTGAAATTGAAGGAGCGGAGACCCACAATGGAGTTAAAGCAGTGTGGGTGGACAATAATCATATAGCGCTACAGGACAATTTTATCATCCGTGTAGTTGATATCCGGAACGGAAAGGATATTCTGAAGCAGAAGATAGAAACAGATAACATAAGCCACAATGCTTTTCAGGGGAAAATAATGTACGGCCCCACTAAAAATAAAGGAAATCAGGCTCCCGGCATTTATGAGCTGAATTGCTTTACAGGAGAAGTACGGGTTGTAATATTAATGTCAGATTGTGTAAATACCCCATTGCCATCTTATCTGGATAAAACTAAAGTTGGACCTGTTGAAACCTGGCGTGCCGGCCATCTTCAGTATTCACCTGACGGTAAAAGGGTTGCTTTCAAGTTCGATGTAGGAAAAGCTGATGTAGCGCAGTTGTTGGGGATTTGTAGCAGAGATGGGTCGGATTTTGTTGTTCAGCCTAAGTCATTGCATTTTTTATGGTATGATAACGCGTCTATCGTAGGGCATCTCCGGTATGACGAACATGGAGACAATCCACAGCCAGGTGAAAGATTCTATCTGACACGCTGGGATCTGGTGGGTAAGCCAATCGAAACAATTGCGGCTTACAGAGGTAACCACCTGGCAGTATCTCCTGATTTGAAATATTTTGTCGATGAAACCTTTTATCAGACCAATCCGGTCATTATGTATCTGATCGGCAAAGACCAAAAAAACAGAATAGCTGAGATAGATCGTTTTGATCCTTATGATGTTGTCTGGAAAAGAAAATTCCATGCGAATCCTGCATTTTCACGCGACGGTAAAAGAATTTACTACTCAAAGCCGCTGAATGAAAAATATAGCGGAACTTTCTATCGTGAAATAAATTATGAACGCTAAATCAATCAATTCAGCATGCCTGGATCCGGTGTTTTGTCTGAAAATAATGTAATATGGTAACAAGAAGAAGTTTCATCCGTCAATCCGCTTTTGGAGCCGGGACATTGTTATTGCCTGATGTTGTGATGGCTGCAGGTAAGGAAAGGAAAAAATGCCCTAACCTGATCTATGTTTTCGCGGATCAGTGGAGAGCGCAGGATGCAGGTTATGCAGGAAATAAAGAGGTGTATACTCCCAATATCGACCGTTTGGCAGCAGAAAGCCTGAATTTCAGGTATGCCGTTTCGTGCATGTCGGTTTCAACGCCATACCGCGGATCGCTTCTTACAGGACAATACGCTTTGACCCATGGTTTATTCCTGAATGATGTAACACTTAATCCTGCTGCAAAAACCATTGCGAAGTCATATCTGGCGGCAGGATATGATACGGCTTACATCGGCAAATGGCATGTCAACGGGAACGGACGCAGTAATTATATTCCGTTATCGCACCGGCAGGGTTTTGGATATTTTAAAGCGTTGGAGTGTACGCATGACTATAATCATTCGAAGTATTACGACAATAATGATGAAAACGTGAAGATATGGGATGGTTACGATATGTTTGCACAAACCCGCAATGCAGAGAAATATATCAGGCAGCACTCCCAAAAGGATAAACCTTTCATGTTGGTGCTTTCCTGGGGTCCTCCTCATGATCCTTATGAGACAGCACCTCAAAAATATAAGGACATGTATCGGGATAAAGAAATAACGCTTCGTCCGAATGTCCCTGAAGAATCGAAACAGCAAGCCATAAAAAACATTAAAGGCTACTATGCACACATTTCCGCAATGGATGATTGCATTGGGGACTTGCAAAGAACGATACGGGAAGCAGGAATAGAAGACGATACAATTTTTGTTTTAACATCCGACCATGGCGATATGCTGGGTTCCCAGGGGCAGCAAAAAAAGCAAAAGCCATACGATGAATCTATCCTTGTTCCTTTTCTGTTGAAATATCCTTCGAAATTTAAAGGCACGACTGTGGATACTATACTGAATACTCCCGATATTATGCCCACGCTGTTATCCATGAGTGGATTACCTATCCCAGATTCGGTGGAAGGCAATGATCTTTATCCGATTCTTTCGGGAAGAAAGAAAGATAATATTGAGGCTGCATTAATTGAATGTATCAGCCCTTTTGGCCAGTGGGACAGGCGTCGTGGCGGGAAAGAATACCGTGGGATCCGTACCGGAAGGTATACATATGTAAAAGATATGGACGGACCATGGTTGCTTTTCGATAACCGAAACGATCCTTATCAGATGGAGAACCTGATTGATGACGCCGCTTATGCAGACATCCGAAAAGAGTTGGACACCATGCTCACAAAAATGTTGAAAGAACGCAACGACTACTTCCTGAGAGGAGAGGAATACATCAGGAAGTGGGGATATACGGTAAATGAAAACGGAACTGTGGAATATACCAACTGATTTGCAACTAAACTATCATCCTGGATAAAACTAACTTATATGAATATGACGCGAAGTGTATATCTGATTATTTTAACCCTGTTGCTGAACATCTCCATATCCAAAGCCAGGGATAAAAAGCTGAATGTATTGTTCATCATCGCCGATGATTTGAACTGCGATTTGGGTGCTTACGGGCATCATCTGGTAAAAACGCCTAATATAGACCGGCTTGCAAAGGAAGGAATGCTTTTCACAAATAACTTTTGTAATTTCCCGTTGTGCGGACCATCCCGCGCCAGCATGATGACAGGCCTTTACCCGGACCAGACAGGGCATCATAAACTGCGCGACCTGATCCGCGACCATGTGCCGGAAGCGGTTTCCATGTCGCAAAGTTTCATGAACAACGGATATGTGTCGGCACGTGTCGGCAAGATCTATCATTACGACAATCCCAAGGGAATCGGCACTCCCGGACATGATGACCCGGCATCCTGGAACGAACGTTACTTTCCTAGGGGAATTGATAAAGATATGGAAGATAAGATATTCAGTCTGAACCCCGGTAGTTTTGGAGCAGTCTTAAGCTGGCTTCCTGCCGAAGGTAAGGACGGAGAACATACAGACGGCATGGTGGCTACAAAAGCGGTCGAGTTACTGGAGAAATATGCCGCTTCGGATACTCCCTTTTTCCTGGGAGTCGGTTTTTACAAACCACATACGCCATTTGTCGCTCCCCGAAAATATTTTGATCTGTATCCGAAAGACCGGATCCGCATTCCGGACGTTCCGGCGGATTATCTGTCCACATTGCCCGATCCGGCAGTAAGAAACTTAAGCGTTCATAAGGAACAGAACAATCTGAGCGATTCTTTGGCTTTATGTGCCATTCAGGGATATTATGCTGTGATTTCTTTTATGGACGCCCAGGTAGGCCGGGTATTGGATGCTTTGGAAAAATCAGGCCTGAGAGAAAATACCATTATTGTATTCACGTCGGACAATGGTTATCACATGGGCGAACACAGGTATTACCAGAAAAATACGTTGTTCGAAAATTCAGGACGAATCCCCCTGATTATATCCGCTCCGAACATGAAAGGAAAAGGGAGATCCTCCTCATCGATTGTGGAAATGATCGATATGTATCCCACATTATGCGATCTGGCCGGGATCACACCTCCGCCATACCTTGCCGGCAAAAGCCTAAAACCTGTTCTGAATAATCCCAAAGCATCAGTCCGGGAATCGGCCCTGACCCAGATCGAAGGAGGATATACGTTACGGACAAAAGATTACCGTTACAGTCGCTGGGGAAAAGGAGGTGAAAACCTGATTGAACTGTACAACCGTATAGACGATCCGGAGGAGATAAAGAACCTTGCCGGACAGCCTGAATATAAAAAGCAGATCACGAAACTGGACCGGCAACTGGAAGAGCGGATCAAATCAGCATCAGCCAAGCCGAAAGGACTGAAAGTAATTAAATGATAGGGACTTATAATTGATTGATTAAAATGGGAAAAGCTTTTTTTATCCTGCTGTGTTTGATAATCCTATCCTGCCGGCAACAAGGTGTATTGAAATTAGACCGGGCCGCAACCATGTTGTCATCCGGTGGGGAAGTACAAATGAAGGCTTTCGACGCACAGAGCGGCCGGCCCATGAAAGTTTCCTGGGAAAGCAGCAATCCGGATATAGCTACTGTCAATAGAAAGGGAGTAGTGAAAGGAGTTTCTAAAGGCGATGTGATCATTATGGCTGTAGCTCCGGAAACGGGAGATACGGCAAGCTGTCTGGTGTCGGTTGATGTGCCGTTACAGAACCCGGTGCTGCCGCCTTCCTGGAAGTTGTATTTTCCCGACCCGGAACCTAAATTATATGATGACGGGGTATATGTATATGGCTCGAAAGACGTTGATTATGGGATCATGCCTACAGGTAAAAATTGGTGTTCCGACCGTTATCATGTACTCTGGTCTGAAGATTTGATCCATTGGACGGATAAAGGAATGTCATTCCATCTGGACAGTGTGAAAGGAAAATACTGGCATCCCCAGTACAAAAGGCTTTATGCCCCCGATGTTGCGCGGAATCCCGCTGACGGAAAATATTATCTTTACTTCTGTTTCAATCATACCCGTCCAGAGCGGGAAGAGATTTTTATGGTTGCTGTCAGCGATAAACCGGAAGGCCCTTTTCTTAATCCCAGGCCACTGCTGATCGACGGCCAGGAAACAATTCAGGCTATAGATCCCGGAGTGATGGTCGATGACGACGGTAAAGCATATGTCACATGGCCGTTCATGATGGGACAACTCGACCCGGATGACTTTACAAATATTCTCGGAAATACGGTTGTGGATGTAAAGCAATGGATGCCGGAAGAAAACACGCCTTTCGAAGGCCCGTCGTTGAGAAAAAGAGGAGATACATACTATTACATCTATATTGAAAATGAAGGGTTACGCCAACGTCCTGACGGAACATGGAATAACAAACCCACACGGATGGCCTATATGACAAGCAAACAACCGCTGGGACCTTATACCTACCAGGGACTGATTATTGCCAACAGCGATTACCCGGAAGTGATCAATATACACGGTTCGCTGGTCGGGTTTGAGAATAACTGGTATGTATTCTACCACATGCCGGTTCCGGATAAAAGGCTAACCCGCCAAATGTGCATTGAACCCTTGTTTTTCAATCATGACGGAACCATCATTTACACTGAGCCCAGCACGTCAGGAATTAAAGGATCATTTTCCTGCGGAGATCGGATCAATGCAGCCGGAGCAGTCATCTATCCCGGAAATGAGCTGAACCCCGGTTATGTAAGCAGAGAAAAAGATTACGCGAAACTTGTTTTTTCAAAGCCCGGCTCTTATGCCGGTTACAGGTATTTTGACGCGGGCGCTGATGAACCCGGTAGTGTCCTGTTGAATGTCCAAACCACAGATGAAGGAGCTGTCATGGAACTGCGCATGGATAAACCTGATGGCGAAATGGTTTCTGAAATAAAATTATCGGATACTAACGGACAATGGCAACAGGTTCATGCGGAAACAAGAGAAATATTACCAGGTAAGCGGAATTTCTATCTGGTCATGAAGGATAAGCCGAAATCGGGAAGTGTCGAAATCGACTGGTTTATGTTTAATAAAGGATAGAATTTGTTATTTATAAAATCATGAAAAAAATCATATGTCTGTTGAGTCTGTTATTGGTCATAACAGGGATATACGCCAATGTTAGCTTATACGATCTCAGAACGGAATATAAAATCAACCCCATCGGGCTTGATACTAAAAAGCCGGAGTTATCATGGAAAATTGCTTCAACTATTAATAATCAGGAACAGACGGCTTATCAGATAGTAGTGGCATCCGGTCTGAAAAAACTTTCTCCCGGTAAAGCTGATCTCTGGGACAGTAAAAAAGTAGCGTCCTCTCAAAGCATATATATCCGGTATGATGGTGCACCGTTAACATCCAAACAACAATGCTGGTGGAAAGTACGGGTATGGGATAAAGACGGCAATGTGTCGGAATGGTCGGAGCCGGCCACCTTTGAAACCGGGATGTTCAGCCCGGATGACTGGCAGGCAGAATGGATAAAGACAGTCCTGAAATTTCCCGGTTACAGTTACCCTTCGCCCTATTTAAGAAAAGAATTCACGCTTTCAAAAACGGTAAAATCGGCTAGGTTGTACTGTACAAGCCGTGGGCTATACGAATTTTACCTCAATGGTCAAAAGGTCGGCGACCAGGTTTTCACTCCCGGATACACCAGTTATGAAAAACGTCTGCAATATCAGGTATATGATGTTACAACCCTGCTGAAGCCAAAGGCTAATGCTGCCGGAGTTATTTTGGGGAACGGATGGTACCGTGTTTTTAACCCGAACAATCGTCCGATGCAGGAAATTCAGGATTTAGAGGTGCTTGCCCAATTGGAAATAACTTTTACTGATGGCTCCACCCGGATAATCACCACCGACAACAGTTGGAAATCATCAACAGGGGGAATACTCCAATCCGAACTATTCAATGGGGAAACTTATGATGCCCGTTTGTATCCGGATGGCTGGGACAACCCTGGTTTTGATGACAGCAAATGGGAAGGGGTTGTTGTGACCAAATCGACAAAAAACAATCTTGTGGGAAGTATTTCGGAACCTGTAAGGAAAACAGAAGAAATAAAACCCGTTAAGGTAATGAAAACACCGAAGGGTGAAACAGTTTTTGATATGGGCCAAAATATGGTAGGTTGGAGCCGGTTGAAAGTAAATGCACCTGCCGGTACGGTTGTCACCCTACGTCATGCCGAAATTTTGGATCAACAGGGGAATTTTTATACGGAGAATTTACGGGGAGTAAAACAGGAGGAAGTCTATACCTGCAAAGGCGGGACAACGGAAATTTTTGAGCCCCTTTTTACTTTTCATGGTTACCGGTATGTTGAAGTGGAAGGATACCCGGGAGAAATGACGACCGATATGATTACCGGTATCGTTATCCACAGTGATTTGGATATAACGGGTTCGTTTAGTTGTAATAATAAATTAATTAACCAGTTGCAGCATAATATATTATGGGGCCAAAAGGGTAATTTCCTTGATGTGCCGACCGACTGTCCGCAACGGAATGAACGCCTCGGATGGACGGGCGACATCCAGATATTTGCACCGACAGCTTGTTTTAACATGAATGCTGCTTCTTTTTTAACCAAATGGCTGAAGGACCTTGCTGCCGACCAACATCCGGACGGGAAAGTGCCGCATGTTGTACCTGACCTGCTCAGGTATCTCGGAAGAGGAGGGGCTGCAGGCTGGGCCGATGCAGCACTGATTGTTCCCTGGAACATATACCTGAATTATGGCAACCGGACCATACTTGAAGAACAATATGAAAGTATGAAAGCCTGGGTAGATTTCATGGATAATGATGCTAATGACAACAAATTGAGGAAGTCGGCAGCAGATCAGTTGGGCGACTGGCTGTCATATATATCCGCACGCCCTTTCAATCCGGGGGCCATTACCGATAAAGACCTGCTGGCAGATGCCTATTTTTATCATTCAACAGATATTTTGGCAAAAACAGCCTCATTGCTCGGAAAAACGGAAGACGCCATTAAGTATGACGGATTGAAGAAAAAGATCAGGGAATCATATGCAAAAGAATACATTACATCTAACGGACGGTTATCTTCCAACACGCAAACAGCTTATGTAACAGCATTGTCATTTGGCCTGATGCCTGAGGAATTTGAAGAAAATGCCGCCCGACGGCTTGCTGATAACGTAAATGGCTTTGGGCATATCACAACGGGATTCCTCGGCACGGCCGATTTATGCCACGTATTGACAAAATACGGATATCTGGCAGAAGCTTATAAGCTATTATACCGGCAGGAATATCCATCATGGCTATACCCTGTTAAAAAAGGGGCAACCACCATCTGGGAAAGATGGGACGGTATTAAAGAAGACGGCAGTTTCCAGAATCCATCCATGAACTCATTCAACCATTATGCGTACGGCGCTGTCGGCGACTGGTTGTATAAAGTTGTGGCAGGCATCAATCCCGACACAGAAGAAACAGGATATAAGCGTATCATGCTAAAGCCACTCCCATATGGCGAAATGAATCATGTGCGTGCAGAACACGAGTCTCCATACGGGAAAATAGCTTCGGAATGGACGATTACCGACGGAAAAATACAATGGACGGTAACCATACCGGTTAATACCAAAGCGAACGTCTTTGTCCCGTCTACGGGTAAGGAATTGAAGGAAAATGGGAAAGCTGTTCCCGACGTACAGGTGCATGAAGATTGTAAGCTACCTTATCATTTTTTATGCACGGAAAAAGGTTCGGGTAAATATACCTTCAAAACGGAACTTGCTTTTTAAGGTTTTGAGGATAAATCATATAGCATTTCAAAATAATTCATCAATGAAAAAACATAATCTCATTTATCTTTTACCTGTGCTTGCCGTATGTAATCTTGCCGGCAAAACAGAGAAACCGCTGGAATTACCCAGGAAGGCAAATGCAGGCAAGCCCCGCAATGTCGTATTTATTCTAAGTGATGACCACCGGTATGATTTCATGGGTTTTACGGGAAGGGTACCCTGGCTTGAAACACCCAATATGGACCGTATGGCGCGTGAAGGTGTTTACCTGAAAAATGCATTTGTTACCACTTCCCTTTGTTCTCCCAGCCGGGCGTCCATACTTACGGGGATGTTTTCACATGAACATACCGTTGTGGACAATTCGGCCCCGGTTCCCGAAGGGTTAATTTATTTTCCGGAGTATCTTCAACAGGCCGGATATCAAACCGCTTTTTTCGGCAAATGGCACATGGGAAATGATTCAGATGAACCCCGGCCCGGGTTTAACCATTGGGAAAGCTTCCGGGGACAGGGCAATTACTACAAGCCTCAGTTGAATATAAACGGGAAACAATTTGAATATTCGGATACAACCTATATAACCGATTTACTTACAGATCATGCCATAGAATGGATGAAGAACAGGGATAAAAATGCTCCGTTCTTTTTATACCTGTCCCATAAAGCCGCACATGAATCCTTTGCACCGGCCGCACGCCACAAAGGACGTTATAAAGGGAAAGAACTTCCTCTTCCCCAATCGTTTGATAAACCTCAATACGGTGAGCGGGAATTACCTTCAATTGATCCTGAAACTGGAAAAGCGGCATCCGGCAGCGATTATTACGGCGATGAAATGCATCCTGACTGGGTAAGGGCTCAGAGAGAAAGCTGGCATGGCGTCGATTATGCTTATCACGGCCGCAAATCATGGCAGGAAGAAGTGGTCAATTATTGTGAGACACTCCATAGTCTTGATGAAAGTATCGGCACGGCACTGGCTTATCTTGAAGAAGCCGGTTTAGCCGAGTCAACACTGGTGATCTATATGGGCGATAACGGTTTTGCCTGGGGGGAACATGGCTTGATCGACAAGCGCCAGTTTTATGAAGAATCGGTGCGGGTTCCCTTGCTGGTGCTTTGTCCGGAAATATGCAAGGGCGGACAGGTTATCGAAAACATGATCCAGAACATAGATATTGCTCCTACGGTACTCGATATGGCCGGCCTGGAAAAACCGGAATACATGAGAGGCTCATCTTTTGCTCCTTTGCTGGAACAAAAGCAGGTAGCGTGGCGCGATCGTATTTTTTATGAATACTACTGGGAATATGCCTACCCGCAAACACCTACCATGTTTGGTGCTCGTACAGACCGGTATAAATTGATCCGGTATCATGGAATTTGGGATACCAATGAGTTTTACGATCTCTCGAACGATCCCTATGAAACGAAAAATCTGATTGCCGATCCGCAATACCAGGATACTATTAAGAAACTTACAGGAGAAATATATGATTGGTTGGAAACGACCGACGGAATGTCTATCCCTTTGAAAAGAACGGCAGGCAAACATATTGACCATAGAAACAGCGGAGCTTTCTGATTCGGTAAAAAATAAAAAGAATATCCCCTGCTCTTATAGTAAAAAAATGAATACATCTAAAAAAAGTTATCGTTTGGCGCCGTTGTTATTGACGGGCTGCATGCTTCAGGGAAGTGCCAGCCCCCGGCCTAATATCATATTCTTCCTGGCAGACGATTTAGGGTATAAGGATTTAGGTTGCTACGGCAGCACATTTTATGAAACCCCGAATATTGATAAGTTAGCCGCAAAAGGCGTTTTGTTTACCAATGCCTATTCGGCTTGTGCGGTATGTTCACCTTCGCGCGCCGCAATACTTACAGGCAAATATCCGGGCCGTCTGAAAATTACCGACTGGATCGGACCCGAATCTTCACATGTAAAAGGGAAAATGACCATGCCCGCCTTTAAGCAGCACCTGCCCCTTGAAGAAATCACGATAGCCGAAGCGTTGAAACAGGCTGGGTATTCCACTTGTTTTGTCGGGAAATGGCATTTGGGAAAAAGTGATTACTTCCCCGATAAACAAGGTTTTGACATCAATATCGGAGGAATTGATGCCGGAAGCCCGCCTTCTTATTTTTCACCTTATACCAACGAAGTATATAACAAAACATGGAGGTGGGAAGGACCTCTTCCAAACCTTGAACCGGGTCCTCCGGGTGAATACCTGACTGACCGTTTGACTGATGAAGCTGTGAATTTTCTGGATACGATAAGCGGCAAACCGTTTTTTCTTTATTTCTCGCATTACGCAGTACACATGCCTTTGCAGGCAAAAAAAGAATTAGTGGAAAAATACAAGGAAAAAGCCACAAAATTGCCGCCACAGGAAATTCCCGAATTTATCAGGGATTTGAACGGCAGTTATACCCGTACTGTTCAGAACCATGCAGTTTATGCAGCCATGATCGAAAGTCTTGATGAAAGTATCGGGCGGGTCATGCAAAAACTGGAAGAAATGGGAGCTTCTGAAAATACCATTATCGTATTTGTTTCGGACAACGGAGGGCTTACTACCAGTAATTTCCAGAAGTATGATTTTAAACTTAACCCGTTTGAGCTTCCTACCTCTGTTTTACCTTTCCGTACGGGTAAAGGTTTTTATTATGAGGGTGGAGTACGGGTGCCGGCAATCATATATCAACCGGGTGCGGCAACGAATGGAAAGAAATCGGATGTCGTTGTCACAGGTACTGACTTTTATCCTACCCTGCTCGAAATGTGCGATATTAAGCCATTGAAGAAGCAACATGTAGATGGTGAAAGTCTGGCTCCTGTACTTTCAGGAAAAAAAGACAAACTCTTGCGAAAGGCAATTTACTGGCACTATCCGCACTATCACGGCTATGGTGAAACCCCCGTATCAGCCATCAGGAAAGGCCGTTATAAACTGATTCAACATTATGAAAATCAGAAAGTGGAATTATATGATCTGGAAACGGATATTTCCGAGAAAAACGATCTTTCATCAGCGTTACCTCACGTGACAGCCGATTTACTGAAAGACCTTGGGAAATGGAAAAAATCCGCAAACGTGGATTATGCCGTATTTCCTTCAGATCAGTAAAACCGATAAACAGAATGAACCTGTTATTAAAACAAATCATCATGAGTATTCATTTGAAAGGTATAACAATGCTTCTGGCTTTTGCCGGCATCGTAACCGTTATTCAGGCGCAAACCGGATCAGGCCTTCCACCCATCATTAATGTGTTCAACCGGCCTTGTGTTTCGCTCGACGGACAATGGCAAATCATCATTGATCCTATGGAAACAGGCTATTACAACCATCGTTACATACCTAAACCCAACGGTTTCTTTAAGAACAGAAAAGCAACCAACAAAACAGAGTTGCTGGATTATAACTTTGAAACAGGCGACCGGTTAAATGTTCCCGGCGATTGGAACAGCCAAAAACAGGAATTATTGTGGTACGAAGGTGCCATCTGGTATAAGAAGGATTTTGCCTATGTGAAAAAAGACGATAAACGCGTATTCCTGCATTTTGGTGCGGTTAATTATGACGCTAAAGTATATCTGAACGGAGAAAAATTAGGTGATCATACCGGAGGATTTACCCCTTTCAGTTTTGAAATTACGGATCTGGTGAAAACCGGAGATAATTTTGTCATTGTTTTGGTCAATAATACACGCCGCCTGGATGCTGTTCCTACGATCAACAGCGATTGGTGGAACTATGGAGGCATTACCCGTTCGGTGAGTATTGTTGAAGTTCCCAGGACATTTATCCATGATTATTTTATCCAGTTAGGTAAAGGCCAAAGCAAACAAGTGGACGGCTATATCCGTTTGGCGGGAATAACCACGCCTCAGCAGGTTACAGTTGCTATTCCAGAATTGAAGTTTAAGCAAACTTTCCTGACGGATGAATCCGGATATGCTAAAGTTTCGTTCTCTCAAAAATTTGAACTGTGGTCGCCTGAAAATCCTAAACAATATGAAGTTATCATCAGTGCTGCCGGTGACCATATCACCGATGAATTAGGATTCCGTACCATCGAAACAAAAGGTCAGGACATCCTGCTTAACGGTAAATCCGTTTTCTTAAGAGGTATTTGTATTCATGAGGAAGCGGCATATCGTGGCGGGAGAGCCCATAGCGCCGAAGATGCGCGGATCCTTCTGGGTTGGGCTAAAGAAATGGGATGCAACTTTGTACGCCTGGCTCATTATCCCCATAATGAGTATATGATACGTGAAGCTGAAAAAATGGGAATACTTGTATGGTCTGAAATTCCGCTTTACTGGACAATACAATGGGAAAATCCTGCCGTATTGGAAAATGCAAAAAATCAGTTTTTCGAAATGTTTCACAGAGATAAGAACAGGGCGGCAATCCTATTATGGTCTATAGCCAATGAAACCCCAGTGAGTGATGAGCGATTAAAATTTCTGGGAACTCTGTCTCAATATGTTAGAAGTCTCGATACAACCCGTTTATTGACCGCGGCACTGGAGTACCATATGGATAGGAACAATCCGAATACGGTACTGATAGACGATCCTTTAGGCGAATACCTTGATGTCATTGGATGTAACGAATATTTCGGCTGGTATAACACCTTACCCGAAAAGTCAGGGATGCTTACATGGAAAACCTCATACGGGAAACCTTTGATCATGAGTGAGTTTGGTGCCGGAGCCTTGGCCGGGTTTCATGGAGATAAGCTTGACAGATGGACCGAAGAGTATCAGGAGTATTGTCTTACTGAAAATATCGGTATGCTCCGGAAAATACCTTTTTTAAGAGGAACAACACCCTGGCTACTGATGGATTTCAGATCGCCCAGGCGACTCTTGTCCAACGTACAGGACGGCTATAATCGCAAAGGTGTTATCTCTGATCAGGGTAAGAAGAAAAAAGCATTTTATATGATCAAAGATTATTACAACGATTTGCAGAACAAGTCAAAATAGAAACTATGAACAACCAAACAATTAGCCGGTTAGCGCTTTATGGCCTTGTTCCCCTGGCGTTGTCATGTACCTTTCAACCGGAACAGGACGCGTTGAAACTTCCTGAATTACCCGATAAAGGCAAGCCCCGCAATGTAGTGTTTATCCTGAGTGATGACCACCGGTACGATTTTATGGGTTTTACAGGAAGGGTACCCTGGCTCGAAACACCCAATATGGACCGTATGGCGCGTGAAGGCGTTTACCTGAAAAATGCATTTGTTACCACTTCCCTTTGTTCTCCCAGCCGGGCATCTATCCTTACCGGGATGTTTTCCCATGAGCATACTGTAGTAGATAATTATGCACCGGTACCGGAAGGATTAGTATTTTTCCCTCAATACCTTCAGAAAGCGGGATATCAAACTGCCTTTTTCGGGAAGTGGCACATGGGACACGATACGGATGAACCGCGTCCCGGTTTCAACCACTGGGAAAGTTTCCAGGGACAGGGTGTGTACTACAATCCCACACTCAATATAAACGGGAAACAGGTCGAATATAAGGATAGTACATACATCACGGATTTGCTGACCGAACATGCCATCGAATGGATGAAGCAGCAGCAAAAAGATCAACCTTTTTTCGTTTATCTGTCCCACAAAGCCGTTCACGACAATTTCGTTCCGGCAAAGCGCCACGCCGGGTGTTATGCAGACAAGGAAGTACCGTTGCCTAAAAATTTCAATTCGCCGAATTATGGTATAACAAACCTGCCGACAGTTAATCCGGAGACGGGAAAAGCAGCTTCCGGGAAGGATTATTACGGCGAAAATATGCATCCGGACTGGAAAAAAGCGCAACGTGAAAGCTGGCATGGCGTTGACTATGCTTATAATAACCGTATCCCATGGAAAGAAAATGTAATTGGATACTGCGAAACCCTCCGCGCAGTGGATGAGAGTATCGGAGCTGTGTTGGATTACCTGGAAGAAGCCGACCTGGACGAATCCACATTGGTTATTTATATGGGGGACAACGGACATGCATGGGGAGAACATGGATTGATAGATAAGCGGCAGTTTTACGAAGAGTCCGTAAGGGTCCCTATGCTGGCGCGTTGTCCTGAGTTGTGCAAAGGCGGCTTGGTGGTTAATCAGATGATCCAGAATATTGACGTTGCTCCGACAATTCTCGAGATGGCCGGATTACAAAAGCCCGGCTATATGAGTGGAATGTCGTTCGCCCCGTTGATGGAACAAAAACAGGTTCCGTGGAGGGACAGGATTTTTTATGAATATTATTGGGAATATGACTGTCCGCAAACACCTACCATGCATGGAGTCCGTACCGACCGTTACAAACTGGTCCGTTATCATGGCATTTGGGATACCAATGAATTTTACGATCTGGAGAATGACCCGGATGAAATGCACAACCTTATTGCCGACAGTGAATACCAGGATATTATAAAGGATTTAACGGGCGAGATATACGATTGGCTGGAAACAACCAATGGCATGTATATCCCATTAAAAAGAACTGAAAGACCGCACAATGATCACAGAAATTTCAGGAATTATTAAGCATAGGATATCCGGACGATTTCCTGTAAAACAAGACCTGTATGAAGCTAAAATCAAAAACAATGAACATTCGAACCCTTTCTCCAATTTTATTATCTGCATTGCATTTGAATGTATGGGCACAACCGGATGATCGTCCCAATATCCTCTGGATTGTGAGTGAAGATAATACCAATACATTTATTGGCTGTTACAGCAATGATTATGCTACAACGCCCAATATCGACAAACTGGCTTCGGAAGGGGTGCGCTTCAAAAACGCTTTCTGTACGGCGCCCGTCTGCTCGCCCTCCCGCAGTACGCTTATATCGGGAATGTACCCCCCGACCATAGGCACCGACAATATGCGCAGTGAATATCTTCCTCCTGCGTTTCTTCGGTTTTTCCCGTCCTACCTTCGCGAAGCAGGATACTACACGTCCAACAACGAGAAGAAAGACTATAACATGGTTGACCAGCCCGAAGCGTGGGACGAATCGAGCCTGAAGGCAACTTATAAGAACCGCAAACCGGGACAACCATTCTTCTCGGTATTCAACCTGATGATTACCCATGAAAGCGGTATTTTCCCGGCAAAAGCCGAAGCTGACCTGAAACATGACCCGGCAAAAGTGAAAGTTCCCGCTTATCATCCGTCAACTCCCGAAATGAGGCATGACTGGGCTTATTATTACGACAATGTGGAGGTAATGGACAGCAAGGTAGGCCTTATATTGAAAGAACTGGAAGATTTGGGATTAGCCGAAAATACCATTGTTTTTTATTATAGCGATAACGGCGGTGTTTTGGGACGAAGCAAAAGGTTTGTGTATGAAAACGGTATGCATGTGCCTTTGATTGTCCGCTTACCGCTGAAATATGCACATTTATTTCCGGGTTATGCTCCGGGCAGTGTCACTGACAGACTGGTGACTTTTCTGGATTTTGCTCCCACGGTACTGAGCCTTGTTGGAATACCCATCCCCGGGTACATGCAGGGGAAGGCTTTTATGGGTAATCAAATCCGGCCTGAACAGGAGTACGCTTATGGTTTCAGAAGCCGGATGGACGAACGCTACGACCTTTACCGCACCGTTCGCGACAAAAAATACCGTTACATTCGCAATTACATGCCCCACAAAATATACGGACAGTACAGCGAGTACCTGATGCAGGCAAGATCCTTGCAATCGTGGCAAAACGAATTTCTTCACGGTCGGACCAACGAAACCCAGGGTCGTTTTTGGGAAGTCAAACCACTCGAAGAATTGTACGATATAAATGCCGATCCCGATAATGTGAATAATCTGGCAGGAAATCCCGAATACAGGAAAGTTCTCGAACGAATGCGCGAGGAAAATCGTGATTGGATCATTAAGAGCCGGGATCTGGGGTTTATTCCTGAAGCTATTATTTTTGACCTGCTGCAAAACAACATCGCCCCCTATGACTATTCCCGAAATTCAGGGCACGACATAAACAAGATTCTGCGCATGGCCGAAACCGTGGGCTCCGGTTTGGCGAAAGACAAAAGGATGATCATTAAAGGTTTGACTTCAAGTGATCCGGTCATTCGTTATTGGGCGGCAATGGGCTGTACGGCGCAACCCGGTTTGGTCGAAGATAAAAATATGCTTCTGCCTTTATTGAATGACCCGGAACCGGCTGTCAGGATTATGGCGGCGGAAGCTTTGTACACCGTATATGGCGAAAAGGAACAGGTTATTGAAGTATTGCGGCAATTCATTTTTTCAGAGAACCAGGCAGAAGCCATGCAATCCCTGAGTGTTGTGGACCTGATGGGGGAAGATGCGTCGGTTTTATTTTCCGATGTCAGGAAAATCTTGGATAAGGATCCGAATAGCTGGGCGCATGAAGCTAAACTCGCGCGGAAGATTCTGAATCATCCCCGCAAAATGTATCCGTCTGGCGCTGTTCCTTTTGTATTACCCTGATAATATATATATACTTTTAATAAAATTATTACCCGATGATACAAAACCGACGGGATTTTATCAGGACACTGGGGTTGGCTTACGGCAGCATTTTACTGGCGCCGGGTTGTTCAATATCATCCGGGACACATTACCGGGTATTTACCAAACCGGAAGCGGGCTGTCTGATCGCTTTATGCGAGCAGATCATCCCTGCCGACCACGATCCCGGGGCAACCGATGCCGGAGTGATTAATTTCATCGACAAACAAACCTACCTGCGTTTCCCGGATGACCTGAAGATCTACCGGCAGGGCATAGATTCGTTGCAGGCATTTTGTCATGCAAAATACGGGAAGCTGTTCGAAGAACTGGAGGGAACAACGCAGGAGGGGATCCTGAAAGAGATGGAGCGAAATAAATTGCCCGAAGAATATTGGCCGGAGGTGAAACAATCCGCTTTCTTCAGTTTGGTCATTAACCGGACCATGCAGGGGTTTTACGGACCGCCGAGGCACGGCGGCAATAAAGACTATGTAAGCTATCGGATGATGAAATTGGATTATCCGCTTTTAATAGGACAAAACAGGTATAAAAATGGCAAATAAACATGTCAATGCAATTATCGTGGGCGCCGGTGCCGGTGGCGGAGTAGTAGCCAAAGAGCTGGCTGTGAACGGCCTTTCGGTAATACTGTTTGAAAGGGGCGACTGGCCCGTATATGATAAGCATATCAATGACGAACTTATTTCGCAGCGGGTCCAGACACTGGACAGCGCCTATGGCCCTGACTGGAAAAAGAATCCGAGAGTATTGATTGATCCTGATGGAAAAAGGAAGGTTGTAACCCCTGCCAACGGATCATATAGTCACAACGCCGCATGCGTAGGATCAGGGACGGTGACTTATGGCGCCATGGCCTGGCGCTTTATGCCCGAAGATTTCAGATTGAAAACAACATACGGCGAGGTTGAAGGATCAATGCTGGCTGACTGGCCGATATCGTATGACGACCTGGAGCCTTACTACACGAAGGCAGAATGGGAGGTTGGCGTGTCGGGCGATGAAACCAACCCCTTTATGGCAAAAAGAAGCAAGCCCTATCCGATGCCGCCTTTTGAACTGAACAAAGATGGAAAGATCTTGTACGATACCTGCAAACGTATGGGTTTACATCCTTTCCCGATACCGATGTTACGCAATTCCGTGGCATATAATGGCAGGGCAGCTTGTATCCGGAACCGTACCTGCTGCGGATATGCTTGTCCTGTCGATGCAAAGAACGGGACGCAAAACACGGTCATTCCCATCGCCATGAAGACGGGGAATTGCCTGGTAAAGACCGGCTGCATGGTGGCTGAGATCATGGTGGACGACAAAGGCCGGGCAAAAGGAGTAAGATATTTTGACGAAAACGGAAAAGGCCGTGAACAGACTGCGGATCTGGTGGTCGTTTCAGGAGCTGCCACCGAGACGGCAAGGCTTTTGCTCAATTCCAGATCGAAACTTCATTCCAACGGTGCGGGCAACAACCATGACTGGGTGGGACGGAACCTTCAGGCACACGCCTATTGCGGTGCGTCCGGACTATTTGATTTTGATATCCTGGATTTAACCGGCCCTGGAGCTACCATGGCGATATGCGATTTTAACCATCATAATCCCGGAATAATTGGCGGCGGGCTACTGGCCAATGAGTTTTTCCAGATGCCTTATGCTTTTTCAGGTTTCCGCCCTCCGAATGAAGCCCGATGGGGGAAAGAGCACAAGAACTTTCAACGCGATAATTATTATCGGATCGGCCGTTTGATCGGGCCTATACAGGAAATGCCCGTGTTTGATTCGAGGGTGACTGTCGATCCCGAAGTAAAAGATTACTGGGGTATTCCTGTCGCCGCATTATCAGGACACCGGCATCCCCTGGACGTGGAACACTGCAGGTTTCTGTCGTCCAAAGCAGAGCAGATACTAAAAGAAGCCGGCGCTGTGAAGACATGGACAAGCATTCCCGGCACAGGTTCTTATCCCAGCGGCGGACAACACCAGGCAGGCACCTGCCGGATGGGTAACGACCCGAAAACATCAGTGGTCAATTCCTACGGACAGGTACACCAGATCGACAACCTGTTTGTTGCCGACGGCAGCGTACTGGTCTCCACCGGCGGGTTTAACCCGGTACTGACCATAATGGCCGCGGCCTACCGGACAGGAGAATACATCGCAAAGAATTTTAACAGCATTAAACCATCGGTATGAAAAAGCTAAAAACGGGACATCTTGTTTTGATTTCAGGGGGTTTGGTCATGTTGATACTCATGGGGGCGGCTTACGGCACTTGGAACAGCTTCGACCCGGAACATACCTGTGCCCAATGTCATGAAATCGCCCCGTCGCATATCCGGTGGAAAAATTCGGCACATGCCGAAGTAAGGTGTTTGGAGTGCCACGGGACAGCCCTGAGTAACGGCATCCATTCCCTGCAGGAAAAGGCAAGAATGGTTTACGTGCAT
Source organism: Prolixibacteraceae bacterium (assembly GCA_038562555.1). Classification (GTDB taxonomy): domain Bacteria; phylum Bacteroidota; class Bacteroidia; order Bacteroidales; family Prolixibacteraceae; genus JBCFBK01. The sequence goes on along the minus strand of JBCFBK010000001.1, from coordinate 334,811 downwards.
GTTTTTGGCGATCGTTATAACGACGATATCCATCTTACCGAAGCACAGGTGCTGGAACTTTCCGAACGGTGTATCGCCTGCCATCAGGCGGAACATGCCGGATGGCTTGCCGGCGGACATGCTGCCAATTACCGGGAGATCTTCATGGACAGTATTCATAATGCCATGGAAAAGCCCTATTGGGATTGTTTCCGCTGTCATGGCATGTTCTACGACGGGAATATCCATAGCCTGATGTCGCTTGAGGGCGAGCCACAGGAATGGGCGATCCGGGATGAAGAACAGGAAATGCGCCCGGCAGTTCCATGTCTGGCCTGTCATCAGGTACACACGGAAAATCCCGTGTCGGAACGGTATGTTTCCTCGGTGGATACACTCAAAAACAGCTATCGCCATCCCCCCACGGCGTTGTATATGCGGGCGGACAAAATACATCTCCGCAGCGACCGTCTTATCAGGGTGACGATGACGGACGGCGACCGGGTCGTGAACAGCGCGGTCGATGAGCATACCTTGTTGTGTATGCAATGCCATGCGCCCGATTATCACCGCCAAGTGGGAAGCGAGGACGACCGTACCCCGACGGGGGCGCATGAGGGTATCAGTTGTATTGCCTGTCATAAACCGCATTCGAATGATACGCGGGAATCATGCATACAATGCCATCCGTCGTTAACAAACGACCAGGTGAATGCCGTTTATGCCGATCCTCATGGATATATTCGTCCTGTGACGGCCGCAAGTTTAAAAAAATAATGAAAACTAATTTTTGGAGATTATTTAGAATTGAGAAATATGAAAAATTTTGGATTAATACCGTATGTGGGACTAGGCCTTTGCTGTTTAACAGCTAACGCCAGTGAAAAAGAGAAACAAACGAATGACAAGCCCAACATTATCTATATATTGGCAGATGATTTAGGCTATGGCGTAGTAGGGTGCTACGGCCAAACAATGATAAAAACGCCGAATATTGATAAGCTTGCCACAGAAGGAATGTTGTTTACGCAACATTATGCAGGTTGTACGGTCTGCGCTCCATCAAGGGCTTCGCTGATGACAGGCTTGCATACAGGGCATACACCCATTCGCGGCAATAAAAGCGCACCCAATTCCGAAGGGCAGTATCCCATGCCTGCCGATACCTATACGGTTGGAAAAATGCTCAGGGAAGGCGGTTATGCAACAGGTTGTTTCGGCAAATGGGGCTTAGGTTATCCTTATTCGGAAGGAGCACCCGAAAATCAGGGATTTGATGTATTCTTCGGATACAATTGCCAGGGGTTGGCCCACAGTTATTATCCGTATTATTTATGGAATAATACCGATACGTTATGGTTAAAAGGCAACGAAGGCACCAAAACCGGAGAATATTCGCAGGACATTATTCACCAGAAAGCTTTGCAGTTTATCAAAGACAATAAAAACCGTAACTTCTTTGCCTGCCTCACTTATATTTTGCCTCATGCCGAACTTGTAAATCCCAAAGACAGCATATTCGATATGTACAAGGATGAGTTCGTCGAAACTCCTTTTGAGGGAATTGATGAAAACAATACTCGTTACAAAAGAGGAGGATATATCAGCAATCCACACCCGAAAGCAGATTTTGCTGCTATGGTTACCCGCCTGGATGCTTACGTAGGCCAGGTAGTTTCTTTAATCAAGGAACTGGGGCTGGATGAAAATACTCTTGTTATATTCACCAGCGATAACGGTCCGCATAAGGAATCAGGAGCCGATCCGGCTTTCTTTAAGAGCAGCGGACCTTTGCGCGGAATAAAACGCGATCTGTACGAAGGGGGCATCAGGGTCCCGTTCATTGCGCGATATCCGGGTAAGATCAAGGCAGGTAGCGTAAGCGACCATGTTTGTGCATTCTGGGATATGATGCCCACTTTTGCCGAATTGACCGGAACAAAAGCTGCGGATAATACGGATGGTGTGTCTTTCCTGCCCACATTATTCGGTAAGCCGGGACAAAAAGAACATGAATTCCTGTATTGGGAATTTCATGAAGGAACGGGGAAAATGGCTGTCAGGAAAGGGGATTGGAAGGCGATCCGGTTAAATATTGCCACTCCTGAAAAACTACGTTTCGAACTGTACGATCTTTCAAAAGATTTGCCGGAAAAAAACAATGTTGCAGGCCAATATCCTCAGATTGCCTCAGAGTTGAACAAAATCATGGATGAGGCTCATGTCCCGTCTCCGGTCTGGAACTTCGGCCTGGGAAAAATATCGAAGAAATAAGATTATTCTGTTAAAATACGTTCATCTAAATCAGTCGAATCATGTATCTGTCAAAAATCGGTCCTTTAGCCTTATTTTCGGTTTCATGCCTGGCTAATCCCGCCCCGAAAGATGAAAAACCCAATATTCTTTGGATCACTTCCGAAGATAACAGCGCTTTTCTGGGCTGTTACGACGACAACTATGCCACAACACCCAATTTGGACCGTTTGGCCTCCATGGGTATCAGGTATACCAATGCATTTGCCAATGCTCCGGTTTGTGCTCCGTCAAGAAATACGATCATTACGGGAATGTATTCTTCAACGTTGGGAAACGAGAACATGCGCAGCCATTATCCTGTACCTTCATTTGTGCATCTTTACCCGTATTATCTGAAAGAAGCAGGTTATTATACAACCAATAATTTCAAGAAAGACTATAATACGGTTGACCAACCTGAAGTATGGGACGAGTCGGGGAACGACGCACATTATAGGAACAGAAAACCGGGACAGCCGTTCTTTGCCGTATTTAATACGCTTATTTCGCACGAGAGCTGCATATTCAATTCAATTCCGTCCGCGCAATTACGCCATAGTCCGGAAGAAGCGCCTGTTCCTCCTTATCATCCGGAGACTGAAGATATGAAGCACGACTGGGCTCAATACTACGACAAGGTGGAGGATATGGATAAATGGGTGGGGCAATTGCTCAAAGAACTGGAAGATGAAGGCTTAGCTGAGAATACGATTGTTTTCTATTATAGTGATCATGGCGGAGTACTCGGACGCAGCAAACGTTATTTATACGAATCAGGATTACATGTTCCTCTAATCGTGCATCTGCCTGAAAAATATAAACATCTGGCAAAAGAAAAAGCAGGGGCATCTACCGACCGAATTGTTAGTTTCGTCGATTTAGCGCCTACCTTATTGAGTATTGCCGGTATTAAAATACCCGAATTTATGCAGGGGAAGGCTTTTCTCGGATCGCAACAAAAAGGCGGGAACAATTATGCTTACGGATATAGGGGCAGGATGGACGAAAGAATCGACTTGTCCCGTACGGTCAGGAACAAACAGTACCGTTACATCCGCAACTATATGCCACATAAAATTTACGGGCAGTATATCGAATATCTTTGGAAGGCTCCGTCCATGCCATCCTGGGAAAAAGAATATTTTGCCGGGCGGCTTAACGACACACAAATCCGTTTCTGGGAAACCAAACCGGTTGAAGAGTTATACGATGTCCAATCCGATCCGCACAATGTAAATAACCTGGCAGCAGATCCACGTTACAAAAAAATTCTTGAAGAACTGCGTGACGCGAACAGTGCGTGGATTATCAGTTCCTGTGATGCCGGATTTATCCCGGAACCAATGCTTTTTGAGATTTCGCGGACATCCACGCCATACGATTATGCCCACAGCAGTAAATATGATATCCGTAAAACACTCGAAACGGCAGAAATGGCATCAACCAACGATCCGAAAAATGATGAAGAACTGTATAAGAGACTTTCCGACGACGATCCCGTGATACGTTATTGGGCAATTACAGGTATGATTATATCGGTACAATCGTCGGAAAAAATAAAAACCGGATTGAAGAAACTGCTTGCCGATTCGTTTGCCCATAATCGTATTGCCGCGTCCGAAGCGCTTTATAAATTGGGTGAGAAGGAAATTGCTTTGCAGGCAATCGAAAAGGAGATACAATGTGAAAACCCGATGCAAAGTGTATATGCCTTGAATGTTCTGGAAGGCATGGGAGAACAACCCGAAATATTATCAAGAGTTTCAGAAAAACTGAAGGATTGTCAAATCGAGTATACAACAAATATCATAAAAAGGATATCTCAAAACCAAAAATAAATAATTATGACGAGATTTTTGATAAGTAAATTTGTACTGCTGACAATATGGGTATTTTTGATAGCTCCGTTGAATTCTTTTTCTCAAAAGACATCTTGTTTCCAAGATGAAGTGATCTATAAACAAATCGATACCGTGAAACTCAAAATGTTTATATACAAACCTGTAGAATTCAGAAAAACGGTTAAGTATCCTACGGTTGTATTCTTTTTTGGTGGAGGATGGGTTGGTGGTAAAATAAAACAGTTTGATGCTTTCGCCCGACACTATGCGTCGAAAAATATGCTTGCCGTACTGGTAGGTTACCGGGTGAAGGAACGACACGGGACTACTCCTTTTGAAGCGTTAAAAGATGCAAAATCGGCTATCAGGTACTTAAAGGAAAACGCCAAAAAAATAGGCGTTGACCCGGATAAAATTGTTGCTTCAGGTGGTTCGGCGGGAGGTCATCTTGCGGCTGCGTGTTTTACCAACGAAACGATCAATGAGGACAGAGATAACCTGGGAACCAGCGCAAAGCCAAATGCGCTCGTGTTGTTCAACCCCGTGATTGACAATAGCAAGGAAGGATACGGATATGATAGGATCAAAGAAAAGTATCCGGAATTCTCTCCTTTACACAACATCAGGGAAGGGTTTCCTCCGACTATTTTTTTCATGGGGACAAAAGATAAATTAATCCCGGTAAGTACGGCTGAATTGTTTAAGAAGAAAATTGAAGCAGTCGGCGGCCGTTGCGATCTGTTTTTCTATGAAGGACAAGAGCATGGATTTTTTAATCAGAAAGTTTTTCATGATGATATCCTTTTGAAAGTAGATGAATTTCTGCAATCAATTGAATATTTGAAATTAGATTAATTTGTATGAAAAATGGGTCAAACCTAGACTCTTTAAGAAAGGAATGTGATTCAATAATAGTAAAATATCGTTCATTAGGGAATAAAATTATTGAATACGAGAAATAACAGAATATTATTATAATAAATCATCATGAAACAGGTTGTAATCAGTGTTTTAATTGTCTTAATCGCAGTATTAGGCAATGCTCAAATTAATAAACATGTCGTTTATAAACAAGTGGAAGCTGTCAAATTAACGATGGATATTTATTTTCCCGATTACCTTGATACGACAGATACTTACCCGGCTATGGTTTTTTATAGTGGGGGTGGATGGAGGATTTTAAAGGATAATCAGTTTGAGTTTCAGGCCAAATACTTTGCAAGTAAAGGCATTGTTTGCTTTTTGGCTAACTATCGGGTCTCCAGCAGAAATCAAACAAGTCCGATTGAATCATTGGAAGATGCCAAATCGGCAATTCGATACGTTCGGGAACATTCAGAAGAGTTCCATATTGATACAGCGAAAATTGTTGCTTCGGGAGGTTCTGCCGGAGGACATCTTGCTGCAGCTACTGCATTAGTAAAAAAATTCAACGATAATATTGACGACTTGGAAGTAAGTTGTAAACCAAATGCCTTGATCCTTTTTAACCCGGTACTCGATAATGGGCCTGGAGGGTCCGGGTATGATAGAATTGGAGACAAATACAAAGACTTTTCACCTCTACACAATATAAAAAAGGGGGCACCCCCAACAATTGTGTTTTTAGGGACAAAAGATGAATATATACCCGTCGTGACAACACAATATTATAAAATGGTCATGGAAAAAGTAGGAAGTAGATGTGATTTAAAATTATACGATGGTGAAGGACACGGCTTTTTTAATCATAATAGAATTGAGAATTACAAAAGAACAGTATTCGAAGCTCATGAGTTTTTATATTCCTTGGGATACCTTCACGATTATCCAAATATGGAGGAGATTAAATAGGCCTTCAATACAATATTTTGTTACATTATTTGTTGTTATATTGTTATATAGTTAGAAATGGGTTTGGCGCTCTTTACATCAATATTTTGATGGTGTTCGAGTATGAGTTTTGTTCATTCCAGAATTTTGTATAATGAGACGGGCTAGTTTAGAGGAGAAGGATTTGGTGGTAGATATTCTGACCCAGTCATTCGAATCCAATCAAAGTGTAAATTATATTGTAAATCAAGACGAAAGACGTTTAGATAGAATCCGGGCGTTAATGGATTATTCGTTTGAAGTTTGCTCTTTATTCGGCGATGTCTTCATTTCGGATAACAAAAAAGCCTGTGCGCTTATCGTATATCCTGACAAAAAGAAGACTAACCTCAAATCAGCGTTATTGGATGTGAAGTTAATAATTCAGTGCATCGGTACCAGGAATATAAAAAAAGTGCTCGCCAGGGAAGCCTTGATTAAACGAATACAACCCAAAGAAGCGATGACTTACTTGTGGTTTATCGGTGTTAATCTCGCCGACCAGAATAAAGGTATTGGGAGCAATCTGCTTCAATCTGTTATAGACCACAGCAACCAAAACAAAAGACCCATTTACCTGGAAACATCAACGGTCAGAAATCTTCCCTGGTATGACAAATTCGGCTTTAAGATTTACAGTGAGCAAGATCTCAGTTATCGCTTGTATTTTTTAAAACGGGACTTAAAAATATGATACGCGATGTTGGTTTTTGGTACACAGATGCACATGGTCACATTCATTTTTGTGAGCATCGAGGCTGTTATATTTTTATACCTGGTAATTTTCGGATTAGCAAGGCCTGACGATAAAACAGTTCTTCTAAATTTAGTATTGATCTTTTTGTTACTTACCTACAATATAACCGGGGGCCTTTTGCCTGACTCCCAACTGCCAGGATCATATTTTGCGCAGGTGATAACAGCTTACGCAACAGGATTTATCACGCCCTGTTACTTCCCCTTTTATGTATATAAAGCCTTTGGCCTGGAAAAGCTAAAATTTCATGCCTATAAAGGCGTATTTTTGTTCCTGATTCTGCCATATCTTCTTTTTGTCATTGTCTTTGCTTATTCAGGAGATTTGAAAACTGCCCAAAACCTGTTGATCCTTCCGGTTATCTACGCGATGTGGATTATTATCCTGGTGTACCAGGCAATTCAGTATAAGTACAACAATGATTTGAACAGTAATGAGGCAAAGCAGGAGTTGGTCGTACTTCTTTTAAGCTTGTCGCCCTGGATTGGCCTTCCTGTTATTGATTTTTTTGATATGGGACAAGCAGCAGAAGCTTCCTTTACCAATATCGGTTTTCTATTATTATTCGGGTTACAGGTAAAAAGAAATATCATGCAGATCCGGATTGATCATGAGAAGCTCATTGAATCAGAAATGCGATTGAGATCATTGAATGATTCTCTAAAAGACGAAGTAGACAAACGCACAAGAGAATTGGAAGAGGCTAACCAAATAAAGATCAACAATTTTATTAACCTTGTACATGAAACTAAAACGCCGCTTACTTTAATTAAAAACTACCTGGATGAATATATTGGCAAGTATGGTCCGGGAGAAGAGCTTGATGTCATAAAAGGAGGAGTAGATAAGTTAACCGCCGATATCGTTAATTTATTTGATCTGGAGCGGTTCTCAAAAGGAATAGACGTATACAGACACAACAAGATTGCGGATTTTAGTGAAATCTTAAAGAGTAGCCTTCCTTTATTTGGGCATTATTGCGCAAAACGGGACATTAAGGCAACTGCTTTCATAGAGGATAATCTTTTTATTAGAGCGGACCCGAATTCCATTAATCGCATTGTCAACAACATCATTGAAAATGCGATAAAATTCACTGACGTAGCGGGTGAAATCGCCATTTCCCTTAGCCATGAAAATGGTAAAATCATATTCTCTGTCCAGGATAATGGTGTAGGAATATCCCCCTCGCTCCAGAAAAAAATATTTGAACCTTATTATCAGATTGGACACATAGATTCCGGACTCCAGGGTATGGGACTCGGTTTGCCAATTGTAAAAAAAGTTGTGGATAGCTTGAAAGGTGAGATTCTGATTGACAGTAATCCGATGTATGGTCCGGGAACTAAAGTTACCGTCATCCTCAATAAACATGAATTAGAAATGGGCGATATCCCTGCGCGAGGATCAATTGAAATCAGTAAGTCAAATTACCAACTCACTGATTACAAGATCGAGGACAGCACATATTCTCCTGACAGACGGTCTATTCTGTTAGTTGAAGATAACAAATTCATGCTTCATTTCCTTTTTAATAAGCTTTCTGTGAATTATAATGTCTATTGCGCTTTAAATGGGGCTGACGCATTAAAAAAACTTCACGAATCGCCCGTTATTCCTGATCTTATTCTTACAGATATAATGATGGATAAAATGGACGGATTCTCATTCGTTAAAATCATCTCTAAGCAAGGAAGTTTCAATCACATCCCTGTTATTTTCCTGTCGGCGAAATCAACTGCTGCCGACAGGTTGAAAGGATTAAAGCTCGGAGCAATAGATTTTGTTTCAAAACCATTCTCCTATGGAGAATTAAGTCAAAAGATCGAAACAATACTTGCCAATATATCAAAACAACAGGTGGCAATTGTTAATTCCGTAATAAACCTAAAAACACGAAATGACGCCCGTCTGGATATTTCATCGGATGCTTCTAATTCAAAGTTCCTTGAAAATTGCAGATTGCTTGGTTTGACCCCGCGTGAAATCGATATATCCAAACTTTTGGTCAAAGGAAAAACCTATAAAGAAATAGCAAAGGACTTGTTTATATCAGACAAAACTGTCACCAAGCACATCCAAAACATGTTCGAAAAAGCGGAGGTTTCCAATAAAGTAAGCTTTATCAATAAGGTATCAAACTAAGAACAAGAGGATTATAATACTGTTTATTGCGTACGAAAGTACTGGTAATTAAGTATAGATAAAAAGACTAAACGCTCCGAAATTTGTCTTGCCGCTTTGGCCATAAACAAAAAGGAGGGGCGTCATGAGCGAAGGATATGTTTTGGAATGGCTGGACGATTTAATAACTGTAAGGCTAAATCCGGCAAAGACCAATATTGGGACAATCCAGACACACGATGTTGCGAATTTTCAGAGACACATTGCTGACGAGAAACGCAAGATAGTCGGGAGAATTCAGCGCCTTGTTTTCAGTATGCAAAATGAGATCAACATCAGATCCGGAATCAAGCTTTACCACACGAGCCTCATTTCGCTACTCGATCAAGCTACGGAGAATCAGATCCACTATGTCAAGGATCATGAACTAAAGGAGCTATATGACGAACTTATCGCCTGCATAGATGAACTGATTTTATTTATTGAAAACAGGTATCCGTTTTACCTTGATGCGCATGAGAGGCTTCCTTCCTCGCACTCAAGCCGTGTCAAAAACGAACTAAGTAACCGGATCTCAAGGATCTCGGATACACTTCATCGCTATCCTGATTTTCAACCTGTTTCTGATATTTTGCTTCAAACTCTCCTGAATTATTCTGACCTCCAGGCGAAGCAGCATTCGTTTACTTCCCGCGATGTGGAATACATAAAAGAGCTCTGTGATGAAATTGGGAAGATAGCAACGTCAGGCAAAAACAGCATTTTTACAGCTCTTGATGAGCGACTGATTTATATGAATTTTAATCATCGAATGTATGTCGATGAGATTATCCAAAGGGTTGCAAACGATATATATGCCCATGATAGCGTGGAAGATCAAATACTAAAACTTTTACTCCATTATAAATCATTTAAGCAACTGCAGAGGAAACCGAATACAGTTTTTAATCCTAAATCCCAAGACATTTACGGCATCATTAATAATTGGTTTAGACATGAATGTTCTTATCTGGAAAAAATAATAAAGATTTCTGCGAAACCCCATTTGCTCCTTTCAAAATTTCCTGAACAAAAAAATCCGCCAGATAAAGCCATTTCAAAGATTACATGTTCTTTATCTTCCGATCAAATTGCGCTTTTAATCAGGGCAGCGGCGGAACTGGAAATATTAATCGGAAAGTCTCTTAACAATGTTTTCAAAGCTATCATTCCTCATGTATCAACACCTTACCGGACAGATCTTTCTCCTGATGGCGTCCGAAGCAAAGCATACGTTGGAGAACAAAGAGATAAAGAGATAGTAATTGAGATTCTATATAGGATCATTAAAAGGATTGAAGAGTACTGATCATTTCTCGGTTTCCTAAAAATGCAACGAGGAGATACAGGGCCCTAAAACAGAATGGGAAGAAACCGAAATTGAATTTGATATTTATGGAGATTTAAAATAATTCTTAGACTATTAAGTTCAAATATCGTAAATTGCATAGCCTAACATAAACAAAAAATTACTATGGAAAAGTTTGAAGAAGGAGATTTCATTCGTCTCAAGAATATGGACAAATATCAAGTAGGCAGATTTTTAAATATGGACGTCAACATCTTCGAGATTACAAGCATAAAAGATGAATCTGTTGAAGTAAAACAGGTTATTGGTAAAATACCTGTTTCTGAAATAGAACCAATTCCCATTAATGGGAAGGACGATCTCCAAATATACTACGATCCGATTATCATGGCCTCTATTATCGGGCCTTATGATCCTGTCCCAGTTCATAAAAAGGATTATTCTTATTACTATGAATCTTTTAAAAGAAACTTCTATGAGGATAAAGATTTTCAAGAGTTGATAAAAGAGAAGGGTCTACGATATGTCCACGAAGTTCAGCATTTCCTGTTTGACCAATTTCAAGATGACGGACTAAAAATTCACGCCATTTGATACCTGAAAAAAAGGATCATCAAATTACAATTACAATTCCTCTGAATTTCTATACTCCGTGATCATCCTCCCTGTGAGAAATCCCAAAACGAAATCAAAAATCAGTATCGGAATCACGATAAAACACCCCTCTCAATGACCCATTAGACGGGGATCACAAAAGGGTGGTGCCGTTTTTCCCGTCAGGTGGTAACACATCAGGCTGACGCGGAAAAAAGGGGAGAGCAAGCGGACGGTCCGGCTTTACTGAAAGGTGTAAGACTCTCCCGTTTGGCAAGGTCCTACCACCCCATTGCTATGTGTAGGGATTCTTCTTAATTCCGTGCAAGGCTATTGCACATGTAGATGCATGTAAATAAAGAGTCAAAAGGTTTATATAAGGAACTTGCCCGTGGCTAGGTCAATCATGTAGGTTTCACTTCCCTTTTCCCCGCTAAATTGGGTATAGCTAATCTTCACAATGATAAAAGAATCGGTTTGCTCAAGTACCTCATTTTTGTCAATGCGTGTATTCTGTGGGAGATCTTTCAGTACCCCACTACTAACCCATTGTACTATTCCCGTCTTAAGACTGATTCTTCTAAAGGGTTCACCAACACTGGTAATTGGGGAGAGTAGTTCTTCAGGACTAAGTAGTGTAAGAACCGGCATATTTGGCAATGCAATACGAAAAAGGAGTTCAGCCTTGTTATTGAACACCGTCTCACCCCACTGCCCTATTTTGATCATGACTGTCCCAGGAAACCAGGAGGTGAACTCATTGAACGACGATGCTAATTGATTTTTGACAACGACCCCACCATCCGAACAATAAAGATTGGTGCACAGAACTCCGTATGACTCTGAAAGCAATGTGATTGCGAACCATATAGTAGTGCCTTGAATACACACATTAGGATCTGCATACTTTTCGATTGAATATTCGTTTACGTCCCCATATCCACGATCAATAACCACCGTTCGTTCGGCCTCTTCTGGACTTAACCAAGAGAAAAGTTTTTCTTTAGTTAGTGCAGCGTAGACACCAAACCAGAGATGATTGTTCTCGGTTAGACCAGAAAAGCAAAGCACCGAGTCTGGTGACTCAGTTATCCTGAAAGATGTCTGTGTCAGGTTTAGTTTGTCAATACCATAGTCTTGGTACAATTGCTCCTCCCAGGTAGGTTCGTCTTTTTTACACGAAGAAAGTAAAACAACCAGCAAGCAGATGGCCGACATGAGTGTTGATAGTTTCATAGTGGTTTTTTGTCATACGAAGTTATACATTATAATCAGACAAATAGTACAAAAATTTCAATTATTGAAGAAGAAATCGGGGTGAAAAATGGCTTTGGGATTCTTGGAATAATCCCATATATAGTAAGAGAGGGGACCTGGCTTTCATAAATAAACGCATCTCTAATAAACCCATTATGATGGAGTATTCCACCAAATTTGCGTCCGAAATACGTTAGCCTCATAATTTGTAAAGCCTCTTTTTTGACTTTGTACATCTGAAAGCGATGCATCCTGGGGGGTACAGAGGTACAATAAGGTAACAACAAAAAGTTGGACTTGAACCCCCTTTCCCAATCCATTTAATTTGCTCATGGAAACGAAATAAAAGTACTCGGTCCATGAGTCTCAATATCGCCATAATAGAATTATCCAAACAGGTTGCTTCCCTGCAATCTGAACTGGAACTATTGCGCAGAGAAAAGGAGGCTTACCGCAAGCAAGAAGTATTAAAGAGACCAAAATCCAAAAGCCTTTCAGGCACGAAAATCAAACTGCTTAAATGCATACGCAAAATGGAACAGGAGCATTATGACATGCTCTGTCAAAAATATAAGGATGAAATAGAATTCATCCGGAAGCGGTATCCCGACTGGAGACCTGCTAAGAAGTTATTTGACATGCAGGGGTGAAACGCTGCCCGGTGCTTTCTGTTGAGAAGGAACCACACCGGGAGTATAGCTGGAAGGTAAAGATTTAGTTTCGCGAAAACTGGATTAGCGCCCTGCCTGTACAGGTAGACGGAGTAACCCTGAAACAACTTTAAAATCGAGAGGCTATATGGCCTTTCAATATATTCTTACATATCAAGCCTTTGAAGCAGCTTTCAGAGGCTTGATCTTATTTAACGACTCAATTCACTCTTTAAACTATTCGGAGCGGTGGCCCTTGGATTCCTTCTGTTCCAGCTTATTTGTAAGGCGTTTAATCTCGTCGGTTAATGTATGTAGTTGGTCACGCAATTGGGCTTCAAAATCTTCTTTTTCGATGGCACGATTCTGACCAGATCCATTTTTCAGAAAAGGTTCCCCCACTCCATGTATAAGATAGTCCCAGCTTACACCTTCGCATTTTGAGTACAAAATATCGAAGTCAAACGTATTTCTTGTTTTCCAAGATGCCAGGGTAGTCGGTGGAATGCCTAAGTATTGGGATAACCTCGAATCAGATTTGAAACCATAGGCAACTTTTAATCTACTAAAAATCAATTTTTTATCTAAAAACATACGCAAAATGAGAATTTTTTCTTGCTTAATACTCAAAATGAGTATATATTTGTGTTGTACAAAAGTGATTCGCCGACTATGCACAACAATAGTGAAAACATCTTCAAGGAAGCATCGCAGGATGAATTAATATTCGTCAATCACAATATGCCACGGGGTATGGTTTCCATGATTCAGGTTCGTACCAACGCCACGAGATCTGAGATCCTTTACCAGTTACAACGAAACCCTAAGAAACAGAAACCCGACGTCATCCAAGCTGCCCGGGAGATCCTTTTCGCTATTACCGGGCTAAGTTACGAAGAAGAAAGAAATAAACGATAAAGTGCCGACGGTTTATGAGTCTCAATATCGTCATATCAGAATTATCTAAACAGGTTGCTTCCCTGCAATCTGAACAGGAACCATTATGCAGCGAAAAAGAGACTCGCCTGAAGCCGGAAATACTAAAAAGACCAAAATCCCCAAAACCTTCAAATGCAAAAGCCAAACTGCTTAAATGCATACGCAAAATGGAACAGGAGCATTATGACATGCTCTGCCAAAAGTATAAGGATGAAATTGAATTCATCCGGAAGAGGTATCCCAACTGGAAACCTGCTAAGAAGTTATTTGACATACAGGGCAAAAACGCTACCTGATGCTCTCTGTTGGGAGAGAACGACACCGGGAGTAGCTGAAATGCTGGAAGGTCTTGCCTGATTCGGGTAATCAGGATGAAGACCCTGTCTGTAGGGACAGACGTTTATAGCCCATAAAATTTTTAACTGGTAGCACCAAATATGTGGTTAGGTTCGGAACCAACCACCAGTGCAATTTGGACTCCTAACACAAAATTTACTGCCATGGAGATAAAGGAAATCATTAAAAGAGTGCATCGAGTTTGTTCGGAATATCTTTCTGTCAGAAAGATTTCTTTCGAGACCTATTTCGATTTCGAAACCAATGTTGAGTCAATGGATTTAACCATTTTTTATTTTGATCATTTAACAGCTCAGAATACGAACTTCTCTGCTACTGTTTGGTCGCATGATCCCGCTTATTCCGTTGAACTTTTGTTGAAGGAACTGGAAAAGGAACTCGTTAGGTTCTATCCTGTCAAAACGAAATCCCTTTCAATAATTCAGAAAAAATGAATACTTACTCAATATGGTTTTTTCAAAACTGGGTCGGTTAGACCGGGCTATCGCCGAGAATTTGCCCGATGTCAGGAGCAGCTTTGACGAATGCTCCGGCATCGTACTCGATTTTATCGTTTTCATCTCTCAGCGAATTAAAACAGATCTTTTCGGGTATACCAGATTTACCTTGAAGGATTTTTGCCAGGCAACCGGAAGGAACAGACAGGATCTGGCTATCAAACATCCTCTTTTTCAGGATAATAAAAAAAGGGCACCTGAAATTAACGGATTCAGGTTTGAGACCGTTTTTGATTATGCGTTAATAACCATGATGCAAAGAAACCTGATCTTTAAGGACGTATATGAAACGAAAGAAAATGATAAGGTTATCAGGCTTGAATCGATCAGAATCATCAGTGATATCCGGTTGAATTTTTCCAGGAGGTGCAACGAGGTCAAAGTATATGATGTCCGGATCAGCCCGGAAATATTGGAAGGGTTTATCAGGCGCTATTATACAATCGATGTCAACGCGTATAAACTCGCTGGCAAAGGAAGAGGTAAAGAAAGCAGACAGTCGCTGGTCATTTACATATCTGCCCTGCGGCACCTGCTGTTTTCGCAGGGACTTAATAAGACAACTATCCCCATGGATATCCTGGCACAACGTGCAAACATCAATATGCAAAAAGAGACCTTTCACCTCAAAGAAGCCATCATTCATCTTCTGAATTACCTCAAAGAGAAGGCTAAACTCCATTTCGAGTTTCGTTTTGTAAGAAATGACACAAGCTATAAGTACTACGTTGAGTTAGCCTTCCCGGATGCATTTTCGAAGGGTTTGCTGGAACGCGAGCACAGCTTCTACTTTTATCTGCTCAATGATCTGAAGTCGTTGTTCAATTATAAGTATAGTCATTTACCAGCCAGGCCCGGAGGAAAAGAGCCGTTTCAATCCTGGTTGACGTCAACTGTCGATGCCGCGGAGAAAGTCCGGATTCTCAAAACAGCATATCTCAAGACTTTCCAGAGCAATATCAATGACATGGATGCGTACAGCATTTTAAGAGCCGGCTTTCCTCCTAAATGAATAACGCTGTCGGGCTTTTCGATTGAGGTGTCGAACTTTCTGATAATGCTGTCGCCTTTTTCGATATTGCTGTCGGGCTTTCCGATAATGCTGTCGGATATTCCGATAGTAGTGTCGGGTATTTCGATGTTGCTGTCGAATATTCCGATGCTGTCGGGTATTTCGATATGACGCCCTCCAACGCTCTATTGAAATTCAGGCTTCTGCAGCGGCTGCTGTCGGGTATTTCGATGAAAGATATAAAGTATATCTTAATAAATAGAAAAGCCCGCGAATCTTGAATAACTCTTCTGCGTGATGTTTTGCTACTGACGAAAAAGAAAAGCTATGAATATTTCAGAAGTTAAAAATAATATCCTGATCTCGGAATTTTTAAAGAGAGAAGGTTATACCCCGATAAGGCGTTCAGGACGGGAGCTCATGTATCTTTCGCCCTACCGTAATGATACCCATCCTTCCTTTACCGTTAACGACGAAAAAGGGCTGTGGTATGACCATGGTGATGCAAGAGGTGGCAATATTATCGACTTGGCAACACTTTTATACAAAACAACCACAAAAGACGCTTTAAGCCGGATTAATCGTCTCTTTGACGGGAGCAAGATTGAGCCCTTCAGGAATAAAGCTGCTACAGACTATCCTGACTATCCAAAAAAGCACATTATTTTAAAGGTTAATTCTCTGGGACAAAATATTGCCATCGCTTCCTATTTGAATGAAAGAGGCATATACGATGAAGCCGTAAATAGTGGGAGAATAAAGGAAGTTTATTATGAGCACATTAATGATGAAGGGGAACGGAGGCGCTATTTCGGCGCCGGCTGGAGAAATGAATCCGGGGGTTATGATGTGCGTTCAAGATATGCAAAAATCTGCATCGACAGAAAAGACATGCTGATTATGAGGGGACGCACCGGGAGGGTCAACATCTTTGAAGGAATGATGAATTTTCTCAGCGCGCTCAGGGAAAAAGCAGTATCTGTTCACGACACCAATCTCGTTTTGAATTCGCTGGGCCTGTACCGAAAGGGAATTATTTATGTCAAAGATGTTCAGCCCTATGAAGTCAATCTTTTTCTTGACCATGGAGAAGGCGGTGACAAGCACACCAGGCTCTTCCGAGAGGAAATTCCTATAGCGATCGATAAGAGGGATCTTTATGCCGGATATGGCGATTACAACGAGAAGATCATGGCACAAATGAGCAACTCCAGGGGCATTATTTGCAAACGGTGATCCCTGCGTTTTTAGTTGCTATAGATGAAGAATGATAGAATGTTACGAGGTGATAGTATTACACTGTTATACTGTTATACTGTTACATTGTTATAATGCTATCATACGATCACTCAGCCGAGGCACTGCTTACGGCAATATCCTGTACTTTGCATCAGATTCTGCGGCCAGGCGAACGCATGAACTCATCCCTTAGGTTTTCTTCTTTTTTTGTCAGCAGATTAGGAAAAACGGAGGCCCGTTTTTTCTAATGCAAGATATGTTTTCGTGTATACGAAAACTCCCTTGCCCCAAATCAATTTGGGGAATCAATGATTTCGCGACTCAATCATTAAAAACTTAATATGGATCGAAAAGGCGGCCGACCGAGACTGGCAGATGATAAAAAAAGATCATCGGCATTCCTTATTAAATGCAAAAAATCCGAGCATAATATGATCAGAGATTCTGCAAAAACTTACGGACTAACGGTGACCGAATATGTACTCCGTAAGTCTTTTGGGCAAAAACTAACGTTTAATCATATTGAACTGCTAAAGGAACTACATCAGATGAACCTCGAATTGGCCCGGGCGGGCAACAATATCAATCAGCTGGCAAAATACGCCAATACGATGAACAAGGTGGGTAAACTGAAGCCTGAAATAGCAGACAAGTTGCATATGTCCCTCTCTTCATACTTACAAAAACAGGATGAAGTGCACAGTGCATTTCGGAAGTTAATCCGTGAAATGAGCAAATCCTGAACGATGATCGTAAAAATATTATCCAAAACAGCCACGTTCAATGCGGTCCGATACAATACAAATAAGATGGACCGCCATGCAGGAGAATTGATGCGGATTAAAAATTTTGGCATCCTGGGCAATGCGTATAACCTGACTCCTGAAGAGGTGAAAAATTATTTAAAAGCGTTCTCCGCTTCCAACAAGCGAGTAAAGTCTCCGCAATTTCATGCAACTATCTCCTGCAAAGGGCGTGAATACGAAAAAGAGCAGTTGGCTGATATTGCAGAGAAGTGGCTCGCCAAAATGGGTTACGGAGAAAATCCCTATATCGTAGTCTTCCATTCGGATACGGAGAATAATCATGTTCATATCGTCTCGACCAGAGTAGGAAAAGATGGCAGGAAAATTGACGATCGGTTTGACCGTCCGAGAGCAATCCGGCACCTGGATAACATTCTAAAACAGGATATTCATCTGAAACAGGACACGGCGATCAAAAATATTGAATCCTATTCCTTTTCGACTCTGGCGCAGTTTAAGATGCTGGTTGAAAAGGCAAATTTCTCGATTAAGGAGAAAGATGGAGTCCTAAGCATTCATAAATCAGGCGAACAGATCAAAACCTATTCTCCGGAAGAGCTCGGGAAAATGATGGCATCGTATACAAAGGATGCCAAACGATTGGTGCAGTTGAGACAGATCATCGCCAAATACAAACCTAAAACCGATAGCTCATTGGTTTGCATCTATCAAAAGTTGCCGGGAAACCGAGACGGTAAGCTGACTGGATATCAGTCAGATTTGACCAACTTGTTACACGAAAAATTTGGTCTTGAATTCATCTTTCATTTCAAAGGAAATAACACTCCTTACGGTTATACGGTTATCGATCATAAAATGAAGTCGGTATTTAAAGGAAGTGAACTGATGAAACTAAATCAACTGATCAATCAGAATGTAAGACCTGTCAAATCATCTAAAAAGGATGAAATGGTGAAGTTGTTCCGGCATTACAATATTGAAACCCCAGAGCATATTCGGCTCCTTTCACGGTTTTATAGAATTCCAGCCTATAAGATACCGAATGATACCAAGGAATTGGACATAGACATCAAGAACCACTACAAAAAGATGCTGGATTATTATTTAAAACATCGCCCGCTTTCTGACATCGCTCAGCTAAATATCGTACCGGTAAAAGAATCGGGGAAGTGGTACCTGCTTGACACCGGTTCCCTGCATATACTGAATGCAGATGAGATCCTCCCGGAAAAATATGTCAACGAACTGGACGAGGGCAGAATTCCAGTGCGTGAATTTGACAAATCAGAACACAATAACGGGCTCAATCTGAATGTTTTTACCAATGATGAAGATGACGAAAGAATCCATGGGAGGAAGCGGCGAAAGAAGAAAAGGGACAACCCTTAAAATGAAACAAGTATGAAACGATTTTTGAAATGGCTGATTATAATCCTGGTTGGCTTTGGAATAGTAGAGGTTGCATATCTCCTGATTTTTCCCTCAAAAGGAATAGAAACCTTCCCGGTCGTATATATAACAGACGGATCAACGATTAGAATTTCCTGCCCGGAAAAGATTATTCATTATAAAACGGATAAAGCCCTCGAAGGCAAACTGGTCCAGGAAAAGACTTTGGAGGTTCGTTTAAAACAACCAGGCGATAGCTCATGGCTGGTTACTGTTGCCAGTGAGAATTATTTTGCTTCCTGGAATTTCACGTATCTGCCCGGAGAAAACCCTGATGAGATTGTCACAACGATTCGCATGACAGAAAAGGACCGTATTGGCAAAATATTTGGGAAATACAGAAAGTGGGTTGGAGAGTAGGGCATATTTCGTATAAAGCTCAGAAATAAACGATTAGGCGAAATTTTAACCTCCAAAAAATCCCGGATTGATTGGAAGGTCAGGGTGCCGCTCGTTTATAGTGTTCAATCTCGATTATTGTTTGATTTTCCTTCCCAGAAATTCACAGTTGCTTATTTGGAAAGGTTCTTCGGATCTATTTTTTGAACGTGAAACTGATAGTTCTTATGTTTGCATAAAAGAATTCTGACATGAGACTAATTCTGTTTTTCACCATCTTAGTTCTTTCCTCTTGTTCAAAAGACAGCGATTTATTTGACGATTACAATATATTAAATCGGAACGGATTGGATCTGGATGAGAGTTCTTTCGATGTCTTGAAATTGGAGGATGATCAAGGTTACGGGACTTATCTGAATTATACCGGACTTTCGGGACTAAGGAATAACAGGTTATGGATTGGAATATTCGATAACAAGACACATGATCAGATATTTGAATATACTTTTGTAAACCCACTGCCTACCAAATATGAATTTGATTTGGGTTATGGTGAATACCATCGCTTTGATATCAAGAATTATTTTATTACTGGTTGCAAAGCCTCTTCAGACAATGGGATTGTTGCGTTAAATATGCACTATAGCGATGGCACATGTAAAGGTGGAACTGGTAATGGATTCATAATTCTAAAAGGCAAAGAAATTGCTTCGCCCTATCCTGTCGAAAACATTTCTAGTTGGTTTGAAAATAGTGTATTGCTCTTTCCAGCACCTAATTACTCTTTTTCAGAATGTGAAGGAGAAGGAACGAATAATGCGCGCGCCTGGGGAAAAGATATTGGGAGCAGTCCTCATGCGTGTTCTGCTAACGGACAACTGATTGAACTTAATGTCCCAGATAATGTGAGGAGTATTTTTGAGCCAATTAGTCTTACAGATGGAATTTCCTTCCAGAATAGACAATTTAAAAGGATATGTTTTGAGACGGAGGTACGAACCATTTGGGTGTCAAATATCGATGTACTCAATGATGTACCTGCCAATGCTCTAATCACCTATAATATTCTATCCAGGTCACAAAGTAAATGGGAGTGTGAAGTTGAAGTAACTTTATACAGTGGTCAAAAGAATAAGCACTTTCTGGAGCTCAATATCCAGGATGGGACGATAAAATACGGCTCATCTCCCAATTAGATTCCTTTATTTGTTTTAATTTGGCGAGAGCTTTTTTATTACAGAGCCTAAGTGCGTATATTGAATGTAATGCTTGTCATTGAGGTACTTTGTTACCTTGTTGATTTGTGACAGTTTTCTGTATCTACGATGTTATTAGAGAGGAATTTTCTTCCGTAACAAAGGCTACCGTGGAGTAGCCTTTCTCATTTGATCGCCTATCATTTAATGAATCCATTTGCGTTTGAGTAGCAAGCTTTTGCTGATAGAGTCAGGCGCATGATCCCAAACCTACGAAAGTAGCTCGATAAATGTTATGCAACCAGAGGGCCGAGTAGGTAATTTATAACTAGCCAGAGCGCTAAACGTTTTGAGCTAGGATTATTATAGTTTGAAAAGACACAATCCTAAAATTATAATCATGAACCCCTATGTTTTTCCGGGACTTGGGCTTTTACCCCGGGAGATTGAAAATGTTGCTGCCTCCGTATGGAATGTCCCTGTCGAAAGCCTTTATCAAAAAACAAGGCAAAGGGAGGTAGTCGAGGCGCGTTACAGCGTCTTTCATTACCGTAAAACGAAAATGAACGAACAGGAACCTGATATTGCCAAAACAGTTCCCTTTGACAGGACAACCGTTATTCACGCGATCAAGGCAGCGGAAGATCTGCTGGAGTTCAATAAATCCTTCCGGGAAAAGTATCGTTCTTTTGAAAACCAGCTATCCAATGACCTGGTACGGAACTTCAAAACTTGGCGCTAACAGCCTGCTGCCTTCGAAACAACCCCTCGGCTTTTAAAGCAACCGTCTCCGGGACCTGAACGCTCGCAGCGAGACAGACAAAGCCGGATGCAGGTAATCTTCGCGGCTTGAAGCATTCAATTCTTACCCTAAAAATCTTAAACCCGATAATATGGTCATTGTATTTGGAAATCAAAAAGGAGGGGCCGGGAAAAGTACCCTGGCCATGCTTTTTGCCAACTATCTTACCTTGGTAAAAAAGCAAAAAGCGATTATTCTGGACATGGACTATCAACGCTCCATTTTGTCCAGGTACGAAGAATCCAGGAGTTTGCAAAACCCGGAACCTTATGAAGTCCTTGATGTTGAACTGGACCAGTTCCCTTCTATACTGGATCTGCTGAAAGAACATGAGGATCAGGCAGTCATCATTGACCTGCCTGGAAAGATCGACGATGATGCGCTGGTACCGGTTATTCAGGCGGCGGATTTGTTCGCCATACCTTTTTCGTACGATAAATTTACTTACCAGTCGACCGTCATCTTTACCCTTATTGCTGTTCAACTGAACCCAGCTGCAAAAAAGGTTTTTATCCCCAACCGGCTAAAACCCTCGGTAAATTACTCCCTGATGAAAGACATTAACCAGGACTTTAGCCAGTATGGCAGCGTAACTCCTCCTTTGACCGACCGGGTGGCCTTTCAACGGTTAACAACCAAAGACATTCCGCCCGAACTGCTGCCGATCATTGAACCTGTATTTGAAATGCTGCAGCTATGACCAGTATCAAGTCACTTGCCGATGAAATCAGGGAAAGGCAGCAACAGCAAAGCAGAAAGCCTCCTAAAGGAAATACCAACCAGGGTAATAAATCTCATAAAAGAAAGGAGGGAAAGCAAATCCGGAAGGAGCAGGGTCCGCAGCCGGATGGAAACATCATTGAACTCATTTTGAATGCCGGAAAAGGAGAAGAGCTGGCTGGTATGATTCACATCAGGCTGCCGACAAAAACCTACCGGAAGCTGATCGCACTGAATGCCGCTAAAATAACCATGCAGAAATTCGCGGTATTTGCTATTAACAAGTTACTTGAACATCCTGACATTAAGCAGAAATTAAAAGACGTGATCAATGACATGGACTAGTTTCACCATAGCGGTAATGGTATGTTACGCGCTATATTACGGAGGGAATATCCTCTTTGATCTGATTAGGCCTGCTTCAATTGGGAAAAGCGGAGTACAGACAGAAGTATTGCACTTTACCGAAGAAACAAGGCCGGTAGTCGTCACTGAGTCGGATGAAGACGATGAGCCTTTTACGCCGGAACGGTCGGAAAAGAAAACCGGCAAGCAGGAAGTCGTTGCCGGGCAGAGGGAAACATCACCACAAAGTGGAATTTCCCCTGATCCTTTGTCCGGCGGTCTGTCTATCAGCCAGCTTATGCCGGCGATTCGCCAAAAGGCAATCGTGATGACCACCAGACATGATTTCGAAAGACATAGCTTTTGAGAAAACAAAAGCTCTACTACTCAAGCAGCCTGACCGGTTGCTTTTTTTATGCAATTCCTTAATCTGTTTTTTTATTAATCAATTAAATCATTAAAAATGAAAAAGTTAATCTTGAAAGTCAGAAAAGTAAAGAAAGGCGTTTTTGCCCTTGCCGGTTCCATGTTGGCAACCATGACTTCTTACGCGCAGGGCGATGTCGGATCAGCGCTGGCTGCCGGTACCTCGGAACTGGCAAGTTACATTGATCCAATTACCACCCTGGTCATGGCCATCGGAGGTATCGTTGGCATTGTCGGAGGGATCCGGATCTTCAACAAGTGGAACAACGGAGATCATGATATCAACAAAGAGCTCCTTGGATGGGGAGGATCAGCCTTGTTCCTGCTCCTTGTGCCACTGCTTGTTAAAGGAATGTTTGGCTTGTAAACCATGCTGATTATGCACGAGTATTCCATTTACAAGGGGCTGCAAAAGCCCCTTGTTTATAAAGGATTCAAGGGCCGGTACATGTATTGGACCATCGGTTTTATAGTTCTTGGCCTTGTCCTGGCCGGTTTGATTGGAGCGGTATTTAACCTGCTTGCCGGCATCGTTGTCATGACAGTCGTTACCGGGGGCGGAGTCTATTACACCTCCCGGAAACAAAAGAAGGGACTGCATGATAAGAAGCTGGATAAAGGCATTTATGTATTTCACGTTAACCTGAGAGGAACCAGAAATGTCAAAAAAGAAAGTATTTAAACTGCCTTATATCGGCGTTGAAACTGAAGATGATCGGTTGCACCTGCTTCTAGGGACGAGAGGTGAACCGAGCGCTGTTATCAAGATCGCCAATCCGGTTTTGCAATATTGTGCTGACCCGAATGAATACACCAGGTTTCATCAAAACCTTCTCAATGTGATTCAAATTCTTGGAGAAGGTTATCTTTTGCAAAAGCTGGACGTGTTTTCAAAAGATACCTGGGATGCGCATACTCCGAAGGAATACCTTCAACAGAAGTATGTCGAGCATTTTAAAGGTCGGGTTCACGCAGTAATCTTTACCTACCTGATCATCACAAAACCCCAGGGTAAAAAAACTGCTTCTTCAAAAAAGAGCGGCGATGACTTTAAAGGGTTGATCTTTAAAGTAACCCAGGCCCTGGATACCAACGGATTTAAGCCTCAATTACTCCATCAAAAGGATATTGACCTGCTGGTACTAAGAATCCTGACCATGGATTTCATGTCGAAGAATATTGTCATGGACAACATGGTCCCTTCCGATACCGGTATCCGGCTTGGAGAAAAACAAACCAGGTGCCTGTCGCTGATCGACATTGACCGGATCGACCTTCCGGAGAAGGTTTCTCCTTATATCCTGAGAAGCGACAATGAAGCAATGAAAGGCTTTCCGGTCGACACGATGGCCTTCCTTCATCAGGTCCCGGGTTACGACACGATTATTTACAACCAGGTAATCGAGATACCCCAGCAGGTGCATACGATCCAGAAGCTTCAGCTTAAACAAAGGAGGCATTCAGGGATCCCGGACCCGGAAAATGATATCTGTGTGGCCGACATTGAAAAACTGCTGGAGGATGTGGCCCGTGAAAACCAGCTTCTGGTTAACGCTCATTTTTCCTTGGTGATCTGTGCCGGGGAAAAGGAGCTGCCCAAAACAATCAATTACATTGAGAACGCACTCTTCCTCCAGGGGATCATCCCCTCCCGGAACAGTTATAATCAGCTGGAATTATTCCGGGCGGCTTTACCTGGCAACGGGGTGGAACTGAAGAACTACGACCTGTATCTGACCACCTCCGATGCCGCTCTCAGCTTTTTTTTTAAAGAAGCCCTGCCTGTTTCAGAACCGGCACCAAAAGGATTTTCGATTTGTTTTACAGACCGGCAGGGCATCCCCATCCGGATAGACCCGGCAGACTATTCCTGGGACATTGGCCGGATTGGCAACAGGAATAAATTTGTTCTGGGCCCTTCCGGATCAGGAAAGAGTTTTTTCATGAATGCGCTTATCGAGCAGTACCTGCTTTATAATATGGATGTCGTGATTGTCGACACCGGCGACAGCTACGCCGGAATTTCAGCATACCTGGATGGTAAGTACATTACCTATAAGCCGGAAAAGCCGATCGCCATGAATCCGTTTGCAATTACCCGGGATGAATACAACCTGGAGAAAAAGGATTTTCTGACCACCCTGATCGGACTGCTCTGGAAAGGCTCCGACGGCAAGCTTTCCCAGGTAGAGTCCGATGTGATAAGCGACGTAGTCATTGCCTATTACAAAAACTATTTCCGTACCAGGGAAGCCGGCTGGATCGAAAATGCTTCCATCCGGGAACTGGAGGATCACCTGAAAGGTTACGGCGTAAACCCCGGTTCGGTATTCGAAGCGGCAAAAGAAAGCCTGGCCGAGAAATTAGGAAAGGCCGAAAAAGATTATTACCAGATGCTGGGGCTGTCCCAAAGCGCCACCGACGAGGAAATCAAAACAGCATACAGGCGCCTTGCGATGACCCATCATCCGGATAAGCACACTGGGCAGGAGATAGAAGAAACCGACTCCGATATCTTCATTGCGGCCACTGAGGCTTACGACGTGCTTTCAGACCGGCAGTCACGCGAAAATTATGATACGGCCCGCCTGCTTACAACACTTAGCTGGTCGGATCAGCAAAGTTGGGAATCCGGCAGCATGCAGTCATTGTCGGCGGCATACACCAACCTTTTGAAACGAAAGGCGATAGAGCTTGATAGTCTTTTTAAAGTGGAATCGCCCAGTTTCAATACTTTTTATGAATTTGCCACTTGTCTGGTTCCCCTGATCCGCAAAAAGGACGAGATCAAATTTGACTTCCCGTCGTTTCGCTATGTGCTTAAGAAATTCTGCAAAGGTGGAGAGTTTGAAAGCATCCTGAATGAAGAAGCAGACCGCAGCCTGTTTAGCGAACGGTTAATTGTTTTTGAGATCGATAATATCAAGGAGAATAAGATTCTGTTCCCGATTGTGACACTGATCATCATGGACATTTTTCTGCAAAAAATGCGTTTCCGGCAGGGACAGCGAAAAGCCCTGATAATCGAAGAAGCCTGGAAAGCGATAGCCTCACCCATGATGGCCGGATATATTCTTTACCTGTATAAAACAGTCCGCAAGTTTAACGGCGAAGCGATTGTGGTTACCCAGGAGTTGGATGATATTATCGGGAATGCGGTGGTTAAGGACAGCATTATTGCCAATTCCGATACGCTGTGCCTGCTGGATCAAACCAAGTTCAGGGATAATTATCAATCTGTTGAAAAATTACTTTCGATCAGCGAGGTTGAAAAAAGAAAAATCTTCACCGTGAATAATCTCGACAACAGGGCAAACCGGGGTCCCTTTAAAGAAGTTTACATCCGCAGAAGATCTACAGGAGAAGTTTACGGCGTGGAGGTTTCTCTGCATCAGTACCTGACCTATACCACGGAAAAACCGGAGAAGCTGGCCGTGGAAACTTACACCAGCGCCTTTGGCAACTACCCCGATGGCTTGGAAAACTTTGTAAGCCACATGAAAAAATGCGGCTTGCCGGTTTCGAAATTTGTCCAGCTGGTCAATATTGCCGGACAGGTTTTGACAGACCAGCTGTTTGACGTGCTTTCCAGTTATAAAGAACAATACGGGAACAATGCGGTAATCCACCTGCAAAAGGATTTTCAGGAGAGCGGTCTGGAGTTTTCCCAATGGCTCGATTACCAGAGTAAAACCGTCTCCGCTTAGGATCAGCGCATTTCTTAACCTACAATCTTTAAACACTAAATGCATGAAATAGCCATGAGAGAATATCCCACACAAACCGAAAATGAATTGACCAAAGGGAAATCCGCGAAGCGAATAAATGGCTATTCCATGAGTACGTACCAAAGTTTAATAGTAGAAATAAGATTTATATGCATGAAAGCAACTACTTTAATACTGTTTGTCGCAGGTTTGATTATTTGTAATCTGGCTAACCTGCATGCCCAAATCGTTTATGTCGATGTCCTGACCGCCCCCGCCATGCGGACCTATGCCAATACCATTAAAAGGCAACAGGAAAAGACCAATGAAAATCTGAACGCGATACATAAGGGACAGGTGCTGATCAACTCCCAGCTGGAAGTGGCGAATAATCTGCAGCAAAAGGTTGTCAAGGGGCTGACAGAAGTTTCAAAGACGGTGAGAAATGCGGTTACAATCAAAAGGATCTATGAAACTTCCCAGGATATTATTCTGGAGGTTGCCGAGACAACCCGGCTGGCGGCAGAAAACCCGCAATACGTCATTTTCGCACACGAAAGCGCTTCTGTTTTCAAAACACGGGCCCTGGGCCTTGCCTCCGAGATCACACATGTTTTGGAAGGCGGGGAAACGAATATGATGGACGCCGGCGAACGGCAGAAATTGCTGAACCACATCTATGACGAAATCAGGCTGATCTATGGCGCCGCCTTTGGCATGAAACATTCCATTAGGTGGGCAGTGCGACGCGGCTTCTGGAATAGTCTTTTCCCCTTCTCCGGATGGGTGAATCAGGATGTCAGGATCATGAATGAAATCATTTCCAATGCAAAAACGCTATGACAAGAATTATTGTAAAAGTCCTTCTGATAACGGGGTTTGTGTTTACGCTCTGGCTGAAGGACGGCAACGCCAAAAGCTGGATCTGTTATCAACTCATCCACACAGAAGTAGATAACACCCTTAAAGAACACAAAAGGCAGACAAAGATCAGGACTAGCCAAGGGTTGGTTGGAACCCAGGAAGAAATCAACAAAGAGAAGATGGGGTTTTTCCGGGAGAAGTACGAAAAGATACGGTCGCGCCTGAACAGCGTGGGATTATTGATCGAAGCGGGTTTTGTCTCCCTGGAGGCTTATCCGGTATTGCAGCAAATCCTCGAAACCCAACGGGATATCTTTGATGTGGTTTCGGACTCTCCCGGACTTACATTTATTGCTTTTGAAAGCGAAACGGAGATTACCGATAAGGCCATGTCGATTGTCCGGTTTATCACAGGGATCGTGATCTCCTATGGCGATATCAACCAGATGAAGCCTTCGGACCGAAAGATGCTCCTGAATCATGCCATGAACGAACTTCGGACCGTTAACCGTAAATCTTATCTTTTACTGCTTACCCTTCGACGCGCAAAACAGCAGCAAGGTCTGACAGACAACCATTTTGCTTCCTGGATCAATCAGGATCAAAAAATCATACAGGATATTGTCGCAAAAGCAAAAACCACAGGATTATGAAACGGAATTTTTTACCGCTCATCGTCTGCTTTTTCTTTTATGATATCGTGGATGCCCAGATAACCAACTATGTGGACTACAATCATTTCACCTCATTTATGATCAACCAGAATGCCAGGATGGCGGCTGAAGGGATCCTTATCAGACAGACCGATTCGATTAAGGGCAATATCAATCAGATCAATACCAATCTTTTACAGTTGGTAGCAGCCAGGACGATCATTCACAATTCCCTCGCTGAGGTCAACGAGCTGTTTAAAGATGGCCGGATGATGAGCTACATGACCGGGCTTATCTCCGATATTCTGTCGGAAGCTTCGCAAATCTCCAAGATGGCTGCAGAGGATCCGGAGATTGTCGTTTTTGCTTCGGAATCGGTTAAGAGCATTAAGATACAGGCGCTGGAACTGTATGGGGAAATATCCACTTTTATTAGTGCAGGTGGTACGCAGGCCATGATGAATAACGGCACGAGGGATGAACTCCTTCGGAAAATAACACAGCGGTTGCAACTCCTGCGGGGTTCGCTTTTCGCACTTCGCAATAACCTTTATTGGAAGCGAATGTATGGTTTGTGGAATTCGTTGAATCCGTTTTCTTCCTGGGTCAATCAGGACAGAAGAATCATTGACCAGATCATCCGCGAAGCAAAGACTTTGCCGCTATAAGAATTCCCGGATATACCGGTTTATCGGTTGCATGCTTTCGTGCAGCCTTCTTTAGTTTCTTTTAATCTCATCAATCAAAAAAATGAAACAAACCATGTTAAAAGCGCTGCTGGTCTTATTCTTTCCGGCAGTGTCGGGTCCCGTTGCTTTTGCGCAGGGCTTTATGGTTATTGATGATCCCCATATCAAGGCACAACAGGACCGGATGGTGATTACCGACTGGGGAAATTTTCGTCCCAAACCCAAATACTTTCTGGGCGTCCAGACCAGTGTCCATTTTATGCGCACCTGGGGCTGGCTCGCTCCTTCCCAAAACGGGGACTACCGGAAAGGGAGAGATATCCGTCCTCTTGGCCCAACAGGAGAACAAACCCAACGGATGTTGCTAAACTCAGCCCTGGTGGAAACCAGCAACGCCTACCGGCAATATACTGATTCCGTAAGGCAAACAGCAGTCAGGGAGATGAGTCACTATTCCGGATTATTATCCGGAGCGGATCCTCTCTGGCAACTGTATTATAAATCTGAACTAAAAGGAGTCCGGAACTTTGACATCGGAAGGATTAAAAATGACCTGAGCGGGGAAGAAATAAGTTACCTGACCCAAACCGGAATTCTGGATTGGTTCGAAGAGCAAATGACGGTTCTTCAGGAACGCCTTGGCGTCGCGTTTAATAGCGATATGGACAGGGGATCGCGGATTTTAGCCTATCACCGGATTATGCTGGAATA
The DNA here is from genome assembly GCA_038562555.1 of Prolixibacteraceae bacterium. GTDB lineage: Bacteria > Bacteroidota > Bacteroidia > Bacteroidales > Prolixibacteraceae > JBCFBK01. Next base: position 305,403 of record JBCFBK010000001.1, on the reverse strand, counting down.
TCGTCAGCTTCAGTCAAAATTGGACCACCACCTGATCTGGGCAAACCGGATGCTCGCCTTCCGAAAGGAAGCAGACAGCGGCCCCATTCCTTCTCCGGAGGTCGAATTTAGCTGGAACTCATCCAATGATGCTGAATGGATGCTTGAAATCATACGCAAAGCCAAAACCGCTTATTAAGCAATCTCAAAATGTAAAAATATGCGTCTACTTTATTTTATACGGATCGGGTTGTTGCTCACAGCCCTTTCCCTGCCAATTCTTTTACCGGCGCAAACCAGTAACGAGAAGCCGGTATCGGAGAACATGCAAAAAGCCATTGACTGGGCAGAAGGAGGCCCTCTTTTCGATGACTGGTTTATGGAATCGTTCCTCTCCGGCTGGAAAGAAGTCATCTGGGGAGAATTCGACACTTTTATCGACCTGGCCAGAGTATTGGCGGGTTTGATGACCTTGCTGGCATTCGCCGGAAAATCGTACCGGATGATGGCCGGAGAGGAGAAATGGGACATCCTTCCGCTGCTTCGCCCATTTGGCCTTTTAATGATCATCCTTTACTGGGGGCCTTTTGTGCAGCTTGTTTCCTTTCCCACCGATATCATGGCTAATGCGATGTGGAACAAGCAAGAGACACAACAGGTTGCTGTGAACAACCTTCGGTATATCCGGAAGGATTACCAGTACCAAATGGTCGAACAGCTTTATAACTACGCAGCTCAAACAGAAGCGGCCGCCGAGCAATCCAAATCCTTTTTGGAAGATCCATTGGGGTCAATGGGACGAACCATTAAGGAAGGGGTGCAAACCGTTGTGGCTCCAGTTCTGGAGCTTAAGGAAAAACTTCAGGTGGGAATTCAACTGATCATATCCCAGGGACTTGAAGCAGTTGCGCTGATGATCCTGCGGATCGCTGTCTATGTTATTTTTGCCATCCAGATCATTTACTCCGGTATCCTGATCATGTTGGGCCCTATTTCGGTGGCTTTGAGTATCCTGCCCATGTTCCGGGACAGCTTTTCTACCTGGATCGCCCGTTTCATCTCGGTTAACCTTTACACAACCATTGCCCTGATGATCATGTTTGTGGGAGGGATTTTTCAGGAATTTGCCATGCAATCCGAGATTGACCGCTATGCAGAGATTGTGACACGGGAAGGAACGCTTGTATCGATCGAAAAGCTCCTTTTCCTGAAAATGAACGGGCTGCTTTCGTTTGGCGTTGTCATCATTACTTTCCTGATGACAGCCATTTGCATGTTTACGGTTCCATCGATCTCGACCTGGATCGTTTCTACCAGCGGGGTGAGCTCTGCGGTATCCACCATGGGGCGTTCTGCTCCTGTCATTATTGGCGGATCACGAAGGTCCGTAAGCCAGGTTATCAAAATAGCCTCCGGGAAAATTTTTTAACTTCTAAATAACGCCTGTATGCCAATCATTAAGAATATTGAAAGCAAAATAAAACTGGCGGCGACCATTTCGGTGGCATCCATTGCTCTCTGCCTGTCCATAACAGTGACCCTGACGGTATTTTTCACCAATCAACTATCACTGGCACGAAAGACCATCTATATATTGGACAGAGATGTTCCCCTTTTGGCCAAACAAACCGACCAGGAAGTGAACCGGCCGGTGGAATACAAAGCCCATGTGGACCTGTTCCATTCCGTCTTTTTTACCGTCACGGCTGATAACCAGTATATCGAATACCAGATGAAAAAAGCGATGTACCTGATCGATGAGACCGGGATTCAGCAGTATAATAACCTGAAGGAGAAAGGCTATTACAATCAGGTGCTCCTTTCTTCGGCTGTTCTGACTATCGAAACCGACAGCATCCGGCTTGATTATCCCAACCGGTATTTCCGCTATTACGGGAAACAACGGATCGATCGCAAATCCTCTACCTTGACCCGGTCGCTGATCACCGAAGGGTATCTGAAAGATGTCCCCCGAAGTGCCAACAACCCGCACGGGGTGCTTATTGTACGCTGGAAAACACTGGAAAATAAAGATCTGAAAAATGTCGCCAAACGAGTCTTCTAATCCCAACCCCTTTCTCCGGATAAAAACGTTTATCGGGGAAAAGCCGAAGCTGCTTTTCAGGGTCATGGTGGTAACAATTATTGCCTCCGTCATCCTGACAACGACTTTGGAAGTAACAGAAAAACCGGTGGAAAAGAAACGATTCACTCCGGTTTCCCGCGTATCTCATGGTTTTACCGGTGTCGTTGGAAATGTATCCACGCTTTCTGATGCCATCAGTCTGAAAAGCGAGATCAGCCTGCTGATGGAAAAGGACACCCTTTCCCATGCCGACAGTCTTCGCCTGCTGGAAGCTTTTCAAAAACTGGAAAAACTGAACAGGAACCTTAATCCCGATAAGAAATGAAGATCAACTTTAAACAACCCCGGTATATTCTTCCGCTGATCATGTTTCCCTTTACTTTCCTTGGATTCTATGTTTATCAGGATCTCTATGCAAAGGAGGATCCGGTGATTATCACCGGCAACGACGGACTGCAGAAGAATATCGCTCCACCCTCGGAAGAGGTGACAGAGAAGAAACTGGCAGATAAACTGGCGACCTACCAGAAACATTTTAAGGAAGCTGATGGCTATACTGCTATTTCCGGACTGGAAACCGAAGAAAGTGAAGCTCCAGGTTTCGTGAATTTATATTCTCAGCAAGAGAGAAACCAGATGGACAGTCTGGATGCTGTTCTGAACGGTCATGCTGTCAACAAAAGTGCGGGAAGACGGTCAAGCGATGATGTTTCGCCCGATGAACCGCTCAATGAAACAGACAAGGCGCTTTTGGAGCTGCTAAACCAGGGTAAGGCGATGGAAAAACAGGACAAAGTGTCTCGGGCCGCCGTTCAGCAACAGGGGCAGAAGGAAGACCCTTTGGCAATGATGCGGACCCAGTATGCGCTGATTGACAGCTTTCAAAAAGCCAATGATCCGGAGTACAAGGCGAAAGTACGGCGGGAAGCTGCTCAAAAGGCTTTACAGGAAGAACTTGAAAAGCTGCGGCAAAGTAAGATGAGCGTGCAGCGTGCTGACCGGACCAGTCGGATATTCAACACCCTGAAACCTCACAGCGAGCGAACGTTTATCAAAGCAATCATCGATGAAGAACTTGTCGGTTACGCCGGTTATCGTATCCGGCTTCGCCTGCTGGAGGATATTCTGGTTGGAGGCATACGCATTGCGAAAGGGACCTGTTTGTATGCGAATATTAACGGGTTTTCCGCCCAACGGGTCACCTTTTCCATCCAATCCGTTTTCCACAATGATCAGATTTTGCCGGTCAAGCTGGATGTCTATGATCTGGATGGTATGAAAGGCCTTTATGTTCCGCAATCGGCATTTCGGGAGTTTACCCGGGAACTGGGCAGCAATTCTATCCAGGGAATGAATATGACCACTTCCAGCACGGAGGAGCAAAGCCGTTTTTTAACTTCCACCCTTCAAAAGGCCTTTCGGTCCACCTCCCAGGCAATCGCACAGGCGATCCGGAAGAACAAGGTTAAAATTAAATATTCCACCTATGTATACCTGATTGACAGTCAGGAATTATCAAGCCCAAAAACTCAATCAAAATTGATGCACCATGAAAATATTAATTAGTGCTCTTGTTCTATTTTCAGCTGTTTCATCCGTTTGCGCACAGAACGGGGCAATTTCCAAAAAGGAGTTGCCCCGTTTTTATATCAGCGACGGGCTGTCGGTTCATTTTGTCTCCCCTGAGCCAATCCAATATGTGGATATTTCCACAAGTGATGTTGTCGGAGATATCCCGGTTGACAATGTGCTTCGCATCAAATATTATCCCGATTCTCTGGGTCATAAGCCTCATGATGCCCAGACGCCATCAACGGTGGTAACAATCGTCGGACAGAGTTTCATGGCCCAGTACGATGTGATCTATACCTCCGCCACGCAAAGCTCCTGGCTCAGCACCCGCATTGAGATCCTGCCCAAACATATGGAACCTTTGGATTTTCCGGAAGTCACCATGACCCGACAGGAAATACGGACTTTTGCCATGGAGGTTATCCGGCAAAAGCGGACATATCGTAACGTGGCTTCCAAAGCTCTTGGAATGACAGCCTGGCTGAACAACATTTTTTCTTCGGGTGACTATGTGTTTGTGGATGTATCCTTCAAAAACAGCACCCGGATTAAATACGACATTGACCAGCTGCGTTTCCGGATCCGCGATAAACGGATCACAAAAGCCACAAACGTCCAGGACCTGGAGCTAAAACCGGTGTTCACGCTCTATGATAACCCCTATTTTCAAAGGCGTTACCGCAACGTTTTTGTGTTCCGGAAATTCACCTATCCCGGAAATAAAGTTCTGAGCATTCAGATGGCCGAAGAGCAGATATCAGGCAGGACCGTTGAACTTAGTATCGACTACAGCGACCTCTTAAATGCCGATACGTTATGAGAACAGATTTACGAAAATCAGTACTGGCGCTTACGGTCCTGCTAATTGCCACTTTCAATGTAGGCCAGGCGCAGGAAGGCTTTAGGTACCTTATCCTGAAAGGTGGACCTGTATACCAGGATGCGTGGAACGCAACAATGGGAATCGACTTTGTGACCCGTTATCACAACAGTTTCGAGCTCTCCCTGAATTACTACCGGCACAAAACGGACTATGAGAACTACCTGTTGGGACTGTTTTATAAGCCAGCCTTGTCCCGAAGTAAAAACGCAACCTTAAAACTCCGGCTGGGTTCGCACATCGGAACTGACAACTCCGATTTTATCCTTTCAGCGCATGGTGGCCTGGAGTTTTTGCAATCCCTTTCTCCCGGAGTGGATCTGCTTATTTCGGGAACAGGCGGCTACTACAACCGGCGTAACCGATGGCGTATAGCAGGCGAAATCGGGCTGCGATTTTCTTTCTAACCGAAATTTTCATTTAAAAAACGATTGTCATGGAAGAAACCCGGGAACAACAGAAAATGTATAGTTTCATGCAGCTGGGAGTTTACTTTTTCGTGTTGTTGGATATCATCATCAACCTGTACCGATCCCCCGAAATATTCGGGCCGCTGGTAACCGTTTTTTACCGGCTGCAAACCGTGATCCTGTTTCAGGATCCGCTTTATACGAAGCTTTTCACCTTGCTGCTGATCTGTCTGGTGGGCATCGGGACCATGGCCCGTAAAAAACCGGACCTGGACCCCAAGAAACAGATCGTCATCCCGCTGCTTCTGGGACTCTGCCTGATGTTTGGCAGTCTGATTATACTTCGCAGACTGCCGTTTTATGCAGGGAAAGATTGGTTGCCTTACACGAATGCTCTTGAAACAGCTTATGTGGGATGCTCCCTTTTTGGCGCCGTGCTCTGTTCCACAGCGATTGATAATATTTCAAAGCTGATAAAGTCCGGCCTGGGAAAAGATAAATGGAATGTGGAAGGGGAATCGTTCATGCAGGACACCAGGCTGCTGGGTACGCCGACGTCGGTCAATATCCCGATGCTTTTCTATTTTAAAAAGCGCATACACAAAGGGTTTATCAATATGAATCCCTTTCGCGGAATTCTTGTAATCGGTACCCCGGGCTCCGGAAAATCCTTTGGTGTGATCAACCCGGCTATCCGGCAGCTCATTGCCAAGGATTTTACCATTTGCCTGTATGATTTTAAGTTCCCCGATCTGGGGCAGATTGCCTATTATCATTACTGTCTGGCCCGGCAAAAGGGAAGGATGAAAGACTACAGATTTCATGTGATCAATCTCAATGATGTTTCGCGAAGCAACCGGATCAATCCCCTGAACCCGAAATATGTCGGAACGCTGGCAGAAGCGCAGGAGATCTCTGAAGCATTGGTGGAGGCATTGAAAAAGGGCGACAAATCGGTCGGATCGGACCAGTTCTTCACCCAATCGGCGATTAACTTTCTGGCGTGTGCGGTCTATTTCCTGGCCAAACATGAAAACGGGAAGTATTCCTCCATGCCCCACCTGATGGCATTTCTGAATAAGTCGTACGAAGAGATTTTCACCGTTATGCTGACCAACCCGGAACTTCCCAGCCTGCTTTCGCCCTTCATGAGCGCTTTTAATAAACGGGCCTTTGACCAACTAGAGGGACAGGTCGGCACGTTGAAGATCTTTATCAGCCGGTTGGCCACCAAAGAGTCGTTTTGGGTATTTTCAGGCGATGACTTCAACTTGAAAATATCGGATCCGAAGAACCCGGCCATCCTCGTGCTGGCCAATGATCCGTCCACCCAGAATATCAATTCGGCCCTGTATGCGCTGATTGTAAACAGGCTGATCCGCCTGATCAATTCCAAAGGGAATTTACCTGCAGCTATCATCGCCGATGAAGTTCCAACCCTGTTTATCCACAAGGTGGAAAACCTGATCGCGACGGCGCGTAGTAACAAGGTCGCTGTAATCCTGGGATTGCAGGAGTTGCCGCAGTTTCGGCAACAATACGGAAAGGAGACAGCAGAAACGATCAACTCGGTTATCGGGAATATCCTTGCCGGTTCTGTAAGGAATAAAGAGACCCTGGATTGGCTGGAACGCTTGTTCGGAAAGGTTAAGCAAACAGGTGAGACCCTTACGATAGACCGGACAAGGACGTCCATGGGTATGAACGAAAAGCTCGAACCCCTGATCCCTGCCGGCAAAATCGCCTCTCTTGCCACCGGCGAAATGGTTGGCCTTGTGGCACGGGATGTCCCGGATGACAACCGGTTCACCGGGGAGTACACCACATCGGCGATTCACTGCCGCATTAACCTGGATCTGGACGCCATCCGCCGGGAGGAAACACGCTATCCGCCAATGCCTGTCTATTATGACTTTCAGGGCAAACGGGAAGAAATGCTGTTTGCCAATTTCAATAAAATCAACGGGCAGGTTTCGCAGATGGTCGAAAAAATCATGTCCGGATGAAAGCGTTTTTCTTACTCGGACTATCGGGATTACCGCTGCTTATGGCTGCACAGCCGTTTAACTCCGTATCTCCGATACGATTTTTACACTCAGTGCAGATCCAAAATAAGGACAGTGGAAAAGCGGAACCTTCTGTCATCGGGACCGAACGACCCTCTTCAAGCCAAACGGGCAAAACCATCACCCTTGCCGAACTGGAGGAAATCGCTTTTTCTTTTCCGCTTGCCTCCCTGCAAATAACCTCTCCTTTTGGAATGCGGTTGCACCCGATGACAAATAAAAATCATTTTCATGCGGGGGTTGACTTGCGAGCCGGGTCCGACACGGTGAGGGCCATATTGAATGGGAAGGTGAATCGCTGTGGCTATGACCGGAACCTGGGATATTTTGTCCGGATTCGTCATGGCCCGTACGAAAGCCTTTACGGGCACCTGTCCCGGTACTTTGCCAAAGCCGGAGAGTTAGTCCTGACCGGACAGCCAATCGGGGTTACCGGCAATACCGGCAGATCAACGGGCGTACATCTGCATTTCTCAATCCTGCAGGACGGAAAGCCTGTGGATCCTGTCCGCTTTTTGAGCGGAATACTTCATTTCAATAATCAACAAAAACAAATTGATTCAACCTATGAAACTACAAACTTTAAAACAACAATGCATTGATTACTTAACGGAAATTGGCCAACCCGGCCCGACTGTTTGCCTGACACCGCAGGAAGCGGATTTTCTGGAAGTTGATCTTTGGGACCAGGATGATATCCTGGAGGAAGGAGGTCAGGATGGCAAATGATCGCAAACCCCTGTTTGAACAGGTGGCTCAAAAACTGATTGACCAGCTGGAGAAAGGAACTTCTCCTTTTCAAAAGCCATGGAATGACCTGCAGGAATTTATGCTTCCTTTTAACCCCACAACCGGTAAAGCGTACCGGGGCATGAACTCCATTTGGCTGATGATGCAAGGATTTCAGGATCCCCGCTGGATAACCTTTAAACAGGCGCAAGCCGGCGGATGGAATGTAGAAAAAGGGGCCAAAGGCACTGTGATTAACTATGTCAAGCTGCAGGAGAACCGGCAAGTGCGCGATGATAACGGAAGTCCCGTGCTGGATGACAAGGGAAAGCCCCTGTCTCAAACGGTTCGACTGGAACGTCCTTTGATCACGTCCGCCTATGTATTTAATGCAGAGAACGTGCGCGGGATCCCTCCTCTGGAAATAGATACGAGTCCGGAGCAAGCGTGGGAGGACATAAAACGGGCGGAGCACATCGTCCGCAATTCCCAGGCTACGATTCATCACGGGGGAAACCGGGCTTTTTATAATCCCGTGACCGATTCGATCACCTTGCCTCAAAAAAACCAGTTCCCCGATGCCGCCCGGTATTATGCCACGCTCCTGCACGAAATTGGACACTGGACGGGGCATAACACGCGCCTGGACCGCCCGATGATTGCCCGGTTTGGCACTCAGGAGTATGCCAGGGAGGAACTTCGGGCCGAGATTGCCAGTCTGATGACCGGCAGCCACCTGAAACTGGGGCATGAATTCGGGCAGCACGCGGCTTATGTGAAAAGCTGGGTGTCTATCCTCAGGGATGAACCCTTTGAACTATACCGGGCCGCGTCAGATGCCCAGAAAATCACGGACTATGTACTGGCTTTCGAACATAAACGAAATATTCAGGAAGCCAACACCCATCAGCATTCTTTCCTGCTTCGGGACCGGATCAGTTACAACGGATCAGATTACGAGATTTCCGGGCTGCTTTCCGGACGAAGAATCCAGGTGAATCACATGGAGTCCGGGAAACTGATCCACTTGTCCCCTGAAGATGGCCTGTACCGCTCGCTGATGGATGCCAAACAAAAGCAAACGGCCCCGGAATTTCAGGAAAAAACGGGGGAAGATCAGTCCATATCACAATCACATCAAATTTTAAAACGCTAACAGTATGACAACATTCAAACTGGAGGAAATACCTGTAAAAGATTTGCAGGCCCTGGGGTTACACGATGGCAGCAAGCTCCTGCTGGACCGGAAAAATAAAGAGACCCTTTTAAGCGGAAGCTTAACTTCTTTTGTCCATTTACAAAATCTGAAAATCGACGGCGCAGAAAATACTTCACTGGACGCTAAGCTCTCCTTACGCCGAAAAGCTGACGGATCAGCCGGCCTGTTTGTACATCCGATCTACAGGGAGAAAATGAACCACCCGGCCTTGAGCCCGGAGGAAGATAAGGCCTTCTCCCGGGGCGGTCCGTTTGCCCGAAAGGAAGCTGCTTTTGGTAAAATCGCTGCCTTTGGTGATGCCCCTCACCAATTCGATGAAAAGAATGCTCCCAGCTTTTATATCGAACTGGAGAAAAGAAATGGTGAAAAGGCCAGGATTTGGGGAATTGACCTGAAACGAGCCCTGCAGGAATCCGGGCACCGGGTTGGCGATGAAGTCCAACTCTTTCTCAATGGACGGGAGGCCGTCCGGGTTCAGGTACCGGTACGTGATGAGAAGGAGAATGTGGTCGGTTCCAGATGGGAAACTACTGACAGGCTGAATTGGGAGATCGGCGATTTCGTGGAGAAAAACAAGCGGGAAAAAACGGTGATCTATGAGTTTGACCGCGATACCAACAGCTTTGTTAGTGTGGATGAGAACCAGGTAAATGTTCCGGAAGAGATCAACGGCGTACCGCTTTCGCCCCGTCAGAAAAAGCGTTACAAGGAAGGTGAAGAAGTAATTGTGGATGACGGTACCAAAATTCAGGTTTCACCGGCCTCTGAATCATCTTTAAGGGCTAACCGCAATATGTTCATCCTCTCCCTGGTAGTGGACGGGGGCCTTTCCTATGCTTTGTACAAAGGGGTTGATGCCCTTGTCAAGGCCGGAGAAAAACAAAAGCAGGAGGAAAACATCTACTCCAAGGGGTATTTGGATGCGCTCCATAAAGTGCAGCGCAACCTGGAGCAAAGACAAGCTGAATTTCCCGATGACAAAGAGATTTCCCGCGAACTAGTCTTTTTGAAGGAAGAGATCCGGCACGCGGCCGGCACTCCTGACCCGAAAATAAGCGAGGCTAAAGCAAAAGTTCATTCTTTTGAGCCGGAGAACACTGCGCAGCACCGGGACTTAGGGAAAGAAAAAGATGGCGTTGATCGATCATCCACCCATTTAAACCGGAATGAAACTGCATATGATCCGACGGGACCGCAGGAGGAGATACACACAACTGTTAAACGATGATTTTGCGTTATTTGGGTTTTTCGATCGACACAATAGGCGAATTTCGCGGGTATTTCCGGGAGCTGGTTGCCGGGGAGCTTGTTTTCCCCGGTACCGCTTTGGACGGTTTTTCCCTTTCTGATCCGGAGAAGGTTTTGCCGGACGGAATGGTTTTGACCCCTTCCGAATTTTTTCTGGAATTCCGGACGGATGATATTCTTTCCAGACAGGTTTTTCTTTTTGCATCCACTTTGGAACTGATGGCTTTTTATCAGGTGCTCAGAAACAAAAGGCCGATGCTTATGCCTGCTTTCGTTGCAGTCGGTTCCCGTCCGGGCATTGAACTTGTGCAAAAGATCATGACCCGGTACAAAGGAGCCAGGTTTGTTCTGGTAAACGGGCATACCTTTTTTGACCGCGTCTGGGACGTCCGGCTGGCATGCCACCTTGATAATTTCGAGCCGGTCATCAGAATGGAGAACGGGAAGGTTCTTATTCGTGCCGGGAAATATGAGGGGCAAACCTTCCCGGATCTTCTCACGCTTTCCCGGTTTTCCAGACTGAGCGGCTACCGGACTTCCGTGCGCACGATGAAAGCCAAAGGATTTAATTCCTATGTTGAAATGATCCGGCAAGTGCCGGCCTTTAATCCTTAAAATTTTTACACAAATGAAATCCAAGGAGACATTTGATCTGTTGAATGGAAATAATACCTTTAATAATCATGAAGAAAACCGGAAAACCAAGTCAGAAAAAGAAGGAAAGAAAAACGACCGTCAAAAAATACAGTCGAAAATTCCCTTCCCCGAATATAATGTCCGCCGATCCTCTAGTCTACGACGGGAAGGAGTTCCCGAATCGGTCTTCAGTGATCGAATAAAACCTTTCGAAAGCAGACTTCCCAGGCTAAAACCAGGGGAATTCTCCTATGTTGAGCGAGTCTTTACAGAGAAAGGTCACTTTGGTTATTTTGCCCCCGAACGAGTCGACTCGCTGGAAGATGTAGCTTACATCTTCAATAAACTGGAAGATGAGGCTGTCGAAAATTCCTTTGCAGTCTATGTAAAAAACAAACAGCCAGTCGTCCAGCACATGGGGATTGGCAATTTTTCGAGCGTTCAGATCAATATCCCGGCGATCATTGAAGGAGCCAGGAGAATTAAGCCTGACCAGGTTTACTTTGTTCATAATCACCCGTCCGGGAATCTGATGCCTTCGGAGGCAGACAGGAAGATGTACCGCCTGCTGAAAGCTGTTTTGAAGGATAAACTGATGGATGCCATTATCATTAATATCCGCTCAGGAAAGTACAGCACCTTCAACCTGGAAGAAAGTCATATCGCCTATAAGAACCCCGGGCGGGAGGGTAAGCCAGTCCGGGTTTTCTCCTTCGACAGGCAGGTATTCGACAAGGATTTCAATCCTGAAACAGCATTTCAACTCACCTCTTCTGAAGATGTGGCAGCATTTATCTCGTCGCACCGACTTGGAGGACGAGATAAACTGAGCTTTCTTATACTGAACCGAAGCTTGAAGATCATGGGAAACTTCTTTACTCCTCAGACGATGCTTACTACAGACAATGTAGAAAAAGTTGCAAACTACGTGGCGTCAAGGGTCATAACCCACGGCGGAGAATCGGTGATCACTTATGGAACAGCACGAGTGGAACCCGCTGCCATAAACCGCCTAAAGAAGCTGCTTTCACTAAGCGAAATCAATTTACTGGATGCAATTACAATCAAAAACAGCGAAGTGATCAGCTATGCCGATGAAGGGATCCTGGCCGAAAATCCGGGCAGGTACTCCCGGGACCATGCTCTTCCCGAAAATGGGGGAAATGGTTTCCAAATCACTGCAGCGAAAGACAAGGCTTCTCTATCTTCAGAAAGTACCCCATCGGATATCTTGTCATGGATGGAACAGGACAACGGCAAGTCAGAAGAACACCGGATTAAACGTTAAAAACAATTGGACATGAAACACGGGTATATCGTTTTTCTTTTGCTGCTGCTTTTAGGTTGCGACAATAAAATCAGAATGAAGTCCGGCTGTATCAGGTTGGAGGTATTCGTTTACAATGATCCCGGCGGAAACCTTCATGATTCCTATCGGTTACCGTTGTCAACTTTATATTTTCTCGGGAATGAATTCATTGAACAGCTTTCCGAGATGAGTGGTACCGCCGGATTCCCGCCCTTTGCCTATATCCGGGAAGGAATGTTTGCTCCTTTAAACGGGCTGACTGAAAACAAAGAACCGCTGAATTTTCACCCGTTATCGAAGAAAAATTTCGGGGCTGTTTTTGTGAATATGCCTGTCCCGAACTACGAAAATCGGGTTGAGCTTCCGGATACCTCCTTTAATGGATATAGTTACCGCAGGATCCGGATTACCTCAAAGGAGGATTATTCTGTCTTTTATATCCATCAAACTGATTCTGTTCTGCCGTTCTCGCTGGCTCCCCAAGTGGAAACAGACTATGGCGGCATACTGAACCGGATAGATACCTATGAGTTCACAAACGACCGGTTTATATCCCTTCGGATGCATGTCAGCAAGGGAATCCCGGAATTGGTCTATTTAACCCTAAAAAGTAATGAAGATGAATCACTCGAACAACAAACACAATGATAACCAGGAATTAATTACGCTGGCTCCGTCAGTTATCTACGCTTTCGCCTGCGTGTTCCCTTGGCTAATGGCAGCAGTGATTTGTTTTGCCTTTGCAATTATGTTCCTGGAGTTACTGTCAGTTCCTGCCCTTCTGTTTGAACTTGTTGCGCTTTGTAAATACCTACAGATTGTCCATATCCGCTATACGATTAGCCAGGAAGCACTTATTGTCAGGAAAGGGATCATCGCAAGCAGATACGATCATCTTGAACTTTTCCGGATAAAGGATTATGTCATTCATCAGAGCGCTTACCTGCGATATTTTCGTTTAATGTCGGTTAGCTTATATACGACAGACCTCACCAGCAACGTTTTGGTACTTGAGGGAATTCCGGTCTCTGGTATTGGAAAAATGATCAGAGACCTGGCACAGCAGGCGAGAATGAAAAACAGAATTTTTGAGATCAATTAATCACATAATTCACAGGATATGAAACTCCAAAAGTATTTTAGAACCGTACTCCTGTTCTCGATCCTAACAGGCTTGTTTTCATGCTCCAATGATGATCCGGAGGTCAGAGAAGCGGTGGTAAAAGTGGTCATTACTTATTCCGGAGATTATGCGGAGTTTGAAGAATTGCTGGGCGTCCAGGTCACTTCGGAAAATATCTCCTCACTGACGGTAACAGGGGCAGAGTGGGACGAAATTTCACATCCCGACGAAGAGGCCGATGTTGCGGTATGGTTGAATCAGGAGGAATATCGCCCCTTGGATGGCCACACCAAAACGCTTATCACTTCGAAAAAGGTGGCCTCACTTACCTTATCAGGTGACTATCAGTTGAAAGAGGATACAGAAGCACAGACGGCTTCCCTGACTGCAAACATCCAGCTTTTTGTGGATGATGTATTGGCACAAACCCATCAGGTTATTGCAACAGAGGGTAAAACAACGAACAGTTTTACGATTCCAATAGTCGTATCAGATCCGGATCATGTTATTGTTGATTAGGATGGCCGATCACATTCTTTACGATTGAAGAAAAAAATCTGTTGTACGAAGCCGGTGTCCGACCTGTACAGCAGAATTCCTTCTAATATTATTCTACTCCTTGCGTTATGCCTGCTGAAAAAGAAGAATAAAACCCACCAGTTTACCATCGTGATCGGGGCCGGTTAACGTCCCGAAGTACCCACCAGATAAACCATCCCCAAACAGCCATGGCGATTATGTAGCCTTTAAAAGTGTGCGTCCCCATGGCTGTCATGATCTCCACGAATGAAATTATGGAAATAATTCCGAGCGCTATCAAATACTTCATCTTAAGGCTTTTCTTTGGTTTCTAATTTACTAAATCTTTACGAGATTTACTTCATCAACGAAGAAAAATTAATTAAAGTTTTCCTACTTCATTATTTCCTATAAGCAGAAAAGAAGAACTTAATAAGGTTTTTGAAGAAATCATCATAGAAAAATAGAGCCATTTACGCTGACTCCATCTGTCAACATCTACTACAAATTTTTTGCCCACTCCGGCAGGATTGTGTACTTTTGTGTAATGATAGAATTAAAAGAAAAATATAAATTTCCCTCTGAATTCGCTGAGTTTACAGGACGTCAATATGCTATTTCTACTTCAGAGAAGCATAAAAAAGACTGTGGACAATTCTTTACTCCGAAGCAAATTTCTGATTTTATGGGAGATTTGGCTGTTCCGAAATCTTCAAAAATATCAATTCTTGACCCCGGTTGCGGAACTGCGATTTTGAGTTGTTCGTTAATTGAAAAATTGGTATCGAAGATCAATATTGAACAAATTGATCTAACGCTTTATGAAACAGACACGAACTTACTGAAAGAAACTAAAAAAGTTGTCTTTTTTTTGCAGGAATGGCTTCACGATAAAGGGATCGTCGTAAACATTATTTTTAAAGAGAATGATTTTATAATTGACAATGCCGCGGTATTCACAAAGAATTCTTTATTTGACTTAACAAGTCACGACAATTTCGACTACATCATCTCAAACCCACCGTATTTTAAAATTCAAAAGGCCGATACCAGAGCTGGTATAGCCAAAGAACTGGTATATGGACAACCCAATATTTACTCCATTTTTATGGGTTTGTCGGCAAAGCTTCTGAAACACAATGGTGAATTGATTTTTATTACTCCGAGAAGTTTTGCAGCAGGTAATTATTTTAAGGCGTTTAGACAGTCTTTTTTTAATGCAGTCAGTATTTCAGACATACATATTTTTGAATCGCGCAATAAAATGTTTAAAAACGATAATGTTCTCCAAGAGAATATTATTCTACGTGCAAATAAGGGAGTTAATCCAGAGATTAGGATAACTTCGTCTGAAAGTGATCGCGGATTAAGCAATCCCACGGTTTCATTATTTAAGACAGAGGAATTAATTGATATTAGTTCAAAAGATAAGACGCTATTTATTCCTTCCAATCATAACGAAGCTTCTACCATTAACGTATTCAAAAGATGGAAGAATACCTTAAGTAATTATAATATACAAATTTCTACCGGTCCGGTGGTCGCGTTTCGGAGTACGGAGTTTTTAAATTCAGATGGTCCGTTAAACGAATCGCTGTCTCCATTACTATGGCTGCACAATATAAAAGAAATGGAGTTTGTATATCCTTTAACAAAGGCAAATAAACCGGGCTTCATTATTAATTCTGAAAATTCACGGAGACTTTTGTTAAAAAATAAGAACTATGTCTTATTAAGACGCTTTAGTTCTAAAGACGATAAAAGTAGATTGGTATGTTGTCCTTATTTTTCGTCAGCTTTTCAAATAGAAATGCTGGGAATTGAAAATCACGTCAATTATATTCATCGTCCAAATGGCGAACTCTCCGAAGATGAAGTTTGGGGTGTTTCTGCGTTGTTTAGCAGTAGCTTGTTTGATACCTACTTCAGAACCTTCAACGGGAATACTCAGGTCGGGGCTTCGGAACTGAAACAAATAAAAATGCCTCCGTTGGAGAAGATTATTTTGATTGGCAGCATTGTAAAGGCAATTTCATCTCCACAAAAGCAGAATATCGATAAAATTATTAATGAAGTTTTATTAGAGAAAACTGATGTCGAAATTAGAAGAAGCACAAGCGATCTTAAAAGAGTTAGGATTGCCTGACGCACAAAAAAATGAAATGTCCGGCTATACACTCCTCGCGTTATGTAACATAAAAGAAGGCGATAACTGGTCAAAAGCCTACCGACAGAGTCATGGCGTTACAAAAGGGATTATGTCGTTTATTGCCGACAACTATCATAGGGTATATGCACCCAATACAAGAGAGACTGTTAGGAGGCAGGTTTTACATCAATTTGTTCAGGCTGGAATAGCTGATTATAATCCTGATGTCCCTGACTTGCCTGTTAACAGTCCAAGAGCACATTATGCAATTTCGCAACTGGCGCTGAAAACGGTAAAAAGATACGGGACTGCCCGGTGGAAGAAAGCTGTTTCAGAATTTAATGAAGCAGCTGGTCAGCTCATTACTATTTATAAAAGAGAAAGACAGTTGGCCCGAGTTCCTGTAAAATTAGCCACTGGACAGGTTTTACACCTATCTCCCGGCAAGCATAATCAAGTTCAGGCAGCTATTGTCGAAGAATTTGCGTCGAGATTTGCTCCGGGCGCTATCCTTCTTTATTTGGGAGATACCGAAAATAAAATCTTGCACATTGACAGAGTTAAGCTTGAGAGTATCGGGATTCCTATAAATGAGCACAGTAAGCTCCCGGATGTAGTCATATTCGATGAACTCAAAAATTGGCTGTACCTGATTGAAGCAGTAACGTCTCATGGTCCGATGTCTCCTAAAAGGATTGTTGAACTTGAAGAATTTCTCAGTAACTGTAAGGCTGGAAAGATATATGTTTCCGCATTCCCGGATTTTTCTGATTTTAAAAAGCATACCAACGAAATAGCATGGGAAACAGAAGTGTGGATCATGAAATTTCCTGAGCATATGATTCATTTTAACGGAGATAGATTTCTGGGGCCAAGGTGAAAATTTCTCTTATGGTATTTATCGGATTCATAAATTGAAGTGGAATTCTTACTGTTATAACGAGTTTGCGTAAGGTACATTTGAATGTGCCATGCAGGTTCACCGAATCAGAAAGGGAATTCGTTGGATGAAACCTGAAGAGAATAAACTGGAGAAAATCTTCTCGAATGAGATTTCAATTGAAGCTTTGTAAAAAGTTTGATGAGCCATCCAGATCAGAATAATAACAGTTGAAAAGTGTACAGTTTTTTAACTGAAAAGTGTACAGGTGGTCCGGATTAAAAGTAGCTAACTTTTGTTTGTTTTTTCATCAGGTTCAGCTTTTTTTTTCATCCATTTTTGAGTTTCTTTAAGTCTGTAAGATGTTCCGTTGGTATTAACCAAATAAGCTTTATGGGTAAGTCTGTCTACCATGGCCGAAGCCAGGATGGGATCGGCAAAAATCTCATTCCACCTGTCAAAGGAAAGGTTTGTCGTGATAATAGTTGCTTTGCGCCCTGCCCGCAGTGAGATGTGATTAAAAAGAGCTTCAGCGCCTTCCTTATTGAAAGAGATGTACCCGAACTCGTCGCATATGACCAGGTCGTACTTTTCGAACTGCAATTCCAGTTTATGAAGCTTTTTTTCGAACTGGCATTCCCTGATTTGGGTGAGCAAATGAGGAACGGAAGTGAACAATACGGAATGCCCCTGCAGGCAAGCCTTTATCCCCAGCCCGATGGCGATGTGGGTTTTACCTGTTCCCGGATTTCCGGCTAAAACGACATTCTGGGCGTTTTTAATGAACTCCAGCGATTCAAGTTCGGGCAGTATGAGGGCAAGATCCTGGGGCAGCTCCTTGCGGTCCAGATCTTCCAGGTATTTGTACTGCGGGAAGCCGGCTTTTCGAACCTGTGCCTTGCGGTGGTTTTCTTCCCGAAGCTGCTTCTCTGACTGGAGCAGGGCAAACAGAAAACGGTCATACGGCCAGCTTTCCCGGATAGCTGTTTGGGTTGTAAGATGCAGCGATGAATGGATCCCCGACAACTTCAGGCTTTTCAAACAGGCTGACAGCTGGTCTTTTCCGGGTATGATTTGTTCTGTATTTGTATTCATAAAGGAGTAGTTAAAAGTTGAGACAATTCTTTGAGGTTATCCTGTGCAAACCTGGTGATGTCGGTTGAGCGGACAGGCTGGATGGTATCCTGGTCTGTGTTTTCGAGGATCACCTTAATATGGCTTTGCGTGACCTCTTTTACACCTTTTCTTTCGGCTGTAACCGCTGCCCGGCAGAGTTCATCGTAAGAAGTGTTCCGCTCTGCTGCATAAATGAGCAATTCGACAAATGAACGTTCCTTCCCTGAGAAGTGCCTGCCAAAAAGGTTGCGGATATTCTCCGGAGCCTGCTGTAAGGCCACCGACTGAGCTAATGCTCCAGGTTTGACCTTTAGGATGTCAAGATAATGCGTGAGGTCAAGGATCCATCTGGGTTGGTAGGAACGCTCATGGCGGGCAATCAGGACCTTTTGATTCCCGGTGGTGTCGTATGCCAGAACATGGCTGCTGAACATTTTAACCCACGCGGTCTTCCTGATATACCTGCCCGGCACCGAATAATGCGAGTTATTCAGGCAAAAGGTGGAAAGCTTGTCAACCTTGAGTTCCCTGGCTTCGAAACAGGCCATATCGCTTGCGAGCGGTGCCAGGCTGTTCTTTTCCAGGACAAATGAGTCCCTGATGTGCTCATCGGCGTTGAGTTCACTGCAAACCTCAAGCAGGTACTGGTTCGCCTGATCAAGGGATTCAAAGCGGTCACGGATGCTGAAAGCTTTTCGTCGAAGCACCTCCACTGATCGTTCCACATGGCCTTTCTCGTTGCCGCTTGCAATGTTGCAAAAGCGGAAATTAAACCCATAGAAGGCCGACATGCGCACCAGCGCATCGGTGGGTTTCTTCTCATTGCCGGTAAACTGTTTAATGGCCACGCGCATGTTGTCATATACCATCGTACCGGGGATGCCGCCAAAATACCTGAAGGCGGCCACGTGAGACTCCATGAACGAGAGTGTATCCTGCCGGAAATAAAGCGATCCCCACCGGCCATTGCTGCACAGGGATGCCGCTGCCATATAAATCCGTTGCAGTTTTCCCCGGATGAAGATGTTGACCTCTCCCCAGTCAAACTCACAGTTTTCCCCGGGGATGTACCATTGTTTGATGAAACCTTCTTTTGATCCCTGGCCGATGATCTGAGCCTTTCTTTCTTTGACGTAATTGCTCACGGTGGTGTAAGAAATGTCGTATCCCTGCTTTACCAGTTGTTCATAAATATCCGAGTTCAGCATCTGCTGTTTCTTCCTTCCGGTTCTGAACTTGACGATATTATCCTTCAGACAATTGTCAATGTACTCCATCATGGAACTGTTTAGTTTGCGTTTTTGTCTCCCGGAGCTGTTGTACTTTGGTTTCTCGCAAAGGAAGTCTTCCAGGGCGCCATCCCCGTTACTTTGTGCCAGAGCGGCATGGTAGATCTTTGCCCACTTGCGCACCGTTGTCCGGCTAAACTTCTTCTTCCTTGCAACCTGCGATTCATTACACCCTTGTCGCAGCAATGAAATAATCTCGTTTTTAACCATTAAGGTAATCATTTGTCCGGGTGTTGGTCTACCCGGAAGTTAATCATAAAGAGTTACTGCTTTGGAGCGCAGGTTAGCCCTGCTCGTTCGCTCCGTTTTGGCAAGCCTTCACTGCGCTCTCTCGCAGGGCTAACCTTGACTCTTTTACTCCGATTACCTGTACACTTTTCAATTAAAATGGGTGTACACTTTTCAATTAAAATTTACAATGTAAAGCAGGACTGCGGTGCATGATATGTTGTAGAAAATCGTCCACTTTTATTGACTTCGAGACACTTCATCTCAGATCAAAGAGATTATGAGATGTAGTATTCCGCAATGATTTCACACAAAAGATTCGAAAACTATTTCTTTAATCCGATTAAATAGCCTGAATATCGTCTGGAATAAAAGTTTATGGATTTTAGTATTTTTCGAGAAGGCAGCTCTTGAACGTCGAGCAGAAGCCGCAATATCATGTTTACCGTAAACAATAACACCAGATAAATCTCCTGTTCCTATAACGCCCTGAAAAAAGCAATTAGTGTGACACGCTTTATCTCGGTCTATATCTAGGGCTCCCGTAACGAAATGTTGCATCTGCTGGCCAACATCGTGAATGCCAGAAGGAGCAATAAATAACGTAAGCATTTGCAATACCTCCATCGACGCTAAATGGCTGCTGAAAACGAACACATTTTCGTGGGCATCGGAGAAAATCGATTTATCCAAACCTTTTATATATTCTGGATCATCCAGCTTACCGTCCATCTCCAAAACTGCGTTTTCAGTTTTATACTGTCCCAGGCATTCCAGACATGGCCTTTTGTAACCAACCGTCTGTGCCTTCCAATCGGCTCCAATAATACTGGTATTTCTTCTGTTGGTGCGTACTAAAATGCCTCCATCAATGACAGGGATAAGGTGGGCATAAGCAATAAAGTTGAGAACCTGTCGTGGCCATGGACGATCGACACAACTAAAGAGTATATCACAGTTTAAAGCCTTTTCGTAGCCCTTCTTTTCGCAAACACTGTACTCACAAGTGACAATGTTGACGTTAGGTGATGTAGCACTCCTTCGTATAGCATCAGCAACCGCATGAACTTTTGCCCTTCCAATGTCTTCATTGAAAACGTTGGTTAATCTGTCCAAATTTTTCTCCTCAACTGCGTCAAAGTCGATAAGTATAAAATTAGAAATTCCGGTTCTCGAAAGGATTTCGGCAGCAATGCTCCCGACGCTTCCTAAACCAATTATACCAATTTTTAAGCGGGATAAGTCTTCTTGAGTTTTGCTACCCCAAGCAGAAATAGTACGAAGTTGCTTAACAGAGTCAAATACAGGTGGTAGTGCCTTATCGTTGTAAGTAATTGTAAGTTTTTTACCTAATACTCGTACCGTTTCACACCAGTACCTGTCATATTTTCGTCCCTCGGTTTTGTTCTTTAACCAAAACCTCCCGCTCCAGGCATTATCATTACCAATGGTCAATCCTACCAACGGTAAACCTGTTGCCGCCATAACTGAAGAAGAGATCCTTGATTCCGCGGCCACATCATCATCACTCATATCTTGCCAACCCGGGGCGTGATGAGAGTGCAAAAAAGCCAATCCCTCCTTTCGCTTACCTGCAATTCTAAAGGCCTTTTCCAAATATTGTGGGAGGAAGCCCACATTCCTATGTATGTTCCTGTCCCCGTATTCGGGCAATATTACCTCAGAGAGAATAGCGGTACTGCGATCTGCACCGGTGCTAGGCACATAAGTTGCAAAGCACAAATCCTCCTGACTGTCATCTCTGATTAGATGACAGAATAGCTGCTGGTGAATCTCGTCTCTTATAACTACACTAAATCGTCTCATGATATCGTCGCAAATAGGTTTTTAATATGAGCAAGATATGTCTTGACTGTTTTGTCTGTATTATTCCAATGATTAGTAAAAGGCCTACTCCAATACTGCCATTCGCTCCCCAAAGGGCTCGTATGTATCGCCCCATAAGGATGAGTACCACCGCCGCCAGATATTGGTAAAAGGTGCGGTTTTAAATGCGGCCCTGGAGGTGGGTTTAAAGGAAAGCTATCGTTTACCTGGAGTGCTATCGATACCCATTGGCCATAAAACTTGCCCACTGGTATTTCAAATTCAAAACGAAGAAAATCAGGGGCAGGCTCATGAACGACATAGCCAAGAGCCTGCAATTGATTTAAAAAGTCCAATTTTGCCATAGTCCTTGGTTTTAAGATACTGGAACTTCTCCCCTAAACACTGACACAAACTTCATTGATGGACAAACCATTTTTATTGGTTGGTTTGGAGAATTGGCAAATGATTCCTGAGTACCATCAACATTGATCCGGACCAAGTAGTAGTCACTAACAGGGGTGATACCAGCTGCTTCTAAAATTTGATTCGGTGTCAATTCTTTTTTGTCTGTCATTTCCGGCTCGTTATCGACAAAATAGTTGAATACTTCGGTGGGTTTTACCACAAAGTGTTCAATTCCAGGTTGAGCCAAATTGACTTTTTCAGTTAAACTGATTCTTTCAAAGTCATGATTTTTAAGCTTCTGATAAAGCCAAAAGCAATCAGTCGAGGTAACACCGACTTTCTCCAAAATCTCTTCGCCACTCACGAACTGCTTCAAAAAGATGTAATAGTCATCACCGATTTTAATTCGGTACCATTTCCCTTCGGAAGGGATCCTGTTCTCTTTTGTACATAGTTCAATGTCAATGATTTCCTCTTGACCTCTGAACTCTTCAAAGCTTTTCTCTATTGAACTCATGATTAAAAATTAATGTTTATATTGATACCTGTTGTTGAAAAATGTTTTTTTGCAGGTGTCCGTAAAAAAAATTAATTTTCCAACATATTCTATTATAACCTAAACTCATGGATACAGACGTAAATAAAGTTACTGATAGCGAATGGGAGGAGATAATACTTAGATTGACAGCTTTCGCCCACTCTTGGGCAAAAGGAAAGGGATGGTTCCGTGGAACAAAAACTATAACTTTTCTTGAAGGGAAGGAAGCCAAAGATTATGCGTTAGCTGCGATATGCAAACTTTTAGAAGAGCCAGATAAATACGAGCCACAAAAAGGCAGCATGCTTGACTATTTAAAATACAACCTGGTGCGGTCGGCTATCGCCAATGACCTTAGGAAAAAAGAAAATGTTACCACAGCAGAAATCCGTGTCAAAAATGAAGAACAGGATGATGATGATCACTTTTCCTATTCTGACCGCATAATGTTATATACGGCCACCCAATTCCCTGATGATATTGATTATGCTACGATAAAAACATACATAGAATCTGAAATACAAGAAGATAAAGATGCAGAAAATATACTGCTGGGAGTATATACATTGGGCATGAAACGAAGAGAAATCATTGAAGAGTTTAATATGATGCCTGTGAGCTATGATAATGGGATGAGGCGTCTTAATACTGTTCTTGATCGTGCGGCTAAATTCTTCACTGAAAAAAGGACATTATTATGAATAGACAAAATCAGAATAATAAAAATGACTTCATTGGTCTGTATCTCGGGACCGTAGAACATGACAGCAGAGACAAGGAGACTTCGCGAGAGTTGCTTTTGTCTAAAGGCGTAAATCCTGATGAATTGATTGCTGAAGGGCTAAGAAAGATTAAAAGAATGCAGCTCCTTGCTAACGCAGAAAAAACGAAGAAGGAAATGGAAGGTTCCGAATCGGTGAAACTTGCGGCGACCAAATGGGTAGATCAGTTGTTGAGCAGCATTGATTTCTCATTAATGGAGGTGGTAAAAAAGGAAGAACTGACTGTAAGCTTTAGGAATGTTGAAAATCTCAGCAAAGAGGACATACGCAATATACTAATACGGCACTTTACGCTAAAGCTAATGAACCAGCGGAATAAAGGAGGATAAATGGAATTCTATTATTCGGTTGCTGAGTTGAGAGCAAAAAAATTATTAGAAGAGTGCGGTCTTACCGACCCTACTGAAGAATCGATGTCCACTATAATTATGGGCAGGAAGGCATTTTATGAGGAAAAACTCTTAATCGGG
Source organism: Prolixibacteraceae bacterium (assembly GCA_038562555.1). Lineage (GTDB taxonomy): Bacteria > Bacteroidota > Bacteroidia > Bacteroidales > Prolixibacteraceae > JBCFBK01. Next base: position 281,940 of record JBCFBK010000001.1, on the reverse strand, counting down.
AAAGAGGGCGAAATTGTCTCTGTAAGTGGGCGATCGATAATAACTATTAACTCGGCAATTCAATTTGAGGCAAAAAAAAGATTTGCAGCGGCTCATGAACTTGGCCATTACGAGTTGCACAGAAATATTAGGCCAATTTTTTCTGATACCGAAGAAGATTTGATGAACTGGTATCGTGGAGGGCCACAAGAGATTGAGGCAAATGAATTTGCGGCAGAATTTTTGATGCCTTCAGATATTTTTTCTAAAGAGTGTGAAAAGAAGAAATTTGGACCCAGCGTTATTGAATATTTAGCTAATCGTTTTCATGTCAGTAAAACGGCTGCGATTCTAAAATTTGTAAAAAGAGGGAATCATCCCGTCTTCGTTGTGTATTGTAAAAATGGCAAAATGAAATGGTGGAAAAAATCAGATGATTTTTATTACTACAGTTTGTTTCAACACGATACAGCTCCTCCCTCCGGTTCCGTAGCATATGAGGTACTTAATAATAAAAAAGGCTATTATGGAGATGAAGCGAAACAGGAGGTATGGAAGTCCGATTGGTTTCAAATGAGAAACGAAAAAGAACAAGATACTAGATTTTACGAATATTGCCTTTTTGTACAATCTTATAATTATACTGTGAGCGTCATTTGGGAAAGGTAATATGCATGCAGATTAGGGAACAAGGTAAACTTGGTTAAAGAAAAGTGGGAATCAGACTTAAACGAAATTAAAAATGAGCAGCATTACTTTTGATAAGGACAATTTTATTCGGCTTATGATTTCTAATGTCGAGTATAATAGCTCAACTATTGACAGATCTCGTGAATATCTGATAGAAGAGGGATTCGATCCAGATGCGATCGCGATTACGGGGCTAAACAAGATTAGAGAAATACAGGAGCGCTATAAATCCGTCTTTCAATTGCCAATCATTTCGAAGATAGGGCCGCAACAATCTGGTAATCAAAAATCATTGGGAAGGAAAAGTTGGACACATGAGTCTGTTGTGAGGCTAATTCACGAATCAGGGAACAATGATCCTGTAGATGAAATTAGAACAAGGGCAAGGAATCTTGTTCTGATGGCTTTTGAGATGGGTTGGGATGGACCACCCTACAGCCCAATACAATTGGCAAAGTATCTGGGAATAGAAATAACACCTAATGATTCGGTCGTTGATGCACGGATTATACCAAAGAAGAAAGGATTGGAGATACAATACAATCCATTCCAAAGACCAACCAGAATTAATTTTTCTGTTTCTCATGAAATTGCTCATACTTTATTCTCTGATTGCATGGAATCCGTTCGGCACAGAGAGAGTGAGCCTCTTGAAAATAAAGAATTAGAACAATTATGCAATGCAGCAGCGGCGGAGATCCAACTTCCCTACGCGGTCTTCTCTCACGATGCTAACTCGACCCAACCTACTATCGAAGGATTAATTGAGTTGGCAACAAAATACAAAGCTTCGCTTGAATCAGTGTTCATAAGGTATGTTGAAGTGATTGATAAACCTTGTGCAATACTGATCGGAATTTTTCAAAGCGAAAATAGGATTGTCATTGACTACTATAAGAGTTCTAAGAAGTTTCCAGGGGTCATACCGGAATCTTTAGTGATACCATCGGCATCCAAGGCATATGAATGTTCAACGCCGGGCTGGACCGCCAGAGAGCAAATTAGCTGGGATATGTTCGGAGAAACCTACAATATGTTCTCCATAGGAATTTCGCCATATAGGAGGGATAAGAAGCCAAGAGTCGGGATACTAATTCTGCCTACGGGCTTTATTGATTTGTCGCCAGAAACCGGAAAAGTAATGCTGGAAATAGGTGATGCGACAAAGCCAAGAGGAAGTGGGAAAAAGATCATTGCTCAAGTTGTAAATACCAGTGCTGCTTTAGGCCGGGGTTTCGGTTACGCCTTATCAAAAAATTATCCGATAATAAAAGATTCTTTACAAAAATGGCATAACAATAAAAAGGATTTCATTTTGGGAAACACGAATCTTGTAAAGATCCATAATGATTTATACGTCTTTCAAATGCTCGCTCAAAAAGGCTTATATCCAAAGGGCAACGAGATTCCATTAAAGTATAGTGAACTGAGAAAGTGCCTTATCGAGCTAAGGCATACATCAAAAGAACTAAATTGTTCAATACACATGCCCGCAATTGGATCGGGCAATGCAGGAGGGGATTGGAATATTGTTGTTGGGATGATCCATGACGAACTGGTGAATCATGATTTAAAAGTAAATATTTACCTGCTTCAAGGCAAATCTTTTAATCCGAAAGAAAAAACGATCCTAACATTATTCAAAGAAGACTCAACATGGGGGACAGAAAAGTAATAGTCGTCCTGACGGGTGAAATCTGTACAGGAAAGAGTACGTTGGCAGACAAGCTCGAAAATGTGTTTGGGTTCAAACATTGCAAAACTAAAGAAGGTCTCAGTTTTTTTGCTAAAAGAAAATTGAAAGGAAAGATCCCAGATCGAGATTTTCTTCAGAAATACGGAGAACATCTGGATACAGAAGAAGACGGTAAATGGGTATTGGAATACTTTCAGCATTTGTATCAAAAAGAATTTGATCGGAAGAATTTCTATGTAATTGACTCCGCCAGAATTTTGAAACAGATTCAACATCTCCGCGACGCATATAGTTATTTTGTTTTCCATATCCATCTTGAGGCATCAAAGGAAAGTCTAGAAACAAGATTTTACGAAAGGGGCGAGATGAAAAATCTTCCAAAGGAAATACAAAAGGAAAAATACAACCGGTATAAAAGAGACCCAACGGAGCAGCAAGTAGATACTCTTAAGGAGGAGGCAGACTTAATTATTGATACTGACAAATGTAATGAGGAAGATGTTTTTATAAGAGTTGCCAGTTTTTTCAAACTTCTCCCGCCTACAAATAATGCGCTTGTTGACGTTATCGTTGGCGGACAATTCGGATCTGAAGGAAAAGGGCAAATAGCCGCCCATATTTCTCCCGAATACGACTGTCTAATGAGAGTAGGTGGTCCCAACGCAGGTCATACAGTCTTTGAGAAGCCAGCTAATCACGTATTTCATCTATTGCCGTCGGGAACATACAGGTCTCCAAATACTAAGCTCCTTATTGGTCCAGGGGCAGTGCTTAATTTGGATAAATTGCTCGATGAAATTAGAATTTTTAGCATCGAAGCTGGGCGATTGGTTATTGACGAGAATGCCGTAATCATTTCACAAAAAGATATTGAAGCGGAGCAGAGGATTAAAGATAATATCAGTTCTACAGGACAGGGTGTTGGTTTTGCAACCGCAACCAATATCATTGCCAGACTATACGGTGAGGATTCTCATAAAGCAAAACACTTTATAAAAGAATTACGACCTTTTCTTGGATCTACCTCAAGTGAATTAGAAAACTTATTTAACGCAGGGAAGAAAATTCTACTTGAAGGCACACAAGGAACTTGGCTAAGCTTACATCATGGTCTATATCCTCATGTCACATCAAGAGATACGTCTGTGTCAGGATGTTTATCAGAGGCCGGTATATCGCCGCGCAGGGTCAGAAAGATAATTATGGTGACGAGATGCTATCCCATCAGGGTAGGAGGAGAATCCGGCCCTTTTATAAGTAATGAGATAAGTATGGATGTTATTGCAGCTCGATCCGGAAAAAATGCGGAAGAATTACGGCAGAAGGAAATTACCAGCACTACCAAAAAAAATCGAAGAATTGCAGAATTTAGTTGGTCATTATTTAGAAAAGCGTGTGAACTGAATTCTCCGACAGATATTGCCCTTACTTTTACAGATTATTTTTCGATTAAAAACGAGAAAGCCAGGAGGTATGAAAATCTCACTGATAATACTAGGCGTTTTATTAACGAAATTGAGCGATGCTCTGGCGTTCAGGTTTCGTTAATCGGAACCACTTTTGATTACAGAGCAGTAATTGATAGACGAAACTGGAAATAATGGATATACAAAATTTTATTAGGAATCGCCCGTATCTCTACCATCTCACCAGTACGGAGAATGCAGAACGTATAATCGATCAAAAACGTCTTTTTTGTACTAATGAGCTGATTAGAATGTCTGGAGATGAATTACATTTACCCATCCAAAGGCAAAAGCGGAGTACTCATTATGAATTAAAGATTGATGGCATATCTTATTTTTTGCGCGATCAAAGACCCATTTCTACAAAAGCACTGGGAAAATGTTTGACTGATGGATGGACTGTTGGTGACTTTCTTTATCATTTGAATGATAGAGTTTTCATGTGGCCAACATTGGACAGATTGTGGAGGCATTTTAATAGGTACGAAGCCGAGCACCCTGTAATCTTTCGTTTTCCAACCGATGCCTTATTTGCAATAAATCCACATGTTGAATTCTGTAGATTGAATTCCGGAGCTACAAGAGCTAATTCATACCTAGGAGGTAAGCCTCCTGCAAGAGGAGCACAAACATTTTTACCAGCAGACAGATTCGAATTCACAGTTGGAAATGTAGCTGAAATTACTTTCCAAAAACAGTGTGATATAAATATGAATTTTGGTTTTTCTTCACGGCCTGACTCCGAATACGAAATAATTAGACAGTCGTGATATCCAATTCATGGAAAGTAATACGCTGGAAATCAATCAAAATTCAATAGTCTTCCCCTTCATTGCACTGGTATCAACCATCAACTCCCGTTTATAAGCCATGAAACTTTGATAATCGCTATGGCCCGTTAAGCTCATGACTTCGGCATCTGTAAAGCCTGCCATGAGAAGATTCACTACCCGGGTATGCTTCCAGCCATACAGGGTATATTTGTTATCCAGCCCCAACTTATCTTTGATCAGTTTATAGCTGTTGGTGAATAAGTCCCGGCTCAGCCTTTCCTTCCCAGGTTTCCCGTTTTTCCCGCCAAAGACATAATAATTCAGAGGGAGCTTCATTAATTTCATTGACTTAATGAGTGCCATTAATTCATCACAGATCGGAATAAACCGGTCACCGGTTTTGGCAGTCGGAGCAATTGCTTTAATCTGACGAGCCTGAATATCGATGTGGTTAATTTGCAGCAACCGAATTTCCCTTGGGCGCATACAGCTATAAAAGATCCATTTCACGTAGTTGTATAGGCTTTCGTTTTTGGCTAGCTCCTTTTTTACCTTCAAGGCAACGACCGCAGAATAGTATCTGTTCTTCTCCGCCCGATCTTTTTTCATTTCTATGTCCTGAAGATCGATCTGGTACTTAATGCCTTTGTTCTGCTTCTTCTCCAGCTTTTCCATCCGGGAGAACAAAGTGGTGAAAAACCGCAGGTGGTTATTGTAGGTTCGGGGGCTCCATTCTTCTTCATCGAATTCCTGGTTAAGAAACTCAAAAATCTTTTCTTCGGTGACCTCAGACGCATTCAGTCCCGTTTGCTCTGTTTCCTCCAACCATGCCAGCAGATTATTGATAAAGGTATCGTAGGTACGAATTGTGTTGTGAGAAAGATTTTTACTTGTGCAATACTCCTGAAATTGTTTTATCCCTTCCTTTATTGTCCATCGCTTCCCCGCTTCAGCTTCAGCCTCTGCCGCCTCCACTTTTTTAATGGCTTCCACTTTTTGCGCAATTGATTCAATAAACTCATTTTCCAGGTGTGTCATGAACGGATCGAAGCCGGCCTGGAGAGCAAGCTTGACTTCCTTTAACAGGATTTGAGCTTCTTTTTCTCTTTCCTGCAAATCATGAATGTAATTAATGCCGGCAGAAATCTCAAACCGCTTGTATTTCCCGGTCTGGCCAGGATATTCGTAATATAGGCCAACGAACCAACCTTTCTTTGCCCTGACGATCTTTGGATTCTTGTATTTTATGCCACCTGCCATTTTTTTTACCGATTTTCCGATTCTGTACCTTGGTGGGATTTTTGGTGGGATTTTTTTATGTTGTGAAAAAACCTCCCCAAGTTGTTGATTTTGAGGAGGTTTTTTGTACCCGGGGCGGGAATCGAACCCGCACGATATTGCTATCACTGGATTTTGAGTCCAGCGCGTCTACCAATTCCGCCACCCGGGCCTGAATCAGCGTTGCAAAAATAATGGAAAAATATTCTGTACAAAGCAAAAAGGAGGAAAAAGTTCTTTCCTCCTTTGTATTCCTTCGGCATCAGTCATCAAAAGACGTAACGGATCGAAAGAGCTGCACCATCGGCCCAGAACTCATCATCATCGCCGGTTACATTAAAAGTCGGCATCCAGTCGATACTGAGGTTGATCGGGGCCTGGGCAAAAGTAAACTCGAGCCCGAGGATTCCGTTAATACCAACCACCGTATGGTCATCATCGTCATAATCCCAATGACCATGGTCGCCATCCCAAAATCCGATGTGAGCGCCGACCCCGTAGTACCAGTTCAGCCCCGGAGCATTGAAGGCCGGATTGTGAAATTCATAAAGCCCCGCAATGTCAATACCTTCCCAGCGACTCGACAGAATCCCTTCGATAGCATGACTGCTGTTTAAAAAATGTTTTACTGTCAGCCCGCTGAAAGACCCGGCCCTTAGTCCGATCCCCGTGTTGTAGTCCTGGGCATTCCCTTGAACAAATGCTGCAATAATGAATACTGTTGCAAAAATAATTTTCTTCATTTCAACTGTTTTTTAGTTTTTTAATTGTCACATAAACCCTGCCAGAACGGAATTAAGTCAGTGTGAAAAGATTATGAAATCAACCTGTTTCATTTTGATAAAACTCGAATCATATAAACGTTTGATCAATTGATATTGTTGTCTGGTTTTTATTTTTCCGGAGGCAACGCATTGCACGTAAGTGACCGGAGACATGTTGCAGAATAGCTTCTTATGTTAAGAATTTTGGGATACTGAAGAATTCTTTTTAATAACTTAGCCTTTTCGCCGGATCATCCCGGTTTGATTTATTTTTTTATGGAGATACCCTCTGACAAGGATCTGTTTCTGGCAGTGAAGAACAGCAGCGAAGTTGCTTTTGAACAGCTCTTTCACCGGTATTATGCCGCTCTTTGCCTCTTTACCTCCAATTTTTTGCACGACCGGGAAAAGGCCGATGAAATTGTTCAGGAAGTTTTCGTGAAAGTTTGGGCCAGGCGTGAAACGCTCGAAATAGCGTCGTCTGTTCGCAACTACCTTTTCTTCGCAGTCCGGAATAAATGCATCAATCTTCTTGAGCACGAAAAGGTAGAGAAACGTCATTCCCGGCAGGCTATGCTGGATTCACTCTCCGGGACAGATCTGGAGCCATACTTTATGGAAGTAGACCTACGCCGGAAGATTGAGCAAAGTATTGAGCTGTTGCCGGAAAAGCGGCGGGAGATTTTCAAGTTGAGCCGCGAAGGCGGATTAAAATACCAGGAAATAGCCCAACGGTTGAATATTTCGCTGAAGACAGTGGAAACCCAGATGGGCCTTGCCCTGAAACAGCTTCGCGAGATGCTCAGAGATTACAAGGACTATTTATAGCCGGAGGTTCGCTTTTACATGCGCGTTAAGCAAAGCTTTCCTGTTAAAAAAGCGAAGGAGGTTAAGGGTAGGGACAGCCGCTAGCTGTCTATACTTCAAATGGAACAAAACAAACATATCACAGATGAGGAATGGGAGATCCTTGCCCGGGATCTTTACGATACGGGGAATCGTACGGCACCCCTGGGCTCTATCGGGCGTGACGCGGCGGAGGCGGATATTGCCGAAACTGCCGGGAAAATCGATCTTTATTTTCGCTTAAAGCAGTTTGATGAGGATGATGCTTTTCTTAAGCTTAGACAGAAGACCTTCATTCAGCATAGAAAGCCGGTATTTTTTCTGCGAAGCGGCCTTTATCTGAAAATAGCTGCGGCTATCGCTTTTGCATTAATTGTGGCTTCCGCAGGCTTTCTGATTGGTAATAGATTTGGAGGGGACAGTCAACACGCAGGTGTTGCGGTAGATCAGTACGGAAACTCACTGATTAAACTGCCGGATGGTTCTGCGGTAACCCTGAACCATGGCACCCGGATCGATTATCCCGATGAGTTCAGGAATGACATCCGTGAAATTCTGATTGAAGGTGAAGCCTTTTTTGAAGTTAGCCCCGATCCTGAACGGCCGTTTGTTATCCACGCCGGTAAAGCGACGATAAAAGTATTGGGTACCAGCTTTAACGTAAATGCCTATCCCGCAAACGAAAGCGTGGAAGTGATTGTTGAAACAGGAAAAGTGCAGATTACCAAAACAAAACCCGATGCTACTGGCGATCGCGAAATCATACTGGATCCGGGCGAACGGGGCGTATTGATGACCATAAACGATGAACTTCGAAAAAGCCGGAATGATAACCCCAACTTTCTCGCCTGGAAGACGCGTGAATTTGTCTTTGTGAAAACTTCCTTAAAAGAAGTGATTGAACAATTAAACAAAGTGTACCATGTGCAAGTCAAAGCAAAAGATACGCATGTTGAAAAGCTGTTGCTCACTGCCCGCTTTGAAGGGCGTTCACTTGATTTTATCCTGAAGGTAATCTCAATGACGCATAATTTGCAAATCGAACAGGTAGACGAGGATTATGTTTTGGAAAGGAAATTCATGAACGAATGACTAAACAGATTGACAAACCTAAATTGAGGACAAATGGAAACAAGATTGCTAAAAAAGATTATGCTTTTCCTGGCAACATGCTGGCTAAGCATCGGTTTTCTGACTGCCGAGGCTCAGGACGACAAACCGCAGAATATACTGGATCAGAATATCAGCATCTATGCCGAAAATGAGTCACTTGCCAATGTAATCGAACGGATATGCTCCTACTTCAATCTGGATTATTCTTATAATTCAAAACTGGTGGAAGGCAAGAATATCAGTTTGAACGTTTCGAATAAGCCCATCCGCTATGTACTGAACAAGCTGATGAAAGACTATTACCTGATCTTCGATATTGAGGACAATATTCTGGTACTCAGGGATTATGTCCCCATGAGTGAATCGGCAAGTTACGAGGCAAAGGTGAAGTATACCCCGGGACGGAACCGTTTTGAGTTTGAAAACCCGCGTAATAAAGTCATTACTTTTGATTTCAAGACGGCCAGCAATCTGATTATCATCCCGGTAATTATCAATGATTCCGATACCCTGAATTTCATTCTCGATACGGGTGTGCGGTTTCCGATCATCACGGAACTTCCCTTTGTTAATAAGCTGAATCTGAATTATATGCAGCCGGTTCCGATTAACGGGCTTGGGGAGGGTGAGTCACTTACAGCCTACCGCTCGGGAAACAATACGATGAAAATTGAAGGACTGGTTTCGTACAATCAGGAGATCCATATGGTGATCGATGAGAATTTTCAGATTTCACAGATCCTTGGATTACCGGTACACGGGCTTATCGGATTCGACCTTTTTAAGGACTTTATCGTGGAGATCGATTACAGCGCAAATAAGCTGACCCTGGTCAGGCCAAAGTACTATAAGGAGCGGATCAACAACAAGGACATTGTGATGCCTTTACACTTCGAGCATAACAAGCCTTATGTGCGTACCACGATTATGACTGATAAAAATGAATCTGTTCCCGTGAAATTACTGGTCGATACCGGAGCCAGCGACGCGATCTGGCTTTCAACCAGTTCGGATGAACGGATCGCTATCCCGGAAAATCACATTGAATCGTTTCTCGGACGCGGCCTGAACGGAGACCTCTATGGTAAAAAGGGACGCATCGGCGGGATCTGGGTAGGACCGCTGGTGCTTTATGAACCCATTGTGGCGTATCCGGAAGCTTCACTGGTTGACCGGATTATAGCTGACGACCGTAACGGCACGCTGGGGGCAGAGATACTCAGACGTTTCTACGTCACCATCGACTATCCGAACAGCCAGATCAAACTGAGGCCGACAAGCAAGGTCAAGGATGAATTCAATTATAATATGAGCGGGCTTGATATTTCTAATCCGTTCCCGGGCATGCCGGTTTTCACGATCGATAAAGTCAGAAAGGACTCCCCGGCTTTTCATGCCGGACTCATGGAACATGACCAGATCCTGTCGGTAAACAAGACCAATCACCAGACGCTGTCGCTAAACGATATTAACCTGCTTCTGCAAAGTAAGGAAGACCGGAAGATCTCGATGACCGTGTTGCGGGAGGGAAAAGAGGTATCTGCTAACTTCAGTCTGCAGAAAATCTTTTAATGAGGCTGACCCTGATCATATTGTCTCTTTTCATCCTGTCGCTTACAAGTAAATTTTCTTTAGCGCAGGACGGGACAGAGGTAGTATTGAAAAAAAAGATCAGCCTTCATGTCAAAGACCAGCCGGTTGGAAAGGTTCTGGATGAAATTTCGAAATTGGCAGGCATATACTTTTCCTACGATCCCGCTGTTCTGAATACGGAACGCCTTATTTCTGCTGATTATGACCAGGCAGAAACAGGACGGGTTCTGAAAGCTATTCTGGGCGATGATTTTCAGTTCAATGTCCTGGCCGACCAACTCATTATCACGCTGAGAAAAGCTGACGATCCGCTTCTGACAAACTGGCCCGATGAACCATCTGCCGGAACGCGCAGCATTTCGGGAACCGTCACCGACGCTGCATCGGGTGAAGTCATCCCTTATGCGAGTATTTCGCTGCAGGATGAGCCGTTTGGTACTATTACAAACGTGGATGGACGGTATGAGTTAAAGATCCCGGAGCGCTACCACGGGCACAAGCTCGTTTTCTCGTGTATGGGTTATGCGCAACAGACCGTGAGTCAGCAAGCACGAACGGGCGAAATATTGAACATCGCCCTGAACCCTGTGAATGTCCGGTTGGGCGAAATAGAAGTGAGTGCGGCAAACCCGCAGACAATTCTGGAAGAATTCGAAAACCGTATCACCGATAACTATCCCGACGAGATTTTACTGATGACTTCCTTCTATCGCGAGGTACTGATGCAGGATAAAACCTATGTTAATGTTTCGGAAGCAGTGATAAACATTCTGAAAGCGGCTTACGATCACACCTCCCGGGAGGACCGGATCCGGGTTTTGAAAGGACGGAAAAGTCCGGACGTACAGCCCTTCAAATGGGTGGATTTTAAAATGCAGGGCGGACCCTTTTATATGACGAAACTGGATGTGGTCAGAACCATGGATACTTTTCTGGACAGGGACTACCGCAGGTTCTACAATTATGAACTTGATTATGTGATGGATTACGTTGGTCGCCCTACCTATATTATTCTTTTCGAGCCCGTAGGGAGGATTGATTTTCCCTGTTACGAGGGGAAACTGTTTATTGACCGCGAAACGTATGCCCTGGTTCATGCCGAATTCAGTCTTGGAAAAGACGGGATGAAGTATGCGCGGAAGTCTCTCATTCGCAAAAAACCAAAAGGATTTAACGTCCGTCCGCTCGATGTTGACTATGCTGTTACCTACAAAAATAACGATGGACGGTGGTCATTAAGTACGGCGCAAACATCGGTCCGCTTTAGGGTCAGGAGTCGTAAAGACAACATCAATTCTGTTTTTCACAGCGTTTCTGATTTATTAGTTACGGACCATGAGGAGACGGTGTTAAAACGGTTCGGAAAGGAAGAGACCTTTTCGCCAACCGACATTTTTACAGAGATGATTATTGATTATGATAAGAAATTTTGGGGAGATTTCAACATCATCCAACCCAATGATGATTTGCGCAAAGCATTGAAATTTAATTCGGTGGAAGAATAATTCCCGGGCCACATTTATTTATTCGAAAAACTGTCAATATGATTAAAATAAAACGCATTGTCCTGTTACTGCTTTCAGTTGTTTGTGTTCTGAACATCCAGGCACAAAATGCAGCGGTCATTGAAAAGTCCCATAGCCGGTTGGTCAGCTACTTTCGGCATAACTCAATGGAGCGGATTTGTCTGATAACCGATAAGGAAGTTTACAAACCTGGAGAATTGATCCTGTTCAATGCTGTCGCCGGAAGTCCGAAGGTTCAGGGGCTGCATCAGCCGGACACTAAACTGAAGGTTAGCCTGTTTGATGCGGAAGGCCATCTTGTTGCGGAGGGAAACGGTGCTTTTTCGGGCGGGATGGCTGCAGGCAGTCTTCTTATCCCCGGAAATATTCCGGAAGGAAAATATGTTCTGGAAGCCCACGTCGATGAAGCCGCGAGTGATGATGAGGCTTTCATGAAGCTTGTCTTTATTGACGCCATGAACGAGAGTGACGTTGTTTTCCATTTTCCCAATGCCCCGGAGTTTCTTCTTGCGGGGCAAAGCCATCCCCTCGAACTGCAACTCTCAGGTTTGTCGGGGCAGGCCGTCGCGGGAAGAAAACTCAGCTATGAATTAATGGCAGGAACCGATTTACTGGTATCGGGAAAACTAAAAACAGATAATCAGGGCATCGTGAATTTTAATCTTGAAGTTCCGGCGGCCGAATACAACGAAAGCTTACTGCTGAAAGTAGGCGATTCCAGGGAGCTTGACTACAGTCGCTGGTTTCCTGTCAATACCGGTAGGTTGAAAGTGACGTTTTACGCTGAGGGAGGGCAGTTCGTGGCAGGAATTCCGATGAAAGCGGGATTCCGGGTGACCACGGCAGAAGGTCTGCCCGTCACTGTTTCAGCCGAAATTACCGGCGAAGGAGGCAGGGTGGTTTCGCAGGCAAAAACGCTGATCCCCGGCTACGGCGTATTTCCCATGCTTGTTAAAGCAGGCGAGAAATGCCGGTTTAATATCACCAGTGAACTGGGTAAAGGGCAAAGTTTCGGGATGCCCCCTTTCGAACCGGAAGGCTTTAATTTTTCCGTTTTGCGCAGCGACCAGGGGATTATTCATCTTAACCTGCTTTTTACAGAAAGTGAGGCAAAGCAGGTAAATCTGCTGATTACCCGGGGCGACCGCCTGTTTTGGGCGTCAACCGTCGAAGTCAGAGGTACCGGGCGACTGCGGATCCCCAAAACGGATCTTCCCGACGGACTCTCTCTGCTCTCTGCCTTCAGCGAACAAGGGGTGTTATTAGGGGAGCGCCTACTGTACATTGAAAAAGGCGGGGAACTGCAACTTTCGGTTGAGGCTGAACGGATGCAAGCGGGAGCCGGACAACTACTGATAAAAACTGTTCCCCCGGTAAAAACTGATTCCGTGGTGATAACCGTTTCGGTGAGTGCGGCCATAAAAAATATTGCAAATAACGGCGATTTCGTAACCTGCTTTAGGTTGAACAGTCTGCTGGAAAACCGGATCAGCGACATTTCGGCGCTGCGAAAGGAAGGTATCCTGAATGAGAATATTATCAACTACCTGTTAATCTGCAACCGGTTCAGAAGTTATTCCTGGCAGTCGGTATCGGCCTTTGAAGCGGCCGGTGTCGAAACCTCTGTTCAAAAGGATTGGCTGTCGGGGTATGTGCTTGACAGCAGCGACGAGCCCGTCCGGAATGCAAAAGTGAGCCTGGTACATGCCGGAAGAGCACAGATGATGAATGTTACCACCGATGAAGACGGGCATTTTGTCTTTTCTGGTGTCAGCCCGGAGAAAACCGGAGATCATGTGTTGAAGGCCATTGCCCCCGATAGCAAAGACAAACTGACAATTAAGCTTGACAAGGACCTTCACGAAAGATTATCGGTTCAGGTCCGGCGGTTTCTTTCTGCCATGACATTCATCGAAAAACCACAGGTGCCGGCCCGCTTCTTTGCAGAAAATCCGTTTTTGTATACAAAAGCTAAAAGAAAAGCCATTCCTCCTCAGAACCGGGATGCTTCTTACCTGAAATATCTGCGTTCAGGATCATCGGTTATGGATGTTATCAAAATGATCAAACCGTTCCAGCTTGCCGATGGAGATAAGATTGTTTTCCCGGGGGGAGCAAATTCGCTGATGGCACAGGACGGGGCGCTTATTGTGCTCGACGGACAGAAACTCGGAACAAGCGCATCTGTGCTCAACAGCATTTCACCTTACGACGTGGAGTCGATCAATATCTCAACCAGTCCGGTGGAGATTTCACGTTATACCGGGCTCAACTCGGTTGGATTGATCGAGATCATGACACGCAGGGGTAATTCTGGTGAAAAGGAACAGGGTAAACCAGACACGGAAAACGCAAAAGAATTCAAGGGAGGAAATAATCAGACTACTTTGTACTGGTCACCGTCGTTACTGCTTAACAGCCAGGGTGAAGTGCGGGTTCAGTTGCCGGCAACCCAGGTGAAGGGAGAATTTTTAGTTAAGGTGAAAGCCATTGACAAAGACGGAAGGATCGGTGAAACGGTGCAGACCATAAAGGTAATGGAAGAGTGAGGGCGGGGTTTCCCCCCAGGCCCCTCCTGCCGGGGAGGCAGGAGGATCACAGGATCTTCTCCAGCAACAGCTCCGCTGAAAACCCTTCATTTTGAAGTTGCGTCTCCAGGCCCGGAATAACCTGCTTTAGCATCTCATAGTCGTGGTTACGACCTTCGAGCGCGTTAGTCAGCATTGCAGCCAGACGGGCTGAAATATCCCCCATCCACGCCGACTCCTTAATTATGCCTTTTTCAACCGATAGCATAAAAGAAACTTTTTTCCCCGCTGCGGGGAGTTCGTTGCGGTACCGGTAACGGGGTGAATAGCCGTAAATCCAGTTCCACCGGCAATATTTTTCATCACGCAACGTCTCGATGTCCTGTCGCTCCTGAGAGGTGATTTCTCTCACAACGTGATCCGTGCTGGTCTGAACAAGCTGATGAAATATGAAATCTGAAAATTTTTCCATTGTCATATCGGAGGGCAGGAACCCGGACAGATTCACCACTTCGCTCCGGTTCGACTGGATCGCCTTGTCGTCAAACCGCGATAAATCGACGTTTAACGCATCCCTTAGCTGATGAAGGTGGCTGTTAAAAAGCAAGGTGCCGTGGTGCATAACCCTGCGCCTGTGCACGTGATCGGCGCTGCCTGATACTTTTTTTTGATCCAGAAAGATGGCGTTGTGCTGATTGGCGTAAACATCCAGTTGCAGCTTTTTCAGGATGCTGATCATCAGTTGCGTGAACAGGCTGTAGTTGATCCGGTCTACCTGGTCAACCTGCCGGATAAACGTGAAATTCAGATTGCCGGGATCATGAAAGACTGTCCCGCCGCCCGACAAGCGTCTGGCAACACAGATCTGATTCTCCCGCACATAGCGGTGATTGATCTCAGCCAGCGCATTCTGATGTTTTCCGACCACAACAGCGCTTTTGCTGCGCCAGGTCATGATGAAATCGTCAGCCTGACTTTTAAGAAAATATTCTTCAGCGGCCAGGTTGAAATAAGGATCTGTATCTTTTAGTTGTAAACAATGGGTAGTCATAAAGCAAAAATAATTAAACTTCTCACAATGCCATCAAATGTTTTGACCGCTATTATTTCGGCCTGATCGAGGAGCGTGTCAAAGCGTTAATTATTATCTTTGTTAAAAAAGGTAGCGGCATTTGTTTGCCTGCGTGATTCGTTAATATAAAACCGAAAAAGATGCGTGTTGTTATTCAACGGGTTTCCCGGGCATCGGTCACGATCGGAGGAAGTGTGAAGGCGGCAATTAATGGGGGTTTGCTTATCTTGCTTGGTATCGAAGATGCCGATGGTCAGGAAGATGTCGATTGGCTGGTCCGGAAGATCTCCCAATTGAGGATCTTTGATGATGATGCTGGCGTGATGAACCGATCCCTGGCGGAGACGGGAGGAGACGCATTATTAGTGAGCCAGTTTACCTTGATGGCCTCCACGAAAAAAGGCAACAGGCCTTCCTATATTCGTGCATCCGAACCTGCCAAAGCCATTCCCCTGTATGAGCGGTTTATCGATGAATTATCGGAAAAGCTTGGTAAGGCGGTCGGCAGCGGTGAATTCGGAGCCGATATGCAGGTGTCGCTGCTGAATGACGGTCCGGTGACCATTATAATGGACACCAAAAACAAGGACTTTTAATTACGCAATTAACCAAAAGAGGCTGATTGCGTATATATGCATATTCTTCCGGACAAGATCGTACAGAAAGATGAAGATTCCTGTTTGCGCAGGAATGAAATAAACAGGTAGTCACATGCAGAAAGATCAGGAAATATCACTTAAGCAGGCCCAGCATCTGGTTGACAATTGGATCAGGACCTATGGCATTCGTTATTTCAGCGAACTGACCAACATGGTTGTTTTGACCGAAGAAGTCGGAGAGCTGGCCCGGATTATGGCCCGCAAATATGGAGATCAGTCATTTAAATCTTCGGAAGAAGAACGTGATTTGGGGGACGAGATGGCCGACGTGTTGTGGGTGTTGATTTGCCTGGCAAACCAGACGGGGGTTGACCTGAACGAAGCTTTTCTGAAAAACATGGAGAAGAAAACTTCACGTGACCATGACAGGCACAAAAACAACGAGAAACTAAAGTAAAAAGCGATGAACCTACAAAATGAATTGAACGAAATCATGATCAGGGCCGGTTTTAACAAAACCCGGAGGCTGGAAGAACTGGCGTTTTCGTGTATTGATCTTACGACGCTCAATTCAACGGATACACCAGGCCACGTAAGGGCATTTACTCAACGGGTAAATGATTTTGGGAACGACTTTCCGTCACTTCCCAATGTGGCTGCTGTTTGTGTTTACCCGAACATGGTGTCCGTCGTTAAAGAGACTCTTATACAGGAGAAAGTAAAGATAGCCGCAGTTGCAGGGGGTTTCCCTTCATCCATGACGTTCATTGGGCTAAAGGTGAAAGAGGCCCGGATGGCCGTGGAACTCGGCGCTGACGAAATCGACATTGTCCTGCCGCTCTGGGCATTTTTGGGCGGCGACCTGACCAGTTGCCGGGAGGAGATCGCAACCATTAAGGACGCTGTTGGCGAGGCTCACCTGAAAGTGATCCTGGAAACGGGTTCCCTTGCTGAGCGGGACAGAATATTCAAAGCTGCTATGCTGGCCATGGAGTCGGGGGCCGATTTTATCAAAACATCGACCGGTAAAGTCAGTCCTGCAGCCACGCCCGAGGCTACACTGATCATGTGTCATGCCATCCGGGAGTTTCATGCCAAAACCGGGAAAAGAGTGGGCATCAAGCCCGCCGGGGGCATTTCATCAGCCGACGATGCCATTCTGTACCTCAGTATTGTAAAGGAAGTGTTGGGTGAAGACTGGATGAACCCGAAACTGTTCCGGATCGGCGCCAGCCGCCTGGCCAATCATTTGCTGGGAGATATCCTGGATGAAGAAATCAGCTATTTCTGAGCGTTCCTATAAATTCAATGTTAATATTTGAAAATTCCGGACCTGTTTCCTTCGGGTATCACTGCTTTTTTAGTAAATTGGGTTCAATTTCCCTGAAACTAATCGAAATTGACATATGAACAACAAGATCAAAGAGCTTACGGAGACCATTTATAACGAGGGGGTTACGAAGGCCCGCGAGCAAGCGGACAACATTTTGGCTGACGCACAGAAGAAGGCGGAGAAGATCGTTGCAACGTCGGAAGAACAAGCCAAAGCCATTTTAACGGAAGCTAAGGAGGAGACCGAAAGGATCAATAATTCGCTGAGAGCGGAGTTGCAGGCCGTATCGGAACAGGTTGTGGAGATCACCCGGCAGGAAATAAAAAATATAGTTGCGGCAAAGGCATCAGAGGAGCTTGCCCGACAACTCACCGACGACTCTGTTTTTCTGAAAGATCTGATGCTGGAAATCGCTAAAGGTTGGCGTGCTAACGGTGCAAATGGCAGCCATCCGGAGATGCTCATCCCCGAAGAATCTGCGGCACGCATCGAAAAATTACTAAAGGCAAAGGCTTCGGATGTTCTTGCTTCAGGCGTGAAGATCAAACCTGTTCCCGGGCTGAAAGACGGCTTTAGCGTTGTCAATGAAGGTGAGGGTTTCAAAATGTCATTTACCGCTGAGGATTTTCAAACTTTTTTCACGGCGCTGATGAAACCTAAAATAAGGGAATTCCTTTTTAGTCAGGAAAACTCATGAGCGCCTATTATGCCTTTATAGCCGGGCTGCCTGACCTGGAATTCGACCCTGAACCGGATCTTGCTCTTCCTGTCCTCTACCCGGGAATGCTGGAGGAGATCCTTTCCGCAGAAGAACTGGAGTGGGTGCGTTTGTTATGGCTCAGAAAATTTCACCTGAAAATAGTTTCCTGGCTCAGCGGTGAAGACATATCGGGCGATTTGCCACTGGAATTACCTGTTGAAGCGTTTCATTCGGGCAATGAGGCCTATCAGGAACTCCCCCAGTATCTCCGGCAACTTGTTGCCTGGAAGGAGAATGACCGGGGAAGCCTGCCTTCAGGCCGGATTGCACACCGCCTCCAGTGTCTTTATTTCAAACAGTTACTGACCTCGGGTAATCATTTCCTTCAGAATTGGGGCGCCTTTGAGCTGAACCTGCTCAATTTTCTGGCTGCCCGGCGGTCTGAACTGCTTTCGAAGGAAAAAAAGCAAGCGTTAATTCCGGGGAACGACTACCATGACCTCTTACTTGAATTCACAAGTTCACAGAAGATCATCCAGACAGAATTCCCTCCGGCTGCAAAACTGGAAGCCGTGTATTCAGGAGCAAATCTCCGTGAACGGGAATTGGAAACAGACAAGTTGCGCTGGAATGCGATCGATGAGATCAACCGGTTCGAATACTTCTCTGTCGACGTAATTCTCGGATATTTCCAAAAATTGCTGCTGCTGGAACGGTGGAAAACCATTTATCATCCCCCGGTGCCGGTTGATGCGGTTACCACAGCGGAAAGATTGATTAATTATGCGTAAGGAGTCTGTTATAGTTTGACAAGATATCAACTGAACCAACAATCGGGAATATGGAAGAACTAAAAATAATAAGCAGGGGAAAAGTGACAGCCATTGTCGGCAATCTGGTGGAAGCTGTGGTTGAAGGTCCGCTGATCCAAAACGGTATCTGCTTTTTTCGGTATCATGACAAGGAAATTATGGGCGAGGTGATCAAGACCGAGGGAAATAAGGCATTTGCCCAGGTTTTTGAATCAACCCGGGGCTTTCACACCGGGATGGACGTCGTATTTTCGGAAGTGATGCTTGAAGTTCAACTGGGTCCGGGACTCCTCACCCGTAATCTGGATGGACTTCAAAACGATCTGGATAAAATGGAAGGGATCTTTTTGGAGGCGGGTGCCAGGACTCATCCGCTCGACATGCACTCACGGTGGCAGTTTACGCCGCTGGTTAAACCAGGCGATCTGGTTCATGCGGGCGACTGGCTGGGAGAGGTTCCGGAATACCATATCCGCCATAAGATCATGGTCCCTTTTAAATTTGAAGGAGCTTTTGAGGTGGAATGGATAGCGCCGGCGGGAGAATATGGGCTGAACGATACCGTTGCCCGGTTAACTGACCGGTCGGGACAGCAGCGCGAAGTCAGTATGGTGCAAAGCTGGCCTGTGAAACTCCCCATTACCCGTTACCGTGACAAAATACGACCCGGGACGCTCTTTGAAACAGGAGTCCGGGTCATCGATACCATGAATCCGATCCTCGAAGGCGGAACCGGTTTTATTCCCGGACCGTTCGGAAGCGGGAAAACCGTGCTGCAGCACGCCCTGGCCAAGCAGGCGGCGGCTGATGTGGTGATTATCGCTGCCTGCGGCGAGCGGGCCAACGAAGTTGTTGAAATTTTCACGGAATTTCCGCATCTGGATGACCCGCGAACAGGCAGAAAGCTCGTCGAAAGAACCGTTATCGTAGCCAATACGTCGAACATGCCGGTAGCTGCCCGTGAAGCGTCGGTCTATACCGCGATGACTATGGCCGAATATTTCCGGTCGATGGGATTGCGTGTGCTGCTTCTCGCCGACTCTACATCGCGCTGGGCACAGGCGCTCAGGGAAATGTCGAACCGTATGGAAGAACTTCCCGGTCCTGATGCCTTCCCGATGGACTTATCAGCAATCATCGCCAGCTACTATTCAAGAGCCGGTTATACCGTTTTGAATAACGGGATGAAGGGTTCCATTACTTTTATCGGTACCGTTTCGCCTGCCGGGGGAAATCTGCTGGAGCCGGTGACCGAAGCAACCAAAAAAGTTGCACGCTGCTTCTTTGCCCTGTCGCAAAATCGCGCCGACAGTAAGCGGTATCCTGCCATCGACCCGATCGACAGTTATTCAAAATACATCGAATACGAAGAATATATCGACTTTGCCGCTAAAAACATCGGGGCAAACTGGATCGAAAAGATCGATTTTGTAAAAAACTTTCTGATCCGGGGACAGGAAGTACGCGAACAGATTAATATTCTGGGCGATGACGGCGTTCCGGTTGAGTATCACGAAATCTTCTGGAAAGCCGAACTGATCGACTTCTCCATCCTTCAACAGGATGCGTTCGACGCAATCGACAGCAACACACCGCTGAAACGCCAGAAATACATGCTTGAAAAAGTCATTAAGGTTGTGGAAACAGACTTTGGGTTTACCGATTTTAACCTGGTAAGGGACTATTTCAAGAAAATCATCAACCTGTTCAAGCAGATGAATTACAGTGAGTTCAATTCAGACCGGTTCCGTCGTTATGAGCAGGAATTAAAAGATCTTGTTAATACCAAAATTACAACAGCATGAAGGCAAGGGCATTCCAGAAAATATATTGCCGGCTGGCAAACATCACCAAAGCCACCTGTACCCTTGAGGTTACCGGTGTGGGTTATGAAGAAATGGCCTGGGTGCAGGGACGTGCTGCCCAGGTTGTCAAGATCGTGGGGAACAAGGTAACGCTCCAGGTATTTGAAGGTACCGAAGGACTGCGGAGTGATGCGGAAGTGCTGTTTACAGGGCGACCGCCCTGGCTCCCGCTGAGCGATTACATGAACGGACGTTTTTTTGATGCTTTCGGAAATCCGGTCGACGGACTTCCTGCTGTTGAGGGGCGCGAGTATCCCATCGGCGGGCCGTCGGTAAACCCGGTCCGGCGGATGCAGCCAAGTGAGCTGATCGCGACCGGTATTGCGGGCATCGACCTCAACAATACGCTCGTGTCGGGACAAAAGATCCCATTCTTTGCCGATCCCGACCAGCCATACAACCAGGTGCTCGCGCTGATCGCCCTGCGCGCGAAAGTGGATAAGATCATCCTTGGCGGGATGGGACTCACCCGCGACGACTATTTGTTTTTCAAGCACGCCTTCGAAAAGGGCTACGGACAGTCAAAAATCATCGGCTTTATCAATACTACCGATAAGTCGCCCGTTGAACGCCTCCTGATCCCCGATATGGCGCTGGCTGCTGCCGAGTATTTTGCCACCGAGAAGAATGAAAAGGTGCTTGTGCTGCTGACCGACATGACGCAGTATGCCAATGCGTTGAGTATCGTTTCAAACCGGATGGACCAGATTCCCTCGAAAGATAGTATGCCCGGATCGCTCTACAGCGATCTGGCTAAGATTTACGAAAAAGCGGTGCAATTCCCCGATGGCGGAAATATCACGATCCTTGCCGTGACCACCCTGTCGGGGGGAGATATCACGCACGCTATTCCCGATAATACAGGCTATATAACGGAAGGACAGTTGTTTTTGCGTCGTTCTCCCGACGTAAACAAGGTGATTATCGACCCCTTCAGAAGTCTGTCGCGCCTGAAACAACTCGTTATCGGAAAAGCAACCCGCAGCGACCATCCGCAGGTGATGAATGCAGCCATCCGGTTATACGCCGACGCAGCTAACTCAAAAACAAAACTGGAGAACGGCTTTGAATTATCGGATTATGACCGGCGGGTACTTCATTTCGCCGAGGAATATTCACGGAACATTCTGGCCATCGATGTTAATCTTGGAACCGATGAGATGCTTGATGAAACCTGGAGGCTGTTAAGCTTGTATATGACGCGCGATGAGGTCGGGATCAAACAGGAATTTGTTGACCGCTACTGGAAACAACCCGAAATGGTTTAGCCTGGGCTGCTGTGGTCCGGGATGTCAGTACTAACGATTAACGACTAAGTACTTACGACTATTATGAAACTGGAGATCAAATACAATAAGACCGTATTACGCGAATTTCAGACGAAGTTAAAAATGCGCGTAAAGGCGCTTCCAACGCTAAAAAACAAGGAAGCTGCCCTGCGTGCCATGGTGTTTGATACCCGCAAACGGATGGAGGAAGCAAGCTTGGTGCTTCGGGAACTACTTGGCGAAATGGAAGGCTGGAAATCCTTGTGGAATGAATTCGACTTTTCACTTTTACAGGTCAGGGAAGTCCGTGTCAGCCGCAACAAAATAGCCGGGATCCTGATTCCCTCGTATGAAGGGATCGATACAACGATTCAGGAGTTTCCCCTCACGCTTCGTCCCGACTGGTTCAGCGAGGGAGTTCCCGTGTTGCAGCACGTGCTGGAGGCTATGGCTAAGGAAAAGGTACTGAACCACCGGCTCCGCTTACTGGAACAGGCCCGCAAAAAAGCAACCCAAAAGGTAAACCTGTATGAGAAAGTGCAGATACCCGCGCTGGAATCGGCGATCAGACAGATCAAACGATACCTCGAAGATGAAGATAACCTGTCGAAGGCGTCGCAGAAATTGTTGAAAACGAAAATGCAAAAGATCCTGGAATTATGATTGTACCCATGATCAAATATACATTTGCCGTTCATCATTCATTCTACCGGCAGTTCCTGAACGATCTTCAGGAACTGGAAGTGGTGCATATTGACCGCGGAAGGGAGCGGAAGCTGGTCGGTGAGGCTGCTGAACTGGCAGGTGAAGCCGGACAAATCGGTCACGTGCTGGAGCAGTTAAAGAATTACAGACATGAGCAACCGGAAGAAAAGCCAACATTGCTTCCTGTCAGCGATATTCATGCCAGGGCTGTCTCACTCATGAAAAGGCTTGGCGATTGCCGGTCTGCTTTGGAACTGCTTCAGGAAACAATCGATGCACGGGAGATATGGGGTGATTACTCCGGTCAGGTGATCCGTAATCTGAATGATGCCGGTATCTTCATCCGGTTTTATACCATTCCGGCAAAAAAGTTCAGTCAAAGCTGGCTCGAGCTTTTCCCGGTTGAAGTGATCAGCAGGTCTGACCGGGAAGTTCATTTTATCTGTATTGGAAAGCAGGAAGTTACCTTTGAGGGAGCACGCGAGCTGCACCCGCCGCAGGAGCAGTTAACTGAACTGAATGAGCGGCATGAGATGCTAAAAAAGGAGATTGCTGAAGTCCGTTCGAAACTGGAAAAACTGGCAAACAGCAGTTGGCTGCCCCTGAAGAGCCGCCTGGCGGTGCTTCGCGACCGTATGGATTGGCTCGATATTCTCGATAACCGCACATCTCCTGTCGGAGAAGGACAGATTCTTTTGCTGGAAGGGTGGGTTCCTGTTACTGCAAAGGATCCACTGAACCAGTATCTGGATGAAAAGGGAATTCTTTATTTTGAATCGGCAGCCACGGAGGAGGAAGTGCCTCCGGTGCAATTGGTCAACAACCGGTTTGCGCGCTTATTTGAGCCAATCTCGAAGTTATTTTCGCTGCCCGCATACGGCGAGATGGACCTGACCGTTTATTTTGCGCCGTTTTTCATGTTGTTTTTCGGGTTTTGCCTGGGTGATGCCGGCTACGGACTGGTCATTCTGGTTGGAACGACCATCGGAAAACGATTTGCTTCGGCCGATATGAAAAGTTACCTGACCCTTGGGCAGTTTTTTGGACTTTCGACAATGATTATGGGTCTGCTATTCGGAACCTTCTTTGGTATTGTACTGGCTGACGTGCCAGCGCTTGAATCGGTGAGAGACAAGTTTTTGGAGTCGGAAAGTATCTTTTACCTTTCGATGATTATCGGAGCCATACAAATCATTTTCGGGATCGTGTTGCGCATTTTTAACCAACTGCGTCAGTCTAATCCCTGGCTCGCCCTGGGTTCAGCCGGGTGGCTGCTGCTCTTTTTTACGGCGGGGGTGTTTGAAGCCTGGCTTCCCGCTACCGCCATGACACCCGTTTTAAAAGTGCTGAGGATTTTCGGCTATTCCGCCTCCTTGTTCTTCATTATTTTCTTTTCGGGTACGGGCTCGGTATTCCAGCGGCTTGGCGGAGGGATCTGGGAGATATATGGAAATGTGACAGGTATATTCGGAGATCTGCTTTCCTACATCAGGTTGTTTGCACTCGGGGTCGCCAGTTCCATCCTGGGTCTCGTAGTTAACCAGATGGCTGTGGCTTTTGGGAAAGCTCCCTATATTGGTCCGGTGGTTTTCTTCCTGATCATTTTGATCGGGCACACGGCCAATCTGGCCATTTCGTCTCTGGGCGCATTCGTTCATCCCATGCGTCTGACCTTTGTGGAATTTTACAAAAATGCGGGTTTTAAAGGCGGCGGCAAAGCTTACCAGCCTTTTGCAAAACAAAAAAATCATTAATCATTTAATATCGAAATTATGGACTTGGCTTATGTACTCGTTTATGTCGGACTGGCTCTGATGGTTCTCCTCTCAGGAATTGGAAGCGCCATCGGAGTGTCTAAAGGGGGTAATGCGACTATTGGTGCGCTGAAAAAACGTGAAGACGCTTTTGGCAGCTACATGCTGCTGAGCGCCTTGCCCGGTACGCAGGGGCTTTACGGCTTCGCAGGTTTTTTTGTGATGAACCTGAAACTGGGCTCGCTCGATGCTGTAACGATGGTACATGGAGCGGCCTTTCTGGGAGCCGGGCTTTCACTGGGCCTGGTGGCGCTGTATTCGGCCATTCAGCAGGGCAGCATTGTCGCCAACGGTATTGCGGGCATCAGCTCAGGATACGACGTTTTCGGCAAAACCATGGTGCTGGCTGTTTTCCCGGAATTGTACGCGATCGTAGCTTTTGCTGTGACCTTTTTGATCAGCAATTCGATCTGATATTCCGGTTTCAGTTTACCATTCCTGTGCAGGCCCGAATCTTCCTCAATCCGGGATTCGTTCCCGTGCAGACAGGAAGATTCTTATTCGGAGCGGGAATGGTAGACATTTAAAAGGACAACAGGTTTATCCAGGAGGCAAAACGCAGGAACACAAAAATTTATGATATCTTTGGCGGACCCTTTTATTCGCGTGGTATATGGAAAATTCGATGAATGAAATCTTTAAGAAGATTGGTACGACTCAAACGCTAAGCCAGAAGATTGAGCGCAATATTGAACGTGCCATACGGGAGAAGAAGTTGCCGATCGGATCAAAGCTTCCCTCAGAGCGGGAGTTGTGTGAAATGTTTGCTGTAAGCCGGACTGCCCTGCGCGAAGCTTTACGCCGGCTAAGCGCGCGGGGGCTCATCCAGATCAAAAAAGGCAGCGGCATGGTGGTAACCAAGATCAACATGAAGGATGCTATCGACTCCCTGAATTTATACTACGACCTGAAGTTCGATGTGAACCTGATCAGTCAGATTATCGAGTTACGCCTGGCGTTCGAACCTGAAATCGCCAAGATGGCCGCCCAAAACCGGACTGACGAAGATTTGACCGGACTGGAAGCCAATCTGATCGAATTTTCCAAATGTGATCCCGACAATACGCAACTGGAATCAGACATTGACAACCGGTTTCATCTCGGAGTGGCCCGTGCCACGGGCAATCCGTTTGTGATCGTGACCATGGAGCCGGTTCACAATTTACTTCCGCGAATGCGGAATTATATTTACGCCAATATTGAAGGGGAAAAGGAAATCACACTGGGATACCATAAGGAGATTGTAAATGCTATTCGTGAAAAGGATGCCGAACGAGCCTATGATAAGATGCAGGCGCATCTGGACCGAAATATGCAGGTATATAATAAGTTTTTGAGAAACACCTGATGGGGCTTTACCCCAAACCCTGTTCAGGTATTTCCGTTTCGGGCGGTATCGAGTACTTTGTTCACCGAGCCGTGAAGCAGCAACAGGCGTTGCGCCTTCGCCTCATCATAGCCCAGTTCTTCCATAATCATCCGGGTACCCCGCATAATCAGTTTTTGGTTGGTGAGCTGCATATTGACCATTTTATTTCCCTTTACCCTTCCCAGCTTGATCATGAGGGAGGTCGTGATCATGTTCAGGATCAGCTTCTGGGAGGTGCCGGCTTTCATTCGTGTACTTCCCGAAACAAATTCAGGACCTACGACAGCTTCAATGGCAACATCCACGCTTCGCGTCAACTCGGTATTCGGATTATTGGAAATACAGCCCGTGAGCATGCCGTGTTCCCTGGCGCGTTTTACTGCTCCGATGACATAGGGCGTACGCCCTGAAGCTGCTATTCCGATCACGGTATCGAGCTTACTGACCTGGTACCTTTGTAATTCAATCCATCCCAGCTCTTCATTGTCCTCGGCCGCTTCAACGGCTTTACGGATAGCCCGGTCACCACCGGCAATAAGGCCGATTACCAGGTCGTATCCCACACCATAAGTAGGAGGGATTTCTGACGCATCAAGAATACCCAGCCGGCCGCTGGTACCTGCACCGATATAAAATAACCGGCCCCCTTTCTTCATACGATCAAGGATCCGGTCAACCAGTTCTTCAATTTTGGGTATCGCCTGGTGAACAGCGGGCAGGACCTTCTTGTCTTCTTCGTGAATATTTTCAAGCAATTGCCTGACTGTCATTTCCTCCAGGTTACTGTACAACGAATCCGCTTCTGTAATATTGGTCAGGATCATGTGATGCTGCTTTGATTAGTTTTTATGGTATGCTACCAATCCGGTAACAGGCTCTTTTATGACAACAGGTTTTTTGAATCCAAACGCCTCCGTTTGCCTGCCTACAATGTCTCTGAAAAAATAAGCAACCGATCCTACAAACCCGATTGCGTGGACGGGTGTTACCGGGAGGCTGAGCACATTGCGTTCAAAAAATTCTTTGAAACTCTTTTCTGCCATTTCCCGGCAATAGGGATGCAGAATGTGTCCGGAAAGAAAAGGTGCAAAGGCGGCAAGATATTTATTGGGACGCTCTGTGCGGTAAACCCGGTCGAGTACCTCTTCCAGAACCGGCGAAAATTCCTGTTCAAACAGGAGTCGCAAATCGGCCGGCATAACCTTTTTGAAATAATCACCCAAAAGCTTCTTCCCGAATGCCGAGCCGCTGCACTCATCGCCCAGAATAAAACCCAGGGGCGGTACTTTTTCGGCCACACTTGTTCCGTCATAAAAGCAGGCATTCGATCCGGTACCCAATGTACAGGCGATCCCTGCGTTCCGGCCAAACAGAGCACGGGAAGCGCCAAGAACATCGGAATGTGTTTCAACGCTTGCCGCCGGAAATAATTGCACCAGGGAATCTCTTACGACGTTGGACTGACTAATAACACCGGCGCCGTAGAAAATGACCTCATCGACTTCCCGGGTAATTCCGGAGAGGATCTCTTCCTTCAATTCCTGTGTGACATCTTCGCGGGTGCGAAAATAAGGATTCATTCCTTTGGTCTGGAAGGACTTAATTTCTGTTGATCCGCTGATCAGCCTCCAATCCGCCTTGGTCGAGCCACTGTCTGCAATTAATTTCACCTTCATAGGACAAAGATAAATAAATTTATTTCAGAAATGCATCAACTTATAAGATGTATTACAAGTTTTTGTTTTTGTAATTTTAATCATTTAACTTTGGACTGACACGAACGTTTCGTTAGCAAGAATAAAGCCAAACTTGTTTGAGCATTGCCGAGATGAGAAAAAGCGCGGGAGAACATGAGTGATGGATGCCCAGCGAATTAAACAATACTATTTCTGAACCAAAAACTGTCTGTTATGATCCGGAGACTATTCTTTTTACTTGTTTTTATTTCCCCCGTCGGCCTCTCCGGCTCGGGCGTAATCCGGATCAATCAGTTAGGCTATTTCCCCGGAGGCCGTAAAGTTGCGGTTTTTTTGAGTGATAAAGAGGTGCTTGCCGGAAAATTTCAGGTCATTAACAGCCTTTCGGGTGAAATGGTTTTTGAATCGGTTCCGGAAAAAGCGGATGCTTCCGTTTGGGGACAACGGGCTGCTTTCAGGCTTGATTTTTCGGCCTTAACAGAACCGGGAGGCTATCGGGTTTTGTTTGCTGACACCCTTTCGCCTTCGTTCCGGATCGCGGCCGATATATATGAAGGAACAGCAGACTTTCCGTTGAATTACATGCGCCAGCAACGATGTGGATTCAATCCGTTTTTCAACGATTCGTGCCATGTGCATGATGGTATTATTGTTGATCATCCGTCACGGACAGGAGAGCATATTGATGTGACCGGAGGCTGGCACGATGCAAGCGATTACCTCCAGTATGTAACGACTTCGGCAAATGCGGTCTATCAGATGCTTTTTGCCTGGAAGCAGAATCCGGCTCCTTTTGGTGACCGGTTTCAGGCCAGCGGGCGGGCCGGGAGTAATGGTTTACCCGATATTCTCGACGAGGCGCGCTGGGGACTGGAATGGCTGCTGAAAATGAATCCCGCCAAAAATGAAATGTACAACCAAATCGCCGATGACCGTGATCACCGGGGATACCGGTTACCGGTGGGCGACACGGTCACTTACGGGTTGGGAAAGGCGCGCCCGGTTTATTTTGTCACCGGAAAACCCCAGGGACTTGGAAAGCACAAAAACCGCTCGACCGGAGTGGCTTCAACTGCTGCGAAATATGCTTCGGCTTTTGCTTTGGGATCAACAATATTTGCTGATATAGACAAGGATTTCGCCAAGAGGATGGAGGAAAAAGCAAAGGAAGCCTGGGCATTTGCTTTGTCAGATCCGGGCGTGAACCAGACCGCGTGCGTGGTATCTCCGTACTTTTATGAAGAAGACAATTATATTGACGATATGGAATTGGCTGCGGTTTCCCTGACTATGGAAGACCAGGCTAAGTATTGGGGAGAGCTTGAACCGGTAACACCCTGGATGGAATTACAACGGGCCAGGCATTACCAATACTACCCTTTTGTTAATCTGGGTCACGCCCTGCTCGCGCAATCGGCCGACACGGCCACTGCTGCGCAGTTTGCCGCCCTGATGAAACAGGGGCTCGAACAGATTAAAAAAGCCGCGGCCGGCGATCCGTTTCGAATTGGCATCCCGTTCCAGTGGTGCTCCAGCAATTTCATCGTGGCTGCAGCAACACAGGCCCGGCTCTACCGGCAAATTACCGGAGATGCTACGTACCTTGAGACGGAAACGTCGCTTACCGACTGGCTTTTTGGGTGCAACCCCTGGGGAACCAGTATGATCTGCGGGCTTCCTGCCGGAGGTGACTATCCGGAATCACCCCATTCAGCGATCACTTATTTATTGCATCAAACCACAACCGGCGGACTCGTAGACGGACCGGTATACCGGCGCATTTACGAAGATCTGCGGGGCATCCACTTAATGGAAGCCGACGAATATGAAGATTTCCAGCGAGGCAAGGCAGTCTATCATGATGATATGGGCGACTATTCCTCCAATGAACCAACCATGGATGGTACGGCCAGTCTGAGCTGGCTGCTTTCGTCGCTCGAAACGGAAGGGCTGAAAACCGACAGACGGACTGTCAAAGACAACCAGGGAGCTGTTGTGCGCGGGGACACGTCAGAAAAAACGGTCTATCTGATTTTTTCGGCCCACGACCTCAATGAAGGCGGGCAGAAAATTGTCAGTACACTGAAGAAGCATCAGGTAAAAGCATCTTTTTTTCTTACCGGAGAGTTTTACGCAAATAAAGAAAACCAGTTGCTTATTGATCAGCTCGTACAGAATGGCCATTTTGTGGGGGCACATTCGGACCAGCATTTATTATATGCTGACTGGACGAAGAGAGATTCCCTCCTGGTCGACAGAACCCGGTTTGAATCAGATTTGAAGGAAAACTACCGGAAAATGAATGATCACGGGATTGATGTCCGCTCAGCGAATTATTTTCTCCCTCCGTATGAATGGTACAACAAGGCAACAGTAGATTGGGCCTTGCAGATGGGACTGACTGTAGTTAACTTCACGCCGGGTATCCGCACAAACGCTGATTATACCACCCCCGACATGCCCAATTACCTGTCGTCGGATGCCATAATGGAAAACCTGAAGGCATTTGAGAAAAATGATCCGCACGGCCTGAACGGCTGCATTATTTTAATTCATCTGGGTACTCAGATGAAAAGAACGGATAAATTTTACGATCGGCTGGGGGAACTGCTTACCTTTTTGAAAAAGAAGGGATACCGTCCTGATAAATTATCTTCAATTAATCATTTGTAGCATGTCATACATATTACTAAAATCCATGATTATCGGTGCAGTTTTTACGCTGACTGGTTGTCAGCACGTCAGTAAGGAAGTATCCCTGGAGTCTGTTGAAAGAAGGGTCGGGCGGGGAGAGTTTCAACAGGCCACACAACTGATCGATTCGCTCAGACGGATAAAGGGAATGGATACTCCCGAACAGGATAAGCTGGATTCATTGCAGGATATGATGCACCGGATCCTGCTCGACTTTTCGAAGGATGAGCAGCAGGTTAAAAGGGAGTTGATCCGTTATGGCTTGTCAGATGATTCGCTGATGAGGCAATGGGAAGAGACAGAAAAACTGGAAATGAGGGTCATTGACGGGCAAAAGCGGTATTTTTCGAATGCTGTGCCGAATCTGTTCCGGCTCGATTCGGCGGCTGGCAGGCGTAAACTGGAGGTTGATGGTATCCGGACCGATTCGCTTGACCTGTTTCGGCTACAGCACACCGCCGATGTGATTAAGTCGAGCGGACAATCGCACGATCCTGTCTTGCCTGTTTTTATGACTCTGACCTACACCATTACGGTTAAGCCTGAAGCGGTTCCCTCAGGGGAATTGATCCGTTGCTGGATGCCGGTCCCCCGTGAAGGGAATCCGCGCCAGAAAAAATTCAGGCTTTTGTCGACCACCCCCGACTCATCGGTGCTGGCGCCTGAATCCGCAATGCAAAGGACCGTATTTCTGCAGAAGCGGGCAGTAAGCCATGAACCGACTGTTTTTCAGGTACGGTTTCAGCTTGAAACTGCCGCGCAGTATTTTGATTTGCAACCGGAAGATATCAGGCCTTATGTGACCGATAGTGAGCTGTACCGTGAGTTTACCGCGGAACGTCTTCCACAGATCGTGTTTACCCCACAGATCCGCGGTCTTGCTGCAAGGATCGTGGGTGATGAGACTAATCCATTGCGAAAGGTTGAAAAGATCTACCGGTGGATCAGCGATACCATTCCCTGGGCCAGCGCGCTGGAATATAGTACCATGAAGCATATTCCGGGTTATGTGCTTCAGAATAACCATGGCGATTGCGGGATGCAGACCCTGCTCTTCATGAGCCTGGTTCGTGCCCAGGGCATTCCTGCAAAGTGGCAAAGCGGTTGGATGCTGCATCCTTCGCATGTTAACCTGCACGACTGGTGTGAGGTTTATTATGAAGGTATTGGCTGGGTGCCGGTCGACCAGTCATTCAAATTACAGGACAGTGAAGACAGGCAGGTCCGGGAGTTTTATATGCATGGTATCGATTCGTACCGGCTTATTGTAAATGATGATTACGGGCGGAAGCTTTATCCTCCAAAGAGATTTTCGCGAAGTGAGCCCTACGATTTTCAGCGTGGTGAACTGGAATGGGATGGCGGCAATCTCTACTTCGACAAGTGGGATTGGGATATGGAGGTGGAATACCATACGGAAACCGGAACAGGGAGAACGGAGAACGGAAAACAAAATCCAGCTTTAAGCATGGACCATTAGCCGACAGGCAGTTGCAAGTATCCAGTCGCAATTTAAGATAACTTTGAACCGGATAACAAGATAACAGTTTTACAAATTATCAATTTTACACTTCTCCACATGAGTACCCTGCTGATTTTCATTATAATCTTTCTCTTTTTCGCGATGCTCCTGGGCGTGTCTTATTTTACTTCCAGGAACGCCAACAGTGAGACTTTTTTCACCGGTAACAGGCGATCGCCATGGTACCTGGTAGCTTTCGGAATGATTGGCTCCACCATATCGGGCGTGACGTTCATATCCGTTCCGGGCGAAGTTGGAAATACAGCATGGACTTATCTGCAATTTTTATTGGGTAATTTTATTGGATACTGGATCATTGCGATGGTGCTGATCCCGCTTTATTACCGGTTAAACCTGGTTTCGATCTATACGTACCTTGACCAGCGGTTTGGGATCCGGTCGTACAAGACCGGTGCTTTCTTTTTTCTGGTTTCACAGACCATAGGCGCTTCTTTTCGCCTGTATCTGGCAGCAGGGGTTCTTCAAATCGCTTTTTTTGATTCCCTGGGTATTCCGTTTGGGGTGACTGTTTTTCTGACCCTGCTGTTAATCTGGTTATACACCTTTCGGGCCGGGATCAAAACGGTCGTGTGGACCGACTCGCTGCAGACTTTTTTCATTCTGGGGGCAGTCGGGGTAACCATATGGGTGATATCGGCCAAACTGAATCTTGGCCTGGGCGAAATGATCACGACGGTGAGCAGTCATCCTTACAGTCAGATATTCGATTGGGACTGGCAATCGAGAACCAATTTCTTCAAACAGTTTGCTGCGGGCCTTGGAATTGTGATTGTACTAAACGGACTGGATCAAAATATGATGCAAAAGAACCTGACCTGTAAAACCCGGCAGGAGGCCCAGAAAAATATCTTCTGGTTTAGTTTCGCGTTTATCATTGCCAACCTCTTTTTTCTTTGCCTTGGGGTGTTGCTTTATTATTTTGCCGACCAAAACGGTATTACGCTTCCCGCGCGGACCGACGACTTATTCCCGGTATTGGCCATTCAGCATTTCGGAACCCTTGCCGGCGCGCTTTTCCTGCTGGGAATCCTGTCGGCTGCCTATTCCAGTGCCGATTCAGCTCTAACGGCCCTCACAACGTCCTTTTGCATTGACCTTCTGAATCTGAAGGTTGACTCTCCGCAAAACAAAGCAACCCGCTTCAAAGTACATATTGGTTTCACGATCGTTATGTTTTTGGTGATCACCTTGTTCCGGGTGATTAACAATGACAGCGTTGTTACGGCGGTATTCCGGGTGGCCGGATATACCTACGGGCCCTTGCTGGGATTATTTGCTTTTGGAATATTGATGAAAAACCAGGTAAAGGACCGCTTCGTGCCTTATATCTGTCTGCTCTCGCCCGCGCTGAGTTATGTCGTCAGCAGTAACTCGAAGGCCTGGCTGGGCGGCTATGAATTTGGATTTGAGCTGTTGCTGATGAACGGACTGATCACTTTTCTGGGACTATTGATCTTTACAAAAAAACAAAGCTAACAGCTAATGGCTAACAGCTAAAAGCTAATATTATGACAAAACTCTTTTCCATCGTATTGATATTGACTGCCTCGGTGAACATTAGCCGGGCCCAGTTCGACCCCGGGAAGTTTCTGGAACATCCCTGGGTCGACTCCGTTTATCATTCGCTCACGCCTGATCAGCGGATTGGGCAGCTGGTTTGGGCATACGCCGCTGCGGATGAGAACCTGACTGGTCAATTCAAACTGGCCGGACAGATCAAAAAATATAACCTCGGAGGAGTGATCTTTTTCTCAGGGGATCCGGAACGGCAGGCGCGACTGACCAATCTGTACCAATCATTGGCGAAAACCCCGGTATTGATTGCCATGGATGCCGAATGGGGAGTGGGCATGCGTCTTCCGGGAGTCACCTCTTTCCCTTATCAGATGATGATGGGAGCTTCGGGGAATACCGGCCTGATTAAAGAGGCAACTGCTGCGATGGCCGGGCAGATGAAGCGCCTGGGCGTTCACATCAGCCTCGGGCCTGTCGCCGATATCAATACCCAATCACTGAATCCCGTTATCGGAATGCGCTCGTTCGGGGAATCGGCAAAACCGGTAACCGAATTTGCTCTGGCCTATATGCAGGGTCTTCAGGAAAATGGCATTATCGCAGTGGCAAAGCATTTTCCCGGTCATGGCGATACCCAAACCGATTCACACCTCACCCTCCCGCAAGTCCCATGGTCGCGTGAGCGGCTGGATTCAACTGAATTATACCCTTTTCATCAACTTGCGGCACAAGGCATCGGCGGCTTGATGACCGCTCATTTGAGCGTCCCGGCCCTGGATCCGGAAAACCCTGTTCCCGCCAGTCTTTCTTCAGGGATTATCCAGGGAATTGTAAGAGATCAATGGCGTTACACAGGTTTGATCGTGACCGACGCCATGAATATGGCCGGAGCGTCCATGTCCGGCAAGCCTGGCGAAATCGAGGTCATGGCGCTTAAAGCCGGGAATGATGTGGTTGAATTTCCGGCGGATGTGGATACGGCGGTGGAAGCCATCCGGAACGCCCTGGAGAACAAGGAGCTTTCCTGGGAAGAGATCGGTTTAAAATGCAGGCGGGTGCTGGCAGCCAAATACCTGGCAGGTTTGAATCGGTCGAAGCCCGTATCGCTTCATGGGTTAATGGACGATCTGAATACACCGCAGGTTGAACTGACAAAGCGGGAAATAATCGAAGCCTCCCTGACTTTACTGGAGAATCAAAATAAACTCATTCCACTCATGACCCTGGATACCCTGAAAGTGGCCTGTGTCTCGGTAGGCGAAGAAGAGGTGACGCCTTTCCAGCAAATGCTGGGAAATTACATGAAGACGGACAATTTCAATTTGCCTGAAAATTTTTCTGCCGCGGAACTCGCCGGAGTGAAAGAGCAGTTGAAAAAGTACAACATGGTCATAGCCGGGTTTCACCTTTATGAAAGCAAGACCCGGAAGTCGATGCAGGTCGGGAATATGCAACGGACAAAACCCGAACGGGCCTATGGCATCACCGGTCATATCGAAAATTTACTTCATTACCTGGGTACTGAGAAAACCGCGATTGAAGTTTTCTTTTCAAGTCCCTATGCGCTGGCTGAAGTTTCTGATTTCAGTAAACCGGCGGGTTTGATCATGGCTTATCAGAACGATCGGCTGGTTCAGGAGCTGGCGGCTCAACTGATTTTCGGTGGTATTGGAGCCGCCGGAAAACTACCCGTCAGCATCGGTCAGTATTATACGGCAGGAGATGGATTTTCAATTGAAAAACCGGTCCGTTTGAAGTATACCATTCCGGAAGAAGCGGGAATGAATTCATTCACCCTTAGGGCAAAAATAGATTCCATTGTTGAGGATGCGTTGGCCAAAAAGGCGATGCCCGGCTGTAATATTTTTGTTGCCAAAGACGGCAAGGTTGTTTTTCAGAAGGCCTATGGCTACCATACGTTTGAACAGCGTGTGCCCAGCCGGACAGACGATTTGTACGATCTGGCTTCGGTGACCAAAGTGAGCGGCGGGTTGCCCGGGATCCTGAAATTGTATGATGAAGGAAAGGTCGATCCGGATCAGCCGGTTTCGGTCTATCTGACGGATTGGAAGAAGCGGCTGTTTCACTGGTCTGATAAAGAGGATATCACCATCAGGGAGTTGTATGCCCATCAGTCGGGGCTGGTGCCGTTTATCGGCTTCTGGAAGAAGACGCTGAAAGATGGCGGGCTGTCTCCCAGATGGTATGTCCCTCAGGCTGATGAAAAACATTCCCTGTGTGTGGCGCCCGGCATGTATTTGAACGAAAAATTCCTGAAAAAAGTGAACCGGGAAATCCGGAAGACTCCTTTGAAGACCCGCGGTCAATATGTTTACAGTGACCTGCCCCTGGTGATCACCCCTCAGATCGTTAAGGATATTTCGGGAACAGATTTTAAACAGTATGTTGAAGCTGAGTTCTATCGACCGTTGGGAGCAGATGCATTGACTTATAATCCGCTCGATCGGTTTTCCCGCGATCGCATTGTCCCGACCGAAGATGACCGGTATTACCGTCATCAATTGGTTCAGGGCACCGTTCATGACGAGTCGGCCGCCATCCTGGGCGGAGTTTCAGGAAATGCAGGCCTTTTTGCTTCGGCCAATGATCTTGGCAAGTTAATGCAGCTTTATCTTCAAATGGGTGCCTACGGAGGAAAACAATATGTGAGCGAAGCAAGCATGAAAGAATTTACCCGCGTTCAGTTTCCTCAGGACCATAACCGTCGCGGACTTATTTTCGATAAGCCACTGATTAATAATGCTGAGGTTGACCCGGTTAAGAGCTATCCCTGTCCGGGTGCCAGTCCTGAAAGTTTCGGACATTCAGGCTTTACCGGAACATTTGTATGGATCGATCCGGTTTATCAGCTTACTTATATCTTTCTCAGTAACCGGGTATATCCGACCCGTGATAATAACAAACTTGGCGAGCTGAACGTGCGGACAAACATCCTTCAGGTGCTTTATGAGGAAGCACAAAAAGGGCAGGCAAAAAAATGACGAGGAATCGCATTTTCCCTCCCCAATAAACCGGAAATTTCAGTCTGATCTTAACCGGAACACAGGATAGATAAAAGTGAAAAATTTTATTTGCAAAAAATAAGATGTAATACATGTTACTGCTTAAAAAAATTTCATAACTTAGTTGCTGACTTATTGGAGATGAGTTCGACGAAAAAATGATCTTTTTCGAGTTTTATTCTTGCTGAATAAGCGTTTGCATGTAAATCATATTGATTTAGAAGCAAGTAGGTGAACGGCCCCTTAAAGATATTGAAAAACAAATGAAAACCTTCAGCCAATGAACGCCATATAAAATTGAGAATACTTGTATGACATATTCTGTCATACTGACAAATTTTATTGATTAAACTTTCCCAAAATCTCTCTATTATGAAAAAAGGATTATTACTTATTTTACTCTGGTGCCTGATCGTTCCGCCGGTCATGGCACAACGGCGGACTATTTCCGGGCTTGTTACGGAAGAGTCTTCCGGTGAACCTCTACCCGGAGTTTCGATTGTGGAAAAAGGAACAAACGCTGGTACGGTCACAAATGCAGACGGTGAGTTCACACTTTCGGTCGGTTCCGGTGCAACTTTAAAGATCAGCTTCGTAGGCATGGTGCCGCAGGAAGTTGTGGTAGGAAATGCCACGACTATCCATGTCAAGATGAAATCGTCGGTGGTCGAAATGAGTGAACTAGTGGTGGTTGGCTACGGTACTCAGAAAAAGGAAAATCTGACGGGAGCCGTGGCTTCGGTCGACACGAAAGTGCTGGAATCAAGGCCTATCGCAGATGTTGGCCGCGGTCTTCAGGGAGTAACCCCGGGACTTAATGTCGTGGTGCCCAGTGGTGAAATTGGCTCAGATCCGCTGTTAAAAATACGTGGTCAATTTGGTTCTATCGAAGGAAAATCGAAGCCATTAATTTTGCTCGACAATGTTGAGATCCCGTCCATTCAATTGGTAAATCCGGATGACATTGAGTCTATTTCAGTGTTGAAAGACGCCGCTTCTGCATCGATATACGGAGCGAAAGCCGCATTTGGGGTTATTCTCATTACTACGAAGAAAGGGGCTAATAAAGAGAGTATTAACGTTTCTTATTCCGGGAACCTCTCATTTCAGAATATCTCCAAGAAAATGGATATGGGGGGTGTTGATGCCCTGGAATACTCGATACTTGCAGCCGAACGAGTCGGTAAAGCGGTTGCGGGAGCTTTCTGGTATGTGACCCGTGAAGGATACGAGAAAGCCCGGGAGTGGGAGAAGGACTGGGGCGGCATTGTAAAACCAAATGATCCTATGTTATATGGACGCGATTGGTATGTTGACGCGGATAATAGAAAAATCGGCTTGAGAACCTATGATCCATATGACTACATGATCAAGGAGTGGACGCCTACCCAAACGCATAACCTTTCTATAAATGGTATGACTGGTAAAACTGACTATAACATCAGTTTTGGATACCTTGATCAAACCGGGATCATAAAACCCTCAAAGAAAGACGATTTTAAGCGCTACAATACTTCAATCCGTTTAGGTACGCAGGTAAACGACTGGTTTAAAATTCATACTGGCTCCATGTATTCGAAACGAATAAAGCGGTACGCTTATGCAACTAATTCAACAACAGCAGATCCCTGGCTATATATGTACCGTTGGGGACCAACTTATCCCTGGACAACCGAAGATGGAGATATACTCAGAAGCCCCGCTTCTGAGCTGGCTCAGGCAAATACTGCCTTTCAGGAAACCAATTACGGTAGTTTTAATGGAGGATTTACGATCACTCCGTTAAAAGACTGGAAAATTAATTTCGATTATACGCACGCCAATCAGGAATATATTACCAAGAGGCCGGGTACACGTTTTACTGCCCGCAACACCTGGGCGGCAGCGATTGTCAAAAATGATGAAAATGGAAACCGGCTTTATGTAAATGATGCGGGAGAAGTTGTTCCGGCATCAACCCAGGGCGCAATGCCCGCTTACAAATTAAATTATGAAACTTACACAGGTGCTGGAAGTAATCCCGATCATGTTTACAGGTATTCAAAAAATGATCAGTGGAATACCTTAACCATTAATACAACCTATGATCTGGATATAAATGATATTCATCAGTTCAATTTTATGATGGGTATAAATAAAGTTGGTTATAAAAATGCATATAACTGGTCGCAGGTTACGCAATTGGTGGATTATAGCAACCCACAATTTGACTTGGCGACAGGAGTGCAAACGGCAAGTGGAGGTGAAGAATGGGAATCTCAACTTGGATTTTTTGGTCGTGTCAACTATAATTTTAAGGAAAAATACCTGCTCGAAGGGAATTTGAGGTATGACGGCAGTTCGAAATTCCCGTCCGATCTTCAATGGCGGTGGTTTCCCTCATTCTCCGCGGGTTGGCGCGTAAGTGAAGAAAAATGGATGGATTGGAGCAATCGGGTAATTAGTATGTTAAAACTGAGAGGATCATGGGGTTCAATTGGCGATCAGACCGTTGACAATGATTTATATATTCCTACAATGTCCGGTTCTTTCAATACTTGGTTACTATCAGGAGCCAAACAGTATCAATTTGGTACTCCTGCCGCTGTTTCTCAATCTGTCACCTGGCAAAATATCACGACGCTTGATTTGGGAGTTGATCTGGGCCTTTTCGATAATACCCTCAGCCTTACATTTGATTGGTTCAGAAGGGACACGGAAGATATGATTGTTCCTCAGGAAGGGGTTCCGCCAACTTATGGTACGATTGCACCAAAGAGTAATTTGGGCTTTTTGAGGACAAATGGAGTGGAAATTCAGATCGACTATAATCATGTTTTTGATAATGGCCTTAGAATTAACGTTGTAGCCACTTTGGCAGATGCGTTGACCGAGATAACAAAGTATGGGACAAGCTATGTTGTTCCCGATCCATACGTATTTACGAACACAAAATGGTATGCAGGTCAGAAATACGGGGAAATCTGGGGTTATGAGACTGACCGATTATATCAGAAAGAAGATTTCGAGTATGATGGCAGCAATAAGTTAATCTCTGTCACTTCTTCGGACGGATATACAGTATACAAATTATCTGACCCTGAAGCGGCGACCCAGGGGAAAATTCAAGGAGGGGATTTTAAGTTTGGTCCGGGGGACGTTAAATTCAAAGATTTAAACGGTGATGGAATAATTAATGACGGACACCGGTTGGTTAAGGATGCAGAGGGAAAGCCTGACCATGGCGATTTGAAGATTATTGGTAATAGCACACCACGTTATGAATACAGCTTAAGGGTGGGAGCAGACTATGAAGGATTTGATGCATCTGTTTTTATCCAGGGTGTAGGAAAACGAGATATGTGGGGAAACGGGTTTCTGGCAATCCCTGGCTTTAACTCTTCCGACGGAGCAATGCCGAAAGCCATAGCAGGCAATTTCTGGAAAGAAGACCGGCCTGATGCTTTCTATCCCGCCCCTTTTAATTTGGCGGGTAGCAACACGGCATATAATATGCAAGTTCAAACCAGATATTTACTGAATATGGCCTATATGCGGATAAAGAATATCACTTTTGGTTATACCTTGCCTGCACATGTTTCGAAGAGATTCTACATCAACCGATTGCGCATTTACGCTTCCCTGGAAAATTTCTTTACGTTTGATCATCTCCGTGATCTTCCGATCGATCCTGAGGAGGTTGCAGGTTATTCCATGTGGAATGAGACCAACTATAATTCAAGCCGCACCGGAGTTGGTGTCCCGACATTCAAAAGTGCCTCCGTGGGGGTTCAGTTAAACTTCTAAATTGAAAAGACAATGAAAAAAAATAATTTAATTTTGCTCGTGATGTCTCTGATATTTTTGGGCTGTGATGATTTTCTCGACAGGCCTCCGCTAACAGAGATGAATGATGAGACTTATTGGACAAGTGAGAACAATTTGCGCTTGTTCGCAAATGGATTTTATACGAATTATTTTTCTGGGTATAATACTTTGTGGGGAACCAACTATGCTCCTTTAAGGGGTTATAATTTTGCAGATGATTTTGCATCATCAGGTAAACAATCCAGTTTTGAGACTCAGGCTCCTGCTTCCAGGTCTTCAACCCGAGAGATTGATGCCAGCGGTTCGGCTTCTCCGTGGGAAGAAAAATATGCAGGGCCTACCTGGAACTTTGCATGGGTGAGAAAATCCAATTTGTTCCTTGAAAGAATAGAAGCAATGAAAGGTGTTCATCTTTCCGACGCCGAATACCAGCATTGGAGTGCGGTGGCCCGCTTTTTCAGGGGATTCGAATACAGCCGGCTCGTCAATGTATTTGGAAATGTTCCCTACTATGACCGAACGGTCGGCGATGATGAGCTTGATCTTCTCTATAAGGATAGAGATGACCGGACGCTGGTTATGGATAAGGTTTATGATGATTTCGTCTTTGTATTGGCGAACATGCGTTTATCAGACGGTAATATTCAATATCTAAACCGGTATATCGCGGCCGCTTTTATATCCCGGTTTATGCTTTTCGAAGGTACCTGGCAAAAGTATCATCTGAATAATACGGAAAAGGCAAAAAAATATCTCGAGTTGGCGGTGACTTCAGCCAATCTTGTGATGGCGTCAGGCAAATACTCTTTTTCGAGTGATTTCCGCTCTTTGTTTGGATCACAAGACTTAAATAATAACAAAGAAGTTATTATATACAGACATTACGATGGTGCGTTGGGCGTAACTCATCATGTTGCTTCTTATTCCAACGTAACGGAAAGCCAGACGCAGGCGGCAAATTTATCCCTGGCAAAAGCGTTCATCTGTAGTGACGGAAAGCCTTACTTGTCATCAGCCATTACGAATGCTGATAAGCTTGACATCCAGAACATGATTAAAACCCGAGATCCTCGTTTTGAAGCGACTTTTTGGAGCACTCCCGTCATAGAATCCGCTACCCTCCTATACGCGTGTAAATTTATTGACCGCACCGGTCCTACCTATAAGGGAGGAACCTATCCTCCGATGTATGGCTCAAATACAAATACCAACGATGCTCCGGTAATACGTTTGGCCGAGGTAGTTTTGAACTGGGTGGAAGCAAAAGCAGAACTGGCCACCATGGGGGGAGTCGCAGTTACGCAAGCGGATCTGGATGCTTCGATTAATGCTATCCGGAGTCGCCCTTTGGATGCGGCGGCTACTGCCAAGGGTGTAGTAAAAACCTCTCCGTTAATGCTTTCCGCTATTCCAGACGATCCCGACCGTGATGCTGACGTTTCATCGCTATTGTGGGAAATACGACGGGAACGCAGGATGGAGTTTGTTTTTGAACATAGTCGCTTGTTGGATATTAAACGGTGGAAAAAAATCGATTACATGAATGGGACGGCGAATCCTGATAATTTGGTTGGATTATGGATCAATATACAAACAGAACTTCCGCAATGGTTAGTATCGGGAAAAGTGGGTAAACTTAAGGTTAAGAAGGCAGACGGCACTGTTGTAACTTATGACGGTTCAAATGGGGCTGATTTGGTGGGCTATTATATGCCTGAAAATGCTTCAGACAGGGATGCTTTTACAGATCGTGTATACCTGGCTCCCGTTGGAAGTGCTCAAATTAACGAGTATTTGGCAAAAGGATACACCTTAACGCAAAGCCCGGGCTGGAACTAAATATACTTCTTCCCTTTATAGTTGTATTAA
This sequence comes from Prolixibacteraceae bacterium, assembly GCA_038562555.1. Taxonomy (GTDB): domain Bacteria; phylum Bacteroidota; class Bacteroidia; order Bacteroidales; family Prolixibacteraceae; genus JBCFBK01. Next base: position 240,003 of record JBCFBK010000001.1, on the reverse strand, counting down.
ACAAGAGGCTGCTGCAGGCATGTTGCAGCCTCTTTCTTTTTGCGTAACCTTTAATTTACCCAGACAAATGAAGCCTTTTACACTAATCTTTGGTTTTTTATTCATCTCAGCCTTGTTTTCGAATTGTCATTCGGAAAACAAGATCAGCAACTCCTCTGAGCTTATCCTCGGTGCTTCAAGAACCGAAAGTTACCTCCCGCTGCTGAACGGTAAACGCGTGGGCCTGGTGGTGAACCAGACTTCGGTGGTCGACTCGGTCCACCTGGTCGACTTTCTGTTATCAAAAAGCGTCAATATTACTGCAATCTATGCACCTGAACATGGCTACAAAGGGACTGTTGAACGGGGAGAATATATTGAGAGCTCAGTCGATTCAGTAACGGGTATTCCTGTTTTCTCCATCTACGGAAGAACACGCAAACCCACGCCGGAGATGCTGGAAGGAATCGATGTGATGGTCTTCGACATTCAGGATATCGGCGTCCGGTTTTTCACGGTTGTTTCGACCATGAGCAATGTGATGGAAGCCTGTGCCGAGAACGGAATTAAAGTGATTGTTCTTGACCGGCCTAATCCGTTGGGTTATTATGTGGACGGACCGGTCATGAAACCGGAGTTCTCCAATTTCATCGGACTGCATCAGGTGCCGGTGGTGCACGGCATGACCTTGGGCGAATATGCTCTGATGGTTAACGGCGAAGGCTGGCTGAAGGATTCCGTGAAGTGCGAACTGGAAGTCATCACCGTTGAAAACTACACGCACGACACCAAATACCAGTTGCCGGTTATTCCCTCTCCCAACTTGCCCGATATGAAATCAATCTACCTCTATCCGATCGTCTGTTTCTTTGAAGGAGCTGAAGTGAATGAGGGCAGGGGTACCTGGAAACCTTTTCAGCAGTTTGGCACTCCCTGGTTTACACCGCAGGATCATGCCTATGTTCCGGTTTCCATTCCGGTTTTGAGCCTGCATCCGAAATTTGAAAACGATACCTGCTACGGGTATGACTTTTCGGGCAAAACGATCGCCGAACTTCAGGAAATAAAACAGGTCAGGCTGAATTATTTAATTGAGTTTTATCAAAAATCTGATCAAAAAGAGTTATTTTTTACTGACTTTTTCGAAAACCTGGCCGGCTCCGACACCTTGCGCAAGCAAATCATCGCCGGACAAACGGAAGAACAGATCAGGGAAAGCTGGCAGTCTGAACTGGAACGCTATAAGGAAATGAGGAAGAAGTATTTGTTGTATGATTGATTGGATTTTCTGATAAGAGATTATAAAAGATACAGGATGGACCGGAATTGTCAATACAGTGTTTCATTTAGCCGAAAAGAGGAATTTCTTCATCCGCAGACTCCCGCTTTCGCGGGGATGGTCGCGGGATTAATCCTCTTCTTCCTTATTGGGGCCGGCATTGCACAGGCTCAGACACTCCGTTTTGCCCATGTGACCGATACCCACATTGGTAGTAACCTGGCCGATGAGGATTTGTTGCGCACGGTGGCCGATATTAATGCACAACCGGACATCAGCTTCGTGATCTTATCGGGCGATGTGACCGAGTTCGGTTCGGACGAGGAGCTGCTCAAAGCCAGACAAATCATGGATCAACTCAATAAACCGTGGTATGTCGTGCCCGGAAATCACGATTCCAAATGGTCGGAAAGCGGGAATAACAGTTTTGTCCGGATTTTCGGAGCCGAAGAGTTTGTCTTCGAAAAAGCTGGTTTCCTTTTTATAGGCACAGCCAGTGGTCCCAATATGCGGATGGCTCCGGGGCTGGTTCCACGCGAACAGGTTGTTTTCCTCGATTCGATCCTTTCGAACATGACCGATCCGGATCAACCGGTCATCTCGGTCAACCACTATCCGCTAGATGAATCCCTATCTAATTGGTACGTCATCACCGACAAGTTGAAAACCCGGAATATAAAGGCTACGCTGCTTGGACATGGCCATTCGAATAAGCTCTTCAGTTTTGAAGGTATTCCCGGAGTTATGGGGCGTTCCAACCTGCGGGCAAAAAGAGATACCGGCGGGTACAACCTGGCTACCATTGAGCGCGATACGCTGTTTTACGCGGAACGCACGCCCGGAGGAAAAACGCGTCCCGTCTGGTGTAAGGTCCCGCTGAATGGTCCCGACCTCCGGAAAGATACCGTCTCATGGCCACGTCCCGATTATTCTGTCAACAGCCGGTTCCCGCAAGTCAGGCGAGTATGGGAGGTTCAGGACAACAGCGACATTGGTACCGGGATCGGAAGTTCCGGGAAGTTTGCTGTGTACGCCAATACGAAAGGCGCAATTGTGGCACTTAATAAAATGAGTGGCGAAACCTTATGGAAATATCAGACTGCAGGCAAAATTTATTCCACCCCCGCCATTGCTGAAGACAGAGTCGTTTCTGCATCAACCGACAGTGTCATATACTGCCTGGACCTGGTATCGGGCGAGCTGCTCTGGAAACTTAAAACCGGCAAGGCAATTGTTGCTTCTCCTGTCATTGACGGTAACCAGGTTTACATCGGATCGTCAGAAGGAATTTTCCGTTCCGTAAACCTGAAGTCGGGAAAACTGAACTGGGAGTTTAAAGGGGTGAAGAACTTTGTTGAATGCCGCCCGCTGGTGTATGACGACAAGGTCTATTTCGGCTCATGGGGGAATAGCTTCTATGCTCTTAACAAGAAGACAGGCAGCCTGAAATGGAAGCGGGAAAAGCATGCCAACCGCATGTTATCGCCTGCTGCGGTTTGGCCGGTCGCTGCCGGCGGGAAGATTTTCATTGTTGCTCCCGACCGGCATATGACCGCCCTTGATGCGCATACCGGACGAGAGATCTGGGATTCAGACCGCTATTCCTGTCGCGAGTCGATCGGAATTTCTGCAGACGGAGAACTGGTTTACATTAAAAATATGACGGAAGGCCATGTAGATGCATTTCATACCAAAGCAGATAAACAAGAGCTTGCATGGGAATGCAAGGCCGGACTGGGCTATGAAATTGCACCCTCTCCGATTACCGAACATGGAAATCTTGTCTTTGTGCCCACAGCTACCGGTATGATCTGTGCCATCGATAAGCAAACACACCAGGTAGCCTGGAAGCATAAACTGTCGAATGCCCTGGTCAATATGATTCTGCCCGTGGGAAATTCACAAATCCTGGTGACCACCCTCGACGGAAAAATTGCCTGCCTGACCTATTAGGAGTTGATACGGTTGTAAACTGAAAAGAATGCGGCGATTTAAGATGGAGCTGCTTTCTTCTTAATGGAGCATTTAGATTAAATTATTGGTATTATATGTTACAATATGATCTGATATTACTTTATTTGTGATAAATTAGCAATTAATTGACGATTTCAATGATCATTATGACAAAGGACTAACCTGTTTGCCTGAACCTGTCACCTTTAAAGAAGAGGTTTTCGTGTAATTATTAACATACCAAATTCAAAACTATGAAGAAATGCTTGCTACTTATCTTTCTTTTGTGTTTGGGACTAACTCAGGTACAGGCACAAAGGCGAACGTTGACCGGTTTGGTCAAGGAGAAGGCTTCCGGAGAACCTCTCCCGGGGGTTACCGTTCAGGAACGCGGTACGACGAACGGAACAGTAACCGATTCGTCGGGTGAATTTCAGCTTGAAGTTGAAACAGGAGCTACGCTGATTTTTTCTTTCATCGGCATGGAGCCGGTTGAAAGGAGAACCGGCGAATCAAACCGGATAGATGTGATACTCGAAACTGCTACAGAGCAGGTGGATGAGGTCGTCGTTACAGCCATGGGGATCAGGAAGGAGAAAAAGGCACTTGGATATGCTGTTCAGGATATCGGCAGTGAAGAGATTGTCCGCAATAAGAGTGCGAACGTGGTGAATGCGTTGAGCGGTAAGATTGCCGGTGTGAGCGTGACCCAAAGTAATGGTTCCGCCGGTTCGGGTGCGCAGATTATTGTCCGTGGCGGGACGTCACTGGAACGGGATAACCAGCCGCTTTTTGTTGTTGACGGAGTGATTTACGATAATTCCACGCCAATTGGCGGGAACAGTGGTTTTGACGGTGCCACCAGAAATTCAACCACTTTCGGGAACCGGGCGATGGACATTAATCCGGAAGACATTGAAAACATGTCCATCCTGAAAGGTCCTGCTGCCACAGCGCTCTATGGTTCGCGCGCTGCTGCAGGCGTTATTTTGATCACAACCAAGAAAGGACAGGAAGGGGATGTGATGGTGAATGTCAGTTCTAAATTCACGGCCAGCTGGGTTAACCGGTATCCTGAACAGCAGGACCGCTATAAAAGGGGTTTCTATAATTCTGCCGGGGTATTCAGTGATTTTACAACCCAGTCCTGGGGCGATCCTTTTGGTTCAGGCGATGTCATGTACAACAATATAGAAGATTTTTTTCAGAATGGTTCAACCTGGGATAACAGTGTGAATATTTCAGGAGGAAACAAAAATGGGACGTTCTTTCTTTCCGCGTCCCGCTTTGATCAGGAGGGGATCATTCCTGAGACCGGATTTGAAAAGTCAACCTTTCGTTTCAACGGTGACCAGAAATTCGGCATGCTGACCGTTGGCGCCAATGTTGCCTATTCCGTTTCCGGAACCGACAAAACCCTGACCAGTTCCGGACTGTGGGGAGCAGGAGGAAACGGTGCGATGACAGCCGTTTATGGATGGGCGCGTAGCGAAAACATGAAAAAATACCTGAATGAGGATGGTACCAAATACCGCATGTTTGAAGGCCGGCAGCCCCTGGCAGACGATGTTGAAAACCCGTACTGGATCATAAACCGCAATAAGCTCGATGACCAAACCAACCGGTTTACGGGCTCCACATTTGTGAACCTTGACATTGCCGACTGGTTTAAGATCAGCTACCGGCTGGGTTACGACAATTACACAAAAAACGATTACACCTTTATCGCTCCCGGGGGAGCAGTGTCGGAAACTTACCAGAACGGACGACTGTCGGAAAGCGATGTGACCTATGAATACCTTTCTTCAAACCTGATGCTGACTTTCAACAAGAAAGTCGCCGATTTTGATTTTAATCTCCTGCTCGGGCATTCAGCCGAGGATACCAAAACCGCGACCCAGCGAAGAACAGGCTATAACTTTATCACACCGGGCGTCTACAGTTTTGAAAACATCGGGAACGAAGATAAGTTCTTTCAGTCAGTTCATTCCCAAAAACGGCTCATGGGCGTTTTCAGCGAGTTTCGTGCGGCCTATAAAAGCATCGCCTATCTGACCGTTACCGGGCGCAACGACTGGACATCGACGCTTCCTGACAATGAGAATTCTTACTTTTATCCGTCTGTCAGCGGCAGTTTTGTTTTTACGGAGCTGCTGCCTGAACAACATGCCGTGTCGTTTGGGAAATTGCGTGCTTCGTGGGCAAAGGTGGGAAAAGATACAGATCCCTATGTGACGACAACGTCGATCTGGGCGCCCAGGGAATTTTTAGGCGGAATTGGCGTGGGGAACAGTTGGACGCGCGGTAACCCCTATCTTAAACCGGAACAGACAAAGTCGGTCGAACTCGGGCTGGAAATGCGTTTCCTTGGCGGACGTCTGGGTTTTGATTATACCTATTATTCGAACAACAGTTCCGACCAGATCGTAACTCCCCGTCTGAGCCAGACAACCGGTTACATCCTGTTGTCGACAAATGTGGGTAACGTCATCAACAAAGGGATGGAACTTTCCATTAATGCCACGCCGGTAATGACAAAAAACCTGACCTGGGATCTTAACTTAAACCTTTCGGGGAACAGGGGAACAGTTGAAAACCTGCTTACCGGACAGGAGGTTTTATATGTTACGGATGTTCAGGTTGGAAACGCCAAAGCGGCGTCGTTCAATAACGGAAAATTTATGGGGATATCCGGTTCCCAATGGTCGCGCGACGAATCAGGTAACCTGATCCTTGATAAAAATACAGGTATGCCCACAAGTAATAATTCGACAACAAACTATCTGGGGAACAGGGAACCGGTTTTTTCGGGCGGACTCAATAATGAATTCAAATGGAAGAACTGGAGCCTCTCCGTGTTGTTTGATATCCGGATCGGCGGGGACATTTTTAACGGAACCGATTACTTGATGACCCAGGCGGGTATGAGTAAACGGTCACTTGACCGGGAATCGCTGACGCTTGCAGGCGTTGTTGCGGTTGGCAAGGATACGGACGGGAATCCGGTTTATGAACCTGCCAGTTTTACCTACCAGACGGGCCAGAGTTATGATATCACCACCAGCAGCGGAGCCGTTCAGCGAAGGTACGGGAATGATATTATCAGGGAATACTGGTCGACCTATTACCCATTGGAAACAGCGAATTTCATCACGAAAACGAATTGGCTTCGCTTACGGTCGGTGTCATTAAGCTACAACTTGCCAAAAGATTTCTTCGGGGCACGAAACGTCTTTAAAGCGATGTCTGTCACGGTTTCGGGTACAAATTTATGGCTGCTGACCAATTATAAAGGGATGGACCCCGAAACCAGTGTGGCCGGTTCGGGTGTTGTGGGATCCGGGTCTTCCGGTATCGATTACGCCGGCGTTCCTGCAACAGCAGGTGTCTCTTTGGGTGTTAACATGACCTTCTAACAAATCCAAATGAATTTTATCATGGAAAAAATAAAATATATCAGTTTAATCGTCGTGCTGGCATGGAGTTTCAGTTCCTGTAAAGAATGGCTCGATGTAAACGAGAATCCCGATTATCCGACCAATGAGGTAGCTGCTGTTTCTTCCCGGCTTCCCTGGATTCAGCATCACTATGGTTATGCTTATGGCGCCGCCAGCACAAGAGCTGCGATGATTACGGGCACGATTTCTTCGCGTTTATTTACCGGGAACAATGGGCTGCTTCCGGCCTGGAACCCGACAAATTCGGCGTCAGTTACTCCTTATCAGCATTGGTTTGTGGGTTCCGCTGCGAATCTGGAGGATCTGCGGGTAAAGGCTGAAGCCGAAGAGGCCTGGCACTATCTCGGAGCTGCTTATACAATCCGGGCCATGGGATTTATGCTGATGGTCGACTGGTATGGGGAGATGCCCTACGAAGAAGCGCTTTCTTCGGTGCTGACGCCTGCCTATTCTGACGGGAAGACGATTTTTGAAGGCTGCCTGGCCGACCTGGAAACCGCACTGGAGTATTTTCAAATGACCCAGCCTTCGTCAGCAACACCCCTGTCTGAAGGAGATAGCTGGAATAATGGGGACGTGCAAAAATGGATCAGGCTGGTATATGGGTTAAAGGCCAGGTGGCTCAATAACCTTTCGAAGAAGCAGGAATATGATCCGGACGCTGTTCTGGCGGCTTTATCCAATGCACCGCAAAGCAACGCAGAGGGAACAATTATCAACCATGTGAACGATCCTTCCGACATGACCGGTGATGTCCTGATCGGCGATCCTCTCAAGACATCATACATCTTCAATACGGCCGCCTGGAGTGACTGGGCCCGGTTCACCCGCTGGTATGTCGACCTTCTGGAAAATACTTTCCCCGGCGGATCAGGAATTGAAGATCCAAGAGCCTCGAAGATGCTGCCTTCCAACCAGCACTGGGACCGGACGAACGGAGTGTATACCCCCAGGTTTATCCGGACAAAAGGAGTCGATGCGATCCACAGCAATATCAGGCTGCAAAACGGCCCCATTATTTCCAATTACACGGCAGGCAGCAAGTCCTATTCCGTCAATTCAACGGATCCGGCACGAAAAGGTGATACCATATACGTGAACATCCGGGCCCTCTGTGGTATGACTGGTGCAACAACCGAGGAGAGTACTTATACTGACGCCGATGGGACCATCCTTTCCACAGGCACGTTTTATACCCGTCCTGAATCGCCCACCGATGTGATCACCTATCATGAGATGTGCTTTATTAAGGCAGAAGTGTTGTTCCGGAAGGGAGACAAAGGAGGAGCACTCGCTGCCTACCAGGAAGGTGTCAGGGCACATATGGAACAGATGAACAGTAAGCTCCGCGAATATGCCGGATCGGTTAACCCGGGAAAACAGCTGATGGATGAAACCGTCGTGGAGGATTTTCTCGGCAGCGCAGCGGTGGCGCAAAATGTTAGTGAGCTTACGATGTCGAAAATCATGCAGCAGAAGTATATCGCCATGTCTTTTACCCAGCAAAACTGGAACGATATGCGACGTTTTAATTTTTCGGCCGGTAATATCGGCGATTTTGGGGTGGTGTATACTGATTTTGACCGGCCCATGGAATTTTCTTCTGATGCGGCCAGAAAAATGCCGGGAGCCAGTAAGAATGAAGTCAACTACTGGTTTCGGAGAATGATGCAGTGCTCACACGAGGTAAACTACAACTCAGCTAATATGGAGGCTTCAAATCCAAAAGCTTTTGCCGATGATATCTGGTCGGTGCCGGTTTGGTGGGACGAAGAAAACTAAGTAAAAGCCTAAAAAGGTCCTTGGCTAAGAAAAGGAAGGACCTTTTTTGATAATTTTAAAAACTATTATTGTAACAAAAATAGTCATGCTTGCTTTGAGAAGTTTATTCCTGTTTTTGATCGGACAGTCTTTACTGATAGGCTGTTCGGGTCCAAAGCCTGATTTATTGGCACCATTGGTGGCGGATATCAGGGAACGGTTTGCACCTGATCAGCGGATGGCTCTTTTTAGGGTGGATGCCTGCAGACAAAAAGGGAACCTGATCTTGCAAGGAGAAACGACCATCCCCGAAGCAAAGCAGGCCTTGTTCGATTCGCTTGCCGCAAGGAAAATCAGCGTTGTCGATTCCATTGTGGTTTTGCCCGATACCACGGTGGCTGAAAAACCATGGGGCCTGGTGACCCTGTCGGTCGGAAATATAAGGGTCGCCCCGGATCATGGTGCTGAAATGGCTACCCAGCTCTTGTTGGGAACACCAGTAAAAATACTTCAGCTCGTTGACGGCTGGTATCGCATCCAATCACCGGATCAGTATATTGGCTGGTGCGACGGGAGTGTGCTGGCCCCGGTGACCGAAACAGAACTTGCCGCCTGGAAGCAGAGCGATCGGTACCTGTACAGGCAGATCAGCGGATTTGCTTTCTCGGAAGCTAACGGTCACAGCCGCGTGGTTTCCGACCTGGTGTTAGGTGATCTGTTTACCGTTTCGGGTGAACAGAACGGATTTCTCAGGATACAGTTTCCGGACGGAAGAAGCGGTTTCGTGCAGAAGAATGAATGCCGCCCTTATTCGGAATGGGTTCTTGAGGAACCAAAAGTGGATCAAGCCATTGAAACAGCGGGGATGCTTGCCGGAAGCCCCTATCTCTGGGGTGGTACATCATCGAAAGCAGTGGATTGTTCGGGACTGATGAAGACGGCCTGGTTCTCGCAGGGAGTGATCCTGGCTCGTGATGCTTCCCAGCAGGCACGGTATGGCGAGGTTTTGGAGGTAACGGATTCGCTTGATTTTCAGCCTGGAGACCTGTTGTTCTTTGGCCGGAGTAAGGACAGGATTTCCCATGTGGCGATGTATATCGGAAACGGGAAGTATATCCATTCCTCCGGATTGGTCAGAATAAACAGTCTGAGTCCGCAGGATTCGGATTACTCGGAGTTTAACCGGAAACGGCTGGTGTCGGCCGGCAGGGTCATCAGTTCGCTGAATACGGAAGCGATTATACAGGTGAAGGAGCATCCGTGGTATAACTAGTCAGAGGCCCGGTTCCGAAGCCAAGGCCGTAAGGGCTGCATTGCGTAATGCTTGTCATAAATGACGAAGATCCAACTAATTATGAAACAAACAAGAAGAAACTTTTTATTAACGGGCAGTTTGACTGCTGTGGCGGGATTAACAGGAATTCAAAGTAGTTTTGGCAATATGAAAAATGAACCGAAAAGAAAGCCAGGGAAGGGACTTTCATTGCGTTTTAAACCCTATGACCTGCAACTCAGGCATGCCTTTACCCTTGCCGGCAGTTCACGGACCACCACCCCGGATATGCTTACGGAAATTGAGTACGACGGACTGGTTGGTTACGGCGAAGCTTCCATGCCCCCTTATCTGGGTGAAAGTCAGGATACTGCTTCCCGCTTTCTTTCTTCGCTTGATCTGTCTCAGTTCACCGACCCGTTTCAGCTCGAAAATATCCTGGATTATGTCGACGGTATTGCTCCCGGAAATTGTGCGGCGAAGGCTTCGGTCGATATCGCTCTTCATGACCTGCTCGGAAAGATCATGGGCCAGCCGTGGTGCCGGATCTGGGGCTATGATCCGGCCAAAACGCCCGATACCTCCTTTACCATTGGGATCGATACAAAAGAGGTGGTCCTGCAAAAAGTAAAAGAGGCTTCACCTTATAAAATACTAAAAGTAAAACTGGGGCGTGACAATGACAAGGAAATGATCGAAACCATCCGGTCAGAAACCAATGTGCCCTTATGTGTCGATGTGAACCAGGGATGGACCGACCGGAAAAAGGCGCTCGATATGATCCATTGGCTGAAGGAAAAAGGGGTGGTATTCGTGGAACAGCCCATGCCTAAAACAGCTGTCGATGACAATGCATGGCTTACACAACACAGTCCGCTGCCCACGATAGCCGATGAATCACTTCAGCGACTGCCGGACGTCATGAAAGCGCATGGCGTGTATTCGGGCATTAACATTAAGCTGATGAAATGCACCGGCATGCGCGAAGCCCATGAAATGCTCACACTCGCCCGTTCGCTCAACATGAAGGTGATGATCGGCTGCATGACCGAAACTTCGGTTGCTGTTTCCGCAGCGGCGCAACTTTCGCCGATGTGCGACTGGGCCGACCTGGACGGCAACCTGCTGATCTCGAACGATCCTTTTAAAGGGGTGGAGGTCATAGATGGAAAAATCACGCTGATCGACAAACCAGGCATAGGAGTCAGCAAAGGATAAAAAGAGACCGGAACAGGGAGACCGGAAAAACTACGGACACAAAATATAAAAGAGCTATTAGCTGTGAGCCTTTAGCTTTTAGTAAAGAAACGCTATGCCCCATGCGCTATGCTCTTTGCCTCCGCTCCATAAGTCAAGCTCACTGATGGCTGGAAGCTCGTGGCTCACGGCTAACAGCTTCCTGGCTTATGATTATTTCTCCCGCGTGGTCACATAATTGACCAGCTCGATCAGGGCATCGCGGGCCGGTGTGTCCGGAAATTCCTTGATTTTTGAGATGGCCTGGTCCCGGTATGTGTTCATCTGATCGGTTGCAGCGATCAAGCCCCCTTGTTCAATGACAAAGTCGACCAGTTCCTGTATTTTTGCCGAACTTTTATTTTTCCGGCGAACTTCCTGCAGAATGCGGCGGCGTTCCTTTTCAGGTGTGTTGCTTAGTGCATGAAGCAGCGGCAGGGTGATTTTCCGTTCCCGAAGATCGTTTCCTGTTGGCTTTCCCAGGATCCCCTTGGCCTGATAATCAAAAATATCATCCTTGATCTGGAAAGCAATCCCCACATCGATACCGATTTCAAACATGCGTTCTATGATTTGCTTATCGGTTGTTACCGAGGCTGTTCCGATAGCCATGCTTGTGGCAATGAGCGAAGCTGTTTTCTTACGAATGATCTCAAAGTAGGACTCGTAGTTGATGTTGGGTTTCAGGCTTTTTCGCATTTGAAGGATCTCTCCTTCACTCATGTCTTTCACGGACCGGCTGATCAGTTGCAAAAACTGATAATTTTCATGGTCGATGTTCAGTAAAAGCCCTTTTGCCAAAATGAAGTCACCTACCAAAACCGCCAGCTTATTCTTCCAAAGCGCATTGATCGAAAAACTTCCTCTTCGCTCATACGACTCATCCACCACATCATCGTGTACGAGCGTCGCCGTGTGCAGGAGCTCAATCGAAGATGCTGCCATGTATGTTGTTTCGTTGAAATCGCCGTTCATCTTTGCGGCAAGAAAAACGAACATCGGACGAAGGTGTTTGCCCTTTTTTCGAAGAATATAGTTGATGATGATAGAAAGAAGTGGAATATCACTTTGTATAGTGCTTCTGAAATAATTTTCAAACTCTTCCAGTTCGTGTTTGATCGGCGCCTTAATAATATCCAGTGGAAGCATGCTCTCTTTTTTATTTCGTGTCTGTTGCACGTTCAAAAATAACAAATAAAACGTGTCGTGGGTAGCGAATCATCCGAAATTGCCATGATTCGTGCAAGCACCGGTGAGGATGTATCGCTGCATTCGTCATGGCAGGCCTCTGCGACTGTTAAAAGTAACGTATCACGACATGAAATGAGTACATTCCGAAGTTTATTTTCTGTTTTTAAATCAATTATTTATATATTTGCATCTATTATTAAGAAGATCAGCTATGATACAAATACAGGAATTAGATGCAGACCGGTTGGAGATGGCTGCAAACATGTTAAAAGCAATTGCACATCCCGTGAGGATAGCTATTTTAAAGCATCTGGAAGGCGGAAAGCGTTTAACAGTTACCGAAATACACGAATTGTTGGGCATTGAACAGTCTACAACATCCCATCATCTCGGAATCCTTAAAGACAAAGGTGTTTTGTGTTCGCGCCGTGACGGGAAAAACACGCACTACTATATGAAACACGATATTTTAAGTCAGATTATTGACTGCCTTCACCGTTGTACCTGTGAAGAGTAGGAAGTATTTACCCATCATACAGAGCCGGCCGGGAAAGCCGGCTTTTTTATTTATTGGCCGGAAGTTTATAACTTTAGACTCGCGAGTTAAGTAAAAATTAGAATGTTGAAAGATGTCAGAGAAAAACGATCAGAATAACAGGCTTTTCCTGCTCGACGCCTACGCGTTGATGTACCGTTCCTATTTTGCCTTCATAAAAAATCCGCGATATAACTCGAAGGGGCTGAACACGTCAGCCATGCTTGGCTTTACAAACACGCTTGAGTCATTGCTTTCGGAAGAGAAACCGACCCATCTGGCCGTTGTTTTTGACGTCAATGCGCCTACTTTCAGGCATGAGATGTATCCGGAATACAAGGGTACACGCGATGTCATGCCCGAAGACCTGCAAAAGGCCATCCCATGGATCAGAAGGATCATCGAGGCCTACCACATCCCCATTCTTGAGCTTTCGGGTTTTGAGGCTGATGACGTGATCGGTACGCTGGCCAAAAAAGCCGAGCAGACCGGGTATAAAGTTTTTATGATGACTCCTGATAAGGATTACGCGCAACTGGTCTCCGAAAACATTTTCATGTATAAACCCGGGCGGGGTACCGATGATAATGAAATATGGGGTATACCTGAAGTGAAAAAGAAGTTTGAGATCGAAAATCCGCTTCAGGTCATCGATATTCTGGCTTTGATGGGCGATACCTCCGATAATATTCCGGGTTGTCCCGGCATCGGGCCTAAAAACGCCATGAAGCTGATCGCCGAATATCATTCAATTGAAGGTTTGTACGAACACATCGATGAACTGAAGGGAAAGCAAAAAGAGAATCTGATCGAATATGAAAAACAGGTCAGGATTTCAAAAGAGCTCGCCACGATCATTCTGAATGTTCCGGTCGATTTTGATGAAAAAACGCTCGTTCAGGAGGAACCCGATTGGGGAAAGCTGAAAGAGATTTTCACCGAACTTGAATTCCGGACACTGGCGCAGAAACTGGGAACTCAGCAGAAACTCACCGAACTGAAGTTCGAGCAGGGAACCCTGTTTGGCGTAGAAGCCGAAAAACCTGCAGCAGAAGTTTCGGCACTGGCCGATATTGAAAATACCCCCCATACCTATTTTTTGGTTGAAACGCCTATGCAGAGGGCAAGCCTGAGGGCCGAACTGAGTATTCAGAAAGAATTTTGCTTTGATACTGAAACGACCGGACTCGACGCCCATCTGGCGGATCTCGTCTGTATGTCCTTTTCATATAAAAAGGGCGAGGCCTATTGCGTGACCGTTCCTGCCGACCGGGAAGGAGCGGAAAAGATTGTACAGGAATTCCGCCTGATTTTTGAAGACGAAAACATCCTCAAAATAGGCCAGAATATTAAATACGACATGCTGATGTTGTTGCAATACGGCGTCGAGGTACGGGGACCTGTTTATGATACCATGGTGGCGCATTACCTCATCCAGCCGGAACTTCGCCATAATCTGGATTACCTCTGCGAAACCTACCTGAAATACCGGAAGGTGGAAACAGAAAGCCTCATAGGAAAGAAAGGCAAAAGCCAGCTCACTATGTGGCAGGCTCCGATTGAAAAACTGAAGGAATATGCCTGCGAAGATGCCGATCTGACCCTCCAGCTTAAGCAGGTCATCGACCCGCACCTCGACCGGACCGGAGTGAGGTCTGTCTTTTCGGAAATAGAAATGCCGCTGATCCCGGTACTGGCTGATATGGAAAAAGCAGGCGTAAGCTTAAACACACAGGAACTTGACGCCTATGCAATCGTTCTCCGGAAGCAACTGGCCGCGCTGGAAAAGGAAATCATCGGGCTTGCGGGAGAAGAGTTTAATCTGTCATCGCCCAAACAACTGGGGCCGATCCTGTTCGAGAAGCTCAGAATCGACAGCAATGCGAAAGTTACAAAGACCAAACAGTACTCAACCTCCGAAGATGTTTTGGCCAAACTCATTCACAAACACCCCATTGTAGCGAAAATATTGGAACACAGGGGACTTAAAAAACTGCTTTCCACCTACATCGAGGCTTTGCCTCAACTGGTCAACCCATTAACCGGAAAGGTTCATACCTCATTTAATCAGACCATTGCAGCCACCGGAAGGCTTAGTTCAACCAATCCAAACCTCCAGAATATACCGATCCGCGACGAAAACGGGCGCGAAATCCGGAAAGCGTTCACCGCATCTGACGAAGATCATTTGTTCCTGTCGGCCGATTATTCCCAGATCGAATTGAGGATCATGGCGGCTCTCAGCAAGGATGAGCAGATGATGGAAGCGTTTCGCAACGATCAGGATATTCATGCCATCACGGCTGCAAAGATTTTCAAGGTACCGCTTGATCAGGTTACCCCCGATATGCGACGGCAGGCCAAAACAGCGAATTTCGGTATTATATACGGAATTTCAGCCTTTGGGCTTTCAGAGCGCCTGAATATTTCCCGCGGCGAAGCAAAAGCCTTTATTGATGGTTATTTTGAAAACTTTAGCAGGGTGAAGGCCTATATGGACGAAAGTATTCATCTGGCCCGTGACAAAGGCTATGTGGAGACCATTAAAGGACGTCGGCGTTACCTGAATGATATTAACTCTGCTAATGCAGTGGTGCGCGGTGTGGCTGAACGCAATGCGATCAATGCCCCGATCCAGGGCTCGGCAGCCGACATTATCAAATTGGCCATGATCAACATTCATCATGCCTTGCGCACGGAAAACCTGGAGGCAAAAATGGTGCTCCAGGTGCATGATGAACTCAACTTCGATGTTCCCCGCAATGAACTGGACCGGGTGAAACAAATCGTCAAATACCAGATGGAGCATGCCGTGGATATCGGCGTTCCGCTCACGGTCGAAATGAATGCTGCGGCAAACTGGCTGGAAGCACATTAGCCGGACGACCGGAGAATGGAAACCGGAGACCGGGAGATAGGTTCTTCTATTTTTTTTCACCCTCTCCCTGTTCCGGTCTCCCTGTTGCGGTCGGCTTTTATTCTGTGCTCTTGTCCTTCAATACACACTCCAGCGGGCAAAACTTGGTGAAGGACGACTGAAGTAGATTCAGGCCTACAAAAGAGGTCAGGATCAGCCAATACGGACTGACCAAAACGGTTAAAGCGACGCTGGTCAGGATCACTGATCCGGCAACGGCCCGTACAATATTTTCTTTTGTCATTTTCTCGATGGTTATGCTATTAAACAAACTTTTCAACACTCATGATATAGGCATTGATGGGGCTCATGCCCTCAATACCGGCATTGAATTCCTGTATCCGGCTTAACAGTTCATCGGCCTTATCCCCGGCCAGGAATGTAAAAGAAACCATATAGCTGTAAGGATTTTTTTGCGATCCAAACCAATTGGAATAATCGCTGTTTCCGTCTGCATTCTTCATGAATCCTTCCACGTCGATCTCGCTGTGCGCATTAATGCTCACTGACTGAAGGATCTGTTGCAGCTCCGGATGATACGCTTTCACGCACTGAATGATTACGAATTTCATTGTTATTTGGCTTTTGCGTTTTTACTTGAACATATTTATGCTTTTCGGTCATGTAGAAAATTAGCGGAACAATGACCAGGGTTAACACGGTGGAGGCAATCGTCCCTCCCATCAGTGAAATCGCCAGGCCCTGGAAAATTGGATCAAACAGGATAACGACAGCGCCGATAACTACCGTACCCGCCGTCAGCAGGATAGGTGTGGTTCGGACTGCGCCTGCTTCAATAACAGCGTCCTGCAAAGGAACTCCGTCTTTTAGCCGGAGATTAATGAAGTCGATCAGCAACACCGAATTTCTGACCATAATGCCGGCAAGAGCAATCAGGCCGATCATTGAGGTCGCCGTAAAAAATGCTCCCATCAGCCAGTGCCCGGCAAGAATCCCGATCAGTGATAACGGAATGGCGATCATCATCACGAAAGGAACCTTAAAGTTTTGGAACCATCCGATAATGAGCAGATAAATGACCAGCAATACGACTGCAAACGCCGTTCCCAGGTCTCTGAATACCTCATAGGTGATTTGCCATTCGCCATCCCACTTCAGGCTGTAGTCATTTTCCGAGAATGGCTGCTGCGTAAATTCTTCCGTGAGATGATATCCCTGCGGTACCTGCAAATCCTTTAGCTTTTCGGACATAGCGAGTATGGCATACACAGGGCTTTCCAGAGCGCCGGCCACGTCGGCCGTAACATACACCACCCGCTTCTGATTTTTCCTGCTGATATTCTTTTCCTGGATGTCATTGCGGATTTCGACAACATCGCCCAGTGCGACGGCTTTTCCCGACGGACTCATTAAATTCACTTTTTTGAGCTCGTTGATCCCTGAGCGTTCATCTTCGCTGAGTCGGAGCACGATCCCAACCTGTTCCTGTTCAGACGACTGATAGAGGTGACCGGCCGTGTATCCGCCCAATACTGCCTGCAGGTTCTGAAGTACCTGCTGGGGCGAAAGTCCCAGCAAGGCCGCTTTTTCCTTTAACACGCTGAACCGGTATTCAACCTGATCATCTTCGACTCCCCAGTCAATGTCAACGACATCGGTGGTTTGGGCAAACAGTTCTTTGACCTGGCGGGCGATATCCATACGCACCTGCTGATCGGGGCCATAAATTTCTGCGACGAGGGTCGACATCACCGGAGGACCGGGAGGCACTTCAACCACTTTTACATTCGCTTTATATTTTTCACCCAGCTTTTGTAATTGCGGACGAATAGCTTTTGCAATCGCGTGGCTCTGCACATCGCGTTCATCTTTCCGGCTGAGGTTAACCTGAATGTCGGCCACGTTTGAACCCTGGCGAAGGTCGTAATGGCGGACCAGTCCGTTAAAGTTCATGGGTGATGCTGCTCCGACATAGGTCTGGTAGTTGACGACATGCTCCTGTTGTGCAATGTATGCGGCCAGTTCTTTGGCTACTACCGCCGTGCGTTCCAATGTTGTTCCTTCAGGCATATCGATCAGCACCTGAATTTCATTCTTATTATCGAAGGGCAACATTTTAACGGCAACCAGCTTAAAGTACACCAGCAGCATGGAGGCGAACAGTAAAAATGTAACTCCGCCGATAAATGTCCAGCTTTTCCATTTCGAGTTGAGCATGGGATTCAGTGTACGGGAATACAGTTTGTAAATCAGCGATTCTTTCAGATCGAAGGTCTTCTCTTCTTTTTCAGGTTTTTCCCTGAAGCGAAGCAGGCGGTAAGCCAGGTAGGGGGTGATGGTTAACGCTACCAGCAGCGAGAAGATCATGGCGATGGACGCACCGATGGGCATGGGACTCATATAGGGACCCATGAGCCCCGATACGAAAACCATGGGCAATACGGCTGCAATGACGGTGAAAGTGGCCAGAATGGTAGGATTTCCTACCTCATCGATCGACCGGAGCGCCGCCTGAATAAAGGGCAGTTTCTTCATTCTGAAATGCCGGTGCATGTTTTCAGCAATGATAATCGAATCGTCTACCACAATCCCGGTGACAAAGACGAGCGCAAAAAGTGTGATCCGGTTCAGGGTATAATCCAGAAAGTAATAACTGAACATGGTTAAAGCGAAAGTAACGGGAACCGACAAAAATACCACGAGTCCGCCACGCCATCCCATAGCCAGCATCACAACGATCGCTACAGAGATAATCGCTCCCAGCAGGTGCATAATCAGTTCCGACACTTTGTCGGAAGCTGTTTCACCATAGTTCCTGGTGACGCTGACCTGAACGTCGGCAGGGATCAGTTCCTTTTTCATCAGTTCTACTTTCTGCATGATTTCCTCTGAAACCCGCATAGCATCGGCCCCGCGGCGTTTTGCTACCGAAATAGTCACAGCCGGATAGGTTTCCGGGAATTCCTGGCTTTGCTCATTGATCCTGCCCAAACCAAAACCCACATAGCGAACAGGCTCTTCCGGTCCGTCAGTGATTCGGGCTACCTGTCGCAGGTATACCGGATGATCGTTGTAAATCCCGACTACCAGATTCGCTACATCGTCGGAAGTCTTCAGGAAATCGCCGGCTTCAACCTGATATTCCTGATCATTCCGGTTAAATGAACCGGCCTGGAACTGGCCATTGGCCGCCTGTATTTTTTGTGCAATACCAAGCGCATCGATCTGAAAGCCAGCCATTAGGCTGTTGTTTAAGGTCACACTTACCTGGCGGGAACGCCCACCGATAATTTTAGTATCAGAAACGTCGGTAATCTGCTCGATTTCATTGTTCATTTCCTGCGCAATTCGTTTCAGGTCGTAATCGTCGTAGCTATTACTCCATAAAGTTATACCCAATACAGGTACGTCATCGATCGAGCGGGTTTTGATCAGCGGAAAGCTGACGCCCTCCGGCATTCGGTCCATGTGCTTCATGATCTCATTATACATCTTGACCAGCGAACGTTCCATGTCTTCTCCAACATAAAACTGAACGATCATCATCGCCTGCCCGGGCATGGAAGTTGAGTATACATATTCCACTCCGGGAATATTTGAAATTACTTTTTCGAGCGGCTGCATGACCCGCGATTCAATTTCGGCCGGACTGGCTCCGGGATACCTGAAAAAGATATCTGCAATCGGGACGTCAATCTGAGGCTCTTCCTCACGGGGTATTAAAAATGAACTGTAGATCCCGACGATCAGAAAGGTCGCCATTAAAAGGGGGGTCAGTTTTGAGTTTATGAATAGATTGGCGATACCGCCTGCGAATCCTGTCTTCATGTGTCTTTAATTTGTTGTGTCCGGTTCATCGTATGTTAGTTATTTTGAACGGTCGCGCCGTCATAAAGCCTTCCCTGGCTGTTAACGACAAACTTTTCACCGTCGGTCAGTCCCGACAGCACTTCTATTGAATCGCCGATGGCTTTTCCTGTTCTGATCCAGCGTAACAAAAGAGTTCCGTTCTGGCTGACGGTATACAGGCCTTTAAGCTGGCCCCGCTTTACCAACGCACGCTGCGGAATGAGCATGAGCGACTGATGTCCTTTTTCATAGACCACCGTTGCGTAAATACCGCTGTAGAGGCGTGCAGAATTGGCGGGTAGCGACCCGAGTATGATCTTTGCCTCGAACTGAGGTCCGGTATTGGCTGTTGACGGATTGATTTCCGCAATATATCCATTAACGGTTAGTCCTTCGAGTGCGTCAAGGTTGACGCGTACGGGTTCCTGGAGTTTTACCCGTGAAATGTCCTCTTCGGGAATGCGGGCGATGACCTGCCACTGTTCCGGATTTTCGATCGACAGTAAAGGCATGCCGGGATTGGCCATATCGCCCTCCTGAACAAATTTCCCTGTGATCACCCCGTTATAAGGAGCCCTGACCGATGTGTAGTTCAGGTTTTCGTTCACCTCGTTCTGCATCTGTTCCGCTGATTTCATTCTGGCCTCAGCCATCTGATAACGGGTTCTGATATCGTCCATTTCCTTGTCGGATGTGCTTTTGCTCGCATACAGGGCTTCGAAGCGCGCCAGGTCCTTTTTTGCATTCTCATAGGCCGATTTTGCTTCGGTCATGCCGGCTTCAACCTGTGCTTTTTTTGCCAGGATGTCCTGGTTCCGGATGCGGAGAAGTACTTCTCCTTTATTGACGTGCTGTCCGGGTTTAACATTGATCTGTTCAATCTGGCCCATGATACGGGTGCTTAAATTAGCCTGTTTCCCGGCTTCAAGCCTGCCTGTAAAAAGGTAGCGCACAGGATATTCTTTAAGCTCAGCCTGCGCCAGCTCCGCATTCACGGTTTCAGGAACCTGCTTTTCGGGCGACGGATTCCTGCCGCAGGAACCAACAGCGAGTCCTGTTAGGATGATTAATGAAGCGAAAATGCCGGTTGAAAAATTTGTCTTCATAGTATTGTCGTTTATTTCTGATTTACTTGTGAAAGTTCTTTTTCCAGTAAGAGTTCCAGTTCAAAAATGGCTTCCCGGTACTGGTAAACCGATTGAATGTATTCGAGTTTTTTCTGAGAGGCCAGCGCTTCAGACATGAGCAGGTCGGCGGTTTTTTCGAGGCCTTCCCGGAAACGGTTTGTGCGGATCCGGAGCGATTCCGAGGCTTGTTCGCGTGCCATTTCTTTCGACCTTAGTTGTTTATAGCTCAGCACCGCCTGGCGTTGGGCGTTGTTGACCCGGATCTGGCTCTGAGACAGGTATTCCTGATACTGCAGACGGGCCTGATCCAGCTTTGCGCCGGCTTGCTGAACACTACCCTGGTTTTTGTAGCCACTGAAAAGGTCCCAGCGGAGACTGGCCCCGACCATATAATTATTCACGGACATACCGGCGATCTTCCGGTCGTTCCATTCATAACTTCCAAAGGCGTTTAGTCGCGGAACGAATTTCATTTTTTCCGACTGAAGCATGTTTTGCCCTGCTTCTAGCTGCTTTTGCCATGCCTGCAGGTCGGAACGACGCTCAATTTCATTGGAAGGATCCGAAAAATGTTGCGGTGGCAGTTCCTGAACAAGTGTATCTGCAGCTTCTATCCGCGTGGAGAGGTCAAGACCCAGCAAGTGGGCAAGAAATTCGCTTGCGGATTCATGCTGTTCTACCGCCTGCCGTAACTGATCCTGGCGTTCTTCCAACCGCACCGAAGCCTCCAGTACGTCGGCCTTTTTTACCAAACCCTGAAGTTCATTCTGCTGCGTGAGTTTTAGCGCCTCTTCGGCTGCTGCGACCGACTGTTTCAGAACCTTTACCGACATGCCTGCGAGCTCCAGTTGATAATAGGCCTTCTTCACCTCGTACCGGATGTTCTGAGCCGTGTATTTTGCCTGGAATGCAAGTGCTTCATATTGATTTTTAGCTGCTTTCCGGGCATAAAGACCATCCAGGTTCAACAGCGGCTGCTGAACTTCTATCCGGGTGTTAAAGTGCTCATACGCATCGGGATGATTGAGAGCGGCAGGGTCAAAATCCGCTTGAGTCACCCGTTCCTGCTTTAGTTTATTGCCGAAAACGGCCAGTGGATCATTGGTCGACATTCCCGTATAATTGAGAGAAACCCCGGGGAGAAATATGGAATTGGTCATCCGGTATGAACCGCGCGCAGCAAGCGTTCCCGCTTCCGCACTTTTAATCGTGAGGTTGTTTTCAGCTGCAAGCAACAGCGCCTCTTCGAGACTTAAACGGCGTGTCTGGCTGTTTCCCTGGAAAGATAGACCCAGTCCGGTCAGCAGGATAAACATGTGTATTCCTTTTCGCATATCTGATTTTTCTTTTGATTCTTCTGGCAAAGATAAACTATAAAATTAAAATATCTATAAATCTACATGTATAAATGTATAAGTTGAACAAAAAGAATGAAGAATGAGTTTGTGATTATATCATTTAGTTGTAAGTCAGTAATTTATGTTTACGGCATATGTTAAGAAAATGTTTCTAAAGAGAAGCATAACCCCGGGCAGTACCTCATGTCGTATGCTGAGGGCATCTTGCACTTCGCGCGAAATTCATTACTTTTGTCCCAATTTTGAACCCGGAAGGAATGTTACAGGACTCGCGGAATGACACTTTGTTAAAACAGCTTTATCAGGCAGTTGACATTCATTTATCAGATTCAGTAAATGTTCCGTTAAATCCGGATACACTCCGGAACGACCTCCTTATACCTCCAATGCTTGCTAAAGACAGCATCAACAGAGAGTACGTACCGGTGCTGCAAAAGCAGAGTTCCCTGAAAGTCTTAATTGAAAGGGAGGAAGACACTTCTATGGTAACAATCCTTCCTGTACAGCCTGAACAAGTGGTTTTGCTGACCGAAGAACCGCCTAAGCCTCAGGTTATATTACCCGAGCGAAGGATAGAGCGGGATACGCCCGACTGGGAAATCGCGGTTTTTATTCTTGCGTTGGTTTTACTGGGGTCGATACGGTTGTTTTTCAATAAATACCTGGGGCAGCTTTTGAATTCAACGGTTAGTTATATCACAGCTTCCCGGATGTTCAGA
Organism: Prolixibacteraceae bacterium; assembly: GCA_038562555.1. Classification (GTDB taxonomy): domain Bacteria; phylum Bacteroidota; class Bacteroidia; order Bacteroidales; family Prolixibacteraceae; genus JBCFBK01. The sequence continues at coordinate 217,407 of JBCFBK010000001.1, read as the reverse complement.
GAACGGTCGCTCGGCACGGTTTATGCTTCGCTTCGCCTCGATATCATGTTTAATATAATTGCCGGTGTTTTTATTTTTCATGCCTTGCAGGTTTTCGGCATTCAGCTGTACCCGGTCGATATTATTAGCTATCTTGTCGTTTTAGCAGGGGTTTTTGTTTACTTCGGTATTAAAAAGACGATCTATTATATTCAGGGACACATCAGCCGTACGCTTCCTGAGACCCTGGAATTCATCTATAATATGAACGTGTATAACCGGGTTACCGGTTTATTTTTGCTTCCACTTAGTCTTATTGTTGCTTTTACACCTCTGGTTGAGCCCCGGTGGGTCATTTTCGCGGGCCTGGCGATAGCCGGTTTTCTCTATCTTTTGTTGATCTTTCGGGGGATAACTATTTTAATCAGAAAACATTTTTCAATATTTTATTTGATTTTGTACCTTTGTACCCTTGAAATATTACCATTATTATTTATCTACAAGTTGGTGCTGGGATAATATATGCAATAACAATTAACGATTGACAGCTTGAAAATCAAGAAAATTTTAGTCTCACAGCCGCAGCCTGAATCTGCAAAATCCCCGTATTTTGACCTGGCAGAAAAAACGGGCGTTCAGGTGGATTTCAGACCATTCATTCAGGTTGAAGGAGTTTCTGCCAAAGAATTCCGGCAGACGCGGGTCCAGATTCTGGATCATTCTGCTGTTATTTTTACCAGTCGTACTGCCATTGACCATTTCTTCAGAATTAGTCAGGAAATGAGGATTACTGTGCCCGATACGATGAAGTATTTTTGCATTTCTGAAGCAACAGCTTTTTATCTGCAGAAGTATATCGTTTACCGCAAGCGAAAGATTTTTTATGGCAACGGGTTGTTTTCGGATCTGGTGGAGCTAATGAAAAAGCATAAAGACGATAATTACCTTGTTCCGCTCTCCCATATCCATAACCAGGAAATTCCGGAGTTGCTTGATAAGGGAGGTTTTAAGTATACAAAGGCTGTTTTCTACAGGACGGTCAGCAGTGATTTGTCTGATTTGAAGGATGTTAATTATGATATTTTAGTGTTTTTCAGTCCGTCGGGTATCAAATCACTGATGCAAAACTTTCCCGATTTTCAGCAGAGCGAAATAAGAATTGCTGCCTTTGGTCCGACGACGGCGGCGGCTGTGAAGGAAGCAGGTTTGCGGCTCGATATTGAAGCACCTACTACTCAGGCCCCGTCCATGACTATGGCATTGGAACAGTTTATCAGACTGAATAATAAAGCAAAAGCCAAATAATTGCATGAAAAGATAAAAAGTAAGAGGGGAAGTTTCTTTCCCCTTTTTTATTGTATTTTTAGTGGCTCATGAATGACTTTGGTTTAAAAAAGGAAGAACGGCTGTGCAGCCGGAAAACGATCGAAAAATTATTTCTCGAAGGGGAAACCTTTTTCGTTTTTCCGCTGAAGGTGGTCTATCTGAAAATGCCATTGGTCGTCCCCTATCCTGTACAGGCAGCATTTTCGGTTTCCCGGCGAAATTTTAAACGCGCGGTAAAACGGAATTTGCTGAAGCGGAGGATGCGCGAGGCTTATCGGCTCAATAAGGAAAAATTATACGGCGCTTTAGGCGATGACCTTCAGCTTGCAGTCATGTTTATTTATGCGGGACGCGAAGAGAAGGATTATAACGTGGTCGAAAGAAGCATGAAACAGTCACTTTCAAAACTGGCTAATATAAAAAAATAAAGGAGGAAGATTCCTCCTTTGCTTTTTTATTCTTCGTCGAGTATTTCGGTCTGCATCCGTACAGAATCTTCGTGAATCAGTTGGAAAAGGATCTGTACAAAAGTTTTGTTCAGATTCATCTTTTCGCCCTGCGCGATCCGTTTTTGCATGAGTTCCGTCCACCTGCTGATCTGAAGTGCCGTCACGTTGTTTTCTTTCTTATAAAGGCCGATCTGACGCACAATTTCCATGCGTGAGGCCAGAATTTCCATCATTTCTACGTCGAGGGCATCAATACGGCTTCGCAGCATCTCCAGCCTGTTTTCAAACTCCTTGTTGTCGACCGAAAGATGACGGATAACCAGCTTGTCCAGGATCTTTGCGAGTTCGTCAGGTGTTACCTGCTGATCTTTATCGCTAAGGGCACAAGTGGGATCGCGGTGTGCTTCCAGCATCAGGCCTTCCATGCCCATATCAAATGCCTTTTGTGCTATTTCGTAGAGGTATTCCCGTTTTCCGGCGATGTGACTGGGATCGCAGATCATGGGGAGGTTGGGCAACTGCCGTTTTACTTCAATAAAAGTTGTCCAGTTGGGATAGTTACGGTATTTTGTTTCACGGAACGGAGTGAAGCCTCTCAGAATACCTACCAGATTTTTGATGCCGGCCTGGTTTAACCGTTCAAAAGCCCCAATCCAGAGCTGTGCATCGGGATTGACCGGGTTTTTGACCATGACTACCATGTCGGTTCCCTTTACAACATCGGCAATTTCCTGAACCACAAACGGGCTGGCGGTAGACCGGGCACCGATCCAGATCACATCGAGTCCCGCCTTCAGGGCCTCTTCCGTGTGCAGGGCATTGGCAACTTCAGTACCTACCGGTAAGCCGGTTTCTTTTTTTACCTGCTGCAGCCATTTCAATCCAACCGATCCGATCCCTTCGAACGAACCGGGCCTGGTGCGCGGTTTCCATACACCACCCCGAAAGATGAAGACCCGCGGGTCTTTTGCCAGCATACGTGCAGTTTCGAGTGTTTGCTCTTCCGTTTCCAGGCTGCAGGGGCCGGCTATCAACAACGGATTGTTGAGCTTGGGCAACCACGATTTTATCGGCCTGATGTATAATTCTGTTCCCATGTTATTTCGTGTAAAATTTGACAATTTTTTCTTCATTTTTGATCAGAGAACTACTTTCCCCTTCAAGGATTTCCCTGATTTTGTTGGCATGAGCCATAAGCGCATACATCCGGGCTTCATCATGCTGAATGCTGTCCTTGAATTCGGTGAGATGCCTGATGTACACTTCGAGCGATTCTGTGATATATTCCTTATTCTGCTGAAAAATAGGTCCCCACATATCGGGCGAACTTTTGGCGAGCCTGACTGTCGACTGGAAACCGCCGCTCGCGAGATCGAAGATAATCGAGCGGTCTTCCTTAACCTGCACAGCATTGGCCAGCGCAAATGCAGCCGCATGCGGCAGGTGCGATATGAACGCTGTGCTGTGATCCTGATCGTCAGCCGACATGTAAGCGATGTTCATGCCCAGTACCTGAAACATCTTCTCAATCAGGGCAAGATGTTGCGGCCCTGTTTTTTCCTGATCGCAGATAATGGCGATCTTACCGGTAAAAAGTCCTTCCAGTGCTGCCTGAGGTCCCGAGTTTTCAGTTCCCGACATCGGATGCGCTGCAATATAGTTCCGACGCCTGGGATGCTTTTCCACCGCGTCTGTAATCGTCTTTTTTGTCGATCCCATATCGGTTACCGTAGTCCTCTCCGGGACGAGATCCAAAACCAGGGGGAGGAGCTCGCGGATTTTGTCGACCGGAATGGCCAGTATGACCAGATCAGCCTTAATAACCGCTTTTTCCAGCGGGAGTATCTCGTCGACAAGCTGGAGCCGTATGGCGTCTTCTGCGTGTTGAAGATCGGTCTCGACCCCCGTGAGCCGGGTGGCAAATTTTGCTTTCCGAAGGTCCCTTGCGATCGACCCCCCAATAAGTCCCAACCCGATAATAGTTACTTCCATGCTGTTTGTATTAAAAAAAAAGGCCCCGATTACGCGGGACCCTGATGTTTTATAGTTTGCTTTTTTACAATCCTATCACTGTTCGACCCCGTTAGCTGAAGTGAAATAATAAAACCAGTAATAAAAAGATTTAAAAAAAAGCATATTCGGCCTGTTATAATTTGACAGCAAATATAGAGATTTATTTTAAAAAGAAAAGTTATCTCATAAAAAACGTATTTTTGATCGTTGATTCAGATAAACAATTGAACTATGCAAAATCTTTTCAGGTCGCTTGTATTTGTCTTTTTCCTGCTGCTGTTTATTTCAGCCTCGCCCGACAAAAGGCCTTTCAACGAGTTTTTCAGACCGCAGTTTCACTTTACTCCGGAAAAGAACTGGCAGAATGATCCGAACGGATTGATTTGGTTTGAAGGGGAATATCATTTGTTTTATCAGCACAACCCGAACGGGACGGAATGGGGGTTTATGAACTGGGGGCACGCCGTAAGCAAGGACCTGGTGCGCTGGGAGCATTTACCCATTGCCATTACGCCCGACAACGATTCAAAGGACAAAGAGTTTTGTACAGCCTGGTCGGGATGTGCGATTGTTGACGATAAAAACCTGACCGGATTGCAGAAGGGTGACCAGAAAACGCTTCTGATTTTTTATACCAGCCGCCAATGCGGACAGCGAATGGCATACAGTAACGATAAAGGACGGACCTGGATCAAGTATGAAAAAAATCCGCTCATTCCCTATAATGAAAAGGATGACGCCCGCGATCCTAAGGTCTTCTGGTATGAACCTGATCAGAAATATGTTATGGTTTTATGGCGGAAACCCGACGGTGACGGTGATGCCCAGGGAATTTCCTTTTACACTTCATCTGACCTTACCGATTGGACTTACGAGAGCCACTTGCCCGGTTTCTACGAATGTCCCGACCTGGTGGAGTTGCCGGTCGATAGCCTGCAAGGCGAAACCCGATGGGTGATTTTTGACGGAGATGGTTCATACGCTACGGGCGAATTTGACGGCAAAAAATTTATTCCGGCAGGATCGAAACGGAAAAGTGATTTTGGCGCTAACTATTATGCCACCCAAACCTGGAGTAATATTCCTGATGATGACGGCCGGACGATCCAGATTGCCTGGATGCGCGGCGGTAATTACCCGGGCATGCCGTTCAACGGACAAATGACTTTCCCCAGCGAGCTTTCCCTGAAGAAATATCCTGAAGGCGTTCGCCTTGTCCGCAGGCCGGTCAGGGAGATAAAAAAACTTCATGAGAAAGCGTTCGAACTGGAAAATAAAGTTGTTATACCCGGCTTAAATAAAAATCCCCTAAAAGGCATTAAAGGCGATTGTTTCCATATTGTAGGGACTTTCGATTTGAAATCTGTGAATAGTTTTGGCTTTTTAATCCGTCATTCGAAAGAGAAAACGGGCACTGAAATCCGGTTTGACGCCACTAAAAATACATTGAGTTGCCTTGGGCAAACAATGGGCCTGGAACCTGAGCACGGAAAGATCAGCCTGGAGATCCTGATCGACCGCACGTCGGTCGAAATTTTCGGAAATGGTGGTAAATTGGTTATGACAAGCTGCTTCAATCCTGAACCGGATGCAAATGAACTTGTTTTATACAACACCGGAGGTGAACTCGGAATTGAAAGTCTTCAGGTTTACCCGCTAAAATCCATGTACGAAAAGATTAAGTAGTCCGGAATAAACGTAGTAAACAAAAAAACCAGATATGGGCAGGAAAAAGAAAAACAGGCACAGTGAGACTACTTTTAACAAAAAAAATCTTAAGAAAGAGATTCTTACTGTTTTTTATGACCATCCTCAAAAGACCTTTAACTATAAACAACTTGCCAAGGAATTACACCTGAAAGATCCGGAGATTGTCAGACTGGTACATGTTGTACTGGATGAACTGTGTGAAAATGAAAAGCTCGATCAGGTGCAGCGGGGAAAATTCAAAATAAAAGCCAGGGGTGGTCATATCACCGGACGGGTTGAACTGCAGCCTCAGGGATTTGCGTTTATCGATTCGGAGGAGGTGGATGAGCCGGTGTTGGTGTCGCAGGATAATCTGAATCATGCCCAGGAAGGCGATATCGTCAAGGTGTACCTCTATGCCAGACGAAAAAGACATCAGCTTGAAGGGGAGGTGGAGGAAATACTGGAACGGGCTAAATCCACTTTTGTCGGGGTGATTGAACGTTCACGAAATTTTTCATTTCTGGTTCCGGTTGGAAAATCCGGTTTCGATTTATTTATCCCCAACGAAAAACTAAACGGGGCACAGAGCGGTCAAAAGGTGATTGGAAAAATCACCGAATGGCCTGCAAAGGCCAAAAATCCGTTTGGCGAAGTCATTGAGATTCTGGGAAACGCGGGAGAGAACGACACGGAGATGCATGCCATACTAGCCGAGTTTGACCTTCCGTTGCGCTTCCCTGAGAAGGTATTGAAATCGGCCGAAAAAATTCCGGTGGAAATCCCCGAAGATGAAGTTCAGCGGCGCCGTGACATGCGTGACGTGGTCACCTTTACGATTGATCCGGAAGATGCCAAGGACTTTGACGACGCCCTTTCCTTAGAGAAGCTGGACGATGGAGTGTGGGAAGTGGGCGTCCATATTGCCGATGTGAGTTATTACGTCAGCCCGGGGTCAATCCTGGACGATGAAGCCTATAACCGGGCCACTTCGGTTTACCTGGTCGACCGGGTAGTACCGATGCTCCCTGAGAAGCTATCAAACGGGGTTTGTTCTCTTCGTCCCCATGAAGATAAACTTTGCTTTTCGGCCGTCTTTAAGATGGACGATCAGGCCAAAGTGCTGGATCAATGGTTTGGCCGGACCATCATTCACTCCAACCGGCGCTTTACTTACGATGAGGCGCAGCAGATCATTGAAACAGGAGAAGGGGACTATCGCGATGAGGTATTGAAAATGAACGGGCTGGCCCAGTTAATGCGGCAGAAAAGATTCAGACAAGGTTCCATTTCCTTTGAGCGGATCGAAGTAAAATTCAAGATCGACGAGAAAGGAAAACCATTGTCGGTTTATTTTAAGGAAGCCCGCGAAAGTAATATGCTGGTAGAGGAGTTCATGCTGCTGGCCAATAAAAAAGTTGCAGAATACGTTGGAAAGGTTTCAGGGAAAAAACAACCGAAAACGTTTGTTTACCGGGTACACGATAAGCCTGATCCTGAAAAGCTGGAGAATTTCAACCATTTCATCAAGAAATTCGGGTATGATATTCTCACCACCTCTCCAAAGGTGATTTCCAAATCATTGAATACGCTGATGGAGCGGATCAAGGGTAAAAACGAACAGAATGTCATTGAGAACCTGGCCATCCGTTCGATGGCTAAAGCTGAATATTCAACCCGCAACATCGGTCACTACGGACTGGGCTTCGAGTATTATACCCACTTTACTTCGCCCATACGCCGTTATCCGGATGTGATGGTACACCGGCTCCTCGATCGTTATCTGAATGACGGACGAGCCGCCAACGCTCAGAAGTATGAAGATTCCTGTAAGCATTCAACCGACATGGAGATCCGGGCTGCCCAGGCCGAACGTTCGTCTATAAAATACAAGCAGGTGGAGTTTATGAAGGACAGGATCGGAGAAGTCTTTCCCGGTGTTATATCGGGCGTGACCGACTGGGGCATCTATGTGGAACTCGATGATAACAAATGCGAAGGAATGGTTTCTATCCGTGATCTGGATGATGATTTTTATATTTTTGACGAGAAGAACTATTGTCTGATCGGGCGGCATAACAGGAAGACTTATCAATTGGGTGAAAAAGTCAAAGTCGAAATTTCACGGGCTAATTTGGAAAGGAAACAGCTTGATTTTAAACTTATTGAAGGCTGATATTTCGCCTGATGAAAGGAGTATCAGATAGAATTCGAAAAAAATAATTTATATTTACGCCTGCAAAAAATAAAAAACCTTTCGGATATGGTCGTAAGCCAGGGTAATGCGGTTAATAAAAAAGATGTCAACAGGGAGTATATCTTAAAGATAGCTCAGGATATTTTCAGCAAGTACGGTTATAAAAAGACAACGCTCGACGATATCGCCAACGCAGTCAGGAAGGGTAAAAGTTCGCTGTATTATTACTTTGAGAGCAAAGAAGACCTTTTTCAGGCGGTGATCCTCAAAGAAGTGGACGTGCTGAAGCGGGAGCTGGAAAAGGTCGTGATGCGCAACACCGATCCGGTTGAAAAGCTCAGGGACTATATTCTGACAAAACTCACCACTTTCAGGGGACTTGCCAATTTTTATCATGCTCTGGAAAGTGATGTCACGGCCATTGAATTCATCGAAAATATCAAGAACAAATACGAGCAGGAGGAAATCCGTATGATCAAGCGGATCCTGATTGAAGGCGTACGGAAAAATACGTTTGAAGTTTATGACTTTACCCTGGCGGCGATTGGCATCACCACGGCGATAAAGGGGTTGGAAATGCCTTTAACCGCAGGCGATTACGGCAGGACAAACCTCGAAAAAGGTGTTGACAACATCCTCAAGATCCTGTGTTACGGTATTATGAAACGATAAACCCGGGATAACGCTCCGGCTTACTGCTAATCTCAGGGTCTGTAGCGGGCTCTGATTCCTTTTCATTTCTGCCTGCTCCAATGAACGTTCGCCGGCTGATTATCTTTGCGTAGCCAGTCTGATAAGCATTTGCAGATGTCTGCCTCGTAAGCATATCCGTCCGGAAAGCCACTAACAAACGCCGCTGCCGGTTTCTTTCGCTTCCCGGCGTTCATTTCCGGCTTCTCTCCGAACTCTTGAAATGTAATACAAGAGTAAACGATCTGTAATCAAATTGCAATATAAGAGTCCGTACTTCGTGTCGTCAATATAAACGATTGAAAACAAAGGTTACGGCTTCAACAAGCAGAAAATCCGGGATCTGCCCAAAAGGACCGGGATCTGATGAACCTGGAAATTATTTCAGGAAAGCAAAAATTCATACCTCACAAAACCACGTGCCTGAGCAAAAAAGCAGCGGCATCATTCAGAACGAATCAGATTTCCGGATCAGACCTATTGATTTCAGAAACAGAATAATTCAAAATTTTAAATCAAATTAATAATGACTACGATGAAAAAGCGATCTCTATTTTTCTTATTTGCTTTTCTTTTTGGGAGTTTGGTCGTACTGAATTCCTGCAGTGATGACGACGACGACGATCCTACGCCGGACGAAGAAAACGAATTCACGGTCACGGCAAATATCACGACAAACACCACCTGGGAAACCGGTAATGTTTATATTCTTGCGGGTCGTATTGCCGTTACGTCGGGAGCTACGCTGACTATCGAGCCAGGCGTGATCGTAAAAGGCCAGGCCGGTACAGATGTTAATGCAACGGCTTTGATCATTGCCCGTGGCGCGAAGATCATGGCAGAAGGAACAGCCACATCACCGATTATCTTTACCTCTGTCGCTGATGAGATTGAGCCAGGAGAGATTGAAAGTCCCAATCTTACCCCAACCCTGAATGGCTTGTGGGGCGGCCTGATTATTCTTGGCAATGCGCCGATCTCAGCCAGCGCTGCGACTGTGGGTATCGAAGGAATCCCCGCGGATGACCAGAATGGCAAGTACGGTGGCACTGCTCCGGCCGATAATTCGGGTATACTGAAATACGTGTCGATCCGCCATGGCGGAAGCAATATCGGTGCAAATAACGAGATTAACGGTCTCACCCTGGGTGGAGTTGGATCGGGTACCGTGATTGAAAATATCGAAATCGTTTCGAACCAGGATGACGGCATCGAATGGTTTGGCGGAACTGTTAACGTAAAAAATGCCCTTATTTGGAATACCGGTGATGATGCTGTCGATGGCGATCAGGGATGGACCGGGACGCTTGATAACTTTATCATCATCAATCCGGGCGACAAATGTTTTGAGCTGGATGGTCCGGAAGGTGCAGCCGTAACGGCCAATTACACGATTCAGAACGGATCGGTAAAGGCCGGTGCTTCGGCAGGACTGGTTGACAACGATGCCAACACCAATGTCAACATGAACAAGATTTATTTCTTTGATATTACCGCACAAACTTTCGATCAGATCCCGACCGATTATACCAGCGTACTTGCCAATTTCCAGGTAACATTGCCTGCAGGAAAAACCGTAGCAGACATATTCCTCGGTGGCTCCGCCACTTATACGACAGCCGTTGCTGCCGGAGCAAACACCGTAGGCGCCGACGAAACTAAATTTGCCGGCTGGTCATGGGCCGCCGAAGCCGATGCTTTGACAGGCTTCTAAAAGATACTACAGCCAATTTAAAACTCACAGGCGATAAAGCCTGTGGGTTTTAAATATTTCATAAAGAACAACAAAAACAGATCATGCGAGTAACCAAATTTTTTCCCACTTTGTTGTTCCTTTTGCTTTCTGTACTGTCATTCGCGCAGAAAGGTTGGATAAGAGGAACAGTTTACGATGGTAAAACCGGTGAATTTCTCCCCGGAGTCACCATACTTGCCGAAGGTACCACGATCGGAACAATTACCGACCTGGACGGAGCCTTCAATTTAAACATAGCTCCCGGCACCTATACGGTCAGAATCTCTTTTATTTCCTATGCTCCGCTTGTTCTGAGCGAGGTTGTCGTCAAAGCGGGCGAAGCCACTATCCTTGAAAACCTCACCTTAAAAGAAACTACAATTGAAATCGGAGAAGCAGTGGTAACAGCCAGGGCAATCCGGAATACAGAAATGGCCATTCTGGCCATGAAAAAAAATTCTGTCAATGTTTTGGATGCAATTTCATCGGCAGGACTGAAAAAGACGGGCGACTCAGATGCTGCTTCCTCGCTTAAAAGAGTAACCGGTGTATCGGTCGAAGGCGGAAAATATGTTTTCGTGCGCGGATTAGGTGACCGTTACACCAAAACAGTGCTCAACGGTCTGGATATACCTGGTCTCGATCCCGACCGTAACACCCTACAAATGGATATCTTCCCGTCATCCATCATCGAGAACATGGTTGTTAATAAAACATTCAGTGCTGACCTTCCGGCCGATTTTACCGGAGGAGTAATCGATATTAATATCAAGGATTTTCCCGAAGCCAAAACAGGAAGCGTTTCCGCGAGCATAGGCTATAATCCTGATGCGCATTTCAACCGCGATTACCTGACATACAACGGCGGGAAGACTGACTTTTTGGGTTTCGATGATGGCACAAGAGATATCCCTGCCACATCAAATATTCCTTTTTTTCAGGATGCCTACCTTGATCAACAAGGAGAAACCGGCCAACGCTATAAACAGATTCTTCAGTCTTTTAATCCAACCATGGCGGCGACCAGGGAGAGAAGCTTTATGGATTTCGGGCTGGGAGCTTCATTCGGAAACCAGTTTGAGGCAGGTAAATATACTTTGGGATATACCCTATCCTTTTCATACAAAAATAATACGGAGTTTTATGAAGATGCGGAAAACGGCAGTTACGGCAAAAAAGCTGACCGGGATGAGGCAGAAATGGAAGTACGAAATTTTCAGACTGGAGGTTTTGGTGTTAATGATGTCTTGCTGAGCGGATTAGGTGGATTCGCCGTCAAAACAAAAAATTCAAAGTACAGAATCTATTTGACACACCTTCAAAACGGACAGTCACAAGCTGGTATCTTTAATTACAAAACTACAAACTTAGGGACTGAATTTTCGGGCTTCCAGCATAACCTTGAATACAACCAGCGTTCACTGACCAACCTGATGCTTGACGGAAAGTACAACTTACCCGGCAAAAACTGGGAAATTGAATGGAAAATTTCACCAACCTTCTCCAGTATTAAAGATCCGGACATCCGGTTCACGCGTTATCAGGTCCGTGAAAACGGATTACATTCAATAGGAACTGAAGTGGGCTTCCCATTGCGAATCTGGCGGGACCTGGAGGAAATAAACCTGGCCGGCGTGTTACACCTGACCAAAAAATTTCACTTTAACGATGAAGATGCCAAACTAAGGTTCGGAGGAGCGTACACCTACAAACAGCGCGACTTTATTATCCGGAACTTTACGATCAATCCGCGCAATATTCCGTTGACAGGCGATCCGGATGAACTGTTTTGGCCTGAAAATCTCTGGCCCTACCAGGGAAATGCAGAAAGGGGGATTACTTACGAGACGCCTTTTATCCCAAATAACGCCAACGAATTTGATGCGGAAGTCAGTAATCTGGCGGCTTATGTGTCAGCCGAACTGAGTCCTTTCAAAGGACTGAAAGCTGTTGCCGGCCTGCGCGTTGAAAATTATATCCAGCATTATTCCGGGAGAAACCAGTCCGCAACTGTTGTTTTTGATAACGAAAAAGTTCTCGACAGTTTTGACCTGTTTCCCACAATTAACCTGATCTACGGGCTGACGGACGATCAAAATCTCCGGCTTTCCTGGTCCAAAACCATCGCCCGTCCGTCGTTCAAGGAACTGTCGTTCGCCCAGATTTTTGACCCGATTACCGGACGCAGCTTTATCGGCGGTTTATCCCCTGACAAGGACGACGAAAAAGGATTTGTATATTGGGACGGGAACCTGGTCAGCACCGATATCCAAAACTTCGATTTCAGGTGGGAGCTCTTTCAGCCAGGCGGACAAACCGTTTCGCTGAGCGCATTTTACAAGACATTCAAAAATCCGATCGAAATGGTTCAGTTTGTTTCGAATAAAGGTTCATTCCAGCCCCGGAACGTTGGAGACGGGAAAGTCATCGGAGGAGAGGTCGAACTACGGCAAAACCTGAAGGTGCTCGGGGAATCATTTAAAAACTTAAATCTGATGGTGAATTATACCTATATCCATTCAGAAATTGAAATGAGCGATACGGAGTATGATTCAAGGCTTGCGAATGCCCGGACCGGGGAAAAAATTAAAGATACCAGGGATATGGCCGGTCAGGCTCCCTACCTGATTAATGCCGGACTTACGTATGACGGTAACGGGAGCGAGGGAATCTGGAAGGGACTGGACGCCGGTCTTTTTTACAATGTACAGGGAAAAACCTTGCAGTATGTGGGCATTAATGACCTTCCCGACGTTTACAACAAACCTTTTCACAGCCTCAATTTCAATATGAATAAAGTGCTGGGTGAAAAAGAACGTTTTCAGATCGGCTTTAAAGTGGAAAACCTGCTAAAGGCTAAGCGCGAATCGGTCTACCAATCTTACCAGTCTTCCGACCAATATTTTGAACGACTGAGTCCGGGAACCAAATTTGAATTTAAACTGAGCTATTCATTATATTGATCATCAAATCAAAAGGTCAGTTACTCGCACTTTTGATTTAGCCCCCGGCAATATTTTATTCCGGGGGTTTTTTAGTATGCAGCCCAAAGTGTAACAGAATTTTAATGGCGCTGTAACCGCGCTGTAATAACGACGCTGTACTTTTGGATTGTAAATAAGAAATGTCATGAAAAAGTTATTCGTATCTATTTTATTGGTTGGCTGTGTAGCCTTCACTTTTGCAGGAAATAAGGAATCCAAAAAGGAAAGTGCAGCCGACAACACGGAACTGACTACGATAAGCGGTCAGATTCTCGACCAACGGACAAACGAAACCCTTGTCGGAGTTAAAGTTGCATTAAAGGGAACCGATAAAGTAGCTTATACCGACTTTGACGGAAAATACAGTTTTGAAAACGTAAAACCGGGAACATACGCACTCACTGCATCCTATATTTCATACGAAGAATCGACCGTTGAAAACCTGAAACTCAACAAAAGCACGAATCAGGTGAATATCCGGTTGAAGGATGCCAACTGAACGATGTGTGTGTGTTTTGTAACAAAGGCTTTTCCCCCTTCCTTTCAGCAGGTACTCTCCATAGAGAAAGCAGCATGAAAACCACATGGCAATTCACGTTATGTTGTTGGCATGCTTTTTCATATACTTAAGATTATAACCGCTTCTGAGAGCAGGAGCGGTTTTTTTATAATGAGATGTTATAGATCATCTATTTGAAAACTTAATATCGCTTAGTCAGCATCCACCCAGCGAAACGAGCATGATTGTGCCAGCCACAAACAGGAATGAAAATCCTGGGCATGCGAGTTCCATCCGACCATAGAAAACAAATTATTTACGGATGAAATGTTATATTTGATATCAAATCCAAAACCGGAGGTCAACATGAGAAAGCTAGTCTTATTTTTCGGATTTATCTTCTTCTTTACAATCCAGATCCTGGCTCAGAACATTCAAGAGTCGGGCGGCATTTATTATTCCGACTCAAAGCCCTATTCAGGCCTTTATACGAGCCATTTTGAAAGCGGCAAAACCAAAATGACCATGAACCTTGAAAAGGGACTCAAACATGGTGAAACCCGTATTTATTTTGAAAGCGGCAAACTGAATGAAATTTGTTCCTACAGGAACAACCTGATGGACGGCACCTGGATCACCTATAATGAGAATGAAGTTAAAATAGCTGTTGCCAATTATAAGGAAGGCAAAAAGCATGGCGAATGGAAAATATGGGATGACCAGGGCAGGCTGATCTATGAAATGAACTATTCGAACGGTGAAAAATCGGGCACCTGGAAAAGATACGACCCTGTTACAGGCGAAGTGACCAGCGAACGAAGCTTTTAATATACCGACGATAACGCCGGCGTAAAATAGTAATTATATCCGGTGTTCTCTTTCCATTTGCATGCCAGCGTATACACACGTAGCCCGCTGAAATGATCTGATCGAATATGTGCAGCAACAGCTCATATTCCCGGAGAGCTATACCATTTTTTGGGTGTAACCCGAAAGTTTTTCCGCATGTTTCCTGGTTTCGCAATTAGATAACGGCCCTTTGCCTGCATTTTACGGGCTACCGGCTGCAGAAAGGAAGGAAGTTCGTCAGCAGAAACCCTGGATAAGGATTGCGAGCCTCCAACGATTTTGTAGTTGGCAAGATCAAGGGAGGACCGATCGGCCGACCGGAATACCAGGAAATGGTTGTCCGGTTTTTCCGGGACAGTAAAAACAGGATCCATATTCACCACCTTGAACTGATTATGACTTTGAATCCGGATGGCTGATGCCGTCCGGATGTTACCGTAAACATAGATCGTATCCGTTTTGGAAATCTGTTCACGCCTGAGCGATAAAACCAGTTGTTCCCCGGTACCGGGCATCAGTAACGGGTACAACAAAATAAAGACATTGAAATACAACAGCAAAAGTGAGTTGGCGATTGCCTTTTCTTTTGAAGCGGGGTTAAATAACTCCAGAAAAAAGGCAATTAAAATTAATAACGAAGTAAGCGTACCTGCGACTAAAATGAAGTCTGTACCAACAAACACCGTATAAAGGATTCCCGTCATATTGACAATCAGGTTTAGCCCGACAAACAGATATAGAACGAAGTTTTTAAACCCGGTTTTGGATTGCACCAGGACAGAAGCAAAAAAAACTGAAATAACCGGGATAGCCGGCAACAGGTAGCGGTCATAAAATTTAGAAACAGCGCCCGACATGACAATTGTCAGTACCATCCAAATCAGGCAAAACCCGTACAGGGCTTTTGTTTTTTTATCGTTCTTTTTAAGGTGATCTCTCAGCTCTTTTGGTTTTGAAAAAACAATTACAGCCCATGGCAGTGTGAAGGCAACTAAAAACCCGATGCCCTGAAACGTATTGCTTAATGCGCCCATTATTCCTGAAGAAATGCGTATTCCGACCTGATCGGCAAAAAAGGATGAGAAATAAGAGGACCCATGCATCTGATACATGATCGCAAACCAACTGACGGCTACAGCGAAGGCGGTTATAAGGGCTGCCGAATTTATCAGATTTCCTGCTTTCTTTCGCTTCCATGGGTTAGCCAGCAGGTAAAGGATACTGATTCCCGCATAGGCTACCGCGGGGATCCCTTTGGTCTCAAAGGCAAAAGCGGCGCCCAACCATGCCATCCAGAAAAATAGCTTCCTGGGACGGTTTTCAGCTACCATTATTTCCATAAACCCCCAGGCGCTTATGGTAAGAAACAAAGCAAGCAGAATATCGGGTATGGAACGGCTTGAGCTCAGGATAAGCAGTGGATTGGCCGCGGTAATCAATGAAGCAACCGTGGCGATGTGTTGGTTTCTCGTTAATGACCTCACCATCAAAAAAGTGACCGCCACAAGTAAAGCTCCCCCAAACCAGAACAGGATCCTGGACGAAAACGGACTTACTCCTGCTATTTTGTAGCTGCCTATCAATGCCCAGTAGGCAAGGACAGGTTTATTGAAACGCGGGGTGCCATCGGCTTTGTAGGGCGTAAAAAAATCGTTTTTTTCAATCATCTGCAGAGCCGCGTCGGTATAATATTTCTCATCAGGATGAAAAAAAACATAACTTACTGCTCCCGGCGCAGTAAATAAAAGAAAGATCAGTGGAACAAAAATCCAGGAATATGCTGATAACCGGCTATTCATGGCGTTAATACTTAATCAGGTACATCGGTTTCAACACCTTGTCACGCGTTTTAGGATTGATAAACTTCGCCCCCCGGTTCAGATAAAGATGGCGGTATGCCAATACGGTGTCGGCCTTCAGATTTAAATTCGCGATCTGCCCGAATCCTTCAGCGTCGGTAAAGATCCAGTTACCCTCTTTCCCGGCTGCAAGCTTCATTTCTTCTGCTGAAGAGAGCTGAACAGCCTGTGGTTCACTGTAAAAAAACAGTTCGTATTGCGAATAGTTATAATTGTAGAGCGTGTTCCCGGGTTCTGCATGGCTGTTGAAATAACGAGCTGCTTTAGGAGGCGCCTGAAAGCTGAACATGTAGGGAAAAACGGATGTATTCAGTAAAAAGGCCAGACAGGTAAAGCTAATGGCCGAGGGTAAAAACAGTTTGGCTGCAGGGTCTTCACTCCTGAAAAAAATGAAACAGATCGCCAATACCCCTAAAAAAGAGACCAGCCAAAACGACCAGCCGGGATATGGAAAGAAATAAAAGGCAAGTGCAGAAGTAACTAACCATAACAGCCCGACGATCACAAGCTGGACCGAACTAAAAATCCGGAACAGCTTCCTTTTTTTATGCAACGCCTTATCGGTCCACTTGGCTGTGAGAACAGCCATCAACGGAACCACGCTGAAGATATAGTTGGGGAGCTGGCCGGCCGAAGCATTCAAAATAATAAAAAGGATCCAGATCCCTGAAAGAGTAAAGTATTCACGCGTCCGGAATTTGTTTCTGATCAGCTTTCTAAATTCAAAAAAGGACGAAATAAAAAACATCAGGCACCAGGGCAGAAAAAGATAGAGCAGGCTGTGGACATAAAAAACCGGATCATTCTTTGTACTGACATATGACCCCGTGATCCGTCCGATATTATTCTCCCAGAAAAAAAACCGGATCCCGTCCCATCCGAATTGGTTCATTAAACCAATCAAGGCCGGACTAACAACAATAAACGCTATAATAATACCAACATACCATCGGTAATCCAGGAACGATTTGAAATTCTTTGTAAACAAGAGATGTCCCGCCACAGCAAACGCAGGGATGGCAGCTCCAACCGGTCCTTTGCAAAGCATGGCCAGGCCTGTTCCCAAAAAGCCCAAAATCCAGTGCTGATTTTTTTTGGTCCTCACAAATTCAGCAAACTGCCATAAGGCGAATGTGACAAACGCCTGAAGCGGAGTATCCGTGTGTACATCCATGGTATAAAGGGTGTATATCATCGAAAACGCAAGTAAAAAGGCCGTGATTCGCCCTACACGTTTGTTATACAGACTTTTGCCAAGCCGGTAAGCCGAATAGAATCCGAAAACGACCACGAGCAGCACCGGTAACTTAAACCAAAAATTGGAAATTCCGCCAACCGCAAAGCCCATGGCGCCGAGCCAAAACAAAAGGGGTGGCTTTTGGTCGTATGGCTCACCATGTACCGTGAGATTGATATAACGGTTGTTTTGGAAAGTCTCCCTGGCGATTGTTGCATATTTGCCGGCATCGCGTGTCACGTCGATGGAAAGTCCGGCAAAATAGGTAACCAATGCCATACTGATTAAGCCGATAAAGATGCAGAGTATCGTTATCCGGCCGATATTCATGACCGGTTTTGTTCCCTGAAATGTAAAGTCCCGCTTCGGCGCAAACACGGGTTGCGCTGTACCGGCAAGCAGCAATACATTGCTCCGGAAGGAACTTATACCTTCACTGAGAGATATTTTTAGCCTCCTTTTCATGACCTGTAAGTTTAAATAAATAATTTTTCCATCTAATTATTTGACTTATCAGGATATAAAAGAAGACTTTAAATATTACCAGGTGATTAGAATCAAATGAAAAAGATATTACATTTTGAACATGATCATGCAGGGTTTTTCCACAGCCGGTAACCTAAACGCAAAACCGGAGCCAGGTCAACACGGGATATCCTGTATTGCTGGTCGCCAAACATCAGCTTGTTATTGTTTCTTAAATAGATATGAAATCCGGGTTGTATATAAAAATTGCGCCCGATAAAAAACTGATAACTGATACCGCCGCCAAAATCAGTGCTGTGGATATCTTTTTTTATCCCGCTACTTTTTTGTTCGATCTCAAATGTATGTAATTCAAGGAAGGTATAGGTTTCAAGGTTTTTCCAAATATTATAACCAAAAAAGAAACCCGGCGAAGTCTTATAATATCTTTTAAAGCCGGCAGATGAATTCTTTATTCCTGCAGGTTCTGCATCATAATTACCTCCGTCTATAACACTTACCCTGAATCGGAATTTTTCGTACCGGTAACACGCCGCGAGATGATAACCTCCGGTTATGAACATAGGGACAAGACTTTCTATTTCCACGGCATGTTTAACCTCATCGTGACGGAGTGTTTTTTTACCGGAAGAATCGCTTTCAATGGTTTGCGCCGGAGCAGTAATGGATACTGCTAACAGGACTAAAATGATAATTTGTTTCATTTGTGAATAATTTGATTTTTACCTGTCAAATGGAATAGCCATAAATGATTTATTTTTGTTCCGGTTGGTGTCTGAAAAGTTATGGCTATTTCATGTTTCTGAATTTTTAAATAACGAACCGGCACAAAATTCAGAATCATAAAATCATTTATACTCCGCAAATGTTACCATTTGGTTTATGAACCACTAAATTCCTTTCGTATTCGACTTAGCGATTTCGGTGCTATGCCGAGGTAATTGGCAATATGATATAAAGGAGCTTTTTGGAATATTTCGGGATACTCAGACAGCATTTTTTCGTACCGCTGACTGGCCGACAACGTTTGCAAGTCGATACTTTGCTGAGCAATTTTTACAAAAGCCTGCTCCATCAGTATCCGCCCTAATCTTTCCAGCCCGGGGATCCGGTTATAACATTCATTGAGGTTTTTTTGTGAAATGATCAGCAATTCAGAATCTTTTATGGCTTTGATATTGATAAGCGAAGGTGTTAAATTTAAGCGGCTTCTGTTATCTGTAACCCAATCGCCGGTAAAAGCAAAATCGGTTGTAGTCTCTTTTCCTGTTTCAAGCAATTTGCAATAGACGATGCCACCTTTATTTACAAAAGCGATCGAATTGCAGATTTGTCCTTCCTTCAAAAAGTAGTTGTTCTTCCGAAGTGTTCTTATTTCAATAAACCCAATCAGAATTTGCCATTCCTCATCGCCGAGAGAAACAACGGAACTGATCGCTTTTTTTATCAGTTCCGTAATCATGCGTATAAGTTTTTCATAAGCTGCTGATTACACGATTTATATAAACGAAAATGCTTTTTAATCTTTCACCAGTGGTAAGTAAGCCGCAGATAAATGATACGCGCTAATATTATTTTCAAAAGGTTATCCTCAAGCCTATTCCGGAACAGGTAAGGCCCAGTTCAAAGTCGATCTGGTCTTTATTGCCTTGCTTTAGGCCTTCATTATAAATGGCGACTGCCTTTTGTGCATGTTTGGAATAAGCCGAGTTAAAAGGAATAGCAATGGCAATTAATCCGGCGCCAATGCCCGCCATTGCCCAATTTGGATCGCCTCCGCCAATAGCAGCGCCAATGGGCCAGCCGACCATAAAGCCACCCGCAAATCCAAAAACAGATGCAGCACTGTAATTGCTCCTGGCAACTTTCATTTCCCGGTAAGCTTCATCATTCTTTTCTGTTAAAGACAAAAGCTGACGGGGTGTCAAATTTCGCCCATTCTGTTGAAAAACAACACCCAAATTTCTCTTCACTTCAATAGGAACTGACGATGACTGGGCATACAGATGAGATACTCCCAGCACGAAAAGGATAAGCAGAATGATCGGTTTCATAGTTGATATAAAGGTTAATGATTAATAAGGTTAACGCCAAAATTATAAAATAATTGAAATTTTTTTAATAACTGAACTGAATTTAGTAAGGGCATTAATGAGCGCGAGTAAGTGTCTACAAACCCAAACGAAGTTTGACCTTTGCCGGGGGAAATTAAAGATGTTTCTTAATCAGATTGAATGTATTTTTTTCTGGGTAAATCCTCAGTCGTTATTTCCGGGAGGGTGATCCTTACCTCAGTGGCTGGCAAGACGATACGCTGCTTGCGGTGGCTGCGGCCCAACCGGTATGCGGGAATCGTACCCGTGCTGCAAATTAATTCTCAAAAAATTTCACCAGGAGGTGTCCGGTAATATGAAATTTCAGGGTACAATCCTCCTTTTATGTTGTCATATTTCTTCTAATTGGCAAAATTGAATGTCATAGTGTTATCTTTTTGTGTATTTTATACGTTAGTAGTAACGTATTTTCTCATTTTTTTTTCAATATGTATATTTTTATCCCGTGAAGTCATCTAATCAATACCGTTTGCTATGGAGTATTGTAAAAAAACAGGAGCTGACTGTTACGGGAAAAAAGAGTTGATGCTTCTTTTTGAAATCAGTACATTACTGAACAAAGTGAAGCGGGATCTGAAAAGCAATTTATACCCCGTCATCGAACTTCTGAGCAATTATCTGACGGCTGAGTGTGTCATGCTCAGCATCATAAACAGGGCAAACAATCATATTTCAACCGAAGTTTCCTACGGGCTGACGGAGGAAGAACAAAAGAGAGGCGTTTTTCAGGTTGGTGAGGGAATTATCGGGAAAGTGGTGGAAACGGGAAAACCGGTCGTTATTCCGAAAGTTTCGGAGGAGAAGGGTTATATTAATAAAATCCGGCTCAATTTGCAGGGCGATATTTCATTCGTCTGTGTGCCGATCAGGGAAGAAGATGAAATTCTGGGCGCCTTAAGTATCCACCGGGTTTACAACAAACACATCACCATTTCGGACGACGCCCGTATTCTTTCCATCGTGGGCTCCATGATCGCACAGGCAGTTAAAACAAGGCAGGAATATTCGGAAGAGATTACCCAGTTGCGTGAAGAAAATCAAAAACTGCAATATGAACTAAAAGAGCGCATACTTCCTCATAATATCATCGGGAAGTCAGGCAAGATGCAAGCCGTTTTCGACCTGATCGAACGGGTTGCTCCGACCAATTCCACTGTACTGATCAGAGGCGAGAGCGGTGTCGGAAAAGAAATGATCGCTGATGCCATTCACTATGGCAGCTGCAATAAAAACAAGCCTTTCATCAAAGTGAACTGTGCTGCACTGCCCGAAAGTCTGATCGAAAGTGAACTTTTCGGACACGAGAAAGGGGCTTTTACCGGGGCCAACGCAACCCGGATCGGGCGGTTTGAAGCGGCAAAGGGAGGCACCATTTTCCTGGACGAAATTGGCGATATCCCTTCCTCCACCCAGGTCAAACTGCTGAGAATTCTTCAGGGAAAAGAATTTGAACGGGTGGGCAGTACCACGCCGATCAAGGCCGATGTGAGGGTGATCTGCGCCACGAACCGGAATCTGGAAGAGCTGATCGAAAAAGGTACCTTCAGGGAGGATCTCTACTATCGGATTAACGTCTTTCCGATCTACATCCCGCCGCTGCGCGAACGGATTAACGACATACCCGGCCTGGCCGACCATTTTATTGAAAAATTCAACAAGATCCAGCATAAAAAGATCAGGCGCATTTCCTCTTCGGCCATCGATATGCTGATGGTTTACCACTGGCCGGGCAATATCCGCGAACTGGAAAACTGCATTGAGCGGGCGTGCATCCTTTGTACCGGCGATGTGATCCGCTCGAATAATCTGCCGCCAACCCTGCAAACATCCGTATCTTCACATACCACATCTACCGGGATTTTGGAGAATGTTTTAAACAAAGTGGAAAAACAAATGTTGATGGAAACGTTGTTGTCAACCCGGGGCAATCTGGTAAAGGCTGCAGCCCAGTTGGGCATAACCGAACGGATGATGGGCATCCGGATCAAGAAATACGAGATCGATCCGAAGCGGTTTAAACCTGTAAGAGAGATGTAAGTCGCGAGAAAGGGAGCTATCAGCTTCCTGCTTTCGGCAGCTCGCGGCTGATAGCAGGCACCCATGTCTAAGATAATAATTTTGCAATTCAATCAAGCATGCATAGCCCGGTTAGTTTTTGCTTTTGTGATTACACGAATGACGTTCATTGTTCGCAACTGGCCTATCTGATTAATCAGTATATGACCGATCCGATGGGCGGAGGACCTCCGTTATCCCCTTTTCAGCAGCTCAGAATGGTGGACGGTCTGGCTAATCACCCTTCAGCTTTTGTTCTCTTTATTCTGGTAAACGAACAAATCGCCGGCCTTGCGACCTGTTTCATTAATTTCTCGACGTTTAAAGCAAAACCGTTCATTAATATTCACGATGTCATCATTGACAAAGACCAAAGAGGAAAAGGGTATGGTAAGCTGCTGCTGAAGAAAATAGAAGAGATTGCCAGGGAAAGAAAATACTGCAAAATTACCCTTGAAGTCCGGGAAGACAATTACACCGCCCAAAAGCTGTACAAAGAACTTGGCTTCGGAAGCGATGCTCCCGCCATGTTCTTTTGGACAAAAGAAATTTCTCAGTCATAAGAAAAGTCCTACATTTTTGTAGTTTCCCCTGAAATTTATTACCTCCATGTACCTGTTTTTATCATAACCAAAGGAGGATTATCTCTCTTTGAAAATATTTTTTACCATCCACAATTATCTGAAATACAATCAAATACAATACAATACATTCACTCGAAAAAATCCACTTAAAACAAACATGGCATAATTACTGACTATACCGGATTGTCAACAAAAAAAAATAACTGATTATGAGAAAAGTTGCAATCTACGGGAAAGGCGGTATCGGTAAAAGTACCACGACCCAAAATACAGTGGCAGGACTGGCTGAGATGGGCAAGAAAGTACTGGTTGTCGGCTGCGATCCGAAAGCCGACTCAACCAGGTTACTGCTTGGCGGACTGGCCCAGAAAACAGTGCTGGATACCCTTCGCGAGGAAGGCGAGGACGTGGAACTTGACGATGTCATCAAAATCGGATACCGGGGAACGCGCTGCGTTGAATCGGGGGGTCCCGAGCCGGGGGTCGGTTGTGCCGGACGCGGGATCATCACGTCGGTAAACCTGCTCGAACAATTGGGTGCCTACGACATTAACCAGTACGAAACGGACTATGTGTTTTATGACGTTCTGGGAGACGTCGTTTGCGGCGGTTTTGCCATGCCGATGCGCGAAGGAAAAGCGCAGGAGATTTACATTGTTTGCTCAGGCGAGATGATGGCCATGTACGCGGCAAACAACATCAGCAAAGGGATTGTGAAATTTGCCGAAGCAGGCGGGGTCAGACTTGGCGGACTGATCTGCAACAGCCGTAAAGTGGATAATGAGGAAGCAATGATCAAGGCTTTTGCAAAAAAGCTCGGCACGCAGATGATCCATTTCGTTCCCAGAGACAACATGGTCCAACGGGCCGAGATCAACCGGAAAACAGTAATTGAATATGATGCAACGCATGTTCAGGCCGATGAATACCGGATGTTGGCAAAGAAGATTGACGAAAACAAAATGTACGTTATTCCCACGCCACTGGAGATCGAAGAACTCGAGGCCCTGCTGATCGAATACGGTTTATTTAACTAACTGCAATTTAATTAAAGAACAGGAGAATCAACTATGTTATTGATAAGAGCAATTGTACGCCCTGAAAAAAGCGCTGTCGTCATGAAGGCCCTCTTTGAATCGGGCTTCCCTGCAGTAACTAAAATGGCCGTTTTCGGCCGGGGTAAACAGCGCGGGCTGAAAGTCGGGAATGTTACCTATGATGAACTTCCCAAACACCTGCTGCTGATCGCTATCAAAGAAGAAGACAAGGATTTTGTGGTCAATACGATCATGGATGCAGCCCGTTCGGGCGAAAAAGGACAGTTTGGCGACGGCAAGATCTTTATCA
This sequence comes from Prolixibacteraceae bacterium, assembly GCA_038562555.1. Lineage (GTDB taxonomy): Bacteria > Bacteroidota > Bacteroidia > Bacteroidales > Prolixibacteraceae > JBCFBK01. The sequence goes on along the minus strand of JBCFBK010000001.1, from coordinate 193,315 downwards.
CACCGGTACTCGAAACCTATACCGTATCGAACGGAACGAAAGAAGTCTGAGCAAAATTACTGACAGTTTTAAAATAAAACGAGCCATGAAAGTTTGCAGTCACAATTCACAGTCGCAGTTGACAGTTATTCACTGCGCTCTGAGACGAGCTGCCAGGAACCAATGATTGGCTTAAAAAAATCTATACCATGAAGCTAATATTAGCTATAATACGCATCGCCAAAATGAACGAAACAAAAATGGCGTTGTCCGATGCCGGTCTGCCATCGTTCATGGCCAAAGGCGTGATGGGGCGTGGCCGCGGACGTGGGATCGGTCCAAATTATGAGCAAATCCTTAGCGACTCGAACACCCTTGATGTCCTGAAAGAACTGGGCCCCGACTCACGATTAAAAGCAAAACGGTTGATTACGCTGGTTGTACCTGATGAAAAGAAAGACCTGGCCGTTGAAACCATTATCGGGGTAAACAGAACGGACAACAGCGGCGACGGGAAAATTTTCGTCATCGAAACGCTTGACGCTATTCGTGTCAGAACAGGTGAACGAGGCGATATCACGCTTGATTAACAGGAGGAGGAAAACATATGAAACCAAAGAATACGATCGATGCAATTCGCTGGAAAGAGGAGGTACTGAAAAAATACCCTTCCAAAGTGGCGAAAAAAAGAGAAAAACAGATTGTCGTTCATGACGGACCCGACAACATCAAAGCCGTTCAGGCCAACGTACGGACCATTCCGGGGATCATTACCCAGCGGGGCTGTACCTATGCCGGTTGCAAAGGGGTGGTACTGGGCCCTTCACGCGACATCCTGAACCTGGTACACGGTCCGATCGGGTGCTCGTTCTATGCCTGGCTGACCCGCCGTAACCAGACACGGCCCGAAACGGGAGATAGTCCCAACTTTATGCCCTATGCCATGTCGACCGACATGCAGGATTCCAATATTGTTTTCGGAGGCGAACTCAGGCTCAAGCAGGCCTTGCGTGAAGCCAAAGCGATTTTCAATCCGAAGGCGATCGGCATTTTTTCTACCTGTCCGGTCGGCCTGATCGGCGATGATGTCCATGCCGTCGCCCGTGAGATGAAGGAAGAACTGGGCATTAACATCTTCGGGTTCAGTTGCGAAGGATACAAAGGCGTGAGCCAGTCGGCCGGCCACCATATCGCTAACAACGGACTCTTTAAACATGTGGTGGGTAACGACGACAATGGCAAGCCCGGGAAATTCAGGATCAACATGCTGGGTGAATACAATATCGGAGGAGATGCCTTTGAGCTTGAACGCATTCTTGAAAAATGCGACATTTCGCTGATCGCCAGTTTCAGCGGCAACTCAACCCTCAATCAGTTTGAGACAGCCCACACGGCCGACCTGAATGTCGTGATGTGTCACCGGTCCATCAATTACCTGGCCGAGATGATGGAAACCAAGTTCGGCATTCCCTGGATGAAAGTCAATTTTATCGGGGCTGAAGCCTCTGCCAAATCGCTGCGTAAAATCGCACAGTATTTTGGAGACCCTGAACTGACGGCGAAAGTGGAAGAGGTCATTGCCGAAGAAATGGAAAGCGTTGAAAAAACCATTGCAGAACTCCGTCCCCGTACCGAAGGAAAAACGGCTATGCTGTTTGTCGGCGGATCACGCGCCCACCATTACCAGGAGTTGTTCAATGAGTTGGGTATGACAACACTTGTTGCGGGTTATGAATTTGGTCATCGCGACGACTATGAAGGACGCAGGGTGCTCCCATCGATCGTGGTCGATGCCGACAGCCGCAACATCGAAGAGCTCCATGTTGAACGGGACGAAACGCGCTACAACCAGCGTTTGGACGACGAACGCAGAGCCCAACTGACGGAGGAGGGTGTCGAATTCGATTATGACGGGATGATGGCCGATATGGAAAAAGGAACGATGATCATCGACGACATCAGCCATTATGAGATGGAAAAACTCATCGAAATTTACCACCCCGATGTATTCTGCGCGGGTATCAAGGAAAAATACTGTGTTCAGAAAATGGGTATCCCGCTCAAGCAATTACACAGCTACGACTACGGCGGCCCGTATGCAGGCTTTGAGGGCGCTGTGAACTTCTATAGGGACATCGATATGATCGCCGGTACTTCCGTCTGGAAAATGGTAAAAGCTCCCTGGGTAGCCGAAGAATTTGTTGAAGCGGAATACGCAGTATAGGCGGTGACAGGGGTCCCAAGGTTACAAGGTCATATGGTTTGGACCCTTCTTTTTTTAAAATTTTACCCTGGTACCTTGATACCCTGCCGCCCTGTTACCTTTTATATTTCACGTCTTACGACTCGCTACTTACGACTTCTTAATTCATTTATACATACATTAAAAAACACCTTATGTTACTACGTCATACTTCTGAAAAAATAACCGAACGGTCGGCGCTGACCATTAACCCGGCAAAAACCTGTCAGCCGGTTGGTGCCATGTATGCAGCGCTTGGCGTCCATGGTTGCCTGCCGCACAGTCACGGCTCACAGGGTTGCTGTTCGTATCACCGTTCGGCCCTGACCAGGCATTTCAAAGAACCGGTCATGGCCGCCACCAGTTCCTTTACCGAAGGCTCATCGGTTTTTGGAGGACAAGCTAATCTGCTCCAGGCTGTCAATACCATTTTTACAGTCTATCATCCCGATATAATCGCCGTTCACACCACCTGCCTGTCAGAAACCATCGGCGATGATGTAAACCAGATCCTGCAAAAATCCAGGGAAGACAAACTGGTTCCTCCGGGAAAACATGTTGTTCACTGCAATACGCCCAGTTATGTCGGTTCGCATGTGACGGGCTATTCCAACATGTTGTCCGGTTTTATAAATTATTTTCCTCAGAAAACAGGGAACAGGCTGAACCAGATCAACATCCTTTCAGGTTGGGTAGAGCCCTCGGATATGCGCCATATCAAAAGCCTGGCTGCAGCAATGGGAGTGAAAATCGTGCTGATGCCCGACATGTCGGATGTTCTCGACGCCCCCATGACCGGCAAACATGAGCTCTTCCCCAAAGGGGGGACCACCATTCCCCAGATGATCAGCATGGGCGACAGCCGTTCAACCCTGGCATTAGGCCCGTTCTGCGCCGAAGATGCAGCCATCAGGCTTGAAAACAAGTGTAAAGTCAAATTTTCGACCCTCGAACTGCCCATCGGACTGAAAGCGACCGACCGATTCATCACTGCGCTTTCAAGGGCTGCCAACGTGAGCGTCCCGGATTCCATTACCGATGACCGTGGCCGGCTCATCGACATGATCATCGACATGCACAAATATCTTTACGGGAAAAGGGTGGCTTTGTTCGGCGATCCGGACACCCTGACACCGCTGGTTGAATTTTTGATCAGCCTCGATATGAAACCCGTTTATGTTGTCAGCGGAACTCCTGGAAAACGCTTTGAAGCGGCCATGGACCGCGTTTTAAAACCGGTTGTCCCGGAAGCAAAGTATATGAATGGCGAACGCGCCGATATGTTCCTGCTGCACCAATGGATCAAACGGGAACCAGTCGACCTTTTGATCGGGAATACCTACGGGAAATACATCGCCCGCGATGAGCATGTGCCTTTTTTAAGACTGGGCTTTCCGATCCTCGACCGTGTGGGACACAGTTACTTCCCTACCGTGGGCTACCGGGGAGCGATGCACCTGCTCACCAAAATCCTCGAGGTGATCATGGACAAGATCGACCGTGACGCTACCGAAGAGAAATTTGAGTTAGTAATGTAATCCCTAAACAGACAACCCATGGGATCAATACTCATCGAACGTGAAAAGCAAATTTACCGGGCCGGCAAAGACAACCATATCCTGGCTTGTTCCAAACCCAGCCTGGCCGGCTCGGTGAGTCAGCGTGCGTGCGTATTCTGCGGCTCCCGTGTTGTCCTCTACCCGATCGCCGACGCGCTTCACCTGATCCATGGCCCCATCGGCTGCGCTGCCTATACCTGGGACATCCGCGGATCGTTGTCGTCAGGACCTGAATTACACCGCTTAAGTTTTTCGACCGATTTGCACGAAAAGGAGGTTGTGTTTGGCGGAGAGAAGAAACTCTATGCCGCCCTTTCTGAACTGATCGACAAATATAAACCGGAAGCTGCTTTTGTTTATTCGACCTGTATTGTCGGGGTCATTGGTGATGATGTTGAAGCGGTCTGCAAAAAGGTAAGCTATGAAAAAATGCTACCGGTGATCCCGGTCCAGGCGCCGGGATTTAATGGCTCCAAAAAGGATGGCTATAAGATTGCCTGTGAATCGCTGGCCCAACTGGTGGGTACCTCCGATCGGGAGCTCCCGCCGCTAAGCATCAATATTCTGGGTGACTTTAATCTTGCCGGCGAATTGTGGATCCTGCTTGACTATTACCGGCAAATGGGAATTCATGTGAATGCGACCATTACCGGTGACGGCAGGGTGGCCGACGTCCGGAATGCACACAAGGCCTCGCTGAACGTAGTCCAATGCTCCGGCTCGATGATGCACCTGGCCAGGATCATGAACGAAAAGTACGGCATTCCATTCATGAAAGTGTCTTATTTCGGGATCGAGGATATGAGCGACGCACTGTATGAAGTGGCCGGCTTTTTCAAAAGTGAAGAACTGATGGACAAAGCCAGAGTGATCGTTCGCCATGAGTTCGCCCGCCTGATGCCAATACTGAAAACCTACCGGGAGAAACTGGAGGGGAAAAGGGCGGCCATTTATGTGGGCGGCTCCTTCAAGGCAATCTCCCTGATCAAGGCGTTGCGGCTCATTGGCATCAAAACGGTCATTGTCGGCTCCCAGACGGGAACTTCCGAAGAGTATGATCTGATCCGGGAACTGTGCGATGACGAAACCATTATCGTTGACGATTCCAATCCGGTAGAGCTTTCTCAGTTTGTAAAGGAAACCAAAGCCGACGTCTTTATCGGTGGCGTGAAAGAGCGGCCTATTGCCTATAAACTGGGCATTGGCTTCTGTGACCACAACCATGAGCGAAAGGAGGCGTTGGCGGGCTTTGAGGGAATGGTCAACTTCGCCAAAGAGATCTATGCTACGGCCATGAGCCCGGTCTGGCAGTTCACCGGAAAAACAATATAAATCCAATCGTATGAACGCGAAAGAAGCACCCCCTAAAACGTCCGCTTCCACCCGGAATGCCTGCAAGCTTTGCGCCCCCTTAGGAGCGAGTGTGGTTTACAAAGGGATCAAAAACTGTCTGCCGGTTATTCATGGCGCCCAGGGATGTGCGACTTACATTAGGCGTTATCTGATCAGCCATTACAAGGAACCGGTCGATATTGCCTCCACCAATTTTTCGGAGGCTACGACCATTTTCGGAGGAAGCAGGAACCTGAATGCGGCTATTAATAATATCATCAGCCAGTACCATCCGGACGTGATCGGCATTGCCTCGGCCTGTCTGAGCGAGACCATCGGAGAGGATATCCCGAAAATGATCAGGGAATACCAGGCAACAGCCAAAGGCAGGCATCTGCCTTTTTTTATCCATGCTTCAACACCCAGTTACGACGGAACCCATATGGATGGATTTCATGAAGCGGTACTGAGTACGGTTAAAACATTAGCCGGCGAAGAACACCCGGACAGCGAGCACATCAATATTTTTCCGGGTTTTGTTTCTCCTGAAGACATCCGGCACCTGAAAGAAATTTTGGCTGATTTCGGATTAAACTACGTTCTTTTCCCTGACTACTCCGACTCGCTCGACAATCCGAACTGGAATGAATACCAGATCATCCCCGAGGGAGGGACAACAGTGGAGGAAATCAAAAGAACAGGAACAGCAAAAGCATCCGTGGAATTCGGGTTCATTTTAAACAAGGGAAAAAGCAACAGGGCTTCTGTCACGGCAGCAGAATGGCTGGAGCAAAAATTCAGCATTCCGCTTTTCAGGCTTGGCTTACCCATTGGCATTCGCGAATCGGACCATTTCTTCACGGTCCTGGAAAAATTATCACAGCAAAAGACCTCAGAAAAACAATTTCGCCTCAGGGGAAGACTGATCGATGCATACGTTGATGGTCATAAATACCTGATGGGGAAACGGGCAATCGTTTACGGGGAAGAAGATTTTGTGATTGGTCTGGTTTCCTTTCTGGAAGAAATTGGCATCGATACGGTATTGGCAGCCAGTGGCGGCGAAAGCGGTTTGTTAAGGAAGGAGCTGGAACGCGTAGCAGGCGATCGCGCCAAAAACATGATCATGATGAACGGAATGGATTTTGAAACCATCAATGAAATGGCTGAAGAGCTACATCCTGATCTGATGATCGGGAACAGCAAAGGCTACTACATTGCCCGCCGGCTGGGCATTCCCTTGATCCGCACGGGGTTCCCCATCCACGACCGGATCGGAGGCCAGCGGTTACTTCACCTCTGTTATGAAGGCACGCTCCGGCTGTTCGACCAGATTACCAATGCACTGATCGAATATAAACAGGAACATTCACCGGTAGGTTACAAATACATTTAACGATAAAAAGCAACGATGATGAGCACCACAGCAATACCCCCAAAACATCCGTGTTTCGATCAGGAGGCCAGGCATACCCATGCCAGGATCCACCTTCCCGTCGCTCCCAAATGCAATATCCAGTGTAATTATTGCAACCGGAAATACGATTGTGTCAACGAAAGCCGGCCGGGTGTTACTTCATCCGTGCTCAGTCCGATGCAGGCTGTTTCCTACTTATCGGCCCTCAGCGATCTGATCGAAAATATTTCGGTGATCGGGATTGCAGGTCCCGGTGACCCCTTTGCCAACCCGATGGAAACCATGGAAACCATCCGCCTCATCCGTGAAAAATATCCCGATAAAATATTCTGCCTTTCCACCAACGGACTTAACCTGAAACCATACATCAACCGGCTCAGCGAATCAGGCGTTTCACATGTAACGCTGACCATGAACGCGGTCGATCCCGAAGTTTCCACCCCCGTTTATTCCTGGGTACGGCCTGGTCCAAAGGTATACCGGGGAAAGGAAGGCGCCAGGGTGCTGCTCGAACAGCAACTGGAATGTATCCCGCTTTTAAAGGAAAAGGGAATAACGGTAAAAATCAATTCGATCATCCTGCCGGGCATTAACGATCATCATATTCCGGAAATAGCCCGGGTCACAGCACAACTGGGAGCCGATATCATGAACTGCATTCCTGTCATACCCAATAAAGACACAGCCTTTGAGCAAATGGAAGAACCTTCGAAACAGCTTATTTTCAGGATTAAAACGCTGGTTAAGGAACAAATTCCGGTGATGAATCATTGCGCCCGCTGCCGGGCCGATGCAGCCGGACTCCTCGGACAGGACCGAACGGAAGCATTTGGAATGCTTCAGGAACATGCATCCAAACCGCTTAATCCCGACGAGAACAGGCCCTGCGTGGCGATTGCAACACGCGAAGGACTGCTGGTCAACATGCATTTGGGAGAAGCGACATCACTGTACATTTTCAGACAGTCGCCCAAAGGTTACCATTTTGTTGAAGAGCGGAAAACGCCCGAAGCAGGAAATGGTGATTTCAGGTGGCTCGAAATGGCCTCAGTACTGAAAGATTGCCGGGCAGTTCTGGTTGGCGGCGCTGGTCCGGCCCCGCTTAAGATCCTGCAGAATTCCGGGATCCGGGTGATTCAGATGACCGGACTGATCGATGACGGACTGGATGCTGTTTACAACGGCAAAATGCTGAAAACGATCAAAAAAGCCGATCAGTTTAAGTGTGGCAGCGAGTGTCGCGGCAATGCCCAGGGATGCGCGTAATAAAAGGAGACCGAAGAACGGAGAAGGAAGACCGGGAAAGGGTTGCAGGTTGCAGGGTAATAAGGCTTCAAGGTCATTTGAATATTTCTTTTAGTTAGTCTCCTTTCTTGCGACTTACAACTTACGACTGTTTTATTGCAGGCTGCAAATTCAAAGTTTAAAGTTCAACGTTTTTACTAACAGCTAAAGGCTAACAAACAAGTTTTTTACTAACCGCTAATAGCTCAAAGCTAGTAGCTAACAGCTCAAAATAATGAAAAAACCAGCTTTTCACATTCTGGTATGTAATTCATACCGTATTGCCGGTGATGCACAAGGTGCATGCAACCGGAAAGGCGCTCAGTCGATGATCCAGTATTTCACTGAAAACGCGGCCGACCGAGGTCTTGACGTTGTTGTTTCGGCCACCGGATGCCTGAATGTTTGTGCTCAGGGACCGGTTGTGGTGGTTCATCCGCAAAACCTCTGGTACGGGGGTATCACTACCGAAGATCAGATGGACGAAATTCTCGATTGTATGGAATCGGGAGGGGTTGCCTCGCAGTACCTGATTGCCGAATAAATCCTGAGAGCCATGATCACCGGCCGCCCATACCTGATCGACACGACACTGCGCGACGGAGAACAAGCTCCGGGAGTGTCGTTTACCCGGGACGAAAAGCTCCGCATTGCCATCTTGCTCGAAGAAACGGGAATACCGGAACTGGAAGTGGGTATCCCGGCGATGGGCCATGAGGAAATTGAAGACATCAGGGCTATTGCGGGGGCTGGTTTCCGGTTCAAAACGCTGGCCTGGTGCCGCGCTGTAAAAAAAGATATCGATGCGGCGATCAAATGCGGCACCGACCGGATCAACATCTCCTTCCCCGCTTCCGATATTCACCAGATGGCCATGATGAAAGACCGCAGGTGGGTATTGCAGACCATGAAGGAGCTGGTCAGCTTTGCTTCCGGATATTTTTGCTTTGTCGCGGTGGGGGCGCAGGATGCCACCCGGGCAGACGAGTCTTTTCTGGCCGATCTGGTCCGGCAGGCTGCTTATTGCGGGGCAAAGCGTGTCCGGATCGCCGATACCGTAGGATTTTCAAATCCTGGCTCCGTATCCGGGCTTATCAAAAATATAGCTGATCTGGCTACCGGAATTGAAATTGAATTTCATGGTCACAATGATCTGGGACTGGCAAATGCCAATACGCTGACGGCTTTGTCGTCGGGAGCAACATCGGCCAGCCTCACGGTAAATGGTCTGGGCGAGCGCGCCGGGAATGCTGCGCTGGAAGAACTGATCATGGCCCTTGAGGTCAGCTACCAATGTGATCACGGATATGACACATCCACGCTGGGGCCTCTCTCTGCGCTGGTCAGTAAGGCGTCGGGAAGGCCGATCCCTGCCGGCAAACCGGTAACCGGAGGCAAAGCATTGAGCCATGAGTCGGGAATTCATACACGCTTTTTGATGAACGACCGCAACAGTTATCAACTCATCGCCGCCCGTCAGATCGGATTGAAAGAACAGGGCTTTGTTTTCGGAAAACACTCGGGAAGAAGCGCCTTAAGAGATTTGCTCGAACAGCAAAATATTCATTATGAGGAGAAGAGCTTAATGCAGCTTCTTGGTGAGATCAGGCAAATAGCGTGTAAAGGAAAAAAAGGATTACATGAACAAGAAGTCCTGGACCTTGCCAGGAGGCTGCTTTCTTCTAAATGTTCAACATCGGAAATTTAAAAAACATATGAAGATTGGTATACCCATTATGGAAAGCACCGGTGCGACAAATGAAATCATCGCACTCGGTTTCAATCAGACCCCCTTGCTGGGCATCTATGATACCGACAGTAATACGCTGGAAACGATCAATATTGAAAAGGAAAACTATTTTGGAGGGTTCACTGACTTTTTAAAAGACCGTGACATCAAAACAGTGATCAGTGTGTCGTATTCGCCGGTCGTGCTGAAGTTGTTCAGAGCGATGAACATCATGCCGTATAAAGCCTCCGGCACTGACATTTACGAAAATATGGCGTCTCTCAAGGAAGGTGCTTTGTCCGTTTACACCTTTGCCGACGCATTGAAATCAGCTGCTGAAAACTGCGATCCTTCATTTTGCGGATCGTGTGCTTCGCTTTGCTAAAGGCTTCAGCATAATTTACTGATGACCGGATTGAAAGCCTTTGTAAAAACCATGACCTGATCGCCTAAATTCAGGGCGTCAAGATCACGATCGGACGCGACCACTTCAATAATCTGATTATTAGCTGAAGTTATCGTTACGATATTAGCGGGTTCCTGTCCGTCAATCCGGACAATCCGCCCGGTGATCTGTACTTTTCCACCCACCTGGCCATCGGAAAAGACCAATTCAGGCGCACCGCTCTTTTTAATAATTCCGTTTTTAATTTGAATGACCAGCGAAGCCAGTCGGAACACCTCATTCAGGTCGTGACTGACCATCAGTATCGTAGTTCCCAGATGTCGGTGTACACGACTGATCTCATCCTGAAGGGCCATTCTCATTTGGGCGTCAACCGACGAAAGGGGTTCATCCAGTAACAGGAGCTGCGGTTCGCAGGCCAGGGCACGAGCCAGGGCCACCCGTTGTTTTTGTCCGCCCGAAAGTTTTCCCGGCTTCCGCATCCTGAATTCATTTAAACCAAAGACAGAAAGCAGATCATCCGCTGCTCTTACATCCTTCGCGCGCTGTGCAAAAAGTATATTTTCCAATACCGTCATATTGGGAAACAAAGCATAATCCTGAAACATGTACCCAATGTTCCGTTGCTGCGGCGGCACATTGATCTTTTGCCCGGAATCGAACCACACACGTCCTCCGCATTCAATCTTTCCCTGGTCCGGAACAGTCAGACCCGAAAGAATACGCAGTAAAGTCGTTTTTCCCGCACCCGACGGGCCGAACAAAGCCACCAGTTCACCTAACGGGATATCGGTTTTTACAGAAAGGTTTATTTCACCATCCGCCGTATGCATCTGCTTATGAATATCGATATGGATCACCGTATCTCCCATGGTTCATTCGTTTTATTTACACTGTAAATCGTTGTCAGCAGGATCAGCGAAACGATAAAGAGGATCACGGCATAGCGGTTGGCAGCGTCAAAATTGAGCGCCTGAACCTCATCATAAATCGCAATAGACGCGACACGGGTCTCCCCGGGCATATTTCCGCCCACCATCAGTACAACTCCAAATTCACCTATCGTATGCGCAAAGGTCAGCGCAATCGCTGTAATAACCGACGATCTGATATTGGGAAGCAAAACCTTAAAAAAAGTTGTGATTTTTGACTTGCCGAGTGTAAAGGAAGCTTCCCGCAGGCTGACCGGAAGGCTTCGTAACCCGTTATGAAGCGGTTGCACCATAAACGGCAGACTAAAAATAACCGAGGCAATCAGCACGCCATTGAAAGTAAAGGCTAACCGCACATCGAAAACATTAGAAAGCCATGTGCCGAACCAGTTCCGCGGACTGTAAACCGTCAGCATATAATAGCCGATAACCGAGGGCGGCAAAACCATGGGCATACTGACCAGCGCTTCGATCACCGGTTTTATTTTCGTCCGGCTATACGTGAGCCAATAAGCAACAGGTAAGCCCAACAGGATCAAAATGGCCGTCGTGCAGAAAGCCAGTTTAAAGGTGAGAATCAATGTTTCAATGAATTGAATGTCCATATTATGATTGTTTTCTTCCGTCCGGGGTAACATGAATTAGCTGTTCATCAAGGTTCAGATGGAGAAACTGCATAGCCGTATTTTTCAAAAAGCAGCTTGCAACGATCGCTAAGAATAAACTGCATCAGCCTGACCGCATCCGGACAGTCACTCCCCTGTCCGACCAGTACCATCGCCTGTTTTACAGGTTTATACATTTCAGGGGGGATTGTGTAAACCGAGCCTCTCATGCCCGGGCTCAGTGTCAGCGACATGGCCAGAAAAGCCGCTTCAGCATTCCCGGTCTGTGCAAACTGCGCGGTTTGCGAAATATTATCGGCGTAGATGATTTTTTCTTTCAGCTGATCATAAAGTCCGGCATTTTTCAGACATTCCAGGGCACGGTCTCCATAAGGCGCCAAATCCGGTTTAGCAACGGCAATCCGTCTCACCCGGTTGCCGGTCAGTATTTTCAGACCTTTTGCAACATCCAGGGTATTACTCCAAAGCACCAGTTTTCCTTCAGCATAAACCTGCACCTCGCCCGAGGCGAATCCCTGTTCTTTCAGCATAACCGGAAACAGGTCGTCGGCCGCCATAAACAGGTCATACCCTGCCCCGTTCATGATCTGCTGGACCAACATTCCTGAGGATCCGAAATTTGCGGAAATATCCGCCAGCGGATACTGCATTACATAAGCCTTTCTGATCTCTTCAAAAACATACCGGAGGTTCGCTGCCACAGCAACCCTGACCGGTTGAGCTCTTATTGCGGTCATCGTGAAAGTCAGAAAGATCAGCATGAGAAATTTCTTCATAGCAGGCAATTTTAATTTATTTCAGGTGATGATGTTTTACAGAACTGCGGTCTGACAGTCAGCATCAGGTAAGCGTATTGTGGAAACCGGGTATTGACTGTTGCTTTTTTGTATTTCAGGAGATTGGTGCCGTTGTTGGCAAAATAGCAACACCAGGCTGCCTGGACGGCTGTAACGGACGAAAGCTTATAGTTCAGTACGAAATCCACTTCAGAACCAATATTTTTAGGGACATGATTGTTCTCTGCCTCCATTTCCAATAAATGTTTTTCCTGCCCGATAAAGCTCAAATAAATTTGGCTTTGTTCTCGCTTAACCGAAACGTTCATCTCCTTTGCAAGTATAAAACCGTAATACGTGATATCTGAACTCAATTTCCTGTTTATTTTCAGACTCACCCCACCCAAGTAGTTCACCAAACCACCTTTGGGCAGAGTTGCCCAGTATTCCAGATAACCATTGAAAGAATGGTTCACGCCATAGGGTAATTTGTTGAATGTATTCGTTTTGGTGGCCGGCAGGCTGTTTTTTGAACCGGAATAATAATCAATTCCGGCCAATCCGTTTATTTTACAGGTAAAGGTATAAGTTGCTTTCAATGCCAGTAACCAGGCATTCAGTTTAATATTCGGAGTGCTTTTCCCAAATTGATAATATCCTGTGAGCAGAAATCCTAATGGTTGTTTTTCGTTTTTTAGCTGCAGGGTTCCTCCGGTAGTGTATCGATGGTATAAATTCAGGTCAGCCCTGCTTTGCTGAAAACCTTCGTTCACACCCAACAAACTCAGGTCGAGTCCCGGGACAATCGTTTTTGTCAGGTGCAAAAAGGCCAGTTGCTTATACATTTTGGATATGCTGTAATACAATGTATCTGCATTCAGTGTGTTCTGATTATTTAGGGCATAACCCAACTGAACACCAAGATCTTTGCTGGTGTACTGAAGCTGCATCAGATCATGTGCATTGCCGGTATTGCTCCAGGGCGAAAGACTAAACAACCGACCATCTTCGAATTGTATACCCTGCCGTCCAATCTTGAAACGTGTACCTGAAACCAGCAAAATTTCGGCCCAGGCTTCGTAAATACTGATATTTCCAGCCGTGGCTGTTGTCAATTGCCTTGTATCTGTTTCGCCAAAGACACGCGCATCCTGCAAGGTTAAGCGGGCGTTCAGCAGTCCGCTGGTGTAATTAAAATTAATTCGTGTACGCTGTATAGTAAAAAACGACGATTTCAAGGTGTCGGACAGGGGCTGATTAAACCCGCTTCTCAATTCCGTCCGGGGGCGTATTTCCGCATCGATGGTGCCCTGTGCCGAACTTTCAGAAAATCCCGTCAAAAAAAACAAAAAGCAGATGAGTGTAAGCACGTCAATCTTTCTCATTTTTTTTGTAATTCTAAATGTTAAAATTTTAATGATTTCAGCAAATCAAAGATTGTGCCTTGTATTATAATAAACTAAAAATCAGATTAATATACAGATTTTAGCACCGACTGATTCCTACCTTTCCGTAGGTTTTTAAAGAGGGAATTACAAAAATGTAGATTTGCTTAAATGATGATAAGACACAAAAAAATTAATAGCTTCACAGGCAGAAAATGGTACAAAGACTGTTCTCCGGGTTAACAAAATCGGTAAGTTTAAGATCGAGTAATTCACCGGTGTCCATTTCGGTGCAATTGATTGTTCCAGTAACGCAATAAAGATGATGAAAACATGCACCTATGAGTTAATTGGCTGGTTTGGGGCTTTCTTTTATATCCTGGCTTACGGATTACTGATCATGAAACGATTATCACCTGAACAAAAACCATTTCATGCATTAAATGCCATGGGAGGTGTTTGTTTGGTAATAAATGCAATTGCTCTTGATGATATGCCGAATTTAATCGTCAATTTCGTATGGATGGGCATTGCATTATTCGCCATTTATAAAGTAACCAAATCATAAGGGAAAAATTTACTTCAACCCCAGCAATTCAAGAACATATTTCTTGTATAGATTTTCCTTTGCCTCGATTTCCTTTTTATCGCTCACCATACCCAGGAAATAATAAGCCCCGTCAATAATGGAAAATATAACAGTTACTTTTTCTTCAATATTCTCATCCGGAATAACATGATTGGCCGCTGCCTGTCGCAATGAGTTAAGAAGCATCTCATGCAGGGCCTCATGCATCTTTTTATAACCTGAACGAAAATTCTTATTCCTGTAAGTTAAAGCATAACAACTGTAAAAGACTCCGTCATCAAACAGCTTGTTCCATTTTCTGGAAAACAGGTTATCGATTAACTTCAGCAGTTTTTGCTTTGTGTCGATCTTTCCGTCATTCACTTTATATATGCCGGAGTAACTTTCCAGGATATAGTCAACCAAAGCATTGAGCATATTCTCACGGGAAGTGAAATAATGCATGATCAAACTCGGATTCACCCGGAGGTGATCAGCTACTTTGGCAATGGATGCATTTTCAAGGCCCTGTTTTTTTGCAATGGTATAAAAACCTTTGAGAATTTCCTTTTGTCTGATTTCTTTTAAACTCTTCCTGCCCATCTGTATTTTTTATGATCACAAATTAATCACATAAATCCGGAAAAAGAAAGTTCCGCTTCATTAAGAATGACGATTGAGTCGACATTAAAAGGTTAGCCTGGCATAGTAATTAATATCAAATATATAATTATCTGATATTTATGGATTGGAAGGGTTATTTATAGATTGAATAATTATTCAATCTATAATCGTTTTCTAATCGATAATTAATCGAATATTCATTCAATCTTTATCCTAATCCGGCAACTTTGTTCATGATATTTTAATTCCCAAAACCAACTACTATGGATATAAAGAATCGTTTCCCAAAGCTGATTGGCAGAATCTCTGCAAAAAGCGTTATTGTGGTGTGGCTTGTTATATTGGTTTCATTCCAGCTTCAGGCTCAAACATCAACGACCAGCGGAAAAGTAACTTCCGCTGAAGATCATCTTCCTATTGTCGGAGTCTCGGTTTCAATAAAAGGAAGCACATTGGGTACCGTTACAAATATTGACGGCGTTTATTCGTTAAACGCTGCGACAGATGCGGTTTTCGTTTTCTCATTTATCGGAATGAAAACACAGGAAATTCCTGTGACCGGACGAACTGTAATTAACGTTCAATTGGAAAATGAGAATACAGGTATTGATGAAGTTGTCGTCGTGGGTTACGGATCGCAGAAAAAAGTCAACCTGTCGGGAGCGGTCGACGCAATTGGTTCGGAGCAGCTCGAGAGCCGACCGATCACTAATATTGCAGAAGGACTTCAGGGAGCTGTTCCAAACCTGAACATTGACTTTACCAGTGGAGAACCGGGAAAAGCTGCCCAGATCAACATCCGGGGAATAACATCCATTAACGGGGGCGACCCGCTCATCCTGGTCGACGGCGTTCCTTCGGATGCAGAAGAACTCAATCGCCTTGCTCCTGAAGATGTCAGTAATATATCTGTCTTGAAAGATGCTTCATCTGCTGCCATTTACGGTGCACGCGCCGCTTTCGGTGTGATCCTGATCACCACAAAAACAGGAACCCGGAAAGGAATTTCTGTTAATTACACAACCAACTTCTCCTGGTCGAAGCCAACGGTTCTTCCTGACAAGATTACCGACCCTTACATTTATATGCGTTTACTCGAGACTTCGACCAACAACACGCCCTGGGATAATGTCAATTACAGCGACGAAGCCTATCTCTGGGCTAAGCAGCGTTCGGAAGATCCATCAATTGACGCGGTAAGAGTAAACCCCAATGACGCCACTTCATGGGAATACATGGGAAACAGGGACTGGACACATTATTTTATGGATAGTTATACCTTTTCGCAGAAGCATCACTTTTCTGTAAACGGGCAAAGCGAAAAGGCGCAATATTATTTATCCGCTTCATATGATGACCAGAATGGGGTACTGAAAATTTCAGAAGATGACTTTAAGCGGTATAACATCCGCACAAAGGTCGATTTTCAGGTAAACAACTGGCTAAACCTGGGTAATAATACACTGATCTCCCTTTCAGAACGTACAACGCCCTCCTATCTGTCCATCTGGGATCTGTATAATTTCTTTCCCACCGACATGGATAAAAATCCTGACGGAAGCTGGGCCAACACGGCTGTCGGGATCATGGCGGCCAAACTCACATCGGGTGGTAGGTCGAACGACAAATACGACCAGCTTCAGTCGACCTTTACCGGACAGATCAATTTCATAAAAGACATTTTAAAAGTGAATGCCGATTATACCATTCGTAAAGGCAACGACAACTACCGCTGGAATTATTCCAAATACCGGATCGGCTATGGTCCGGATGACATCAGGGAAGAGGGGATCAACAGGGCTCACCGGAGTGCGGCGTTTGATCTTTATAGTGTGTTTAATATCTACGGAACTTTCCAAAAGGAATTGGGCGGGCATGAAGTAACAGCTATTGCCGGATTTAACCAGGAACACAGCCGGAATGAATGGTTTATGGCTGAAAAAGATGATGTGATCTCGGCTTCGCTTCCCACAATAGGATTGGCTTCGGGAGAAGATAATGTGGATGAAGATATTACAGACTGGGTTATACGCGGCGCATTCTTCCGGCTGAACTATTCGTATAACAGCCGGTACATTGTTGAATTTAACGGGCGTTACGATGGTTCATCAAAATTTCCCTCTGAAGAGCGTTTCGGAGTATTTCCTTCTGCATCGGCAGCCTGGCGGATGGATCAGGAAAACTTTATGAGATCCGCGAAAAATACCATCAGCACCCTGAAGCTCAGGGCATCCTACGGATCATTAGGAAATCAGGCGGTTGGTCCCTACGGATATATCCCAGGCATGAATGCAAACCAGGGGAATTACATTATCGGGGATGAAGTCCCTCAGGTGGTATCTTCTCCTGGTCTGGTTTCACCCAACTATACCTGGGAAAAGGTATCGACTACTAATTTTGGGCTCGACCTTGGGCTTTTCGAAAATAAATTTAATCTTACATTCGACACTTACCAGCGCGATACAGAAGGGATGCTTACCCTGGGCAGGGATTTGCCGGATGTTTTGGGAGCAACCGAGCCGAACGAAAATGCAGCCGACCTAAGGACCAAAGGTTGGGAGCTCTCCCTGGATTACAGAAATTCGTTGCTGTTAATGGGTAAACCCTTTCGGTTCAATACCCGGTTTATTTTATCAGACAGCCGGTCGGAGATCACTAAATTCGACAATCCTGGAAAAAACCTGACACAATATTATGAAGGTAAAGATCTGGGTGAGATCTGGGGGCTTCAAAGCGACGGACTGTTCCGCACGCAGGAAGAAATTGACCAGTTGGATGAAAGCAGCATTGTTCCATGGGGATCTCTTTCTATTGTCCCGGGATGGCCAAAATACAAGGATATGGATGGCAGCCATACCATCGAAAAAGGCACTACCGTAAATGATCCAAAAGATCTGTCCGTGATCGGGAATATCTTACCACGTTACCGTTTCGGGCTCACCCTGAGTTTTGACTGGAACGGGTTCGATTTTCGGGCTTTTATTCAGGGAGTGGGAAAACGGGATTATTATCCGCAGGATTACCTGTACTGGGGATTTTATCAGCAACCTTATGCCGGCGGATACAAACACCTCCTGGACTTCTACCGGCCAACCGACGACAGTGAAGTTGACCGTGAGAAACATTCCCAATCCTATATTGATGCCGGACTGGCTGATGCCAATACCGATGCCAAATATCCAATTCTGCAGTCCTGGCTGGCCGACCGGAATCTTGGAGAACGTATCGATGAGGCCCAGGGACTGGGTATTCCTCAAACCCGTTACCTGTTGAATGCATCTTACCTGCGCCTGAAGAACCTTACGATTGGTTATACGATTCCGGAGGCAATCACGAAGAAAGTAAATATTGCCAGTCTTCGTATTTTTGTCAGTGGCGAAAATCTGACCGAATGGTCGGGTGTTAAGAAATTCTATGATCCTGAAGCCATCAACGATGTGACCGATAAAATTAATCCCGCATCGAGCACCTCACGGGGAATTGGCTCAGGTTATGCCTACCCCTTCCAAAGACGTTATTCCGTTGGTTTAAACATGACTTTTTAAATTAAAAGAAGAACAATTATGAAGAAAATAATCCTGATCAATAGCGTATTCATCCTGCTGATAGCCGGCTGTAACGATGAATTCATGGATCGTACCCCGGAGACTTCAATTGGTACCGAGAACTTCTTTAACACGGAAGACGATCTGGCTATGTACATCTATGGCTTGTATGATTTTTCCGGCGTTGGAAATTATTCCAATGACGGATACTCCACGACCGACAATGCCGCCAATACAGGTAACACGGAATTGCAGACCATGATGACCGGTAATCCGACCTCTTCGACCATCACGACCGGATGGGAATGGAACAGGCTGCGGAGTATTAACCTTTTCCTTGAAAATGCCGGGAAAGCCAACGTCTCCGATGAGATAAAAAACCATTATATCGGCGTAGCCCGCTTTTTCAGGGCCCGTTTTTATATGGATATGGTAAAAAGGTATTCTGACGTCCCGTGGTATGACCATGTTATTCAAACAGACAATGAAGCGGATCTGATGAAAGCCAGGGATCCCAGGGATCTCGTGGTTGGAAAAATATTCGAAGATTTTCAGTTTGCCGCCGATCATGTGATGAAGGACCAGCCTGAAGGAGCAGTTGATAACTGGGTCGTCTTATCCTATATGGCGCGTGCCGCCTTGTATGAAGGAACGTTCAGAAAATATCACAGTGAATTGAATTTGGTTAGCACCGCCAATCAATATCTTAATCTGGCTGTGGGAGCTGCAGGTAAAATCATGACAGACGGCGGGTTTTCACTCCATAACACCGGCCATCCGGAAAGTGATTACGGCTCGTTGTTCACCAGTGACGACCTTACTCCCAATCCGGAAGTCATTTTGCCGGTCATTTACGAGGATAATGTGATCAACAGCGGCTGGTGGGCATTTATGTTTGGTAATTATGAGGTAAGCCCGTCAAAGGACCTGCTCCAGGCTTACCTGATGAATGATGGTTCCTTTTACAACCGGCAGGCAGGTTATGAGACCTATCCGTTTGTTAAAGAATTTGAGAACCGGGATCCGCGCCTAAAGCAGACCTATGCTTACCCGGGATATGTGTTAGTGAATACCGACACCTATTCACAGGGTGGAGGAATTTATATTCAGCAACTTCAGAAAAATTTTACTGGTTATCATCAGATTAAAGGTTTTATAAATGATAAAGATGCAACCGTACAAAACAACGTCGATTTTCCTGTTATCCGCTATGCCGAGATCCTGTTAATTTATGCGGAAGCAAAAGCAGAATTGGGAGAACTGGACCAGACCGATCTGGATCAGACGGTCAACCTGATCCGTTCACGTGCAGGAATGCCGCCGCTGACCATGAACCCCGCGGCAGATCCGGTTCAGCAGGCCCGATACCCCGGACTTGAAGACTCAACCCCGCAATGGGCCGAACTACTGGAGATCAGGAGGGAACGCCGGATTGAGCTGGCCCTGGAAGGATATCGCTATGACGACCTGATGCGTTGGAGAGCCGGCAAACTGACAGAAAAAGAACCGGTAGGATTATATTTTCCCGGATTAGGAAAATATGATCTCACAGGCGATGGTATAGAAGATATCATATTGATAGGCAACACCGAATCGATCCCGGCAGCCGACGCCAAAGAAAAGAATTCACTTGGCGTAACACTGGTCTATTACCGGGTTGGAGCGTTTGGATCGGATGCATCTTTTTATCTCGAAAACGGGACCAGCGGATACGTCGTTGCAGTCAGTGACCGGGGAACGTTTATTGACCCCAAATACTATTACCGTCCGGTACCCGCTTCTGATGTAACCCTGAACCCAAACCTTAGCCAGATCTTTGGATGGGAATGAGTAAAATCATAGATAAAAACAGATATTATCCAAAATAATCCATAAACTTTTGGTCATGAAGCTATTTAGAAATTTTATATTCATTTTCTTATTTACATGCACAACAGTTTTACATGCACAGAATAAAGCTGTATTCCTCATTGTCGACGGTATTCCCGCCGATGTTTTGGAAAAGACACCCACCCCGTTCATCGATGAAATTGCCCGCGAAGGCGGTTATACCCGTGCCTGGCTGGGAGGAGAAAAAGGCGGGTACAGTGAATCACCAACCATCTCGGCAGTGGGCTATAACACCCTGCTAACAGGAACCTGGTCAAACAAACACAATGTTTGGGGTAATTCCATCAGACAACCAAACTATCATTATCAGACCATTTTCAGGATTGCAGAGGAAGCGAATCCAAATCTGAAAACTGCTGTTTTCTCGACCTGGCTGGACAACCGGACCAGGCTCATAGGCGAAAGACTCCCTGAAAACGGGAATATCCTGATCGACTATGCGTTCGACGGATTTGAAAATGACACGGTTGCTTTTCCGCATCGGGGAAGAAAATATATTTTTGATATCGATGAGCATGTATCGAAAGAAGCCGGACGCTACATCCGTGCAAATGGGCCGGACCTATCCTGGGTGTATCTGGAATATACCGATGATATCGGACATATGCATGGCGACAGCCCTGAAATGACAGAAGCTGTAAAAGCAGCGGATGTCCAGATCGGACGTGTCTGGGAAGCTGTTAAGGAACGGATGAGGCAAACAGGCGAAAACTGGATGATCGTTGTTACTACCGATCATGGACGAGATGCCGCGACCGGGAAAGACCATGGCGGACAGTCAGAACGCGAAAAAACCATCTGGATCGCAACAAATTACAAGCCACTGAATGTTCACTACAACCAAAACCCTGCCATGGTCGATATTATGCCTTCCATGCTGCGTTTCCTGGATATTCAGATGCCGGCTAAGATTGAAGAAGAAATCGACGGAGTTTCTTTTATTGGGAAGGTTTCCATGAGTAATCTAAAAGCAGGGCTGTCAAAAACAAATCGTCAGATGGTCCGATTGTCCTGGAAAGTGCTTGATCCGGATGGTGAGGTGGAAATCTGGGTTTCAACCACCAATCAGTTTAAAGAAGGAGACTCTGATCACTACCAGTTAGTTGGAAAGACAGAAACTTCAAAGGGAGAATTTACATTCGATATCAGCCAAATGAAGTCCACATTCTACAAGATCCTCGTAAAAGCTCCTTATAATTTTCAAAATCAATGGGTTGTTTTGTAATACACAAGGCGGCAGTTTCTTTTAAACTGCCGCCTTGGTTTTTCCTGCATCATTTCTTTGCAAGCGAGAATAAAAATTCCAGGCCACCTTCGGCACGGTTTCTTACCGAGATTTCGCCTTTATGCAACTGAACGGCATTCTTTACAATAGCCAGTCCGAGACCAGTTCCGCCTTTGGTGCGTGTGCGTCCTTCGTCAACACGGTAAAAGCGCTCAAATATGCGGTTCAGGTGTTCTTCCGGGATCCCTTTTCCGGAATCGGCAAAACTGAAATAATAAAATTTCTCATCTTCAAGATACTGCCTGATCAGGATTGATGTTCCCGAACCGGCATAATTGATGGCATTTTCAATGAGGTTCTGGAAGATGGATGATAACAGGCTTTCGTTTCCATAAACGGTTACCTGCTCGGGAACCAAAAGCTCAACCTGAATATTTTCTGATTTGATGCGCGATTCGAGGTTTTCAATGACATCCTTGATCAATGGCCTGAGCCGGGTGTTTTTGAATTCGAATAACTCTCCCGCGTCTTCAATGTGACTCAGAAGCGAGATATCGTTGATCAGGTCGTTCAGGCGTTCTGTTTGTGAGAATGCCCGTCCGACAAAGTACTCCAGCTTTTCACCCGGCATGCTCCTGTTGTTCAGGATTGTTTCGAGATAGCCTTTTACGGAGGCGAGCGGGGTTTTCAGTTCATGAGCAATATTGGATGTAAGTTGTTGTTTCATCAGCCTTCGCCGTTCCGGACGCGTGATGTCTTCAATAACAATTTCAAAGCTCCTGTCGGCGAATATGATCCCCTTAACCCTGAAATACATTTCGTTTTTCGCAATCGTTTTCTGAACCTGAGGAGGATCTTTCGGATTGATTGTAACGTCAGGTTTCAGGTATTTATCGATCTTTTTAATTAAAGGGTTAAATTCAGGGATTTCAAAGAGTGACTCCGCTGAAATAGTCGATTTCTCGCTGATCAGGTTAATATACTGAATAAAATGGCTGTTTATCAGGATTTTTTCCTTCTTTGCCGAAAAGAATGCTATTCCTTCATTTAAGGCATGAAGGTGATTGTAAAGCCGCTCTTTTTCAGCACTCAGGTCGTCTTTTGCACGTTTCAGCCGGTCATAGATCTTAACGATCTGCCGGCGAATGTCGCCGAACTCAGAATCGGGAAAATCAATGTTCGGATCAATATTTTCATCTTTGCCGGCCCGTACGGCAAAATCGCGCAATTTTGTAATAAACTCACCGAGCCGACGGGTTACCAGGTACAGAATGAGAAACATGACCAGGAACATCGCCAGGATGAAAAAGATAAAGACCTGTTCTGCTTTCAGAAAGTTTTTTATTTCCAGATCATACACAACAGCGCATCTGACGTAGTAGTCGTTGTAATATCGGGAATAGTAATAAAAATCCTGCCCTGTCGACGCTGACTGCCTGATGTGTGAACCTTTCCCTTCGTAAAGTGACTTTTGAACTTCAGGCCTGGATAAGTGGTTCTCAAGGCTGCCAATATCTTTAACAAAGTTGTCATATATGACTTTCCCGTCATTATCGATGACGGTAATCCTGATGTTGGGTTCGGGCAACAGGTAAAGCATGGAGTCAAGAAGACCCAGGCCGCCTGTGTCTGGCATCAGGTTATTGTGCCGGATATACCGCTGGGTTATTTCAGCAATGTTATCGAGCGAAGTTTCCAGCTGGCTGCTCCGGTATCTTTTTTCACGGTCAAACTGAAACAGGAGGATGACGAGTGAAAACAAGGTGAAAGCAGTGAAAAAATAGATGAAAATCCGCTGCCGGTATGTTTTTTGTTTTAACATGATAGTTGTTTGGGTTATATCTGATCTCCTTATCTTTCAAAGCAATAGCCATAACCGGAGCGTCCGATAACAGAGCTGCCGTACGGGCCTATTTTTTTTCGCAGCCGGGCAATATTGACATCCACATTCCTTTCCGTCACGATGACGTCATTGCTCCAGATCCGGTCGAGGATTTCCTGTCTGCTGATGAATTTTCCCTGATTTTTTAATAACAGGGAAAGGATCTCAAATTCTTTGCGTGTCAGATTTGCCGGTTCTTCATCGATGATGACCTGTTTGCGTGCAAGATCAAGTTTCAGGGTGCCTGACTGAATAATACTGTTTGGTTCAGCGATAACACGTCCTCTTTTCAGTATCGCTTTGATGCGGACGATCACTTCTTTAATCGAGAACGGCTTGATAATATAATCATCGCCGCCAACATTGAAGCCGGTGAGCAAATCATTTTCAGAATCTTTGGCTGTCAGAAAAATGATAGGGACTTCAAGTTGCCGTTCTTTCCGGATTATGTCGGCCAGTTTATATCCGGAAATACCTGCCATCATCACGTCCAGCAGGATCAGATGATAGTTTTCAAGCGGTTTATTCAGGGCTTCTTCGGCCGAGACGGCAGTGTCGACATGAAATCCTTCGCTTGAAAGATTAAACTGGAGGATCTCCAGCAGATCCTGTTCATCATCTACAATCAGTATCCGGGGTATCTGGTTCATTTTATTCCTGAATTTTATGGTGTCTGATATCTCTTCCCTCAATGGAATAGATGGCTGCTTCGGCAATGTTTGTGGCATAATCGGCAATCCTTTCTATATTGGACATCATTTCTTTGATGGTGATCATGCTGGTCAGCAGGTGTTTGGTTTTTTCTTCCGAACCTGTCTTGTTGAGCAGTTTTTTCAGTAGTTTGTCATTGACCTCATCAAGAATATCATCATTTTTAATGGTCCAGATGGCCAGTTCGCGGTCGTCGTGCATAAATGAAAGCAATGCCTGCCGGACCATTTTTGCGCTGAGGATAGCCATGTTCGATAAAATCTCGTTGAACTGGCTATACAATTCCGGAGTCTTAATTTTCTTGATGAAATGGCTGATATTGACCACCAGGTCGCCAACCCGTTCTGCATTGATCAGGATCCTGTAGCAGGCCATGACCCGCCTGAGCTCGGAGGCTACCGGCTGATGCAAAACGATTGTATTGACAATTTTATCACTTAGCTTAACCTCGGCCTTATCAAGCTCATTCTCGTTTTTGGTAATGGACGACAGCATCTCATCCGACACTTTTAAATCGCCTGAGGCAACAAACTGCTCCATGTAATCAAGTTGTTCCAGCAGGATATTCGCCATTTTTGTAAAATCGGCCTCAATCTCGCGCAGGGCATCGTCTTTTCTTATCGTCATGGTTGTGTTGTTTTAATTTTTAAATACAGACTAACCAAATTTCCCCGTCAGGTATTGTTCGGTCCGCGGGTCTTTCGGATTAGTAAACAAATTCTTGGTTTTGCCGTATTCGACTAACTCACCAAGATACATAAATAAAGAGTAATCTGAAATTCTTGCCGCCTGCGACATGTTATGGGTCACCAGAATAATGGTATAGTGTTCTTTCAGTTCAACCAGCAGGTCTTCAATTTTTGAAGTGGCAATCGGGTCAAGGGCCGAAGTCGGTTCGTCGAGCAGGATAATCTCCGGATTAAAGGCCAGAGCCCGGGCAATACATAACCGCTGTTGCTGTCCGCCCGACAGGAAATTGCCTTTCTGATGAAGCGAATCTTTGACTTCTTTCCAAAGGGTTACATCGTGCAGTGAACGTTCGACGATCTCATCCCGTTCTTTTTTCTTCAGACTGATGCCGTTCAGTTTATACCCGGCGATGACATTATCGTAGATGCTCATGGTTGGAAAAGGATTGGGCCGTTGGAAGACCATCCCCATTTTCCGTCGTAGTTTGATGGCCGGCATTTCGAAGATGTTTTGGTCGTGCATGAGTACCTCACCTTCAATCGTAATATTCTCATACAGTTCATGCATCCGGTTTAACGCGCGCAACAGGGTGCTTTTACCGCAGCCTGAAGGCCCCATAATCGCGGTAACTGAGTTTTTCCGGATATCGACCGAAACGTTTTTAACAGCATGGTTTTTGTCGTACGCAACCGAAAGGTTCCGGATGGAGAGCGCAGGATTTTTTATTTCAGCAATATTCGTTATGGTCATGGTTATTTTCTTTTAGCAGCGATCTGCCTGGAAACAATGTTGAGAAACAGGATCATGATCATGAGCAGCAGTGAAGAACTCCAGATCAGGCCGATCATGTTGGGGTCGTTATAAAACTCCCATATGAGCAGAGGGATGGCACTTGCAGGTTCCGTAATGTTGAGGTTAATGACATTGCTGCCAAGCGCTGTCAGCATCAGTGGAGCAGTTTCGCCGAGTATCCTCGAAATGCCCAGTAAAATACCGGTCAACAGTCCGCTAAACCCGGTGGGGATCAACACCCGCAGAATAACTTTATAATAAGGAGTGCCCAGGGCCAAAGCTGCTTCTTTCAGCGTTACCGGGATCATTTTCAGGGTTTCTTCCGTCGAACGCACAATCATCGGAAGCATCATGATCGACAGGGAGACGCTTCCCGCGAGCGCCGAAAAGCCCATGGTTATATTTTTGACAATCCACAGGTAAGAAATCAACCCCAGTACAATCGAAGGAACCCCTTGCAGGACATCGGAAACATTCCGGGTCAGGTTAGTCAGAAATTTTCCCTGATTTTCATAAAGGTAAATGCCTGTCATTACCCCAACGGGAATGGCGAGGACGGCGGCCATGACAACCATCAGGAGGGTTCCGACAATTCCGTTGGCAATCCCCCCGGGAATTTTTTCGCCGGCGGCTATGGCGGTCATGGCCGCAAAGGTATCGGGTGTGTTTTCAATAAGAAAGCTGAGACTAATCTGCCGGTATCCTTCGGCGATCAGTTTATAAATGATCAGGATGATCGGTGAGGCCGTCAGCAGCGAGAGAACAACCACCATGATCATGGTCGATTTGTCCTTCAGCAATCTGAAAGCCGTTCGGTCTCTGTATGTTATTTTCTCGGCGATATCCATTGAAAAAGTTGTCAAATTGTTAAGACTCCAAAAGCTTAAGGCTAATAGCTAACAGCTTCCTGGCTTACGACGTCATCTTCTTTATGATCAGTTTTCCGATCCCGTTTACAATTCCGGTAATCAGGAACAACAACAGGCCGATAGCGATCAGTGAACTAAGTTTCAGTCCTTCGGCCTCTCCAAACTGGTTGGCAATAACGCTGGCCATCGTATTTCCGGTCGAGAAAAAGCCATGGGGAATGATGTTGGTATTTCCAATGAGCATGGTCACTGCCATTGTTTCCCCCAGCGCTCTTCCAAAGGCCAGGATATAGCCGGCAATTATGCCTGAGCGGGCGTTGGGAACGGTAACAGTCTGGATGACTTCAAGCCTGGTGGCCCCGAGGGAATAGGCCGCTTCCTTCAGGTCGTTCGGCACCATGGCAATAATTTCATTGCTCAGGGAAGTGGCATAGGGGATGATCATAACAGCCAGGATCAGACTGGATGTAAGAATCCCGTAACCCTGGTTGTTGAGGCCCATATCAACCAGCAGCGGACGTAATACATAGAACCCCCATAAACCATAGACGATCGAAGGAATACCGGCAAGTAAGTCAACCAGCAGGCCCAGGATGCGGGCCACCCGTGTTCCCCGGAAATATTCTCCCAGGAAAAGAGAGGTTGAAAAAGAAAGCGGGAGGCTGATGATCAACGCAGCAACGGAGGTCATCAGGGTACCAACGATAAATGGCAGCGCCCCATAGTCTTCTTTTCCTTCTGTTGGGTCCCATTGACCTGAAATGATGAATTTCAGTCCGAATGCCTTAAAAGAAGGAATGGACCCTTCCACGAGGGATAAGATCATTCCGGCCGCCAGCAGAAGTATCAGAAAGGCGGCGAGGGATAAGATCCATTTGGTTATTTTATCGCTGCCGGGCATGATTCTCCAAAGGTTATTTTAATAATGTTTCGCCTTTGTAAGTAACACTGCGCAGCACTGCCTTAGCTTTTGCAACAGCATCCTCAGGCAGCGGGGCGTAATGGACCTTTGCAGCTTCTCCCTGCGCCTTTTCACTCACCAGCCAGTCGAGCAGTTTTACGGTTTCAAGCGCCTGCTCACTGCTGCGATCGCCATATGCTTGTTCCTTGTACAGGATGATCCACGTAAAACCGCTGATCGGATAGGAGGCAGAATCGGCTGAATTGGTCAGCATGACCCGGGTATCGGCAGGGATATCTCCTTTTGCTGCTGCACTGATGCTGGCCAGGTCAGGCCGGATAAATTCACCCTTGCTGTTTTGGACGCGGGCCGTCTGTATTTTTTGTGCAAACGCAAATTCAGAACCAATATATCCGATTGTTCCCGGCGTCTGGCTGATTGTTCCCGCTACGCCCGGGTTTCCCTTGGCACCCATGCCCACAGGCCATTTCAGCGACTTTCCTGTTCCAACCTGATTGCTCCATTTTTCGCTGATCTTACTCATATAGTCGCTGAAAATGTGGGTTGTTCCGCTGCCATCCGACCGATGTACCACCGTGATGGCCTGATCGGGAAGAGTGGCTTCAGGATTGTCTTTTTTGATAAGCGGGTCATTCCATTTGGTTACCTCGCCCAGGAAGATCTTTTCGAGCAGCGCGTTCGACAGATTCAGGTCCTCTACTCCCGCCAGATTGTATGCAATGACGACAGCGCCGATGCAGGCAGGAATGTGAACAACCTCCGCAGGCATTTCCTTTTGCTGGGCATCGGTCAGGAAAGCATCGGTGGCCCCGAAATCGACGATCCGGTCTTTCAGACTGCGAATACCTCCGCCCGATCCGATTCCGCCATAGGTTACCTGTACACCGGTCTCTTTGGTGTAGTTTTTAAAAACCATGTTGTAAAAAGGGAGCGGAAAGGTTGCACCGGCAGCGGTAAGGCTTTGGCTGCTGCCATTAGCTGTGTTTTCCGCCTTCTTTGCCGCATTTTGACACGCCGTAAAGAGTACGGCAGCCAGGACAATAGTTAAGATGACTTTCATGTTTATCCTTTTTTTTATGTTTTACAAATAGGAGGGCAGGTACTTAAAATGACGTGCTTTTTTCGGTTATAATTTAAACTCACAGTTTAAAAAGAACGAACTGCTGAAAGGCTCTCCTGCCGCGGCAGGACTCCAGCCCCGGAAATTAGGCGCCAGCTTTACGCCTTTTACCGGGTTAAATTCAAAGCCTGCCATGTAAAGCTCGCCATCGTTGGCCACGTTCCAGTCCGCCTCAGTCCCTGAAACCATGTTCGAAATTAATTTATCATAGCGGGCAAACAGGTTAATTTTTTTTGACACACATAATGTGCCGTAGAACGACGGTCCGGACAAGTCGTGATCCTCCAGAAAACGGTAATTCGTTTGGCGGTTATACTCAGCGGCAATGCTCAGCTTTTCACCGGCATAACCGGCAAAAAATGCCAGCGACGAATAGGTAGTCGCTTTCGAGCTGAAGTCATAATACATCCGGCCGGTCAGCTTATCCGTAGGCTCGACTGTTACTCCGAAGCCTGTTCTGAGCACACTGTCCGATTGCAGCTTTTTATAACCTTCACCATTAGCTATTATCATGTCTGCACTTAGAAATTTAGTTAGTTTGTAGGCCATGCTGACTCCCAGATCGGCGCTGGAATTAAAATCATAGGCGTCCTGATAGGATTTTTCGATATAACGGTATCTCCAAAACGCTTCCTGAATCTTGAACTGGGTGGTTGGGATCATCCCAAAGAAAATATTCAGCTCGTCTGTTTTATAATTAAGGTAGGCATTTTTCACGAAGGCCGTCATTTCGAGTCCGCCGACGCCGGGATCGGCCACATCGATGTTTGCCAGAGCGGAGAAATTTTCACTGAACTGATACGCATAGCCCAGGTAAACACGGGTAAGTTCAAAGGCGGAAACTGACTCACCATCAGAAAAAGTTGTGTGAAAATTACTGTATACTCTCATAAGGGGCTTTCCACCTGGTTTAAATTCTTCCGTTGTCTGACTTTGAGCAATTAAGCCTGCCCAAAGCATTATCATTGTGAACACGCCGGTACGCTTCATATACTTAAGATTCTATTCGCTTTAAATTTCGAACAAAAGAACACCATAATCATTACAGGCCGGTTAAAAAAAAATTACAAAACGATTAAATATTTAATTTTTTAAATCTTCCGGTAAGCAATAATATGCATGAACATCTGAAAACCAAACTTTTAAATTTATTACAAAATTATTACATAAAAAAGGCTGCCCGGTCGTCCGGACAGCCTTGCTGACTGATTTTTATACTAATTTAAAGCTTTGCCTGATCTGGTCGACATAATCCAGCTTCTCCCAGGTAAACAGCTCAACTTCCAGCTCGACCCGGCCACTGTATGGCGATTCGAAGACCTTCGTTTTGAATTGCGGCTCCCGTCCCATGTGCCCGTAAGCGGCTGTTTCTCGGTAAATGGGATTGCGCAGCTTGAGCCTGGCCTCGATAGCTGCCGGGCGGAGATCGAAAATTTCGGAGACTTTCGTGGCAATTTGGCCGTCATCCAACTTTACATTTGCCTTGCCGTATGTATTCACATAAACGCCGAGTGGTTTGGCAACGCCGATGGCATAGGCCAACTGAACCAAAACTTCATCGGTTACTCCGGCCGCTACCAGGTTCTTGGCAATGTGTCGGGCGGCATAAGCGGCCGAACGGTCAACCTTTGAGGGGTCTTTGCCTGAGAAAGCGCCGCCGCCGTGTGCTCCTTTTCCGCCGTAGGTATCAACGATGATCTTCCGGCCTGTTAAGCCGGTATCGCCATGAGGGCCGCCAATGACGAATTTTCCTGTCGGATTGACATGGTAAATAATATCGTCTCCAAAAAGTTGCTGAACCCTTACCGGCAATTTCGCGATCACCCGCGGAATGAGGATGTGGATAACATCGTCCTTAATTTTAGCCAGCATTGCTTCATCCTCGTCAAACTCATCATGCTGGGTTGAAACGACAATGGTATGGACCCGCGCGGGAGAATTGTCGTCGTCGTATTCGATGGTTACCTGTGACTTTGAATCGGGACGCAGGTACAGCATTTCCTTTTCTTCACGACGAATGACGGCAAGTTCCAAAAGAATCAGGTGCGATAATTCCAGGGGAAGTGGCATGTAATGATCGGTTTCCCTGGACGCATACCCAAACATCATTCCCTGGTCACCGGCTCCCTGGTCCATTTTGTCGGCCTTCACAACTCCCCGGTTGATATCCGGACTTTGTTCATGAATGGCCGAAAGAACCCCGCACGAATCGCCGTCAAAACGGTAAGCTGCCTTTGTATAGCCGATATCGTTAATCACCTTCCGGGTAATTTCCTGCACATCGATGTAAGTCTGCGATTTAACCTCGCCTGCCAATACAACCTGCCCGGTGGTTACGAGAGTTTCAATGGCTACTTTCGAAGCCGGGTCGAAAGCCAAAAACTCATCCAGTAAGGCATCTGAAATCTGGTCAGAAACTTTATCGGGATGCCCTTCCGATACCGATTCACTTGTGAAAAGATAACTCATTTTCGTTAATGTTGATGAACCTGTATAATCGGCGATCATACACGATTCCGGTTTAACAATTTTGTGGATGGATTGAATGAAAAGAGTAGAAAAGATAAAGCGATTGCTTTAGCATTTTTTTCTGTGGTTGCAATCAATCTCAAATTTCTCCACAATTACTTTTAGCAAAAGTAACATCTTTTTGCGGAACACCAAATGGAGAGGATAATTTTAATCCTGCCTGCGGTTAATCGTCTGTGTATCGGCATCCTGGAAAGGAATAGAAAATTGGCGTTTAAATTCAAGTTTGCTTTTTTTATTTGTTAACTTTAATTTAACTTTGTGGCTCGCTAAAAATTACACGACTGAGATGGAAGAAGGGAACTTTAACTACGTAAAAGATTTAACACGATATCAGCGTCAGCACACGATTACTGTTCATATTGGGCAGGTAGCCGTTGGTGGGGATTACCCGATCCGTATTCAGTCCATGACCGATACCGACACCAGTGATACTGAATCTACTGTAGAGCAGATCATCCGAATCATAAAAGCTGGGGCAGACCTGGTGCGGATCACTGTAAAAGGGATCAGTGACGCTGAAAATTTAATTAACATCAAGCAGTTACTGGCATCCCGGGGATATGAGACTCCGTTAATCGCAGATATTCATTTCAATCCTCGCCTGGCCGAGATTGCGGCCAAATATATTTCGAAAGTACGGATTAATCCGGGAAATTTTTATGACAAAAGAGCCCGCTTTGAACATCATATTTACACCGATGAGGAATATAAGGAAGAGCTCCTGAAAATAGAAGAGCAATTTATTCCCTTTCTTGAAGTGCTGAAGCAGACCAACACCGCTCTTCGCATCGGAGCCAACCATGGTTCCCTCTCCGACCGGATTATGAGCCGTTACGGAGATACGCCGACGGGTATTGCCGAATCTGTCATGGAGTATCTTCGTATTTGCAAAAAGGTGGATTTCCGGGATGTCGTCATCTCGATTAAGTCGAGCAATACCCGCATGATGGTTTATACGGTCCGTATGATGAATAAGCGAATGCGGCAGGAAGACATGGAATTCCCGCTGCATTTGGGCGTGACCGAGGCGGGAGAGGGAGAAGACGGACGGATCAAGTCGGCTGTTGGTATAGGAGCCCTTTTGGCGGATGGTATCGGTGATACGATTCGCGTTTCCCTTACCGAGGACCCGGAAAAGGAGGTACCGGTGGCCCGCAAACTCATTAGTCATATCAGGACTTACCAGGGACATCAGCCGATTCAGGCTCCGCTTTTTGCTCAGATTAATCCGTTTGAATATGAGAGGCGTTCGGTGAGGCCGGTTATGAACATGGGGGGAAAGCAGGTGCCGGTTGTGCTGGCCGATCTTCGCAACAGGAGCCTTTCGGAAATTTTGCCCATGCGCGGGAAACAAATCCCCGAATATTTTATTGACAAAGACCATATCCTCGATCTGGAAGGAAATACATTCCCGATTCTGGATCTCGAAGAATATTTGTTCGGCGGAAGTCACTGGGGGCAAATGAAGTTTATCCGGACCAACAAGATGGAGTTCGACCGTTTTATGGCCGACAATCCTGAAATAATTACCAAGCTGAAGCAAACCCGGAAAACCGTTTTGATCCTGGAAAGCTTCAATAAGAATCCGTTGGCTGAATTCAGGGCCTTCTTTATGACACTCGAGTCGCACATTTGGAAGGTTCCGGTGATCCTGATGAGAACGTATAACGAAAGCCATCTGGAAGATTTGCAAATAAAGGCTTCGGTCGATATCGGAGGCCTGCTCATCGATGGTTACGGCGATGGGATCTGCATTACCAACCAGGGTGATTCGATTACCTTTACAGACCTGAAAGACCTGAGTTTTTCCATTCTTCAGGCCAGCCGTATGCGGGTTACGAAAACGGAATTTATTTCCTGTCCGGGATGTGGCAGAACGTTATTCGATCTCCATGAAACAACCAAGAAGATCAAAGCCCATTTTAATCATTTGAGCCACCTGAAAATCGGTGTTATGGGATGCGTTGTCAATGGTCCGGGTGAAATGGGAGACGTTGACTATGGTTTTGTTGGAGCAGGTCCCGGCCGGATCAGCCTCTATAAGGGACAGACCCTGATGAAACGGAATATTCCCTTCGAAAATGCCGTTTTTGAATTGGAAAGCCTTGTCCGTGAAAACGGCGACTGGAAAGATCCCGCTGATAGCTATTAGCTATTAGCTGTTAGCCATTAGCCACTAGTACTGAGTCTTCTCATCTCTTATCTTGTGTCTTGATACTTGTGTCTTGTGTCTGTCTGTTACTATTTAAACAATTTCACCAGATCCACGTCGGGTGTGAGGCAAATGGTTTGCATGCCAAGCTGTGCCGCTGCTGCTGTATTTTTATCCAGGTCATCAATGAAAAGTGTCTCTGAGGGAGCCAAGACGGCATCGTCCAGAACAAACTGGTACGACCTTGGGTCAGGTTTACGGAGTTTGATGTCACTCGAATAGTAATCTTTCACAAATAAATCAGCGAGCGGAAATCCAAATTCACGGCTGAACAGTTCTTGAAAACGCCTGATGTGAATGCTGTTTGTATTCGAGAACAGGTAAAGCCGGTATTTTGGGGTCAGACGCTGTAATAAGCGGATTTTTTCCGGAGGAAAGCTGATCAGCATAGCACACCAGGCATCGTCGATCTGCCGATCCGTTGCCCCTCCCGGCAGAAGCTCCCGGACGCCGTCCCTGAATTGCCGCTCATTCAGCAATCCCTGCTCCATCCGGAGAAAAACTTCATGATCGTAACCCCAGCCGCCGGGTTTGATCAGGTCGGCCATCCCCAGCTCACGAAAAGCATGAATAGAGCGTTGCGGCGCGATATCCAGCAACACGCCTCCCAGATCGAAAATGATATTTTTTATGCCCGGACCGATCATTTGGTTTGCCGGTATACGCGTACATAATCGACCACCATCGACTGCGGGAAAATGGAATCGTCTATTCCCCTGGATCCTCCCCAGTTGCCACCAACAGCAACATTCAGCAGCAGGTGAAAACGTTTGTCAAAGGGCCACTCGTTCGGCCCGGTTCCTTCGTTCCTGAATGTGAAATAAGGTGTATCATCGACCGATACGGTATAAGAATCGGGCTGCCATTCCAACTGGTACAGGTGAAACTCATCGTAACAGGTTGGAATGACGACTGTGTCGGACCGCTGGGTGCCAATGGTATGGTGATAGGTTTTTGTGTGCGCCGACGCCAGGATGGTATCGGGCATGTAGCCGACATTTTCCATGATATCGATCTCTCCGCTGGCAGGCCATCCCCCATATTCCCAGTCGGTAGGCAGCATCCAGATAGCAGGCCACAGGCCGCGCCCTTCGGGAAGTCTGGCCTTTATTTCAAATTTCCCGTACAGCCAGTCGCCTTTTCCTTTTGTCCGCAGGCGGGCAGAAGTGTATGCTTTGCCCCCCATATCTTCCTTTAAGGCCGTTATATACAGCAATCCGTCTTTTACACTTGCATTTTCCGTACGTCCGCTGGTGTAAAACTGAGCTTCGTTATTACCCCATCCCCAGGCGTTCCCTTCAGTGTCGAATTCCCACTTTGTGGTGTCGGGCAAACCGGTATAATCAAACTCATCAGACCAGACCAGCTCCCAAGCGGTAGTTTTTTCTTCAGCTTTGGACTTAACTTTTAAGTTGCAGGATGTGCCCGCGATCAGTAAAATCAGGATAAGATACAGATGCTTCATGTGTTCAATTTTTACTAAGGTACTAAAAGTATTAAATTTTGATTGAATTTTGGAACAGAGCTGTAATTTTGGAAAAAAATTTCACTATGAAAACCGGACTGATAGGTGCCATGCGCGAAGAGGTATTATTGCTGAGAGACGAATTTCAGGATCTTAGGACTGAAAAGATTGGACCGAGAGAGTTTTACAGCGGAACAGTTGGCGGCCAGCAGGTTGTGATGTGCCTTTCAGGCTGGGGAAAGGTCGCCGCAGCCTCGACAGCAACCAGCCTGATCAACCTTTATGAGGTGGATCACCTGTTGTTTATCGGACTGGCAGGTTCCCTGCAGCCTCATCTTGAAATAGGAGATCTTGTTGTTGCTGATAAACTGATCCAGCATGATGTAAAGCTTTCGAAGCTGGTTGAGTTTCCGGTTGAATCGCCATCCCGGAGAAGTTTTGAGTTTGAGATTGATCCGGCTGTCTGGCAACGGGCTTTCTCGGTAAGCGGACAATTTATACGAAATCTGAAAGAAAGGAAATACCCATCTATTTCGGGAATATATCATCCCCGGGTCTTTGTGGGTCCTGTGGCCACAGGCGACCAGTTCATTGCTTCTGCCGAAGGAAAAAGCAGGATCAGTGAACGTTTTCCTGGTGCTTTGTGTGCGGAAATGGAAGGTGGAGCGGTTGCGCAGGTTGCTGCCGATTACGGAATTCCCTGTACAGTAATCCGGATTATCTCCGATCAGGCGGATGAAAATGCCCATCAGGCTTTCGCCGATTTTCTGTTCCGCAATATCGGTTTGATCTCGGTCGAATTAGCCAGGCTGATGTTTACGCCTGTTTCCGAAGCGTCCTTCTCAGAATGATTTTCCCGTGATCAAAATGACTGAAAAAGCTGGATGAAGCTGAGATCATGGCGGGCAGAAATTTTTTGATTACACCTTTTTCCCTGGGTGCCGCCGGCTTCGTAACATTAAGATAACATACGTTTGCATTTCTTGGCATGGAAGTTGATTGTTAACTATTATCTGTTTCAAAGCCATGATACAGTAGTTTAGCGCAGAGTTTTTTCATAATAAAGAGAAAAGGTAAAGGCAGCCGTTTGGTTTCGGTTGCCTTTTTACTTTTATTACCGTCGGACCCTCCTGCCTGAATCTCTATCTTTTTAAGCCGCTTCGTTCGAGCAGTGCTTTCACAGCAGGCTCCTGTCCGCGGAAACGTTTGTAGAGGACCATAGGATGTTCACTGCCTCCCTTCTCCAGAATGTTTGTCCGGAATGAGCCGGCAGTCGTCCGGTCAAAGATCCCTCTTTCCCTGAAGAGTGAGAAAGCGTCTGCATCCAGCACTTCCGCCCATTTATAGCTGTAATATCCGGCGTCATAGCCTCCCGCAAAGATGTGTGAGAAGGAGGTGCTCATCAGGCTTCCTTCAACCGGATCGAAAAGTTCGGTGGCGGCCAGAGCCCTGGTTTCGAAATCGGCGATACTTTGGGTCAGCGGTTGCGCGAGCGAATAATAGTCCATATCGAGCATTCCGAAGCTGAGCTGCCGCTCTGACTGGTAACCTGCCTGGAAATTCTTTGCTGCCACAATTTTTTGAATCAGTTCTGCAGGGATTTTTTCCCCGGTCTGATAATGCACGGCGAAGCGGTCGAGCCATTCTTTCTCATAGGCCCAGTTTTCGTGTATCTGTGAAGGAAGTTCCACAAAGTCCCAGTAGACATTTGTCCCCGAAGTTTCACCGTAGCGGCACTGACTGAGCATCCCGTGCAGGGCGTGTCCGAATTCATGCAGAAAAGTCGTCAGTTCGTCGAAGGTGAGCAGCGAAGGCCGTGTTTCGGTCGGTTTGGTAAAATTCGTTACGATACTGACATGGGGCCTGACATTATTTTCTCCTTCCATGTACTGGTCGCGGTAGTCGGTCATCCACGCACCCGGGCGTTTCCCTTCGCGGGGAAAGAAGTCAAGATACAGGACGGCAACAAATTTGCCGCGGTCGTCGAAAACTTCATAGGCTTTCACATCGGGATGATAAAGCTCGATGGCCCTGTTTTCCTTCAGATGAAGCCCGTAAAGTGTGGTGGCTAAGCCGAATACTCCGGCAATTGTGTTTTCAAGTTTGAAGTAGGGCTTCACTTCTTCTTCATTAAAACCGTAGCGGGCGTTTTTTAGTTTCTCCGAATAATAAGCCCAGTCCCAGCGCTGAATTTTTCCCCTGAATCCATTTTCGGCAGCAAACTGCTGGACCTCCTCAAAATCTTTCAATGCAGCCGGGCGCGACGCCTGGTGCAGTTCCTGCAGAAACTGAGAGACCCGCTGTGTTGATCCCGCCATGCGTCGTTCCAGTTTAAAATCGGCATGCGTGGGATATCCAAGCAGTTTTGCCTTTTCCAGCTTTAACGACACCAGTTGCCGGATCAGTTCCTTATTGTCGTTTTCATCTCCCTTATTTCCTCTGCTGCTGAAAGCCCGGAACATCTTTTCACGCAGTTCGCGTTTATCGGCGTATTTCATAAACGGAACATAGCTGGGATGCTGCAGGTTAAAAATCCAGCCTTCCAGGTTTTTTTGTTTGGCAGCCAGGGATGCGGCTTCGCGGACAAAATCGGGAAGACCTGCCAGGTCGGCTTCATCAGTCAGGTGCAACCCGAAGGCATTGGTTTCGGACAGGACGTTTTGCTGGAATTGCAGCCCCAGCTTGCTCAGGCTTGCCGTTATTTCGCGATATCTTGTCTTGCCGGCTTCGTCCAGACCGGCTCCGTTCCTGACAAAGCTCTGATAGGTATTGTCGAGCAACGTTTGCTGCTCTGGGATGAGCGTCAGTTGATCTTTCCGACCGTATACCGATTTTACCCTGCTGAATAGTTCTTCGTTCAGGGAAATATCGTTACCGAATTCTGTCAGCAGCGGAGCTACGTCCTGCGCTATTTTCTGAATCTCATCACTGGTTTCCGCCGAATTCAGATTAAAAAAAATCTTTCTGATGGTGTTCAGTCTTCTTCCACTGCGTTCCAGCGCTTCAATGGTATTCTCAAAATCAGGAGTTCCCTGATTTTCAAGGATGGCCTGTATTTCTGCTTTGGCTTCGCGGATTGACTCCTGAAAAGCCGGAATGAAGTGCTCGTTCCTGATTTTTGTGAACGGAGCGGTTTCATGCAGGCTGTTAAAAGGCAACAGCAGCGGATTTTCTCCGTTCTGTATATTCAGTGTACTCATAATCAATAAAATAATTATCATATTCCTGTTTCTCTATTCATATCCCTGGCCGGGAAAAAGCGCTACTTCTTTTTCTTCTTTTCGACCGACCAGCCGAATTTGCCCACGGGATCGCCGGTTTTAAAATAATGACCATGTACATAGCAAAGCGGGCCCGCCTTTTTCAGGCTGAAGGCCTGGGTCTCCGGATCCATGTACTGATCGTCGGCGATCACGTTGACCACATCCGAAATAAACATGTGATGGGTGCCAAGGTTCAAAATTTCCCTGACTTTACATTCAATGCTGACGGGAGCTTCGGCGATTATCGGCGCTTTTACAACGGTTGCCGGGGCGGGAGTGAGGCCCATTTCCGTCCATTTGTTATAATCTCTTCCCGATCTCACTCCGCACCAGTCGGTTGCCCGGGCCAGGCTTTCGGTTGTGAGGTTAATGACGTATTCGCCGGTGCGTTTTATGATATCATAAGAATGACGTGAAGGGCGAAGCGAAATGTAG
This sequence comes from Prolixibacteraceae bacterium, assembly GCA_038562555.1. GTDB lineage: Bacteria > Bacteroidota > Bacteroidia > Bacteroidales > Prolixibacteraceae > JBCFBK01. Next base: position 154,903 of record JBCFBK010000001.1, on the reverse strand, counting down.
CACATGGGCGGATCGCTGCAGAGGGTGCCTGTCCAGCTCACCGTGACGAGATTATAGTCGCCGGGTGTTTCACCGCAGCTCACCAGTACGGCCGGGAGCGGGTAAATCATCGTTCCGGGTTTCCAGTTTATTTTACTCATATTTGTCGACTTTTGAATACTAAAAAGTTAATGGCTGACAGCTTCCCAGCTTATCCCGATACCTGAACATCAAATCCGGCTTCGCGCACCCGGGCTGCTATCCGGTTGAGTTCGTCCAGGGAGATTTTGATAAGGCCCCGGGCAGGGGTATCGCGTTCGGTTGTATAGACCATGACCTGCCGGGGTTGGATGATTTTGAGGGCTTCCATCCAGGCCGCCAACTCTTTTTCAGTAGTATTATCGATGACTTTACCTTTATGTATCCCGCGAATGAAGAGCGTTTGAATGACAGCTCGTTTTCCAAAACGCACCAGTTGTCCGATGATGTCATCCAGATTAAAATTTCCGAGCGGACAATCCAGTAGTTCAACTGTTTCAGGGATAGCCGAATCGAGTTTCAGAATGTTGTCATCCACTTTCAGCAAGGCCTGAAACACGGACTCACGATGGATCGTCGTTGAATTGGAGAGGACAGCGATCCTGCAGTCGGGCGCCAGTTTGTTTCGCAGCGTGACCGTATCGTCGACGATGCCCGGGAAGCCTGGGTGCAGGGTTGGTTCGCCGTTGCCGGCAAATGTAATGACATCAGGCAATTCACCCGAGTTTTTCATTTGCAGCAATTGTTCTTCCAGTTTTTGCGCTACCAGTTCGCGGGAGGGCAGTTCTGCTTTTCCTTCCCTTTTTCTGGGAGTCCAGCCACATTCGCAATAGATGCAGTCGAAGGAACAAAGCTTACTATCGACCGGAAGCAGGTTCACACCAAGTGAAACCCCCAGGCGGCGGCTTTTTACGGGTCCGAAAATAATTTTATCAAAAAGAAAAGTTGACATGGGATAAAACTTTGCGCAAAAATAGCGATTATATCAGTCTTTTAACCCGGCTGTCGGGTGAAAGCCGCAAACTGCGGTAATCCATCCGGTCGATGAGCAGGATCCCCGGATGTTTCCCCGGCTCCAATGTCCCTGTTTCATCCTGTCGGCCCAGTTGCCTGGCTGTTTCCAGGCAGAACAGACGGATGAGGTACTCAAGACTGATTTCGGCAGCCGTTTGCTGAATCGCTTTCATCCAGTTGAGGATGGCATAGTTGCCTTTTTGAGCGAAAGGCATAAATGTCTCAAATTTTTTGAGTTCGGGGAAAAAATCCGAAATGAGCTCGGGAGAGAACTCATGAAACAGATCGGTGAAGGCGGGACACAGGATACCATTGTGAAACTCCATCCCGGCTGTTTCCCGTAAGTCGCCTTCAGGGTCGGAAAGGTTGATGATGATGCCGTCCTGATCCACTTCGACCATGCCTTTGGCGATTGGAGGGCGGCTGACGGAAAAAACAAAATGGGCCGCAATTCTCCTTGTCATTCTTCCAGTACCTTGATTTCTTCTTTCTTATGCATTTCCTCCTGCTCCATATTCATCCGTTCAATTACTTTCGCGTAGATGCTTTCGTAAACTTTGGGGTACGATGAATAGTAAAGAATTGATTTTGCGAGGACAGAATCTTCTATGTTGTACTTTGTCAGGACCGACTGGTAGAGATCGCCCGCATTCAGCCTCAGGCTGTCGGGATCGTTGTACCGGAAACGTTCATTTAACGATTCTGCCAGATGCAGATCATAAAGAATATCGGCTAATTTATTCTCACTGACCAAATGTTCGGGTTTGGGGTATCCTTTTTCTTCGCAGGAAATACCGACGATGAGTAAGATCCCCAAAATGCCGATCAGGCAGATATATTTGCTTCGTTTTTGCATATAAGGACAAAGATAAAAAAAAGTCGTGAGTAGCGAGTAGTAAGTCGTGAGTCGTGAAGAGGTCCTTTTATTTTTTGAACAGCTTTCGAAAGAAATCGTCAACACGTGAAACCTGCTCAATGGGAATATGAAATTTTTTCAGATTAACTGATTTGCCGTATTCAGGGATAAAAATCTTTTTCATGCCCAGTTTTTCGGCCTCAATGATCCGTTGTTCCAGCCGGTTCACCGTTCTGATCTCGCCCGACAGTCCGACTTCACCGGCAAAGCAGATGGTTTTGTCAAAAGGCATATCAAAGTTGGAAGAAAGAACGGCTGAGATTACAGCCAGGTCTATTGCCGGATCGTCCACTTTAATTCCGCCGGCAATGTTCAGAAAAACATCCTTTGTCGCCAGTTTAAAGCCTGCACGCTTTTCGAGCACAGCCAGCAGCATATTCAGTCTGCGCAGGTCAAAGCCTGTAGACGAACGCTGTGGTGTTCCGTAGGCGGCCGTACTGACCAGCGACTGGATCTCAATAAGCAGCGGACGGTTGCCCTCGATGGCGCAGGCGATGGCTGTTCCGCTCAGTCCGCGGTCTTCCAGGTTAATCAGCAATTCCGAAGGATTGCTTACCTCACGCATACCGGTGCTGACCATCTCGAAGATGCCAAGCTCGGAAGTAGATCCGAAGCGGTTTTTGACCGCGCGAAGGATCCGGTACATATACTGATTTTCTCCTTCGAACTGCAGCACTGTATCGACCATGTGTTCCAGCACCTTTGGGCCGGCCAGATTGCCTTCTTTGGTGATGTGCCCGATCAGGATCACCGGAATTTTCCGGTTTTTGGCATATTTGAGGATCCCGTTGGTACTTTCACGGATCTGGCTGACAGTACCGGGCGACGATTCGATATAAGAAGTAGCGATTGTTTGAATGGAATCGATGACCAGCATCCCCGGTTCCAGTTGATCGCAGTGGGTGAGTATGTTTTCAAGAGAGGTTTCACTCAGGAAATAGCAGTTGTCGTTTTCCCTTTTGAGCCGGTTTGCCCGGATCTTGATCTGCTCAATACTTTCCTCGCCCGATACATACAGAATTTTACGGTCGGTCAGATCGAGCGCAAGCTGAAGTACCAGGGTCGATTTACCGATGCCCGGCTCACCTCCAATCAGTACCAGTGATCCCGGAACCAATCCGCCGCCCAGAACCCGGTTCAGTTCGGCATTGCGGGTATCAATCCGCTGGATTTGGCCTGCTGTAACCTCCGATAATTTTTGGGGCTGCTCTCCGCTGGCGCTTCTTGAGGGGAGTTGGCCGGCGGTTTCCCTGACATGAACTTCCTCCGTGTAGGTGTTCCATTCGCCACAACTGGTGCAACGCCCGATCCACTTGGGGGAGGTGGCTCCGCAGTTCTGGCAGACAAAAACCGTTTTTACTTTTGGCATGGAAGGTTTTTAAGTTGCAGGTTACTAAAAGCTAACAGCTCATAGCTAACAGCTTCTTGTGTCTGTCTCATACGATCCTGTTTGTCTCAATATCGGGGAATACCAGGCTGGGTTTGAAGGTCTTTGCCTCTTCAAAATCCATCGTCGCGTACGAAATGATAATCACCACATCGCCTACCGCAACCTTCCGGGCTGCAGGTCCGTTCAGGCAGATCACTCCCGAGCCGCGGCGGCCTTTGATGACATAGGTTTCGAGTCGTTCGCCGTTATTAATGTTTACCACCTGTACCTTTTCATTCTCGATCAGGTTGGCGGCATCCATTAAATCCTCGTCAATGGTAATGCTTCCCACATATTGCAGGTTTGCTTCGGTAACCGAAACCTTGTGTATTTTTGATTTACAAACTTCGATAAACATTTCTTTCTATCTTTAATTGAAAACGACATTGTCGATCAGGCGGACTTCACCGCAAAAAACAGCAATGCAACCAACTTTGTTTAGTGGCTGGTTCCAATCCCGGATCGCCTCAAGCTTTTCATCATCAACAATTTCAAAATATTCCGTCTTTAAATATTCATTGGCATCTATTTGCTCAATGACCCAGTCCTTCAACTCTTTTACGTTCATTTGTCCGGCTTTGTTTCCCGCTTCGGTCAAAGTCTTATAAATGTGAGCTGCATTTTTCCTTTCTTCGGCTGTCAGGCGTTCATTCCTGGAACTTAAAGCGAGCCCGCTGGCTTCTCGAATAATCGGACACGGAATGATTTCGACCTTCAGGTTTAACTTTTTTACCATCGCCTTAATAACGGCCAACTGCTGAAAATCCTTTAGTCCAAAAAAAGCCTTATCAGGCTTAATGTAATCAAAAAGCGTGCTAACAATTTGCGCCACCCCGTTAAAATGCCCGGGGCGGTATTTGCCTTCCATCACCTGTTCCAGCGCACCGAAGTTAAACCGGCGGGTATCGGGTTCCGGATACATCGTTTCCACCTCCGGGGCAAAAACAAGCTGGCAGGCTGTCGGCTCCAGCAATGCCAGATCGCGATCCAGGTTTCGCGGGTATCTGATCAGGTCGTTCGGGTTATTAAACTGGGTCGGGTTAACGAAAATACTGACTACAACAAAATCAGTCTGCTCCCCGGCCTGTTTAACGAGTGAAAGATGTCCGGCGTGCAGTGCCCCCATTGTCGGAACAAAACCAATCGTTTTTCCTTCACTTTTCTTCGCGCTGATCAATGATTTAAGATCATTTATTTCCTTTACAGCCAGCATCTGACATCATAAATTAGGCTGCAAAAGTAAATAAATAAATTAAAACAAAACGAAGAGAGGCTTTAAGTTTTAAGTGGGGGCAATAGGCCTAAATTGAATATTCACTATATTTTATTAATTTTGCATATTAATTTATCGTGTTTTTCATGGAAAAGAAAAGAGTCTTATTCATTTCTCAAGAAATAATGCCTTATCTTCCTGATTCAGAAATGTCGCTGATATCAAGATATCTGCCACAGGGAATTCAGGAAAAGGGCAGGGAAATTAGGACTTTTATGCCGAGGTATGGAAGTGTTAATGAACGAAGGAATCAATTACACGAGGTTATTCGCCTTTCCGGCATGAATCTGGTGATCAATGACGCTGACCATCCGTTAATCATTAAAGTTGCTTCCATTCAGGCCGCGCGTATGCAGGTTTATTTTATCGACAATGAAGACTATTTTCAGCGGAAGAGTGTCCTGAAGGACAGCAAGGGGAAAGAATTCGATGACAACGACGAACGTGCTGTTTTCTTTGCACGCGGGGTGCTTGAGACAGTCATAAAACTTCGTTGGGCTCCCGATCTGATCCATTGTCACGGATGGCTGACCTCACTCGTTCCTTTATACATCAAAACAGCCTATCACGACGATCCGCTATTTGTTAACTCGAAGGTGGTACTCTCGGTTTATAATGAAAATTTTAGAAAGCAACTAAGTCCAAAAGTAAAACAAAATGTGATGATTGAGGGCGTTGCGAACGAACAACTGGAACTGTTGGGTGTTCCTTCGTACGAAAACATGATGAAACTGGGGATCGCGCATGCCGATGGTGTCATCCAGGGCAGCGGTCAAATATCGCCGGATATCCTTGAATTCATCGGTTCTCAGAATAAACTTTTCCTGAATTTTCAATCACAGGAAAATTATATCGATGCCTATAATGATTTCTATGAAAAGGTGTTTTGAGGAGGCAGCCTGTTTGCCGGAATATTTAACCCATTTTATATTATGTGCGGAATAGTCGGTTACATTGGTGATAAAAATGCATATCCTGTTTTGATTAAAGGACTGCAAAGACTTGAATACCGGGGATATGATTCTGCCGGTATTGCCATCTATAACACAACGTTAAAAACCTACAGGAAAAAGGGAAAGGTAAGTGAACTGGAAGCATTGGCAGCCGATAAGGATGTTCAGGGACACATGGGCATTGGCCACACCCGTTGGGCAACACATGGTGAACCGAACGACGTAAATGCACATCCGCATACCTCGATGGGCGGGAATTTTGTTCTGGTCCATAACGGAATCATCGAAAATTACGATGAGCTGAAAAAAGATCTTGTAGCCAAAGGATTTGTTTTCAAATCAGAAACCGATACGGAAGTTTTGGTAAATCTGATCGAATATTTTTACAATCTGAAAGAAGTTGACAATGCCGAACTGGCGGTCCGCCTGGCTTTATCGAAGGTCGTGGGGGCTTATGGAATCGCTGTGCTTTGCATGAACGAAAAAGACCGGATGATTGCTGCCCGTATGGGAAGTCCGCTGGTGATCGGGATTGGTCAGGGGGAGTATTTTGTGGCTTCTGATGCCAGCCCGATTGTCGAATATACAGACAGTGTGATTTATTTAAATGACGGCAACGTCGCCGTCATAGAAAAGAACAGTCTCACTTTAAAGACGATCAGCAATGATCCGGCCAATTTTAAGATTACCAGAGTCGATCTGAGCATTGGCGATCTTGAAAAGGGGGATTTTGATCATTTCATGATCAAGGAGATTTTTGAGCAACCTAAAACGATACAGGATACCTACAGGGGCAGGATTAAACCTGACCAGCATGAGATTGTGCTGGGCGGACTGCTGGATGTTTTTCCTCAAATTGTGAAAGCGAACCGGATTATCATTATCGGATGTGGTACCTCATGGCATGCAGCCCTTGTCGCGGAGTATCTGATCGAGGAATATGCGCGGGTGCCGGTTGAGGTTGAGTTTGCTTCGGAGTTCCGTTACCGGAAGCCGGTCATTAACCATGGTGATATTGTTATTGCAGTGAGTCAGAGCGGCGAAACAGCCGACACCCTCGCAGCACTGAAGATGGCCAAAGCCCAGGGGGCGTTGATTCTCGGGGTATGTAACGTTGTAGGCTCAAGCATTGCCCGCGAAACCGATGCGGGTGTTTATACCCATGCCGGAACGGAGATCGGGGTTGCTTCAACAAAGGCATTTACGGCGCAGGTGACGGTTTTGACGCTTTTTGCCTTTAAGCTCGCCAGGGAACGCGGAAAAATTGACCAGGACCTGTATGAACAACTTATCAGGGAAATGCTTGCCATTCCCGAGAAAGTCCAGACCATTCTGATGAGCCATCCGCACATCAGAAAAATAGCTGAAAAATATAAGGATGCCAACGACGCCCTGTACCTGGGACGCGGATACTTATATCCGGTGGCGCTTGAAGGTGCCCTGAAGCTAAAGGAAATCTCTTATATCCATGCTGAAGGTTATGCTGCCGGGGAGATGAAACACGGACCTATTGCCCTGGTCGATGATAATTTGCCTGTCGTGGTCGTTTCTGCCCGCGACAGTTACTATGAGAAGGTGATCAGCAATATTCAGGAAGTGAAGGCCCGGAAGGGAAATATAATCGCCGTCGTTACCGAGGATGATAACGGCTTAAGAAACATGGCCGACGATGTGTTTGTGATCCCGGAATGCCATCCGGCGGTTGCAGCCCTGCTGACGGTGGTTCCCCTGCAACTTTTTGCTTATTATATTGCTGTATTGAGGGGCTGCGACGTCGATCAGCCCAGGAACCTTGCCAAATCGGTCACCGTCGAATAAGCAGCGACCCGCGAACTCAATTTCAGCTTTGCGGATGCAGGAATGACGCCCCGCTACACGATCACTTGCAAAATCTTGTATCTTGTGTCTTGATACTTGTGTCTATATTTTATCTTTGCCGCATATACTGAGTGGAATGAAATCGTGCACATGAAAAAAATACTCGTCATATTACTTTTCTCGTATATTTCCTATCTGGTGTTTACCACTTCATGTGCAAATCCGGGTATGCCTACCGGAGGCGACAAAGACAGTATACCTCCTGTGGTTGTCAGGACGGTTCCGGAACAGAACACACGGAATTTTAAAGGTAATTCGGTAAGTATCACCTTCAACGAATTTGTGATCTCCGACGAGCTCAGTACCATGCTGGTGGTTTCGCCCCCTATGGAAAAGAAACCAGTGATCCGGACAAAGTCCAAAACACTGACCATTGAGCTTGGCGACAGCCTCAGGCCGAATGTAACGTATTCGCTCGATTTCAGAGATGCCATTGCTGATAACAATGAAAAGAACCCGCTGGATGATTTTCGTTTTGCCTTCAGCACAGGGCCTGAGTTCGACAGCCTGATGCTCGGGGGATATGTCCTGAATGCCCTAAATATGGAACCGGTCGAAGATGCCACCGTTCTTTTATATGAGGCGTCCGACAGTCTTTCTTCGTTCCGTGACAAGTTGCCGAAATACATTGGCCGGACCGACGAGGAAGGGTTTTATACCTTCACCAATGTTGCCAAAGGGAAATACCGGCTGTTTGCCCTGGAAGATGCAGACAACAGCATGAATTATAATCAACCGGGAGAAAGGATCGCCTTTTTTGATTCCCTGGCCAGCCCTTCCGACCCGGGAATTTCAGGAACCGTCAATCTGGACAGCGTCCATTTTCGCGAGATTGCCGATTCCTTGCAGGCGGTTATCGACACGCTCGCTGATGAAGGGACGATTTCCCGCAAAATTAATATCGATAGCCTGGCAACGTCTGAAAGGATTGTCCCGGGAGTATTTGACGCCGATTCGCTAAAGCCGGGAAGGCAGGCCTCAAAAGCAGAAATGATTCCTCATTATTTGCTGATGTTCAAGGAAAACACATTTGAAAATTTTCTCGACGATTATACGCGTGATCAAAGAAATCTGATCAGGTTTTATTTTTCAAACAGTGTGAGCGACTCGTTCCGGGTGAATCTTCTTTCGCCTCAGCCTGCCCCTCCACGGTGGTTTTATCCGGAGTACAATGCCGGAAGAGACTCTATTCTTCTTTGGATCACCGACACAGTGGTGAGTAGCAGCGATACGTTGATGCTTCAGCTGAAATACGAGACACTTGATACGCTGAATCAACTGACGTCTAAGCTGGACACGCTGGAATTGATTTATAAGGATCCGATTCAAAGGGGGAGACGAAAAAAAGACAAAGAGGAAACTCCTGTTATTCAGAATTTTTCACTGCAAACCAACGTGACGGATGGCTTTGATCCTTATTTGCCTGTCGCGATCGAGGCGCCTGAGCCCCTCGCTGCATTTGATTATTCAAAAATACATCTTTACCAGAAAGTGGATACGTTGGAAGAGATGCGCACGTTTGACGTTGAGCAGGACACGATCCTGGCAAGGAAATACAGGGTGCGGCATCCCTGGGTGTTTGAGGGACGATACCGGATTGTAATCGATTCGGCAGCGGCGATGACGTTCTCAGGACAGCCTTCTTCCGCGATCGACCAGGAATTTACGACGCAGAAGCAAAATTTTTATGGTAAAATTTTCATGAATATTACCCATGTCCCGGGAAACTGCATTGTGCAATTGCTGAAAAACACCGAAAAGGAAGAAGTATTGAATCAGATCCTGATTGAGAAGGACCAGGAGATCGTTTTTCCTTTTGTAAAGCCCGAAAAGTATAAAATTAAGCTGATCGTCGACCGGAATCGGAATGGTCATTGGGATACCGGCGACCTGAAACAGCGGGAGCAGCCTGAAAGGGTGGTTTATTATTCAAAAGTGATCAAAATACGCTCCAACTTTGAAGTACACGAAGACTGGGTGTTGCCGGATGACCTTCAACGCAAAAAAGAGCTGATTGATGAGGAACAGGATGCGAAGGATAAGAAAAATAAAAGTTCAAAACCCGCAAAGAAAAGCCTTCGCTAGCGGCATTGCTCTGCTGTTTGCAGGAATTCTGCTGCTTCAGGATTTTCAGGGATATGCGCAAAAAGAAAACACACCCTTTGTTCCCGGTGAAACAGCTTTGTACGGCGCCTATTTCAACTGGCATTTCATCTGGATGAACGCCGGAGAGGTTTTGTTCGGATGCGACACGATTCAATATAAAAACCAGAAAGCCTGGCATTTAAAGGCGGTAGGGAAAACCTACAAAGCATACGACGTTTTCTATTCGGTCAGGGACACCTTCGAATCTGTCCTTTCCTGGCAGGGCTTTGAGCCATTGTGGTTCAGACGAACGGTAAATCATGGGAAAGGCCATTCTTCGCATGAGTATCAATTTTTTCCGGAAAAGGGGCAAATCCATTCCCGCATAGACCGGGAAAATGAAAAGCCGTTTTCTGACCGCTTAAGCTATTCAAAAGGGGTACACGATTTGCTCAGCAGCGCTTATTACTTTCGCGGACTCGAATTTGAGCAGATGAAGACGGGACAGAAAGTTAATTTTAAAATGTTGGTTGATAATAAGACGGAAGAGTTATACTTTCGTTATCTGGGTACTGAAAAGGTTAAGACGCGGAATAATCGTGAATTCCTATGCCATAAAATGTCAGTTTGGCTGCTCGAAGGCGATTTTTTCCCGGGAGGTGAACACATGAAGGTTTGGGTTACCGCTGACAGGAACAGGCTGCCTGTGATGGTGGAAACAAAGATCCTGGTTGGCTGGGTAAAGGCAATCCTTCTGGAAGAGCAAAAACTGAAATATCCGTTAACCTCAGAAATAAAAGTAAAATAATGCTAATTTTACCGTCGTAAACGCACGCTTAAAAAATTTGAAGATATGGCTGGTATGGAAGAAGCCAAAAGGAGGTTTTCACTTGGACAGACGGATCGGGAGAGAAGAAATAATCTGATTGTGATCTTTCTTTCGGTGATTTTGGTAATTGTGATCGTCTTGTTTTTCATGCAACGGAATGAAAATAAGAAAATTATAGGCTCGCTGAATGCTGAAAAGGAATCGCTTCAAACCGAACTCAATGAGATTGTGCGAAGTTACGATGCCCTGAAAACGGATAACGACACGCTTAACAACGAATTATTCGTTGCCCGTACCCGGGTGGAAGATCTGAAGCTTGAAATCGGTCAGCTCAAAAAGGCCAGTTATGAGCAAATCAGCAGGTATCAGGATGAAGTTGGCTCATTACGGCGGATCATGCGCAATTACATTGTGCAGGTTGATTCACTGAATCGCAGAAATCAGCAACTGCTTGCCGAGAACGAACAGGTGAAGCAGGAATACATAGCGATAGAAACACAGAACAAAACGCTTCAGGAAGAAAAGAATCAGTTGTCGCAACGGGTGGAACGGGCCTCGCAACTTGAAGCGTTAAATCTCCGGGTTGCGGGGATCAATAAGAAAGGGAGCGAGATCAACAGCCGCGACAAGGCGGAGAAATTGATGGTCAGCTTCACATTGAGTAAAAACGTGACGGCCCGGCGAGGGAATAAGAATATTTATGTTCGTATTCTGCGGCCTGATCAGATACTTCTTATCAAATCGAATAAAGACCTTTTTCAATTTGAGGATTTGAAGATTCCTTACTCGGCTATGAGGGAAGTAACTTATGAAGGAAATGAACTTCCGGTAAATATTTTTTGGGACAATCAAGGCGAGAACCCGTTTATGCCAGGCGTTTATACCATTGATGTTTTCGCTGACGGAGACAATATCGGCACGACCAGTTTTTCTTTCAGAAAATAACCCTGACACCTGTCCGGGACAATTTGCCATTTTTTTGGAATAACATTTGAAGTAACAAATTCCGGGAGCAAGCGTAATACAACTGGCGTGCTCCATGGCAAGTTTGCATGCAAATTTTGCGTAATTAAAATTTTAAAAAATAAACCTATGAACATTCGAAATTCTTTTACAATTATGCTGATGTCGGCAGCTCTGCTTTTAAGTGGCTGTGCTTCAATGAATAAAACCCAAAAAGGGGCGGTAATCGGAGCAGCCGGTGGTGGTGCAGTGGGAGCTGTTATTGGTAAAGCTTCAGGTAATACGGCTCTCGGAGCCGTTCTGGGTGCTGCTGTGGGTGGTACCGCGGGTACAATCATTGGCCGTAAAATGGATAAACAGGCTCAGGAAATTGAGAATTCGGTTCCCGACGCTAAAGTAGAACGCGTTGGTGAAGGGATTAGTGTCGAATTTGACAGCAGTGTTCTTTTTGCATTGAACAGTTTCAGCCTGACTCCGGATGCTACCGGAAACCTGAATAAACTGGTTACTGTTCTGAATGAATACCCCGATACGAATATTGAGATCCAGGGACATACTGACAGTTCAGGTTCTGAACAGTATAATCAGACACTTTCCGAGAAAAGGGCAGGCGCTGTTTCTGCTTACCTGCTTCAGAAAAATATCAATGGCAGCCGGATTACCACAAGAGGTTACGGTGAAATGAGCCCTAAATACGATAATAACACAGAAGCCGGCCGGGCAGAAAACCGCCGGGTTGAATTTGTTATTACGGCAAACCAGAAAATGATCAATGAGGCTCAGAAAGAAGCCGGTCAGAACTAATTAATAGTTTGGTTTTAAATATGTATGATGCATGATGAAAGTCACCAGGGCTTTCATCATGCATCATTTTTTATGTTTTAAGGATATTTTCGATCTGCCGGAGTTCTTCCGGCGAAAAAAATGGTACGCGGGTCATTTGTACGCAATCTTCCAGTTGTTGTACCGAGCTGGCGCCAATCAGCACCGAGGTAACCCGCCGGTCTCTCAGGATCCACGCGAGGGCCATTTGCGCCAGCGTCTGACCGCGGTGTAGGGCGATATCGTTTAGCTTCGCTACTTTTCCGAGAGCAGGTTCAACCTGATTTGGTTTTAAAAATCCCCAGGACTTCGATGCCCTTGAACCTTCGGGTATTCCTTTCAGGTATTTATCGGTGAGCAGTCCCTGGGCCAGCGGTGAAAAGGCAATACAGCCTATGCCTTCTTCTTCCAGAACATCGAGTAGTCCGTCTTCGACCCACCGTTCAAACATGGAGTACCTGGGCTGGTGGATCAGACAGGGGGTATTCAGGCTTCGCAGGATGCGGGCCGCTTCCCTGGCCATTTCCGGAGGATAATTTGAAATCCCCGCATAAAGCGCCTTTCCTTGCCTGACTGCCTGATTTAAGGCAAACATCGTTTCTTCGAGGGGAGTGTCAGGATCGGGGCGATGAGAATAGAAAATGTCAACATAATCGAGCCCCATGCGTTTCAAACTCTGATCCAGACTGGCCAGCAAATATTTTCGGCTTCCCCATTCCCCATATGGACCCGGCCACATCAGATAGCCGGCTTTGCTGGAAATGACCAGTTCATCCCTGTAGGGAGCAAGGTCCTGTTTCAGGATCTTGCCGAAATTTTCTTCAGCCGATCCCGGGGGAGGTCCATAATTATTGGCCAGGTCAAAATGGGTAATGCCCAGGTCGAATGCCCGCAGAACGATTGCACGCCCATTCTCAAACACATCAACGCCGCCAAAGTTATGCCACAGGCCCAGTGAAAGCGCCGGCAGCTTTAATCCGGAACGGCCGCAACGGTTGTAGGGCATCACCTCATAGCGGTCCGCATTTGCAAGGTAGTTCATATGTTTATATTTAAATGACATACAGATCTTCGGGATCATCGTCAGTTGCATAAACAAATATACATCTTCAATCGCATAATCGGGAGAAACTGACCAGGATATGTTTGCCTTTTTACGGACGGGGACGTAACTAAAAGCATGTTTCTGCGTTTTATCTGAAGACAGAAAAACGACTCCGATGGAAGAGAAGAATAAACCGGCACCGATTTATGTTGCGTCGGGAGGTAAAGGACTTGCAGGTAATAACATGGTACAGTCTCTGCTGATCCAGTACCCCAATAACCGCGTTCCGGTGATCATCGTTCCCGATGTTCAGGATGAAGAAAGGCTAAGGTCGCTGATTTCGCAGGCCAAAGCCGACGGCGGCCTGATCACCCACACCATGGTAAATCCGGCACTTCGCGCCCGGCTCATTGAGCTGGCCGGAGAAAACCAGGTGCCGCAGATCGATTTCATGGGAGAGCTTGCCGATTACCTCGACAAAGCGTTGGGAATTGCTTCCCTCCAGGCTCCGGGACTGTTCCGGGAAATAAACCAGGAATATTTTGACCGGATCGATGCCATTGAATTTACATTAAAACACGATGACGGACTTAACCCTCACCGGTTACGGGAGGCAGAGATCGTGCTGTGCGGCGTGTCCCGTGCCGGGAAGACACCCCTCAGCGTTTATCTTGCCCTGTATGGATGGAAAGTTGCCAACGTTCCGCTTGTTGCCGGATTGGAACCTCCTGAAGAGTTGCTTACCATTGATCCGCGGAGGGTGTTCGGATTGCAGATTGGTCTTCAGCAATTAATCGTTCACCGGATAAAACGCCTCCGAAATACGAAAGAACTCGGAAATCATGCCTACGTTGACGAAGGACGGGTGCGCGAAGATATCCGACATGCTAATATGATCTTTTCGAAGGGTAAATTTACAGTCATTAATGTCACCCACAAGCCGGTCGAATCGACTGCAAATGAGATTATTAATTTGATGACGTCACGGTTTAATTACCGGGGACGCCGCTTTCAGTTGCCCGACACGGATTTATCTGGAGGCACCAATAACCCGGATGAAGGAGAGATGAACAGAAATGAATAGCCCCGGAGAGTAAATCCTGAAACCGGGGGCTGTGAGTTGCCAAAAAAGCTTTACAACATATTTAAATGAAGATGAATATGCTGAATATATCGGGCGGCCATCTTTTTAAAGATTTTAATTTTTAAATTTGTTCGGCTAAAAAGGCATGATGCATTTTAAAGTCAGAATTTTTGAATAATCTAAATCAAATAAACTGACCTGCCCGGATCAATGTCCTGCAGGTTAAATTAAAATTTTAAAGAATACGTATATGAAGAAAGTTGCAATCGGGATTGATATTGGCGGCACAAATTCGGCAATTGGTATTGTTGATCAGGAAGGTCATGTCATGATGAAGAGTTCGATTGATACCCCGTCGCATGGGGATATTAATAAATTTATCGATGAACTTACAACTGCCGTTAATGAACTGATTGAGTCAGTCAAATTAATGAACAAGGATATGGAGATCCTTGGCATCGGGATCGGCGCCCCCAATGGAAACTATTACAGCGGGACGATCGAGTATGCGCCAAATCTTTCTTTCAGGGGAGTCGTGCCTCTTGTTAAATTGCTCAGGTCGAATTTTCCGGAAATGCGGGCGCTGGCGTTGACTAATGATGCCAATGCTGCAGCGATTGGTGAAATGATATACGGAGGAGCCAAGGGGATGAAAAATTTTGTTATGTTCACCCTGGGTACCGGCGTCGGAAGCGGTATCGTTGTAAACGGCGATCTGGTTTACGGTAATGATGGATTTGCCGGTGAATGCGGGCACACCACCCTGATCCCGGGCGGCCGCCTTTGCGGATGCGGTGCAAAAGGCCACCTGGAAGCATACTGCTCAGCCCCCGGCATGAAACGTACGGCGTTTGAGATCATGGTTCGCGACAATGCGACCGACAGCGTGCTGGCAGACAAGTCATTCAAGGAACTGAGTTCAAAAATGATTTTTGAAGCGGCTGAGAAGGGCGATAAAGTTGCGCTGGAGGTTTTTGAGCAGACAGGCAAATGGTTGGGACAGGGATTGGCCGATACGGTGCATCACCTGAGTCCGGAGGCCATATTCCTGTTTGGCGGACCAACGGCAGCCGGCGATTATATTTTCAAACCGACCACTGAAAGCATGGAGTCTCATTTGCTGCCGATCTTTCAAAATAAAATCAAAATCCTTCCATCCCAGCTTAAACCGGGTGATGCTGCCATCGTGGGAGCCAGCGCCCTTGTCTGGAAAGAGATCGATAAAGAATAAAAAAAGAGGCCGGGCATCCGGCCTCTTTTTTTACAGGGTTTGGGGTGAAACCCCAATTAGCTGATGTCCTTTAAGAACATTTTGGCAATATCCCGAATGGTAACATCCAGGCTGCGGTAACTAAACCCGGCCGTTTTGCAGATCTTCGTACCATTGTAATGATTGATCCGGTTCGTTCCCGACACGGCATCTTTGGTAATGGCAGGCCTTTTGCCCGAGAAGAAACTGGCCAGTCTGGCTGCGCGCCAGGCAGCCTGCAGGATCAAATCGGAGGCAAAGGTTTTGGGGCGGGGTTTTTGCAGCGCATCGGCAATTTTATTGAAAAAATTCTGATAACTCATGTTTCCCGCATTTAAGATAAAGCGCTGATTCTTTGTGCGCGGAAAGTTGCTGTCGGCGGTCAGCAGGATCATGGCAGCCGCCACATCCCTCACGTCGACGAATCCGGTTTCCCCTTTCGTGTAATAGGTCAGGCCTTTCCAGATTGCCTGGAAGAGTTTCGGACTTCCAATATCCCAGTTTCCCGGTCCCAGTATGATGGAAGGATTGACGATAACGGCGTCAAGACCTTCTTCAATCCCACGCCAGACTTCCATTTCAGAGAAAAATTTACTCAGGCTGTAAGCTGACTTCTGACGCGAGGGTGTCCAATAGGTATCTTCATCGATGTCGGTACCATCCTGCGTTTTACCAAGAGCGGCAATTGAGCTGACATGGCAAAGCTTTTTTACCCGATGATCGATTGCGGCGTTGATAAGGTTGGCCGTACCTTTCACATTATTGTTGAGCATGCTGTCGTGATCGTCGGGATGAAACGATACCATGGCAGCACAATGATAAATTTCGGTGACTCCGGTCAGCAAATTTTCGAGACTGGCATAATCGAGGATGTCCCCTTCAACCCAGTCGATTCGACTCAGCAGGACTTCAGGATCCTGAGAATAATAGGAAAATATTTTACTGACCATTTTCAGGCTGCTGGTGGGACGTCTGAGTGCACGTACCTGCCGTCCCGATTCAAGCAGGTTAAACAAAACATGCGAACCTACAAGACCTGTTCCCCCGGTAACGAATATCATTTTATACCTCCTTCTTCACCTGTTACGGGACAGTTGCCTGTTCCGGGACGGCCGGGTGTGACTCCGAATTCTTTGGCCGTGATTTTACTGATCGGTACCTGATAAACAGCCACATTTCTTATCGCGGGGGGATTAAACCTGAATTCAAGATCACTGTATTGCGACATCAGCACGTGTAAAAGCCGGTGCTTTTCGTCGTAATCGTCGACGAATCGTATGTTTCCTTCCACAATTACCGATTTCGATTTTACGCGATAGCTGCATCCTACCCGGATATTCTGCCAGGCCAGTTCGTCCCCCAGTGTCCAGTTGATGCAAACAGCCGGGTTTTTTTTCAGCGTTTCCCACAAGCGCCCTTCCATTGCAGAATGCAAAACGACCGTATTCCCGTCAAGGGCGAAATTCATAGGCAGTACATAAGGCTTTCCCTCATCGCTCATGGCCAGGTAACAGGTACTGCACGAGCGGATGATGGTTTCGATCTCTTTTCTGTCTTCTATGAATAAGGTCCTCATAAGCCTGGAATTTTTAATTGATGGCCCGGTTTCCGAGCTGTGCCGAAAGGTGCTTTTCCACTTTTTTCAGGTTCATATACTGGTTCTGGAAATCCAACACCTTCTCCATCTCTTTTGTTTGTGATGCCAGGTTAATATGCTGTTCAATATCATGAAGCATATTCTTCACCTGCCGTAGTTTGTATTCCTGGACGATCTTCGGTACGATCAGATCCAGGATTTCTTCTTCCGATTCCACAAAGGCGCCCCCCTTTTTCCAGCGTTTGCTTTCAATGTATTTTTCAGCCAGCAGGTCAACGGCAAGACTGCTCATCTGCTGATCGCTGTGATTAATGAAGAATTGAACCGGATTAAAGGCTTTGTTTCCCACATTTTCAACAAACAGATCAAGCATCCTTCTGATCAGTTCATTGTCCGATAACAGGCCGTCGTTTTCTATTTCGTCCAGAACGAATTGACCCACCGAAACACTCTCCGTTTCACCGGGCTGTTCACCTTCAACTTCAAACACATCGTGATGAAAGTACTTCAGAAGGATCCGGATAATCTCCCGTTCTTCGATTTCACAGCGGTTTCCGGCGGTTTTCAAAGGAGCTGCGCGCTGGGGTGCCGGCCTGGGTTGTTCCCGGTATGCGGTCCTGGGGAATTCGCCCGATTGGCGTTGCTGCAGCTTCCTGACTTCCGTATAAAGGACATCTTCCTGCACATTCATCAGCCTGCTGCATTCCTGGATATAGACCGAACGGGTAACCGAATCGGGAACGACCGAAATGGAACGGACAATATCGTTGATCAGGCGGGCTCTTTCCACGGGGTCGTTCTCCGTGTCCTCCATCAGCAACTGCGTTTTGAACCGGATGAAGTCGGTTTCATGCTCCTTGATGTACTGCTGCAAGTGTCCGGAACTCATGGAACGTGCAAAAGAATCCGGGTCTTCGCCGTTTGGAAGCAGGAGAACCTTTACATTAAGTCCTTCCTCGAGCACCAGGTCAATTCCGCGGATCGACGCCTTGATTCCCGCTGCATCCCCGTCGTACAGAATCGTGATATTGGGGGTGAAACGTTTGATCAGCCTGATTTGATCGGGCGTGAGTGCGGTGCCGGAAGAGGCGACGACATTTTCGATGCCCGACTGATGCATAGCCAAAACGTCGGTATAGCCTTCAACGAGGTAGCATTTGTCGAGGCGGGTGGCTTCGCGCTTGGCCTGGTAAATCCCGTAGAGGGCACGGCTTTTATGGTAAATTTCCGATTCGGGCGAATTGAGGTATTTTGCTGTATTCTTGTCGGCTTTTAATACGCGTCCGCCAAAGGCAATGACACGTCCTGAGATACTGTGTATGGGAAACATGACCCTTCCTGAAAAGCGGTCCCGGACCCAGTCTTCCCGCTTGATGGAAAGTCCTGTTTTCTCAAGATATTCCATTTTATAGCCCTGAGTTTGGGCATGCCGGGTAAACAGATCTTTGCCGTCGGGGCAGTAGCCGAGGTCAAATTTCTTAATAACATCATCGCGGAGTCCTCTTTCACGCAGGTAGCTCAGTCCGACGGTCCGCCCTTCGTTCTCTTCCCACAAAAAGCGGGAAAAGTACTTCTGGGCGTAGGCTGAAACGATCATCATGCTTTCACGATCATCTTTGAGCTGTTTTTGCTCATTGGTTTCTTCTTCTTCCCGGATCTCGATATGGTATTTATTAGCCAGCCACTTCAGCGCCTCCGGGTAGCTGAGCGACTCGTGTTCCATAACGAAATTCACGGCATTTCCTCCCTTTCCACAACCAAAACATTTAAAAATCCCTTTCGCAGGAGATACCGTAAAAGAAGGCGTTTTTTCATTGTGGAACGGACACAGGCCAAGAAGATTCACGCCGCGTTTCTTCAGCGTCACATATTCGGAAACCACCTCCGTGATCTCTGCAGCATCCATTATCCGGTCTATTGTAGCCTGGTCTATCATGATTATTTGTCGTTTCTGACGGTCCGCGGAATTTAAAGTTTGCCCTTTGACCGAAACAGTCGCGCCTACAAAAATAGCAAAATTATGCCGAGTATCGATTCGTCCGCAGCGAGTCTTGACCGTTCGGTGCTCCCCGCTTTTTCTTATCTTTGCGGTCTAAAAAAAATGCAGTGAAGATTGGAGCGATAGATCTGGGAGAGACGCCTCTTTTTCTGGCGCCGATGGAAGATGTGACCTATAAATCATTTCGTTACATGTGCAAGAAATATGGCGCGGATGTGATGTATACCGAATTTGTTTCTTCAGAGGCGCTGATCCGGGATGTCAAAAAGACCCGGCAAAAGATGCATTTGTTTGAATTTGACAGGCCTGTGGCTATTCAGATTTACGGACATGATATTCAATCGATGATTGACGCCGCCAAAGCAGCGGAGCAGGCCGGCCCCGATTTTATCGATATCAATTTTGGCTGTCCCATGAAAAAAATTGCCTGCAGAGGAGCAGGCGCCGGCATGTTGCAGGATCTGGACAAGATGCAGCAGATGACTGCCGGAATCGTAAAGGCGGTTTCGGTTCCGGTGACCGCCAAGACAAGGCTTGGATGGGATGAAAAATCAAAAGTGATCAGGGAAGCTGCCCTGCGGTTGCAGGATGCCGGTGTGGCAGCCCTGGCTATTCACGGGCGGACCCGTCAGCAGCTCTATACCGGTGAAGCCGACTGGTCGCTCATCGCCGAAGTTAAGAACGACCCTGCCATACAGATCCCGATTATTGGGAACGGCGATATCAATGGTCCTGAGAAGGCGGCCGGATTACTCCGGCAGAGCGGCGTTGACGGATTGATGATCGGACGCGGTGCAATAGGACGTCCCTGGATTTTTCGCGAAGTGAAACATTATCTGAAAACCGGAGAGCTCCTCCCAGCTCCGCATGTTAATGAGATCATTCAAAATGTCAGGGAACAACTGCAGTTGTCGGTCGACTGGAAAGACAGTGACCGTACCGGCATTTTACTGATGCGTCGCCATTTTGCTAAATATTTTCCGGGCCTTCCCAACTTTCGGAACCACCGGATCAGGCTGTTACAAACGGACGATATGGACGAGCTGAATGAAATCCTTGACGAAATTGCTGAACACTACGGCGAGTTGCGGGTTGATTATATAAATACGAGTTTAAAATGAGCAGCGAGGCGTATCAAAAATATTATTCGGAGAAATCCTTCCGGAGTAAACTTCAGCGCATGGCCAGGACAGCGGGGGTACAGGTCGTTTATGCAGCTTTGTTGTTGTATTACATGATGCGGGATGCTGAAGTCCCGGTGCGGACCAAACTTTCCATTATGGCCGCGTTGGGGTATTTCATTTTTCCCACTGACGCCATTCCCGATTTTTTCCCGCTTCTGGGGTTCAGTGACGATCTGGGGGTTTTAATTTTTGCGCTTTCGCATATCCGGAACCATATCACCCCCGAAATCAGGGAAAGAGCCCGGAATCAGCTTTCAGTCTGGTTTAAACAAGTTGATGACGCCGACGTCGACAAGGTAGATGGTAGAATCTCTTGAAAATGACTGCCAATCTTTTCCCCGTCTTGTATAGCATGTCAATATCGCCGCTTAACATGACGGAACTAATGTTTCTTCCGGCAGTTTTTCTCAGTCTTGGGTCTTGTATCCTGATACTTGATACTTGTGTCTGTTTAATAGGTATTTTTGAAAAAATCTTGTGTCTTGTGTCTTGATACTTGTGTCTATATAGATATCTTTGAATTTTTCTAAATCGATTCAGATGGCTTTTACTGCTTTTCGGGGAATGGGACCATGGTCTCAGCTAATTATTACCGCTTTTGTTGTGCTTGTCTGTTTTTTGTCAATATCCCTGCTTTCCGTGGTCGTTGCGATCCCTTTTTTCGGATTGGGGAAAATGATGAGCTTGTCTGCAGGAATCGATTTAAATGATCCTTCTTCGATCGGGCTGTTGAAGTATTTGCAGATTGTGCAGTCGCTTGGCTTGTTCGTCCTGCCGCCGGTTATTATCGGCTGGTTGTTTAGCGGGAATACCGCGAAATATCTTCAGCTTGGCGGAAAGGTCGATTGGGGGATGATCCTGATTGCGATTGCCGCCGTTTTATTGATCAACCCGTTCATCACGTATATCGGTGAAATTAATAACGGGATGGAACTTCCGGCTTTCATGGATGGCCTTGAAGCATGGATGAGACAGATGGAGGAGCGCGCGGCCGGATTGATTGACCGGTTTATGGACGTTGACACACCAGGCGGATTGCTGTTTAACCTGTTCATGATTGCCGTTATCCCTGCCATTGGTGAGGAATTTCTGTTTCGCGGGGTAATTCAGAAAATTTTTACCCGAATGAGCGGGAATCATCACTGGGGGATCTGGATTTCAGCTTTTCTTTTCAGCCTGTTACATATGCAATTTTACGGTTTCGTTCCCCGCATGCTGCTGGGTGGCTTGTTTGGCTACATGCTGGTATACAGCGGGTCCTTATGGCTTCCCATCGCCAGCCACTTTGTTAATAATGCGTTAGGCGTTCTGCTGTTATATTTTGAAAACAAAGGGTATCCGGAAGTGGATCAGGTTTCTTCTTTTGGTAAAGATCTGCCCTCCATGTGGCCATTTGCTTTGCTGAGCCTTGGTTTTACCGTCTACCTGATGTTCCTCTTAAAACGGAAATCAGGTTTAGAAAGCCAGGTTGATCTGTAGTTTTTGAACCTCCAATTTTTTAAGTTCCGCAGGCCTGAGCACATAAACAATCCCATATTCAGCAGCCAGATCCCTTCGTTGTTCGTCAGGGAGAAAGCGGAATTTTGCTTCCACTTCATTCCACAACTCCTGGATTAATTCGTCGGCCTCTTCCCGCATTCGGTTCATGAGTTCTGACGTCCTGTTGGTAATGGTCTGCAGGATATTTTGGTAACGGTAAGCCTCAACAAATGACTCGTAATGTACTTTCACCAGGGCAATTGACGGGCTGTAAATTGGATTTCCTCCCTGTTTGCACCGATTTTGCTCTCCGTTGATAATTTTTTCTCCCCAACTGAGAACGTCCTTTTCAAGTTCGAGTGCAGGGATTTTTTGTGTGTGCGGATCGAGGCCATAAAAACTTCGGGCTTCGGGTTTAAGCTCTTCACGAAGAATAGCAAATGTCAGCACTTGTGCAAAATGAGAAATATATAGTCTTGCCTTTTTAACGATCTCGCCATATTCACGCGATTTGTTAAACTGGTTTTGCTTGGCTGTTTCCAATTGTCGGATGGCGCCCAGCAGTCGCGGATAGAGCGATTGAAGTTTCTCGAGGGTCTGTTCGCTGAATGCAAGTTCCTTCCGGGATGTTCTTTTGCCTTTTTCCAAAGCCGCTTCAATCGCTCTTAATCGGGCCTGATCTGTATTTGGTAATCTCCTGTAAGGCATAAAACGCAGTTTTTCGGTTAATACGAAGATACGAATTCACAAACCGGTTTTGGGCTATTCGCAATAAAACTAATCAACATATGATTGTTGAAAAGCCCCGATTTTAGGGGGTTTTAGGAGGAATAAGACCCAAATGCCACCTCGATATTAACAGTTGTGTGAAGGCCCGCGGGACCCGGATCATTACTTCGAAAGCTCCATCATCCTGATAATTGGCCTTTTAGCCCGTTCAATGATCTCGTCAGACAACTTAATCTCAGGTTGTTCATGCTTCATGCAGATGTACAGTTTCTGTAAACTGTTCAATTTCATATAGGAGCAATCGTTGCATGCACAGGTGGAATCGTTCGATGGTGCAGGGATAAACGTTTTACCTGGGCAGGCCTTCTTCATTTGATGAAGGATACCACTTTCTGTGGCAACGATAAACTTCCTGGAAGCGCTCTTCTGCACGTAGTTGAGCAGGGAAGATGTCGATCCGATATGTCCGGCCAGCAGGAGTACCGGTCGCTCGCACTCGGGATGGGCAATGAATTCAGCATCGGGATGCTGGTCCATCAGTTCGATGATCTTTTCGACCGAATATTTTTCATGAACCATACAGGCACCATCCCAAAGGACCATGTTACGTCCGGTGAGGCTGTTTAAATAATTACCCAGATTCCTGTCCGGAGCAAAGATCAGTTTTTCATCTTCCGGAAAGCTGTTTACAATCTTTTCGGCATTCGAAGAGGTACAAACCACGTCGGTCATGGTTTTCAATTCGGCCGTACAATTAATATAAGAGATGACCTTATAGCCGGGGTACCGGGATTTAAATTCCCTGAATTTTTCAGTTGGCGCAGAATCAGCCAACGAACAACCGGCTTTCAGGTCGGGAAGAATGACTTTTTTTGAAGGATTGATAATTTTGGCTGTTTCGGCCATAAAATGGACTCCCACAAAAACGATTATATCCGCGTCAGTCCGCGCAGCTTCCTGCGCCAATTGGAGACTATCGCCAACAAAATCAGCGATATCCTGTAATTCACTGTCCACATAGTAATGACTTAGAATGACGGCGTTCTTTTCTTTTTTTAACCGGTTAATTTCTTCGGTCAGCTTAAGTTTCGGATCAATTTCCTCTGTAATGTGTCCGTCGTGGTCCAACATCTCCTGAATCTGTTCTCTTTCCATTTCTTACCCTTTCTTATCAAAGAAGTTGGCTGCAAAATTACGAATTCCTCTTAAATAAAAAAACACAAGAATGTCTGAAATGTTTCCACGTACTTGTTAAGAGAATGTCCAACATCTCTACTTGTAATCATCTCTATTATCTTTTTTCGTTTTGCTTCTTACATCCTAACGCGCAATTCTCAGAATTTTAACTCATAATCCCTACATTTTAAATTATTAGGAAAATCTAACCCAGGAATAGGATAACACACAATTGAGTTATCGATGTCTTCTTTTCTTATTCCTTCTCTTTTAGCTAATGTTACTTCCATTACATCAGGTAAAATAATATCGTTCTCCGCTTCTTCACCAAGTAAAATAAAAGTTCCGCTATAATTGTTGCCATGAATATGTACTATGTCAAAAGAAGTATTGAATTTTTTTATTATTGCATAAACATCTCTAAGCCGATTTTTTAGGTCATGAAATTCAACAATTATTTGATTAACGTTATCAAGGTATTTATAGAATGAATCTTCCTTTAATACGGGGTATTCGTTTCCTTCTATGTCAATTTTTAGAAGAATACGTTTGTTTTGGATATCAAATTTCTTTAAATGCCCGCTAAAAGTGTTATAATTCTTTAAACATCTATTCGCAAGTCCTTCGTTAACAAAAAAAATGCCCTTTTCTCTTAAATTATTCAATTTCCTTTTCCAATAACGAATAAAAATAATGCTTTTGATGGCTTTCTTTAATTGGAATCTTTTGAAGCAACTATGAAAATGCCTTTGTATAAATGTTTTATATCCAAACATGGTGGGATCAAACATTAGGACATTTTTCCCACATTTCCGTTATAGAGAGGTGATTTTTCTTAATTTTTTCTAACATCTCTTTGCGTTCCCGAATGCAGAATTTATCGACTTTATAATTGAGAACTGAATCACTGGGGTGTTGAATATTTTTAAAAACAATTGAATAAACGGCCATTTGCCCATATAATTCGAGAAAATTTACTGAAGGTAATTGACAAACCTCAATTTGAGGACAACAAAAAGAGGGAATATTAAGAGTCTTCAATACAATAGTAAGATACAGGCGTTCGGAGGCATTCAACCTTCCACTCATGTATTTTGAAATAAATGCCGGTACTGCAACGATCATTTCAGCAACATCTGAAGGACAAAAAGGTCGTTTTTGCATTTCCAGAATAAAGTAGAGGACGGATATGACGTACTTTGGACAAAGTTTGATATCAGCAGGCAAGGTTTCGGTCAGTAATGCTTTTATATCACTCCAGATCAATTGCAGGACTTTTTCACTCCAAATATTATTTTTTGTCCGGAATAAATAGTACAACCCATAACCATAGTAATCATCATAAAATCTTTGCAAGGAGGGGCATCTCGCGTCCAACTGAAAAATGGCAGAATCGAGTTCTTCTAGAATTTTGTCTTCATTCGATTCAATATATCCGTTATAAAGTAAATATTCAACGCCCCAACCGATTCCGGCTAAACCAGAAGAGAAATCGACACTCGAATTGCCATGAATTTGTTTAAGTACTTGTTCCAGTAATTCTCCGGCATGATCTTCATATACGGAATTACCGGTTTTTCGGGCAAGATGAAAAAAGAAAATGGAAATACCCATTTTGCCATTCAGTAAACCCGGATTATTTGTCAAACTGGATTGTAGAATTAACGAGTTGATAAGGCTTTGACTGGCCCGGTTTCTTCCTTTTTTCATTGGAAATGTTTTAAATCTGGCTTTAGTACATTCCTTGCTCCAGAATCGGCCTGGAGCAAGGATATTGAAAAATAATGAACTTTAACAGAACAATGGACCTAGGTTCATCATAGCTGTTTTATTCATTCCTTTTTATGGGAGGGTTGGAAAGTGATAAGTAATGAACTGTTATGATTAACCGATCTTCGAGATTATTAAGATTAAGTTTTGTTTGCAGTTCAAAAAACAACATAAAACTTTCAGGAGATATATCTCCTGCTATCTCAATGGATTCACGATAATCGGTCAGCAGGGGATATTGTTTTAGAAATGACATATAACAGCCATCATGCCGAACAGCAATCTCTGTAATTTGATAATCGTCATAATTTACAGCATTCCCTACTCGCCATATCTTATCAAAAGAATCTTTCTTCAGATATTTAAGGATTTTTTTTTGATCAAACTTGAATAATACTCGTTCGTAAATATCGACTTTGTTTGTATTAAGATCCTTGAAAAATAAATTATAGCTTTCGGCTAAGCTATTTGTATCGTTCGGATAATTGGACTTAATTGTTTGATCAAAATAATTCACTAAGTTCGTAAACTCTCTTATTTCAGTTTTACTGAAATAGTTCTTTAAGGTATTGTCTTTTGAGATCCCTTGTTCTGTACCATATGAATATATACAGAGAAGGATAATTGAAAACATAAATTTCATCTTCATAGTAGGATAATTTGATTTATTGTTAGCATGGAACTCCATGTTGCGGAAGGGCATCCTCGTACCATCATAGGACGTTATGAAGTAAATTATGCCAGCATAAGTTTTTTATTAATAGGAACCGTTCCTAAGGTAATGGAGGAATCCTGACAAATCATTTGAAGTATCAACCAAGATCCGCATTTTTGTATTATCACCAATGTTTATTGGGTGCCATGACCCATAGTCATTCGAAAAATAATTTTGCACGTCAGGTTCGACAGCCAATATGGCACCTGTTTCTTCTTCTTTTTTATACCATCCGTCCTTAAATTCATTGTAACTGTAACCTAATAAACCTATAGCCGGATCGGAAACAAATATTTTCTGTTTGCTGGTTTTATATACGACAATGAAGTGGCTGTTCTTCCAGTGTACAATACAAGGAAACGGGACTTTATCGCGAAGTGTTTTTAAATCAGCTTTAACAGCTAATGTATGAAGTCCAATCTTTTCCGCCCCATAACTCAGGTCCAGAAATGAAACTCCCTCCCGAGTAATTCCGCATAAGTCGCGCAAATACTGAAGCGAATAATATTTCCCGAAGTATTTGGCGATAATCTTTAGACAGGCAGGACCACAATCCATAGAATCTAACTGACGCTCGAAAGGAAATTTTTTCAAGATCATCCAGAAAGGAGTTAGGTTTTGACTATCAAATTTACCTAAATAAAGTTAAAATATATTTTAGTTAGATACAAAAATTCATCATAATATTTTACGAACGTATAGATTTTCTTTACGAAGCGATGGGTTTTGACATATGAAGCGCACACTTCCGATAATAAATCAAAAAAAGACCCCTGCAAACGATGCAGAGGTCCTTTTTCACAACGGGCTACTCATGACTCACTACTTAATAGCTTCTTTCGCCAGTTTGACCGGATCGTCGCCGCTTTTCAGGGCTTTCATCCGGAAGGAATAACTGTAATTTTTATCGGTTAACCGGTATTCATCGTGGGTCCAGGCTCCCCAGCTGTTATCTCCGCCCACGCCCATTTGTTTGTAGTTGATGTTGACCGAGGTCAGGTCGCGGGGCTTCACGTCATTAATATGTCTTTGCGGCGGGACTTTCCCGTCTTTGGTCCGTTCGGAAGGCTTGTAGTGGGATTCAAAATCTTCCATGATATTGTGGTGGGCGCTTGCTTCAAGCAAAGGTTCACCCACAAAAAGCAGTCCGGTGCCGTCGCCGTTGGTGATGGCCACCCAACGTACATCGGTTTTGTTGCCGTTTTCCTGGGGGCGTAAATACGGATAATACTGGTCAGCCACCGCACCGGCATATTTTCCCACAAACGCGCCGGTCTTCCTGTCCTGGTACGATTCCTGCGGGCCGCGGCCCAGCCAGCTCATCTGGTCAAACTGGCGCGGCATCACCAGGTTCATTCCCATCAGCGGGATTTCCGGAAGGTCCTTGCCTGCCATTTTAAAGTCGTTCGACACCCGGACGTCGCCGTCGCCAAAGACCGTGTACACGGTCTTGTAATCAGCGATCTTTTCACCCTGTTCATCCGACAGGTCAAAGTTAAAGGTAACGGTGGCTTTGTTGGCAGCGTCATTTTTCAGGCTTACCCCGGTCACTTTCCGCTGTTCACCGGCTTTTCTCCAGATTGCTGCCCGTTTATGCAGGTTGTTGCCCATGTCATTGTCGATCGGGGCGCGCCAGAAGTTCGGTACAGGACCTGAAGTGATCAATTGCGTATCGCCTGTTTTAACGCTTTTCAGCACGCCTGCGGTTTTGTCGAAGATGAGTTCAAAGCCCTCGCCCCTGACGCTTATTTCACTGTCGTTTTCGCTTGTCTGAAGGGCAGGGAATGTGCCTGAATCAGCTTTTTCGGCCGCTTTGAAGAAAGGTAGCTGCAATTGTTCTGCAGCCAGCTCATAACCGGCCGGAACAAGGCCTTGTTCTGTTTTTGTTTTAGCTGAGAAATTCAGGAAATACTCTGTTCCGGCTTGTGGTTCGACCGAATAGTTCAGACTGACCTCTTTTGTTGTCCCCGGAGCCAGTTCGAAGCCTTCAAGCCTTCCGGTGGCAATTTCATTGCCATCGGCGGTGATGGTCCAGCTCATGTCGAAGTCGGCCAGATTGGTAAAGGCGTACTTGTTTGAGATTTCAACCAGTCCTTTTTTCAGGTCTTTTGACTTAAAGCCGATATTCTGATAAACTTTTTTCACTTCCAGCAGGGAAGGCTTCACTTCCCGGTCGGGATCGACCAGTCCGTTGAGACAGAAATTGCCGTCCGAAGGGACTGTATCGGGACCAAAGTCACCGCCGTAAGCCCAGTAAGCCGTTCCATCTGAATCTTTTTGGAGGATTCCCTGGTCAACCCAGTCCCAGATACAGCCGCCCTGAAGCACGTCGTAGCTTTCGATCAGGTCCCAGTAATCCTGCAGGTTTCCGACACTGTTCCCCATGGCATGGGCATATTCGCACTGGATCATCGGTTTTGCCGGATTACTTTTGGCATATTTTTCCATGTGTTCCATGGTCGCGTACATCGGACAGTTAATGTCGGTATTATCGCCGCCGTGCGCCTGCTCGAACTGCACAGGCCGTGTGCCGTCAACTTCTTTCAGGTATTGGTAGGTCGCTTCAAAATTAACACCATTCCCGGCTTCATTGCCTAAAGACCAGGTAATGATCGAAGGCTGGTTTTTGTCGCGTTCATACATATTTTCAGTACGGTACAGATGGGCGGGTCCCCACTCCGGCTGTTTGGCCAGCGACTCAGGGCCGTAACCCATTCCGTGCGATTCGATGTTTGCTTCATCGATGAGGTAAAGGCCGTAAATGTTGCAAAGCTTGTACCACATTTCGGGTTCCGGATAGTGAGAAGTACGCACCGTATTGATGTTGTGCGTTTTCATCAGTTTAATATCCTTCAGCATGGTTTCAACATCCTGAACATGGCCGGTCACATCATTGTGTTCGTGGATGTTCACGCCTTTCACATAAATGGGACGGCCGTTTACAAGCAGTTGCGCGTTTTTGATCTCTACCTGTCGGAAGCCCACGTCCTGGCGGATCACTTCAACCACACGACCTTCAGCGTCTTTCAAAGTGATTAGTAACTGATAAAGATTTGGTGTTTCTGCACTCCAGGTTTTCACGCCGGGAAGAACGTCTTCGGCGATGGCGATCACCTGGCGGCTGTCTGCAAGCTCAACGGCTTTGCTATAGGTTTTAACCGCATTTTCTCCGTCCAGCAATTCTGCTTCCACGGTCAGGTTTGCAGCTTCCGCGTTAAAATTGACGAGTTCCGCCTCCAGTTTGAATGTTCCGTTGGTGTAGGTTGAGTCTAAACCGGCAATGACTTTGAAGTCGCGGATATTTTGCTTATCACGGGCCAGGAGGTAGGTGTCGCGCGTGATCCCGCTCATCCGCCAGAAGTCCTGGTCTTCCAGATAACTTCCGTCGCACCAGCGGAAAATCTCCACGGCGAGACTGTTATTGCCGCCTTTCAGATAAGGGGTGATATTGAATTCGGCTGGTGTTTTGCTGTCTTCACTGTATCCGACATACTGCTCGTTTACCCAAACATTCACAAAAGAGCTGGCTGCCCCAAAATGGACAAATACTTCTTTGTCTTCCCAATCGGCGGGTATTTTGAAAGACCTTTTGTAAGAGCCAACCGGATTGTAATGTTTTTGGATGAGCGGGGGGGTTTTGGCATGCGGATAAGGCACGTTGGTATAGATGGGATAATCAAAACCCTGCAGTTCCCAGTTTGAAGGAACTTCGATATTGTCCCAGTCTTTCATGCGGAAATCATCCTTAAAGAACCAGTAAGGACGTTCACCGGGATTTTGGGAAAGGTGGAATTTCCACGTTCCGTTCAGCGATTGCACAAAGGGAGAGGACCAGAGATCATCGGTCACCGCCTGTTCTTTCGAGTTGTAAGGAATAAACGATGCCCTTGGTTTTTCCTTATTAATTTGACTAACCGTTGGGTCTTCCCACGGCCTGGGGTTCATCTCCTCAAAAGGTACGCCTTCGTATGTTTTTGTGCAGGCGAACGAAGAGGAAAATAAAACGAAAAACAAAAGCCAATTGTTTTTTTTCATTATGATCTGTGCTAGATTATTGCAATGTTACTACCGGTAGGTACTGGTAGGTATGCAAAATTTCAAAAAAAAAATGTCATATGCAAGTAAAAATCAAGCGGGAGGAGAAAAAGGTGGTAAAAGTGAATCGGGTTCCGAAGAGGGTGCAGAATAGAGTCGGGCATCCCGAAAATCCGGGGTGCCCGACTCTATTCATCTTGTTTAAGTTAAAAAATATAGCGTACGCTAAATTGTGCCTGCCACCTTGAGCTTTGCAGTCCCGAATCATCAATTCCATAAGGATCGTTTTCGTTATCATGGATGTACTGATAGGTCGGAGTCGTTCCATCTGCCTGGTAACCGGCGAACCTGAGCAGCCGATAAACATTGTAATCGCCTAATGCTCTATGCATTCTGCCCCAGTCCTTGTTGAGCATATTGGTAAAATTGAAAATATCCAGTGCGACTTGGATGCGGTTTTCACGTGTGGGTGAGACTTTGAATTTAAATTCCTGCATGACTTTAACATCGATGATACTCTCAAAAGGTAGACGTTGAGAGCCTCTTTCAAAGTACTCACCTTTGTGTTTCCTTAATGACTTATGCCCTTCAATAAACTGGCTGAGGTCATTCCATTGCTGAGCTGCTGCGTAATCGCCGTCATCCACTAAGATAATGTCATTCTGATCTTCGGGAATGTAAAGAAGAGTTAAATTATATCGGTCAGTATTGTCCCCCGCCGGTCCTGCGTTGGGAGAAACGCCATTATCGTAGCCAAAGGAATAGGTTTGTCCGGATTGGCCGTTATAGAAGACAGAGAAGGTGGTATTTGCGAACTTGCTGTATTCCCATTTATAAGAAACTGTTGCAAGGACACGATGACCGGGGTCGTAAACCGAATTGCCCAGGTCTAACCGGTTTCGGCCAAATGCGTTGGCTACGCGCCATTGAGAGGAATTTTGGGAGGACTCGCCATCGTTGAGCGATTTTGACCACCCGTAATTGTAAGCCAGAGAGGTGTATACGCCTTTAAGCCAATCTTTTTCTGCCTGTGCAGTAAAGTTGAAGCTATGTCCTTTACTCGTGTTTGAACCCAGGAAAATTCCGGTGTAGCTTCCTTCAGCTCCACTATTGGCATTCACGTCATTTTGGATGTTACTCCAGATGGTACGGTTATCTCCGGTTCCCGTCATTTTTTTACCGGTATCCTGTACAAGCAGATTTTGGTAAGTCACGTTATTGATATTCTTTGTATAGGTGATATCGACTGTGGTCGTAATCCCATTGTCAAATTTTTTGTCAAGTGCGATATTGGTGCGCAACACCTGCGGCATTTTGAAGTCTTCGGCAAAAATATCGATCTGTCCGGATGGTTTGCCAACAGTTTTGGGCTGGTCATTCCAGTCGGGATTGAACACGAGTTCAGGGGCTCCCGCATTTCTGATGTCCATTCCACCAACTGATATCCCATTATTATTGTACATCCCGCCCGGCCATACATAAGGGATGCGGCTCGTAAAGATACCGACGCCACCCCTTAGTTGCAAGGTCTTGTCTCCTTTTATATCCCAGTTGAATCCGGCTCTGGGTGAAAATAAGGGATTGGCTTTGGGCTCCAGTCCTGTTCTGGCCCCCATAAAATCGATCTCATAGTTATTTTCCAGATAGGGGAGCACATATTCATTGAAATCGGCATTTTCCAAAGGATCGTCCAGATATTTGGGGATATCTATACGGACGCCATAAGTCAGGTTGAAATTATTGGTGACCTGGAATTCATCCTGTGCATAAAAGCCGAGTTGCAACACTTTAAATTCAGCCGCAGCGGCGGTACCGTCACCGGTAATATCATCGATATTGGAAAAGCTTCTTTGATAACGGTCAGCCGGTAAACCAGCCATAAAATCAGCCAGACTACTGTAGGTGTAAAGGCCAAAATTCTGGCGGATAAAGACATTATACATATCGTAATATTCGTGATGCATACCAATGGTTACATTATGTCGGCCAGCGTAAATGCTGAAGTCGTCAGTGATGGTGAATATTTTTTGTTTTAGCCGGTTTCCCGTTGAAAACTGGTCGCTCCCCAGATTAATCTTTTCATCTGTCATTGTTACATAAGGAAAGTTTTCACCCATCGGATCGCGGTTGTCATCAACAGTAGTATATCCCAGCATCAGTTTGTTGGCATATTTGTTTTTAAATATACTTTTAAGTTCTGCCGTGGTGGAATTGGTGGTTGAAATAAAATTAATACCTGCATTCGAAAAATAAATGCTCTCATCGGATGACGTTGAAGGACTTATACTTTTCCCTTTCGAATACTGGTGTCGGATAGAGAACTTATGATTTTGACTGATGTTCCAGTCAATTTTGGCAAAAATCTTTTCGGCATCCAACGATGCTTCGGTATTCTCATAACTGCCCGGATCATAACCATAATCACTGATCATTTTTTGAGCGAGCGCGTCAACCTGGGCTTTTGTGGCTGAACCTTTATAGTCGGCAAAATCAAAGGGCTTGGGTGTATTATCCCGTTGAATTTCGACATTGGTAAAGAAGAACAGCTTATTTTTAATAATTGGTCCCCCTAATGTGAATCCCGCGGTGTTAGACGTAAACTCGTCCAACTTTTTCCGTTCAATTTCCGGATTGTCTGTAGGAGTCTTACCTGCCAGATTTTCATTCCGGTAGTAATCATAAACAGATCCATGGAAGGTGTTGGTTCCGCTTTTGGTTACAGCGTTAATGCCGGCTCCTGAAAATCCGCTTTGAGTAACATCATAGGGAGAAAGTGAAATCGTGATTTGGTCGATGATATCCATACTCATTGGATTGATCCCGATCTGACCTCCGTTTGTCCCGTTATTGGCGAGACCAAATACATCATTTTGAACGGCCCCGTCAATTGTGAAAGAATTATACCGACTGTTCTGCCCTGCGATTTCCAGGCCTCCATATTGATTAACTTTTGCCTGTGGCGTTAACCTGGCCACATCACTGATGCCTCGGCTAATGGAGGGAATGGTGTTAATCCGCTCGTTTGAGACGGTTGTTTTTGAGCCGGTGGTATTTCCATCAAATACCCCACTGCCCCCTACCACTAAAACCTCTCCCAGTTCTTCCGTACTTTCCGAAAGTACGGCGTTCATCTGACGCGTTTGACCAAGCGTAAGGTGTAATTCTTTCCGTTCAAAATTGTTGAACCCGATAAAGGAAACCGTCAATGTATATGGCCCTCCGGGATTTAAGTTAGCAAGATTGTAAACACCTGCGGCATTTGTAGTGGTTCCGTATTGGGTACCAGTGGGCTCATGCACCATTACAACGGTTGCACCGGGAAGGCTCTCTTTGTTTACATCAACCACCTGACCTTTAATGGCAGCAGTAGTTAATTGTCCGTAACTCTCAGGCAGGGCAATTGCCAAAAGCAGAATTGTCGTTACTATAAAAAGAATCTTTTTCATATTGATAGCGTTTGTTTTGCTTTAGTGCTTATATAAAAGTCTAAAAATAAGGGAATCGCAGCGACTCTTCGAGACTGGCGATTTTTAGACTAAATAAAGGAAATAATTTGTCAGGCGCGATTAAAGATGCATTAAAATTGAGTTAAGAGATAATAACTTTAAAAGCAAGAAACGGTCAACGTTCCGCTTTTTTAACACTGGAAAGACGGATTTGCAAATTCCTGGAAACTTCTTTTACTGACCAAAGTCCATTTTTTGAATCTATTCTTTCCCTGCCGGGAGGTAAATGATCTCAGCGTTAATTTTTTATTTATTAATAAGTAATTGTATATAAGTGCATTAATGTTCGGAATGAAAATATTTTCAAAAATTTTAGTACTATGTCTTGCATGGTACCATATAATCTTTATATATTTGCAATACATTCTTCCATGTTAAAAATGGAAGTAGACAAAAAAAAGTTCTATATAAGATGCAACGAAATTGAAAACAGAGCGTCTTATTGCATGTAAACAGAAAACAAACAAGTCCTCAAAGCCATGAGGAAGCGATGAAAAGGAGGTCTCAAAGCCTAAAAAAAGAAAACAGTTAAAACAGAAAAGAAAGGGATTAAACAATGAAAACAATTAATTTAAAAAAAGGAAACAAAAGTCTGCGGTATGGAAAAATTATCCTGCGGAGCGGGGCAGTAATCGTCAGTGTCGTTTTGCTGAGCTTTACAGTTAGTGCACAGGGATTGTGGAAACAACTTCTTACTTACAACAGCTTTGGAAAAACTGCGATTTTGATGGTTGGTAGTTCGGAAGCCGGAACTCAGGCAAAAATGGTGGAAGCCGAACGAAAATCAGCGGCCCCTTCAAAAATGAAAGCATTTTATGTCGAGCCGGCTGCTGACAAGGTTTTGGCGGTGGAAAGCTGGATGACCGATGATGCCTACTTCGGTGCATATAATCATATTCTGGAAGTTGAACAGGATAAACCGCTCGAACTTGAAAGCTGGATGACCGATGATGATTATTTTAGCAGCCGCTATACCCGAGTTCCGGATGAGGATTTGAAACTGGAGCCCTGGATGACCGACGACCGTTACTGGAGATATTGATTGTTGGAGGAAAAGGGGTTGCTTAAAAGACTAAAAAAGGGAATGATATGAAGATTGAAAATACAAAAGCACAGATGCGGAAGGGGGTTCTTGAATACTGTATCTTGCTTGTACTGGATGGGAAACCTCTTTACGCGAGCGATATCATTGATGAGCTAAAAAATTCAAAGATGATTATCGTTGAAGGGACACTGTATCCTTTGCTCACCCGTCTGAAGAATGACGGACTCCTGGCTTACCGCTGGGAAGAATCAACTCAGGGCCCTCCGCGGAAATACTATGAACTGACTGATGAAGGAAAGGAGTTCCTGCTCGAGCTTGGTAGCTCCTGGAATGAACTTGTTGAAGCCGTTGCTGCAATTAAATCCGGAAAAACAGAACGTTACTGAAAAAAAATGCAAATTAGATACCAATGAAAAAGACATTCACCATTAATATAAGCGGCAGTGTTTTCCATATTGAGGAAGATGCATATGAAAAGCTTCGTGATTATCTTCAAATGTTAACCGGACACTTTGGTTCAGATGCAGACGGGCGGGAGATCCTTCAGGATATTGAGGCCAGGATTGCAGAGCTGTTCAACAAAAAAATGGAAGCAGAAGGGAAAGACGTTATTCTTGAGGTCTGGGTTGAAGAGGTGATGGCCAGGATGGGTAAGCCGGAAGACTTTATAGAAGAGGAAGAAGTCGCCGAAGAAGCCGGTACGCAGCCCACAGAACCAAAAGTGAAACGGCGGATGTACCGTGACCCTGACCATCGGGTTTTGGGAGGCGTATGCTCGGGCATGGGAGCTTACTTTAATATTGACCCGGTCGTCCTGCGGATTATTTTCTTCATTCTTTTCTGGATTAGCGCCGGAATCGCCCTGCTGGTATACATTATGCTATGGATTGCTGTTCCAAAGGCAAAGACAACTGCAGAGAAACTGGAAATGCGGGGAAGGGAGGCCACCGTCTCCAATATTGAAAAGTCAATTAAGGAAGAGGTAAAAGAAGTTAAAGAAAGCTATCAGCGTTTTCGCAATTCGGGGACCTATGAACGGGGGCGCGACCAGGTGGGGCGTTTCGGCGATGTAAGCTATAATGTACTTCGGGTCATTCTGAAAGTGATCGTCATTATTGCCGGGATATTCCTGATCCTGGTCGCTTTTGTCGGATTGATCGGATTTATTACTTCCATGGTGATCGGTCAGTCAATATTTCAATCTGCTCCGTTTTTCTCCGCACCATGGATCGGAAATCTGGGCCCGGAGTTTCATATGCCGGAAATTGCAAATTTCTTTATTGCTCCCGGTTCCATGACGATATTGCTGATAGCCATAGCCTTCCTGGTAGCAATCCCTTTGCTGGGTCTGCTCTATGCCGGGACAAAAATGGTTTTCAGGTTCAAATCGAACAACAAGGTTATTTTCTTTAGCAGTCTTGTTGTCTGGCTGATTGCCTTGATAACCGTAATCGTCGTTTCCGTGGGACAAGTGAAAGATTACAGCAAGGAAACAACGATCACTCAGAATCAGGTAATCGAATGCCAGAAGTGTGAAACGCTGTATCTCGAATTGGGAGACGATCCTTATGTAAACCGGTCGGCCGGATACCAGATGGACCTGGAACGGATGCGGGTAATTTCTGATAATGGTGAATTAAAGTTGCTCGGAGAACCACGTCTTGATATCGAAGAAAGCAACACCGACGAGTTCGTTATCCTGATCCGGAAGAAATCGAGGGGAAGCAGTCTTGAAACGGCAAAAAGTAACGTTGAGGATATTGAATATTCGTTTAGCCAGAAAGATTCGGTAATCCGCTTCAATCCCTATTACACTATTAAGGATAACAAGCGCTGGCTGGATCAGGAGGTGGATATTACAGTGAAAGTTCCGGAAGGAAAATCAATCTACCTGGGAGACAGAATGGAAATGATTATTTATGATATTGAAAATGTCTCCAACACCTGGGATGGCGATATGATCGGAAAGTTCTGGCAGATGACGCCACTGGGGCTTGAAGAGAAGAAAGCAGTAAAAAAAGAATAATCTGTTTTGAAGTAAACCTAAGAGCAATTGTCATGAAAACAACAGCCTTAAGAATAATCGTAATTGTCTTTTTGATGTCAGGAACATACAGTGTTTCTGCTCAAAGCAAATCGGATAAGATCTTTGACACCTTCCGAAACAAGCCAGGGGTATCTTATTTCGCCTTTACAAAAGAGATGAAGGATGCCTTTGACATAAACCTTGAAGATGAAGGGAAAGAAATCAAAGGTGATTTGCATGAGATCAGACTGCTTTCTTATAATCCGGCTAAAGGGAATTTAAATGCAGGAAGTTTTATGAAGAAAGCAACCAATTTGTTGCCGGCTGCATCATATGAACATCTGATCTCGGCAGATAAAGACAGTGATGCGGAGGTCTGGATGCTTGGAAACAAGAAAAAGGCCTCTGAATTTCATGTCTTTGTAACGAGTAAAGACCAGGAAGGATTTTGTTTCCTCATCTCATTTTATGGCGATTTTTTTATTGATGATGTGGAGGGAATCAAAGAGATCGGAGCACATTTATCATTGGACTTTTAACCCGGAAAGAAAAACACAGACAGATGAAGCGGTTAAGAAAATCAAAAGATACCAAAATTGCCGGAGTCTGCGGCGGGATATCAGAATATATCAACCCGGAACTTGATCCGTTGCTGATTCGTGTGGTCTACTCCATTTTCAGTGTATTTATACCGCCTCTGGTATTGGTTTATTTTATCCTGGCCATTGCCATACCCGATCCGCAAATGGCCTGAACGGGAGGTATAGGCAACTAATCGTTATCAAATAATTCAGCGATTTAAAAATTTCAATATGAAACGTTTAAGAAAGTCGAGAGAACGGATTATCTCGGGTGTTTGCGGTGGAATTTCGGAGTATATTAATCCGGAAATTGATCCGCTGATTGTGCGGCTGGGATTTGTGGCGCTTACCATCTTCAATCCGTTGATGGTGATCTTTTACCTCATCCTGGTTTTTGTAATGCCGGGACCTGAACGCCCCTGAAGGGGACCGGTCGCCGAAGTAAAATAAAGTGCCATGTAAGAAACCGCACAATGACCGCGGTCTTTTACATGGCACGACGCTTTTTATAAGTGCCTTCAGGTTCTAAAAGAAATAACCCAGTGTGAAAGAGAGAACCCCGTTCTTTAATTTGGAATCAGCATCCTGCTCTACGTCAACCAGACCAAGACCATAGTTGATTCCTACCTGTATGGCGTTTATTTCTACGCCCGTACCTACATTAAGTCCAAAGTCGATACGCTTATACTCGCCATCGCCATCGCCAAATTCGATATCCTCTTCTTCACTGCCGCTTTTCCCCTTTGCCGAAATTCCGGCCGCAAGGTAAGGACCCGCCTGGGCAAAGAAGGTGACCCCTCCCAGATCGTGTTTAAACGCCATATTTAAAGGTAGTTCCAGGTAATTGACATGAATTTTCACCTCAACGGCTCCCACATCGAGTGTTGTTCCTTTCGTGGAGTACAGCAGGCCGGTGTTGAAGTAAAGATCCTGCGAAACAGGAAAATCGCCAACTACGCCCAGTTGAAAACCCGTCAGATTGGAGGTCGACAATGACGCATTGTTAAACTCATAATCGCCGTTTGCAAAATTGAGCCCGGCTTTTACGCCGAATTTTTGGGCTCCTGCGGAAAGGACAGCAAGAGAAATGATAAAAGTAAAGAATAGTTTTTTCATCGTTGAATGGGTTAAGGTTTTGGTCTATTGTTTATAATAAGGAAGCTGGTGTTTCTTATAAAGCTCTCCTGGTAATTCCGATGCGTTAAAATTGTTGAACTAAATTATGGAATTTTATCTTTGGTATGATGGCAGCAATAAAAAATTTCTTAATCGATAAGTAAATAGTAACATCCGGGAAAATGCTAAAAGTTCATGGTGAAGACAGTCTCCTTATCCGGTATGGAATGCACCTTGAGGCTTCCGCCGTGAAGGCGCATAATCTGCCGGCTTAGGCTGAGCCCGATTCCATTGCCGTTTGGCCGGGTGGTAAAGAAAGGAACAAACACTTCATTGATCAGGTCGGGAGGTATACCCGGACCATTGTCTTTAACCAGAATTTCGGCCAGACCACGATCGTTCATGCCGGCGATCAGTTCAATTTCACCATCTGCTCTGTCTGCCAGTGCTTCGACCGCATTCTTTAAAAGGTTATTCAAAACCTGCGAAATTAAATTCTCATCGGCCATAATGTGCAGATCGGTGCCTCTGATCCGGATCGAATATTTGATCCCGGCATCTGTCAAACCAGTCTGATTGAGCATGACCGTTTTTTCAAGCAGTTGATCCACATCAACCGGCTTTTTCTCCGGCGTGGGAAGCCTGGTAAATTTCCGGTACAACTCAACAAAATGAATTAATCCCTTTCCCTGTTCCTTAATAATATCTAGCCCGCGAATGGTATTTTGAATGATCTTTTCATTGACGTCTTCCTTTGATATGACCTTCCCGTCTTTCATGTAATAACTGCTCAGACTCTCCGACAGCGAGGTGACGGGGGCGATTGAATTCATGATCTCGTGGGTGAGTACGCGGATAAGCCTGAGCCATGAGTCCAGTTCCTTTTCATCCAGTTCCTGATTGATATCCTGGATTGAAAGCAGCATGAGTTGCTGATGCTTGCTTTTGAAGGCAGTTGCCTTGACCAGCATATTGATTTGTCCGCTCTTCCCGTTGAAGGTGATCAGTTTTTGCTCGTGCTGCTGAATTTGCCTTAACATGTTGGCAAGCTGAATGTCCACCTTTTCGATTTGTTTGAGATGGGTGAACTGTTCCATTCCGAGTAACCGCTTAACATAGCTGTTGGCATGGATCACAAAACCCCGCTCGTCGAAGGTTAAAATGCCGGTGCCGACATGGTCCAGCAGCGCCCTGAAATATTGTTCCTGCTGCTGGTTGTTAATTTTGATCTGTTGAATTTGCTTATTGACATTATTCAGATTCCGGTTTAGCTTTTCGAGGATTTTGTCGCCTTTGAATGCCGGATAGATTAAACTGAAATCTTCATTTTTAACGGCTTCAAAAAAATAGTTGATCTGCTCGTTTATTTTATTCTGATAATGGATGAGGTTAACAACCAGCACGATCATAAAAAGGGATAAGACTGCGTTGATCAGGAGCGACTGTCCGGAAAAAACGCTTGCGCCGATCCCAAATGAACCCAGCATAATCAGCAAAATGCGGAAAAGGATGTTAAGCAGGTAGGACTTGTCCATCAGATGCCGAATTTTTTCATTTTATTGTACAGGGTTTGCCGGGTTATACCCAACTGATCGGCTGCTGCACTCACATTCCCGGGATTCTTTTCCAGCGCCCGGAGAATGAACCGCTTTTCCATTTCTTCGAGTCTGAGGGTATCTCCCTCCGTCTTTGTCCCTCCCAGCGGTTTCAGAAAAAAATCATCTGCTTTCAGTACGTTGTTTTCACTTAAAATCACTGCTTTTTCAACGCTGTGCTCCAGCTCCCGGATATTGCCCGGCCAGGAATACTTTAATAGTTTTTCCTGCGCCTGATGGTTGAACTTTAACGAGAGCTTGTCGTATTTCCAGGCATACTTTTTCAGGAAGAATTCGGCAAGCGCCAGAATATCGTTACCGCGTTCGCGCAGCGGCGGCACTTCAATCTGAATCGTGTTAATCCGGTAGAGGAGGTCTTCACGGAAGAGTCCTTTTGAAACAAGCGAAGGTAAGTCTTTATTCGTCGCGCAGATCAGCCGGATATCAATGGAGACGGGCTGGTTGGATCCGATCCGGGTAATCTCCCGGTTCTGCAAAGCGGCCAGTAATTTAGCCTGTAAATGAAAAGAAAGGTTCCCGATTTCGTCCAGAAAGAGGGTTCCTTTATTAGCCACTTCAAATTTCCCGGCCCGGTTTTCACGGGCATCGGTAAATGAACCTTTGACGTGACCAAACAACTCACTTTCAAAAAGTGTTTCGCTTACAGCCCCCATATCGACAGTCACCATCATCTCGTCAGAACGCTCTGAGAGCCGGTGAATTTCCCTTGCAATGAGCTCCTTGCCTGTTCCATTCTCCCCGGTAATCAGGATATTGGTGTTGGTTTTCGCGACTTTGCGGACGATATTTAAAACCTGCATCAATTCGGGAGAGGATCCAACGATATATTTATCGTCCTTGTTCATGACCTTTTTAAGGTCTTTCTCCTTTTGTCGCAAATCTTTTACCTCCCCTTTCGACTGGCTCAACTGAATGGCCGAACGTACCGTTGCCAGCAGTTTTACATTTTCCCAGGGTTTTAAAATAAAATCGGTTGCACCTGCTTTCAGCGCCTTCACTGCGAGTTCCACATCACCGTAAGCCGTGATCATCACGACTGACAGGTCCGGATGCTGTTCCCTGATTTGCTGAAGCCAAAAAATGCCTTCGTTTCCGGTGTTTACCCCGGCATTGAAGTTCATATCGAGCAGCACCAGATGATAAGGGGTTTTCCGGAGCTCCGAAACCAGCAAATTCGGACTGGAAAGGCAGGTGACTCGGTCATATTCTGCTGAAAGCAAGATTTCCAGTGCACTCAGCACATTCTTGTTGTCATCAACAATCAGGATATTTCCTTTGGGCATTTTTTTATTAAAGTTAAAGCACGCCTGATCTGCATGCAAGAGATTGTATAAATTTTTTACAGATTGATGTTAATCTTTTTTACAGTCCTGTTGCGCACATGGCAATTATTCTTCAGCTAATCAGCGTTTTCGTGTTATGGCATTGAAATGGTAAGAAACTGGCATAAGAAAATAAGTGCTGATATGTACGGACGACTGACAATAGCCATACTGATTTTAATAATGAGTGCTCCTTTTGCCGGAGCCCAGGAACGGTGGGACCTGAACCGGTGTATTCATCACGCGCTGGAGAATAACCTCACACATCATCTGTACGCACTGGATGAGAAGACAGCCCGGATCGATGCCACGCAGTCGAAGCTGAATCTGCTGCCATCGGTTTCGGCCTCGTCCAGTGCCGGCATCAGTTATGGCCGTTCGGTCGATCCAAATACGAACGACGTCACTAATACCGATTTTTTTAATCATTCGGGAAGCCTGGGGGCAAGCATTGGTTTATTCCAGGGATTTATACGTTTAAACCGCATCGCCTATACGAAATTCCGTTTACAGGCTGCGCAATGGAAGAAGATCAATTATCAGGATGACCTGGCTTTTGATGTCCTGACAGCCTATTTTAACGTACTTTATTACCAGGGGCTGGTAGAGATTGCCGGCGAGCAGCTTAAGCTTTCGGAAAGTAATGTAAAGAAAACAGAAACACAGGTAGAAACAGGTTTAAAGGCCAGGACCGATCTGGCCGAAATGCAGGCTGCTTATGAAAAGGAAATGCTTACCCTGATCCAGACCGAAAACGCACTGGAGAAGGTTACGCTTCAACTTGGGCAGCTGATGAATTTAACTGCAGAACAATTAAGTTCTTTCATCATTGAAAGGGAAGGTGAGCAACCTGCAGCCATGCTTAGGTCGGTGCTGGCTGCAGACTCACTTTTCACATCGTTCGTGCAGTTTTCTCCTTATGTAAAGATGGCTCAGGCCGAGTTGAACGCCGCGTCCAAAAGTGTGGCGATGGCCCGCGGACAGTATTTCCCGTCGGTTAACCTGGGAGCAGATGTGAATACCGTTTACTCCGAAACCAATAAGGATGACAGCGGAAAAACAATTCCCTTTCGCGATCAGATCGATAATAATCTGGGAGAATACGTCGGAGCATCGCTTTCGATCCCGATCTTTGGAAGGAATGAAGTCCGCAACGAGGTGAGGAAAGCCAAACTGGCCCGGGAGCAGGCCGAAACCCAACTGGAGCAGTACCGGCAGGCGGTTTATTACGAGCTGGTGAACAACAGCAGGGACCTGTATGCCTTATCGCGCGAATACACGCAAACAAAGAAACAACTGGAAGCCAACGAGCTGGCCTATCGGGTCGCGCAAAGGAAATATGACGAAGGACTGATCGACGTGATTGAACTGCTGACGGTAAAAAACCGAGTGGGCGATTCGAAGGGGCAGCTTTTGAACGCCCGCCTGCAATGGCACATCAAGTCGCGGGTCATTGAGTTCTATAAGGGGATCAGGTTCTGGGAAGGAGAACGGACACAGGAGACGGGAGAACGGACACAGGAGACGGCAGAGGAGGTCGTGGCGCACGGGTCGGGGTTTTGAATCTTGAAATTGAGTTTAAATATTAAGCAATCGAAATAACTGATGGAATTCCGGCTTCCGGCTTCCGGTCTCCGGTCTCCATCAAAAAAAGTTTATCCTATGTCAATGGACAGAGTTATAGAAAAGAAAAAGGGCCTGAAGATGAAACATCTTTACATCGCGGGTGGTGTGACCATTTTCGCCTTTCTGCTTTATCAGGTTTTATTTGCCAGTCACGATTCCGTTTTCCGGGCCGAGCGCGACAAGCTGACCATCAGTACCGTCGAAGATGGCCTCTTTAACGACTACATTACCGTAATCGGTCAGGTCGAGCCTATCCGCAC
Organism: Prolixibacteraceae bacterium; assembly: GCA_038562555.1. Lineage (GTDB taxonomy): Bacteria > Bacteroidota > Bacteroidia > Bacteroidales > Prolixibacteraceae > JBCFBK01. The sequence goes on along the minus strand of JBCFBK010000001.1, from coordinate 111,563 downwards.
CATTTACCTGGATGTGGAAGAAGGAGGGAAGGTAGAGGAAATTTATATTGAAGAAGGGGAAATGGTCAAAAAAGGCGATGTGATCCTGAAACTGACCAACACCGACCTGAACACGACCATGATGAACAGTGAATCACAACTGGCCTATCATGCCAACGAACTGCGCAACACCCAGATCCAGATCGAACAGCAGCAAATCCAGAACAAACAGCAAAAGCTGGAGATCGACCTGAAGGTGATCCAGGCCAAACGAAGGTTTACGCAATACGAACGGTTGTACAAGGAAGAACTGGTGCCCAGGGAAGACTTCCTTCAGGCGAAAGAGAGCTATGAGCTGTCGTTAAAAGAGAAGGAGCTGACCTACCAGAAAATGGTACAGGATTCCATATTCAGAACCAACCAGCGGATCAGCATGGACGAAAGCCTCGAGAATATGAAGATTAGTTTAAGAATGGCAAAAGAACGCCTCGAAGACCTGAATGTGAAGGCCCCGGCAGACGGCCAGCTTGGCTTGCTGGATGCCGAGATCGGCCAGTCAATCTCCCGCGGACAAAGACTTGGACTTGTTCATATTCTGACCGATTTCAAGATCAAGGCCAAGATTGACGAGCATTATATTGATCGTGTACGCAGGGATTTGCCGGCATCGTTCGACCGCGGAGGGGCCAATTACAGCCTGACCGTGAAAAAAGTTTACCCGGAAGTCCGCGAAGGACAGTTTGAGATCGATATCGTGTTTAATGAGGAGAAACCCGAGAATATCCGTACCGGGCAGACCTATCATCTTAAGCTGGAACTGGGAGAGTCGGGAAAAGCAGTCCTGCTCCCGCGCGGAGGATTTTTCCAGAGCACCGGCGGACAATGGGTCTTTGTACTGAACGAAAGCGGAACCGAAGCCGTTAAGCGAAGCATCCGCATCGGTAAGCAAAACCCGCAATACTATGAAGTACTCGAGGGGTTAAATCCGGGCGAAAAAGTCATCACTTCCGGCTATGAGCTGTTCGGGAATAATGACAAACTCGTCTTGCGATGAGGGTAACCGGAGAATGGAGACCGGAAACCGGAGAATGGAGACGGGAAATTGGAGGCCGGAGAATGTGAGAATTTTAAGATAAAGAACCAAATTATTCACACATGAAACGAATTGAAAAATTTGAGGATCTTGAAGTTTGGCAGAACGGGATAGAACTTAGCATCCTGGTATACGATAAATTGAGAGAATGCAGGGATTACGCGTTCCGTGATCAGATATGCAGGGCGACGGTGTCCATTCCTTCCAATATTGCTGAAGGATTTGAACGACAAAGCAATAAAGAGTACATCCATTTTTTATTTATTGCCAAGGGATCAGCCGGAGAGGTAAGAACTCAACTGGAAATTGGAAAGAGGTTGAACTATTTTACAGCGGAAGATTATTCGGTTCTCCATGAAAACTCGAAGAAAATTTCCGCACAATTATATCAGTTAATTAAAACAAGGAAAGAACGATTTGAATAAAAACCTGAGAAGGTACGGTATTCCGGTCTCCGGTCTCCGGTTTCCTTTCTCCCCATCTTGAGACGTATGATACGAACAGTCAATCTAACCAAAGTCTTCCGCACGGAAGAGATCGAAACCAGTGCGTTGAATCAGGTCAGCCTTCATATACAGAAGGGCGAATTTGTGGCCATTATGGGTCCGTCGGGTTGCGGAAAGTCGACCCTGCTCAACATTATCGGGTTGCTGGACAACCCCAGTGGCGGTGAATATTATTTCGACGGGAAAGAAGTCGGGGGACTCAAAGAACGGCACCGCACCCAGCTCCGCAAAGGAAACATCGGCTTCGTTTTTCAGAGCTTTAATCTGATCGATGAGCTGAATGTCTATGAAAATGTTGAGCTTCCGCTCATCTACCTGAAACTGAAGGCCCGCGAGCGGAAGGAAATGGTCGAAAAGGTACTGGAGCGGATGAAAATCAGTCACCGCCGCAAGCATTTCCCGCAGCAGCTATCGGGGGGACAGCAACAGCGTGTGGCTATTGCCCGCGCTGTGGTGGCCAATCCCAAGCTGATCCTGGCCGATGAGCCTACCGGTAACCTGGACTCAAAGAACGGGCTGGAAGTGATGAACCTGCTTACCGAGCTGAACCGCGAAGGCACCACCATCGTCATGGTAACCCACTCGCTTCACGACTCGGAGTTTGCGCACCGCATCGTTAACCTCTTCGATGGCCAGATCATCACCGAAGAATTGAAAAGGCAAATGGGTGAGATCCTGATCTGATAAAACAAGTGAAATGAACCGGTTGCTCCACGACGCCGGAGGATATGATACCGGTTTTCAGCAATATGGAGTTCCGTGTTACCATAAAAAACAATCCGCAGTATGAAACGAGCCATGAATGCCGTTGTTTACGCCCAAGGGAATGTTTAATTGGCGAGTTCCATACCGTCGAAAATGCGTCCCGAAGAGGTGACGATAATACGCAGGTTGCAGTTGGTAAAATTGAAAAATTAAACGTATGAAAAACCTTCGCTTCACCTTCAGGATGTTACGGAAAAATCCGCTTCTGATTTTTGTGGGTTTACCCGGTCTGGCCCTCGGTCTGGCGGCCGTTTTGCTGCTGATGGTTTATCTGCGGCATGAACTCAGCTTTGATCAGCATTTTGAGACCAAAGACCGGGTGTTGAGGCTGTATATGAAAATGACCGAACAAAACCAAACCCAGGTTTACGGAATTTGCACCAGGGAAGCCTACACGGAAATCCCGTCAAAGATACCCGAAGTGGAAGCGGCTACCCAGATCTATCGCGGATGGGAGGTAAATGTTAAAAGTGGTGAGAATCTGTTTCCTTCCTTGAATCTGATGTATGCCGATCCCGAATTTTTTAAGGTCTTTGGAATTAACTTGCTTGAAAAAAACGAGGGCGCTGCCCTAACCGGAAAAAATAAGCTGGTGCTGACCAGTTCTGCGGCCCAAAAGATTTTTAACCGGACTGACTGTGTGGGAGAGGTTGTTAGCTTGTCGGAAAGGGAGTTTATTGTAAGCGGAGTTATGGAGGACCTTCCGGAAACCACTCATTTTAAGTTTGATTTGCTGGCATCCATGGAAACCGTGAATCCGGAAAAATTCGGCGGACTTGAATTTTTTACTTATTTCCTGATCCGGGAAAAGGCGGATGTCGGAGACGCCGGTAAGCAAATCGCTGCCTTGAATGATGAAATGATGAAGCCCTGGGGCGAAGATTATGATCTGCAAACGGAGTCAGGGACGGAACTGCTCAGAAGCCTGCATCTTCATTCGATCGTTGACTTTGATCTTTCTTCCAAAGCAAATTTCACTCAAATCCTAAGTGTAGCGGGAATTGCCATCTTTATTCTGTTAATTGCGCTGGTCAATTACATCAATCTTTATTTGCTGCACGGGGAGAAACGCATTGCCGAAATAGCCTCCCGGAAATCTCTGGGGGCGGGCCGCCGCGAGATGGCTCGTCTGTTCTACACGGAAACAGGACTGATCGGATTGGTGGCTTTTCTGCTGGCGCTTTTGCTTGTCCGGATAGCACAGCCCTATTTTTCCGGATTAATGCAAAGTCCGGTTAACGTTTCGGATCTCTACAACCCTTCGGGACTTCTCCTGATCGTTGGTTTTCTGGCTTTTCTGATCCTGGTTTCGGGTGCCTATCCCAGTTTTTACCTTTCACGGATCAATCTGGTGAGCGGACTAAAAGGGAAAAGTGATCAGGTAAACCGCAAACAAAGTTTTTCCAGGGCAACCGTTTTGGTCCAGTTTTCGGTAACGATATTCCTGATCAGTTCGATGGTCATCATTCATTCACAGGTAAACTATCTGGAAAATTTGCCATTGGGATTTTCGCCGCAGCGGGTAGTAGGTATTGATGGCTTAAATCCGAAGGCCCAGGAAAAATTTGAAAGCATTCAGCATGATTTATCCCAGTTGCCTTTTATCGAAAACATTGGATTTTCGTGGCATCATATGGGAGGTGGAAGCAGCGGACAGGGGATCAGGAAATTTGGAGATCCGGGAAATTATTTGGCGGTGAATGAATACCGCGTCCAGGCCGGTTTTTGTGAAACAATGAAGCTTCAACTGATCGACGGCCGTCTTTTCAGGCGTGAAGGTGACCGGCAAGCAGTAGTTCTGAATGAGGCTGCAGCGAAGCTTTTAGGACTGGGTCGTCCGGTGGGTTCGTTGCTGGAAATGCATGGAGAACAGTTGGAAGTGATCGGCCTGGTTAAAGACTTTTGCTATGAGGCCCGTCCGGGAGAACTCATTGCTCCCATGGTGCTGTCCGGTGCCGGCGACAGGGCGCAGGTGCTCTATATGCGCATCTATGGAGATTTTAATCCTGAGCGGCAGAGACAGGTGGCATCTGTTTTAAATAAGTACGATCCGGACTTCATATTTCGTCATTTTCTCTTGACCAATACCTTCCTGTCTAAATTCGACAATGAACAACGGATGGTAAAAATGGTTTCTGCCGGGACCTTTTTGGCAATCGTGATCAGTTTCATCGGATTAATGGCCCTGTCTGTTATGAATGTGAGCCGTCGTACAAAAGAGATCGGCATCCGCAAAGTTGCAGGGAGTTCGGTTGCCGGGGTCATGACATCGCTGTTGCGCCAGACAATTATTCTGGTCGTCATCTCCTGCCTGATCGCGTCGGCGGCAGGCTACCTGGTAATGCAGCGGTGGCTGAGTCATTACATGGAACGGATCCATTTGCATGTGGGGTATTTCCTGCTCAGCGGCCTTGTTGCCCTGCTTATTGCCCTGCTTGCAGTAAGCTGGCAAAGTTGGCGCGCGGCCACCAGAAATCCGGTGGAGGCTTTGCGGTACGAATAGTCGCATGAACCGGACTGATCCGGCTATCGGAAAGCCTTCATCAACGAAAACACCTGATGTTTAAGATGCAAAAAAGGGGAAATCTGTTATGGAAGCTGATAGAATTGTTTACGGACATGACCACCGGAGAGGTCAATGCTGTACTGACGCCAGGCGGGCCCGTTGTGATCAAAGGAACCCGGTTGAAGTTTGATGCCGACGATCCGGAGCAGGGTGTTTTTCTCCAGAGCGAAAACCGGCAGCTTCTTCGCATCGGCGGCGTTTTGCGCAATGTCTTTTCCCAAATTGTATTGATGGTTCCCACGGATCTTTCACCGGGAGCATACCAACTGATTATCAAAAGCAGGCTGAACACCCAACAGATCAGGACAGGCGAACTCAGCCATGATTTGCGGGTTGGAGGATGAAGAAAACTTTTTTATTGCTAAGTTTCTTGCCGGAAAGGATTTTCAATATATTTGCAATTGTTCATCAGTAGTTTAAAAAAACCAAAAATCATACATAACCTAACGCGACGTGATGAAAAAAACGGTATTAGCCAGTTTGTTCCTTCTGGCGGCGGTTCAGTTCGCCTTTTCGCAGGACACACTAAAGGCGGTCAAAGGAAAGTATACCACCGAGTTGAATGTGAACCCGTTCGAGGGGGAAGTTTCATTTAATAACCTCCTCAACCAGATCAAGATCAGGACCTTTATTTCCGATCAGTATGCGCTTCGTCTGGCGTTCAATACCGATTTCGTTAAAAATACAAATGATGCCGAAAATGTATACGGCCCGTCGCCCTATAAGTCAGAGCAAACTCAAAAGTCATCAACAATCGGTGTCAATTTTGGTATAGAAAAGCATTTTGCCGGTACACAGCGGCTTTCTCCTTACATTGGTGCCGAGGTTTTCTACGGCAATAAGTCTTCGTCTCAGGAGAACCGGGGGAAAAATACATCCGGGGATATGGAGGAAAGAGAAATCAAGGGCGCCTGGTACGGATCTCAGCAGGGATACATCGAGAGGGGTTATCATCAGGGCGGACTAAACCTGCTGGCAGGTTTTGATTTTTACATAGCGAAGAACTTCTATTTCGGTTATGAGATGGCCTGGGGCTATTCAACAAAAAAGTATAAGGATGTCGAAGTGACCTACAAGCCGATGCCCGACGATGGCAATCCTCTGGGTGAAACTGATATTAAGGAGGTTAAATTTGGCGCCAATTTAATAAATGGGATCAGGTTAGGATTTATATTTTAAAGCATATGAAGAAGCTGTTTTTGTATTTTCTGCTGGTTCCGGTATTCTTTGTTTCCTGTGAAGAAGATGAAGAAGTTAACCCCAGTATAGAGACACTTGAAGCCACTGTCGAATCGGTTGGGGCAATCAATGCCAGGGCCTCTGTCGGCGAATTCGGAAGTTTCGAAGTGTTGGATTATGGATTTGCCCATAGTTATAACGAAAATTTTTTTAACGCCACAAAGGTATCTCTTGGAACCAAACCCGACACCCGCGAGTTTTCGGCCAGGATACCTGTTAACGTGCCATATAGCGACAAAGTATATATTGGCGCCTATATCACAAATACAAAGGGAACGGTATACGGGAATATGATAATGATTAACATCCCGCGTTTGGCAGTCAGTTCTGTGTTGCCTGTTATGGGTAAACCCGGCGACAGGATTGTCATTACAGGAAGCGCATTTTCGGCGGTAGCCGAAGAGAATAAAGTATTTTTCAACGAAACGCAGGCGAAAGTTCTGGAGGCAACACCCACCCAATTAACGGTTGAGGTTCCGGATAAGATTTCGCTGTCGTATTACGGTTCCAGGGTTTCAATAAAAGTCCAGATTGGCGAGCGATACATGACGATGTCGGAATCATTTACCGTTTCACCCGAATTTAGTTACTTTTCGCCCGAATCGGGAAAAGTAGGGTCGCTCATCTATTTGTACGGAAAGAATATTAACAGTGGCTATTCAAGCGATTATCTTATATTCCTGGGGCAGAAAGCGGTTACTCCAAACAATATCAATTCGAATTACCTTACCGCTTACATTCCGCCCGATATAGAAACAGACGCTTTTCCGATTTATATCATGTATAAAGGCTCAAAATTCACCCTTCCGGGCACATTCCGGATCCCGCCGCCCGAAATCACGTCTCTAAGTGTTGAGAAGGGAGTTCCGGGGAACGAGCTTACGATTAACGGGAACAATTTTGTTGAGTGGCAGGGGTATAATCAGGTATATTTTGGAGATCAACAGGTCACCATTAATAATTACAGCACCAACTCTGTTCGGGTAACCGTTCCCAGTTTGGCGCCGGGGAGTTATGCCATCCGGATAAAAAACAACTTGCATGATGTTGTTTCTGCTACCATGTTCGAAATTTTACCGCCGGAGTTTACCGGATTTGAACCCGCCTCCGGAGGACCGGAAACACAATTGACCATCCATGGTAAAAATTTTGCCACTTACGCGAAAGTAGTCTTCGGATCTTTAAAAACCGTCGATGTGTATAGTTCGAATTCGTCGGAAATCACGGTAAATGTTCCTTATGGTTTGGTAAAAGGCGATAATGAAATTGCAGTAATAAGCGGGGGGATCAAAATCACGGCCACGCAAAAATTCTACAACAAGGGCGTGAATATTTCCGGTTTCACTCCGGAAATGGGAGCGCCGGGCACCATTGTAACCCTGAATGGAAACGGATTCAGTTCCAATTATTATTCCGATGTTGTTGTCAAAGTGGGAACAGCTACTGCCAGGATCATCAGCAAAACAAGCGAAAGGATCATTATTGAAATACCCCAAATGAATGCCGGCACCAAAAAGATAACAGTGGTTTCGAATGGGGAAGTGGCTGTCTCCGATCAGGATTTTGAAGTAACCGCCGATTAGTTTTGAAGCTGCCTGGAAGCTCAGCACTCGGGGATTGCTGAGCTTTTTCCAAATTGGACTGATGGTTGCTGCCTGCCTTTCGCCGGGAGTGTACCAGCTGATTGTCAGGAGTAAGCTGAATACCCAACAGCTCAGGACAGGCGAACTCAGTCACGATTTGCGGGTGGAAGGATAAAAAATTAAAGCCGGAAAGCCGCCACCAGAAATCCGGCAGAGGCTTTACACGATAAGCCGGTTTGGCTCATACGCGCAGGGCTTTGATACGCGGCGCGGAAACAGGTTAGCCTTTCAGCTTTTTAGTGTAGTTCATTTCCAGGATGAAGGCCACCAACAATCCGATGCCACCAAAAAGAAGGACCGATGCGCCATAAACAACGCCAATGGTGTCTCGCATGTGCCAATTGTCATTCATTCTCGCCATCTGGTTCATGCCTAACGATTCCGTGAGCGTGAATCCGATCAGAAGTCCCAGACCGACGCCAAGCAGCAGACAGGCGATTTTTAAGGTACCAAATACCGGCAGCTTTTTTTCAGGAAAGCTGAATTTGTTTTGGATCATGGAGGCATCGAAGGTTGATCCGATCTTTTCGATCATGGTAAGTCGTTCCTTGCGGCAAACAAACAGCTCGAACAATTTATAAATACCCAGTGTGATCATTCCGACAATCAGCGGAATTGAAATAAAATCCATCATAATTGTAATTTTTAAATCTCTAAATTTGATCTTTTGTGATGTTGGACGCCGGGTGTTGAAATTGGTTACATCCGGGAAAAACGACTAATGAAATGGAGCGGTTATAAACTTGAATTGATTACGGTTATGCGGACGCTGTAACCAATATAAACAGACTGCGTCAAAGCCAGTATAATGGAACACCTGAATGAAACAGACCTGATTAGACGTGTTCTGGACGGGGAGCCAAGGGCTTTCCCTGTCCTGATAAACCGCTATCAGCGTCCGGTTCATTCGCTGATCCGGCAAATTATTCCAGTGAGCGAAGATGCTGAGGAGTTGACACAGGATGTATTTGTCAAAGCCTTTACCAAGCTGAATTCGTTTCGGGGTGGTTCCAGCTTGTCAACCTGGCTGTACCGTATTGCATACAATACAGCCATTTCATTCACTCGTAAAAGGAAGCTGCGATATCCCGATTTTGAGGATAAGATACTGAATAATATTCCCGATGAAACAGTCGACGAACTATTGGACCGGGAAAGCGATGAGGAACTGATGAGACGCATGGAGGCCGCTGTAGAACGACTAAGTCCGGAAGATAAGGCACTGATTTCGCTTTATTATACACAGGACAAGTCGGTCAACGAGGTTGCCGCCATTACGGCTCTGACACCCGAGAATGTGAAGATAAAATTATTCCGGGCTCGGAAAAAGATTGTATTTTTGATCAATAATGACAAGCATGAATAAAGATAAGGCACTGATAGAAACCCTGAACCGGCGATCGGATGAGCTGTCGGGCGGCTTTGAAGAAAGGCTGATGAGCCGGATCCTTTTGGAAGCGGAAAAGAAAAGCCGGCGGGATTATTTGCTGAGCCTGCTGCTGGTGGGCGTTGTTTCTCTTGCGATGATTGCCGGAGCAGTTTTTGTGTTTGTTTATTTCTTTTCATTCGATATTCGCGATCTCTTTTCCGGCATCCGGATCCGCTTCGAATACAACTCGTTATACACGTACTGCTTTTATATTGCTTTTCTGATTTTGGTTTTGCTCGGACTGGACTATAAATTCAGGAAAATCATGAAAAAGACGGGTTCTGGGTGATTACGTTGAGTTGTGCCGAACCTAATTCCGTGCGGGAATATAAAATCTTTGCTGAAATCAGGCTTCCTCCCGTAAAACAAGAGCTGACCGAAAATGGTTATAGATCATGAAAAAGGAAGTCAGCAATGGATTTATTCAGCTCGTTGATCGATGAAAAGGCCAATCTTTTGCCGCGCGATGGCTTGGTTAATTACTTCGGTATCGTGCTGCCGAAGCCGCAGGCCGATTATTATTTTGAAAGGCTGATGTCGGCAATCGCGTGGAAAAGCGACGAGGTCATCATCCTTGGGAAACATATCGTTACGCAGCGAAAAGTGGCCTGGTATGCCGATCGCGAATACACATACACCTACTCCAATACCACCCGCCGGGCTTTGATCTGGACAAAGGAATTGCTGGAATTGAAAGCCCTTGTTGAGGATAAGTTGGGAGAAAAATTTAATTCCTGTTTGCTGAATCTTTATCATTCTGGTGAAGAAGGCGTTTCCTGGCACAGCGACGGCGAAAAGTACCTGAAGCGTGAGGGAGCCATCGCTTCGCTAAGTTTTGGTGCCGCGCGCAGATTCTGTTTTAAGCATAAGCGAACCAAAGAAAAGGTTGAGCAGGTACTCGACCATGGAAGTTTGCTGGTCATGAAAGGCCAAACGCAGCTGAACTGGCTGCATAGCCTGCCCAAATCAAAGAAAATCCATACTCCGCGCATCAACCTGACCTTTCGGATCATCGAGGAACAGGAACAATGGAATAAATGATCAACATATGTGGCAGGGCAGCCGGAAACATATAACTCCCCGGGAAAGGTTATGCTCGTATTCTTTAAGCCAGGCGATGTAACTGTTCAATATTTTTACAATAACTGTCACAGTACTTTACACTGTGACACATGATGAAATTTTATATTTTTGATTATCAGTTTAATATACATTAGGCATAAAAGCTGATAGATTCCTGCGAAAAGGTATGAGCGAAATTAAAGGGTTGCTCATTCAGCTTTAATCGTCAGCCGGCAAAGCCGGCAGGGGCTGCTGCAAGGAGTCCGCCGGAGGCCTTGTGTTATGAAATCGATAAACTGAAATATAATTTGTCATGCTGTCTGCTCTCTGGAAAATATCGGTTAGGAATATCCTGAAACATAAGGGATATTCATCAATAAATATCATCGGGCTTGCTCTGGGTTTTTCGGCATTCATCCTGATTGGCTTGTTTGTGCAATATGAGCTGAGCTGGGACAAATCGAATGTAAATTATGACCGGATATACCGCATTCAGCGTCACTACGCCAAAACGTTGTATGCGATGGACGGGAACGATATTTCGCCTCATTCCCGCCCCATTACAGCTCAATTGCTTGAAAGACGATTCCCCGAGTTCGAGAAAATAACCGTGATCCGTGAAAACAGGGGAAAATTTCTTTCGGCAGTTGCCGACCGCCAAATCTATGACGAGAAAGGTTTTTATGCCGACAGTTGTTTTTTCGATGTATTCACCTTTCACTTTCTGGAAGGAACGCAAACCGGCGCACTGAATGAGCCATTCAGCATCGTTTTGTCAAAAACAATGGCTGACAAATTGTTTCCGGGAGAGCGCGCAATGGGTGAAACGGTTACGCTCGAAAAGAAATTCGATTTTAAGGTAACCGGTGTCTGCGATGATCTGCCTAAAAATTCTACGATAGCGCCTTCCTATCTGGTGTCGTTTGCATCGTTGGTGAAATTGGCCGGAATAACACGCGGTGATATGTGGGCGGGCGACTGCATGAACTTTGCCCTCCTGAAGCCCGGTGTGGATGTAACAAACCTGGAAGCGAAGATCAAAAATGTGTTTTCAGGCTTTAAAGGCATTGAATATGAGGAGCTCCAGTTGTGCCCGATGAAAAAGCTGTACCTGGGCTTCAATGGCGAAGACGATTACGTAGTGGTGCTGGTTTTGTACGGTGCGATCGGGATTTTCATCCTGTTGATGTCTTCTTTCAACTACATTAATCTGACCACTGCAAATGCCGCGACCCGTGGGCGGGAAGTCGCCGTGAAAAAAGCCAGTGGAAGCAATCGTTTTACCTTGGTGGTGCAGTTTTTGGGAGAGACGGTGATGATTTCGCTGCTGGCAGTTGTCTTGGCCATTGTTCTGGTTAAAGCGTTCCTGCCTGTTTTTGCTTACATAGCTGAGAAAGACCTTGTTCTGAATCTGAGCCGCAACTGGAAGTTTATTGGCCTGACGCTGATGATTTCGCTGGGAGTCGGCGTTTTATCGGGCATCTATCCTGCCTTGTTTCTTTCGTCCCATAAAATTGCTTCCCTCTTTAAAGGAGAATTTTTTGGAAGAGGGCGCGAGCGGTTCAGTCTGAAAAGAGCATTGGTGATCTTTCAGTTTGCCATTTCGGTGTTTCTCATCCTGATTACCCTGTCTTTTTCATTTCAAATTCGTTATTTATCCGGCAAAGACCTGGGTTTTGATAAAGAGAGCATGTTATATACCCGCATGGAGGTATCGGGCGGGGGTGTTACGATATGATTGAGGAATTTGGGCCTATAGCAGCAGGTATTCGTCGCTGTGTCGGCAGCTGGGAAAACCGGTTCCTGCAATTGCCCGGCGATGTGATCACTGAGCGTCGAAACAGTCAGCAGCGAAATATCAAACAGCTAGTTGGGCACATGATCCACTCGGCATCAAACAACACCCGCCGGATGGCCCATTTGCAATACCAGCCAAGTCCGTTCCGGTTTCCCAATTATGCAAGCATAGGTAATAATGAGCAGTGGATTGCTTCTCAGAATTACCAGGAAGCAGACTGGCAAAATCTGGTGATGGACTGGAAATATGCCAATCTGCATGTTGCGCATGTCATTACCAGGATCAGCGAAGAAAAACTGAATCATCAATGGATTTCCGGTACTGAAGAGCTGGTATCCTTAAAGGATATGGTCATCGACTATTTGCTGCATCTTCACCTTCACCTGGATGAAATTGAAGACTTGCTGAGCCAGCATTAACAAGGCTCGATGTCAACCCGGCAGCGTCAAAAAAATTTGATGAACTGTCTCAATACGAAAGAAAAAAGCTAATTAAGCCGGCACATTCCGGAAGTGTCAAAAAAAGATGTGGGTTGTCAAAATTTTTGACAACCGAAGGTGTGGCTGTTCTTTGTAATATTTTCGTTATCAGCAGGTTATAACGCAGGCACGGGATTTGATCTTTTTGGACAGCAGCAGCCGGCAATAGCAGGTCGGTCTGCAGGAACACAAACAAAACACGATCCATGATTCAGTTTAAACGTATCCTGAAAGCAGTTTTAAAGTACCGGACCTCTTCGGTGCTGACTATGATTAGTCTGGTGGTTTCATTTGTCGGGATTATTGTCCTGACGTTATATGTGAGTTTTGAAAAGAGCTTTGACCGGTTCCATGAACAGGGTTCTTTGGTGTACCGGCTCGAAACCAAAGCATACGGAAGTTCGGTACCGGCTATGGTCACCGACGTCATTCAAAAAAATGTACCGGAGGTGGATCAAACCTGTGTGCTCTCTTTTCTGGATGGTAAGATTACCACGCCGAAACTGGAGGAAGCCAACACCGGCTTCCGGTCTGACATGTTATTCGCAGGTGATTCATTTTTCAATCTGTTCTCCTTTCCTTTGCTTTTAGGAGAACGGGCAACTGCCCTGAAAGATCCTTATTCTGTAGTTCTTACCTCGGAATACGCCAAAAAACTGTTTGGTGAGGCGAATCCTCTGGGTGAAAGTGTACTTGTTGACAATGCTGTTTACAAAGTGACCGGGGTGATGAGCGATTTCCCTGGAAATTCATCGTTCAGAGCCGACTTCCTGGTTTCATTCTCGACCTGCGTCAGCGCTAACCTCTATGGCGCAAATTCCTGGTCGGAGTGGAGCTTTGCCGTTTTTATGAAGCTTCGCGACAAGACCGATCCGCTTACGGTAGCCGACAAGATTGAGAAAATTCCGGTTGTGGCCGAAAACGTGAGAGAAATGAAGAACCGTTTTCCCGATCAGGCGTTCATTGCTTTACGTCCTCTGGAGGATATCCATTTCGTAAACGACGCTCAGTTCAGCTATATGAATCCTGTTATTTTAAATGTACTGACCCTGTTGACCGTGATCCTTGCCATTATGGGAGCGGTCAATTTTATCAACTTTTCAACTTCGCAGGCGCCGCTTCGGGCGAAAGCCCTGTCGGTTTTGCAGATCCTGGGAGGGAAGCGGCTTTCGGCTATGGGCCAGATTATCGTGGAGTCGGTGATGCTGTCGGTTTGCGCGCTGGTCGTGTCGGTGGGTATCTACCTGGCGGTTTACGCTGCAATCGAGTCTCTGTTCGGTATTGGCGGGTTAAGTCTGGCCGGGCGGCCGTGGTTCCTGTTATGGTTTTTTCTTTTTGCCGTGGGCTTTGGTGTGCTGGCAGGTCTGTATCCGGCCCGGTATATCACCTCATCGCCGCTGGCGCAGTCGGTAAAGGGGAACGTCCGTTTCTCCGGAAAAGGAAAGGCTTTCCGGAATGTGCTGGTCACCATTCAGTTCGTATTTACCATTGCCCTGCTGGCGTCGGCTTTGGTTATTGAAAAACAGTTGAACTATTGGCGCAACTTCGACCTGGGTATCAACAAAGAGCATGTGGTTTATATGAATACCACCAATGTGCTCCGCGAACACCACCAGGCTCTGGCCAACGAGCTGATGACGAACAACAACATTGCTGATTACACCTACTCCCAGTTCATCCCCGGAGGGGTAGGCATGGGCTGGGGCCGTGATGTTGACGGTCAGTATATCCAGTTGAAAAGCTGGCCGGTAGACGACCGGTTCCTTGATTTCTTCGGAATTAAGATTGCTGAGGGACGCGGTTTTGCCAAAGAGTCACAGGCCGATGTCAATACCTTCATCCTGAATAAAAAGGCTGTTGAAAAGTTTGGATGGACGAACCCGCTCGAACGTACAATTCCTGGTTTTGATTTTACCGGACAGATAGTCGGAGTGGCCGAAAACATTAACTTTTCTTCGCTGAAGGAAGAAGTGGAACCCATGCTGTTCTGGCGGACCGACACCCGGAAAAATAACCTGATCCTCCGGCTGAAACCGGGCAATTACACGCAGACGCTCGCCTTCATTTTGAATACCGCCCGGAAATTTGATCCGAAAAACCCGTTGGAAGTTAAGTTCCTGGACGATGCCCTGAACAAGCTTTACGATAAAGAAGAACGGATGGCGCATTTCATTGAGTTCGTGTCCTTATGGTGCATGCTGCTGGCGGTCACCGGACTGCTCGGGCTGATCATCTTCATTTGCCGCGACCGGATCAAGGAGATCGGTATCCGCAAAGTGAACGGAGCCACCATTGCCGAAGTGGTGACTATGCTGAACCGCGACATTATCCGCTGGGTTGTGGTTGCCTTTCTGTTGGCCACACCCCTTGCCTGGTATGCCATGCGAACATGGCTCGAAAGCTTTGCCTATAAAACCACGCTGAGCTGGTGGATCTTTGCCCTGGCCGGACTGCTGGTCCTGGGAATCGCACTTTTAACGGTAAGCTGGCAAAGCTGGAAAGCCGCAACCCGCAACCCGGTGGAAGCGCTGCGATACGAGTAAATTGGCAATTATCTCAAGTTAAAAAGGAGAACAGTCCATCATGATTACGGATTATCTTAGAATTTACTGGCGGAGCATATGGCGGAGTAAGGGCTATTCCTTTATAAACGTGGGAGGATTAGCTGTCGGGATCAGTGCCTGCATGTTGACTTTTATTTTCATCAGGTATGAAAGAAGTTTTGACAGGTTTCAGCCTGTTTCTGTTTACAGACTGTGCGCGACAAAACAACAAGAAGTCACATTTGCTCCGCAGAAAATAGCCCGGACGATGTTTCCGATGGGACCAACTTTAAAAGCGGATTTCCCTGAAGTGAAAGATTTTACACGAATTATCTCTTTGGAGAGAGTTCCGCTCCAACGACCTGGCGAAAAGTCTGTCATGGGAATCTGGTTCGGTACGGATGCTTCTTTTCTGCGCATGTTCAATTTTAAGATGGTGAAAGGAAATGCGTCTACCGCATTAGAAAGCCCCAACAGCATTGTATTGACTCAAAAGTTAGCCTGGCAGCTTTTCGGTTCGGAGGATCCGTTGGGACAAACAGTAATTCATAAATGGCGGGATACGATAGATTATACGGTTACCGGTGTATTAGAGGATATTCCGCATCAGTCGCATCTTCAGTTTGATGCGCTACACTCAATAAGTGCATCCTTACTTGCCGAGGAAAGCACAAATTGGGAGAATGACTGGGTATCCACCTATTTACAACTACAAGAAAATACAGATATTGAAGAGCTGGAAGCGAAGCTCCCTGCTTATGTACAAAAATACATGGGTAAAGAAAAGGACGGTGAGTATCAACTTTTTTTGCAGCCTATTCGGGATATTCACTTATGGTCGGGGTCGCTTGCGCAAGACCTGCTGAATAATCATAAATTTAATGGGAGTTATCTTTATTTACTTGCGGCGGTGTCTCTGTTCGTACTGGTCTTGGCTATCATGAATTATATTAATCTAACTACGGCCCAGTCAACAACCCGCGCCAGGGAAATCGGGATCAGGAAAACCAGCGGAGCCAGCCGGGTACAGGTTGCTTGTCAGTTTCTTGGCGACGCCATGATGTTTTCCCTCATCGCTACGATGATAGCCTTTTTGTTAGTTTATTTGTTATTGCCGGTTATTCACGAGTTCAGCGGGCGACATCTGCGGTTTAATATTCTGGCAGAGCCATTCTTGTTTATGACAGGAGCAGGGGTGGCTATTGGTACGGGATTTATGTCCGGTTTGATACCTGCCTGGCTTTTATCCAATATCAAGCCTGTAACGGCATTAACGGAACATTTGTGGACCAGGGTCCGATCACCCCTCCGGAATGCACTCGTGATCATTCAGTTCACGGTTGCGATCGGATTGTCCGTTTCCACTTTATCAGCCTTCCGGCAATTAAAATTTATGCAACGGTATGATCCCGGGTTTAATAAAGAAGAGGTTTTGGTCGCGCAGGTAAGCTGGACAGCAAGAACCCGCGTGGAGTCACTTATGGACAACCTTCGTCAGATCCCCGGAGTGCGGGGTGTGACCGGATCGCTGAGGAGATTGGGCGACCCGATAGATCAAAACGAGGTTGTTTTTCAGGATGCAGATCGTCTTTATAAATTACGGATTAATACCATGTTTGTGGATTATAACTATGTTCCTTTTTATCAAATTGAATTGCTCGCGGGACGAAACCTTTCACCGGAGTTTGGAAACGACAGGCAGGGTAACTCCTACCTGATCAATGAGGGGCTGGCCAGAAAATTATTGCTGAATACAAATAACCCGGGAGCTCCTTTTTCCAGCTTAATAGGAAGAAGTTTCCGGTATAGCTTTCAGGATTCAACAGGAACCATTGTCGGGATTATCAGGGACTTTAATTTTAATTCGCTTCATCATCCGGTTGAGCCTCTCTGTGTGACGTACATGCATGATTATTACTTCAAGGAGCTGTCCGTCCGGATCGATGGCAGCCGCAGGGCTGAATTATTGTCTCACATAGAGCGGTCATGGGAAAACAAGTTACCTGACCAGGATTTCAACTATTATTTTTTGGATGACTATATAGAACGGCTATACAAAACGGACACTCAAACAGGAGTATTTATTGGTGTTTTGACTATGTTAGCCATATTTATATCATGTCTGGGGCTTTTGGGACTGGTAGTTTTCAGTATTGAGAGAAGAATCAAGGAGATAGGGATCCGCAAAGTGAACGGCGCCCGTATATTCGAAATATTGGTTATCCTCAACAAAGAATTTGTGAAATGGGTGCTTATCGCTTTTGTGATAGCCTGTCCCATTGCTTATTACGCCATGAACAAATGGCTGGAGGGCTTTGCCTATAAAACCACACTGAGCTGGTGGATCTTTGCCCTCGCGGGATTGCTGGCCCTGGGAATTGCCCTTTTAACGGTGAGCTGGCAAAGCTGGAAAGCCGCAACCCGCAACCCGGTGGAAGCGTTGAGGTATGAGTAAGCGTTCGGATATCCCACAGAAGAAAAAATGCATGGGCAAATATAGAGTCGAATTTGATCGTTCACAAAACCTGGGAAAGGGCGATCCTTCGCTGATCTATCGGTGCTCCTTCGCTGATCGTTGGGTCAGGAATGCCCGTGTGTTGTTAATAAAGGTTGTGACGGAACAAATCCGGATGCGTTTTTTGAAAAGGTAATTATCGGAAGATGGTGTGATGACAAAGTTTATAGTTCTTATTTAAATTTGATAATCCATGAAATATTAAAATCAAACTTTAAATTTTCATGAATAAAGGTAATATCTTGAATCGAAATCGAAGTGCGGAGCAGGGTAATTTTATTAAAGCTTTTCCATCTATTTTGCACTTTCCAGTGTCTAAATATTAACGCCTTTGTCAAAAAAGTTGACAGGATCTTTCATTTGTTATTTTCATAATTCACATACAGTCAATTGTTTGGGGTTAAGGAACAGATATTGGTATCCATCCGTAAGAGACAGGTAAAATATTGACTAAAAAGAGTGGTGTTAAAGTATAAAGGGTTAATTGACTCATAAAAGGCACACGTATGATCAAAAATTATTTCAAAATAGCATGGAGGAGTCTTTTGAAGGGGAGATGGTATTCCGTCATCAACATTGGCGGGCTATCTTTAGGAATGGTCGTGGCTGTTCATATCGGACTTTGGGTATGGGATGAATTGTCGTTTAACAAATACTTCTCAAATTATAATCAGGTTGTCCAGGTGATGCAGCATGAAACTTCAAACGGGATTACCGAAACCGGCCCGCATATTCCAATGCCGCTGCGAAATGCGCTGCAGGACAGTTATGGCAGCGACTTCACCCGTCTGTCGTTATCTTCATGGATTAATGAACATTTCCTGACTTATGGAGATAATACCATCACAAGTAACGGCAGTTATGTCCAGTCCGATTTTCCGGAAATACTTCCGCTAAAGGTGCTCAAAGGGACCCGTACAGGGCTTCTTGACCCTTCTTCCATGATGATTTCGGAATCAACGGCCCATGCCCTTTTCGGCAGTGACCAATCTTTGGGTCAGACAGTCCTGATAGACGGGGGACTGGCAGTAAAGGTAACGGGCATTTACGAAGATCTGCCAACGAATACATCTTTTGAAAAGCTGCAATTTATCAGCAGTTGGGACTTATACCTTTCTTCCTGGAAATGGCTAAGCGAACAACAAAACAACTGGTCTTATAATGCCTTTCAGTTATTTGCGCAGATCAATCCTAACAGTGATCCCGGACAGGTTTCTGAGAAAATTAAAGAAATCAAAGCACAAAATGCAGATGAGGAAGAGGCAGCCTATGATCCGGAAATATTTCTGAGTCCGATGAGAGACTGGCATTTAAAATCAGAATGGGTAAATGGGAAACAGCTCGGAAGAAAGACAAAAATGATCTGGTTAGTTGGTGGCATCGGCTTAGTGGTGCTTGTTTTGGCATGCATCAATTTTATTAACTTAAGTACCGCACGGTCCGAAAGAAGAATTAAAGAAGCAGGGATCCGGATGTCAGTCGGCTCCATGCGCAAACAATTAATTGGCCAGTTCCTCAGCGAATCATTGCTTGTTGTTACCTTATCATTCATTTTCGCGATGGCACTGCTTGTTCTATCTTTGCCCCTGTCCAACGCATTGACCATCAAAAATATGCTGATCCCCTGGTCTGAACCGCTCTTTTGGCTGTTTAGCCTCAGCTTTATAATCATCACAGCACTGGTGTCCGGACTTTATCCCGCCCTGTATTTTTCTTCCTACAATCCGGTAAGCATTTTGAAGGGAACGTTTCGGGCAGGAAGATTTGCGACTACTCCCCGTAAAGTCATGGTTGTTTTTCAATACGCAGTATCCATCATGCTGATTACAGGAACATTCATCGTATACAAGCAGATCCGGTTTTCCAAAGACCGGCCCGTGGGTTACGAACGGGAAAATTTGATAACGATTCAGATGAAGTCGGCCGATTTTTATAAAAAATTTGACCTACTCCGGACAGAACTGATAAACAGCAGGGCAGTAGCCGGTGTTTCGGCCTCGTCAAGCCCCACGACACGGATTGCAGGAATTGCCGACGGTTTTAACTGGGAGGGAAAAGATCCCGGCCTTCAGACGGAGTTTGCTTACATTTTTATGACACCTGAATACGGGAAGACGGTCGGATGGGAAATAAAAGAAGGCAGAGACATGTCCAGGGAGTTTTCCTCAGATTCAACGGCAGTCATTTTAAATGAATCGGCGGCGAAATTTATGGGAATCCAGGACCCGATTGGGAAGCAAATGATCTGGGGAGCGCAGAGACTGCATATAATCGGCATCGTGAAGGATATGATTATGGAATCCCCTTACAAGCTTGTCAGGCCGGCCGTCTATTTACAGGGATTCGATCATGTAAACTGGATTAACCTAAAGCTCAATCCGCAGATGAGTGCAGGGAAATCGATCGAAATCATTGAATCGGTCATTGAAAAGATAATTCCCGCTACTCCGTTCAATTATAAATTTATAGATCAGGAATACGCGGTTAAATTTTCTGAAGAGGAACGAACGGCAAATTTTGCTTCTGTTTTTGCCTTGATTGCTGTTTTTATATCCTGCCTGGGATTGTTTGGGTTGGCGGCATATACCGCAGAACACCGGACAAAAGAGATTGGTATACGGAAGGTGAACGGCGCCAAACTAATCGAGATCATGACGAGCCTCAATAAGGATTTTGTAAAGTGGGTTGCCATTGCTTTTGCAATCGCCACGCCCGTTGCATATTACGCCATGCACAAGTGGCTGGAGAACTTTGCCTACAAAACCACGCTGAGCTGGTGGATCTTTGCCCTGGCCGGACTGCTGGCCCTGGGAATTGCCCTGCTAACGGTGAGCTGGCAAAGCTGGAAAGCAGCAACCCGGAATCCGGTGGAAAGTTTGAGATATGAATGAATTGCCGGTGAGTCGCGCGGCTGCCTGATCCGGTAAAAACGTTAAGGGTATGAGTGACGGGAAGACGAATGACAGTGGCGTTAAGGTATGAATGATTAATTGACTTAAAAGGAGCATGTATGATTGAAAATTATCTCAAAATAGCCTGGCGGAATATTCGCCGCAGTCCCGGGTATGCGTTGATTAATATTTTTGGACTGGCAACGGGTCTGGCCTGTTTCATGCTGATCCTGCTTTTTGTTCAGCATGAATTTTCGTACGATGGTTTCCACAAAAAAGCAGATCGGATTTACCGGGTGGTGCAAAAGCGTCCTACGCCGGACGGGGCGAATTACTGGGCTGTTACGTCGCCGGCCATGGCAGGTACGCTGACGCGGGAGTTCCCTGAGGTCGCAGCCGCCACCTCCGTGATGGAAACGTTCAATCCTTTGCTGAGCCTGGGCAATCAGCACTTCAGGGAACAGGGTATACTGGCCGATACGGCGTTTCTGAGCATTTTTACATTTCCGCTGCTGGAAGGAAACCCGAAGACGGTGCTGAAGGATCCCGGCAGTATCGTGCTTACCCGCACGCTGGCCCGAAAAATCTTTGGAGACACGAATCCAATCGGCCGTACGCTGCTGTACCGTGGACAGCATCCGCATGTGGTCACCGGCATCATGCCCGATGTGCCCGAAACTTCCCATTTGAGGTTCAGTTATATCCTGCCCATTCAGTCAGATCAGTATTACCGGGATTGTATTACCAGGGAGGCCTGGCTCAACAATGGCCTGTACACCTATGCTGTTCTGGCTGAAACCGCAACTGCTCAGCAGGTAGAGGGCAAAATGAGCGCTTACATTGACCGGAACCTTGCAGACAGGCGGAAGGAAGACCGCATGACATTTTCGTTTCAGCCCTTAAAGGATATCCATCTGAAATCGAGCCATCTCATCACGTTTTACTTCGAAAAAAGCGGGAGCTTCAGGTATGTTAGTCTTTTTTTGGTGATAGGTTTTTTAGTGCTGCTGCTGGCGTGCATCAACTATATGAACCTTGCCGTTGCCCGTTCCATTAAGCGTACCCGCGAAATTGGCCTGCGCAAGGTGATCGGCGCATGGCGTCATCAGCTTGTGGGCCAGTTTCTGGGCGAGTCGATGATCATGACCTTGCTGGCGATGGTGCTTGCCCTCGGGTTTGTACATCTTCTGCTGCCGTTTTTCAGTCAGTTGGTGGAGCGCCCTATCCGGATGGATTACTTCAGTAATCCCCTCCTTCTGCCGGGACTGCTGTCATTAACGGCACTTGTGGCCCTGCTTTCCGGGAGTTACCCGGCTTTTCTGATAACTTCCCTCCGGCCGGTTCTGGCTCTTACCGGGAGACAGGGCATACGCGCCGGCCGGTTTACCATCCAGCGTGTGCTTATTGTAGGCCAATATGCGGTTTCCATTGCGTTGATCGTGGGGAGTCTGGTGATTTCCCGGCAGATGCAGTTTGTTCAGGGCAGGGAACTAGGCTATAACCGGGAGCATATTCTGACCATTGAGGTGAATGACCCGGCGTTGAGCCAACGCTACGCGTTAATCCGCGAAGAACTGTTGCAGGACCCTCACATTTTGGGTATGAGCTACTCGAGTTTTCTGCCTACCAGTGTGGAGAGGAATCAAAATATGTTTGACTGGGAAGGCAGTGACGGGAAGTTGCTGCCAAGCCATACCAGCGGGGTGGACTACGATTTTCTTGACGTGTATGGTATCGGTCTGGCCGCGGGCCGCGGGTTTTCACGGGAATTTGGCACCGATACGCTGGGAGCGCCGCTGGCCCTGATCAACGAAACGGCTGCAAAGGGCCTGGGGTGGACACCGGAGGAAGCTGTCGGGAAGGATTTTGGTTATTCAGACGGACGGGGAAGAAGGACGATAATAGGCGTCGTGAAGGACTTTCACTACAACTCCATTCACAACGCACTCGGACCGCTGGTGCTCACCCTCGATCGGGAATCAACAGGGTATCTGTCTGCGCGGATACGCCCGGAGAATCTGACCCGGACAATTGCCCTTTTTAAGGATGCTGTTGAAGAAGCCACACCTTATCCGTTCGGGTACCAATTTCTGGATAACAGCTTCGACCAATTGTATAAAACCGATGTGAAGCTGGGTGAAATGGTCCGGTTTTTTACCATCCTGTCGTTTCTGATCGCCTCGCTGGGATTATTCGGTCTGGCTGCTTATGCTGCCGGGCAGCGGATAAAGGAGATCAGCGTTCGAAAAGTGCTGGGTGCTTCGGTTTCCAGTGTGATGACTTTATTATCGAAAGATTTCATCAGGCTGGTTTTGATATCGGTCATCATAGCCACTCCTTTGTCGTGGTATGCCCTGAACCGATGGTTGCAGGATTTCGTTTACCGTATCGAGATCAGTTGGTGGATGTTCGCTGTAACCGGACTGCTGGCCGTTGTCATTGCTGTGTTTACCGTAAGCCTTCAATCGGTCAAAGCGGCGCTGACAAATCCCGCTGAGAATTTACACCGGGAGTAACAGGATGGCTGAACCAGGCAACGGTGAGCTGGCAAAGCAGGAAAGCTGCCATCCGCAATCCGGTAGAAGCGCTGAGACAGGTAATGAAGGAAGCAAGAGAAGATAACAGTCATTTAATGAGCGCTGTTAATCTTTAAATTTTTTACCTATGATGAAGAATTTCTTTAAGGTCGGATTTAGGAATATACTGAAAAACAAGCTTTTTTCGGCTATCAATATTTTTGGACTGGCAATAGGTCTGAGCACCTGTATTGTGATCATCTTGTTTATCCGGCATGAATTGAGCTATGACCGGTTTCATGAAAAGGCCGATCGCATAGTAAGAGTGGTTTTTCGGGGATCGGTACAAGGGGAAAAAATGAACGAAGCCCATGTAATGCCTCCGGTTGCGGGTACGTTGCTTGCGGAATTTCCGGAAGTGGAAGAAGCTACCCGGCTACGAAGTTACGGAACTCCGAAAGTTGCAAATGGCGAAAAAGTCTTCAGGGATAACTCTTTTGCCTTTGTGGACGACAATTTTTTCAGGGTATTTTCTTTGCCGCTTATAAAGGGCGATGCTGAAAATGTCCTGACGCGACCGAATACGGTGGTCATATCGGAAAGCACTGCAGCTAAATATTTCGGACAGGAAGAACCGATCGGAAAAGTGCTTGGATTCCCGGATTGGAATGCTGAGTTTACGATTACGGGGGTGATGAAAGATGTACCTGAAAACTCTCATTTCGAATTCGATCTTTTCGCATCCATGGCTACTTTTCCGGAGTCTGAAAATACAAGCTGGATGGAATCTGAATTTCACACCTATCTGGTACTTTCGAAGGGCTCCGACTATAGAGACCTGGAAGCGAAATTGCCGGCTGTAACAGATCGTCATATGAGTCCGCAGATAAAGGAGGCAATGGGCATAAGCCTGGATGCCTTCAGGGAGGCCGGTAATAACATCGGGCTTTTTTTGCAACCGCTGGCAGACATTCATCTGCATTCGGGTTCTTCGGGCGATCTGAAGGCAGGCGGAGACGTACGCTATATTTCCATTTTTGGTGCAGTCGCTTTATTGATGATGATCATTGCAACGATCAATTTTATAAACCTTTCAACGGCAGGAGCTACAAACCGGCTGAGAGAAGTTGGTGTAAGAAAAGTGATGGGATCCTGCAGGTTTCAGTTAATAGGGCAGTTTATGACTGAGTCAGTACTGCTTGCTCTGATAGCATTGGCTGCAGCGTTACTTTTGGTCAAGGTGACGCTGCCTGGTTTCAGCAACTTGACAACCATACCGCTTGAGACTGGTTTTTCCGGAAATCCTTTGTTGCTTCCGGTGCTTTTTCTGATTGCTATTGTTGCTGGTGTAGTTGCAGGGTGCTATCCCGGTTTTTTTATTTCATCGTTTAAGCCCGTTTCAATACTAAAGGGCGGGGCTCTTTCCGGATTCCCCACAGGCAACAAGGGTGGCATACGCAGCGGACTGGTGGTTTTGCAGTTTATAATCTCCATTGGTCTCATCATTTGCACCATGGCAGTATACCTGCAACTTGAATACATACAGAGCAAACAGTTGGGTTACGAAAAGGAGCAGGTGATGATACTTCCGGACGTTGAACTGCTGAGGGACAATAAGGAGACCTTCAGGAATTTGTTATTACAGGATCCGAGGGTGATTAATGTAAGCACATCGGGTTATCTGCCGGCAGGGCCAACTTTTAACAACAACTTTTTCATTTTTCCCGATGACGACGTTTCCAGGCAAATAAAGGCTCTTCGATACGATGTCGACGAACACTACATTGACGTAATGAATATGCACCTTCTCGAAGGCCGCAATCTCTCATCTCAATTCGCTTCTGATTCAGCCTCAATTATTGTTAATGAAACTGCCGCAAAAGCGTTGGGCTGGAAAAACAATGCCGTTGGCCAAATCGTAACTCATTCCGATAACAATGGCAAAAGGAAAAACTATAAGGTAATAGGCGTTGTAAAAGATTTTCATTTCAAATCGCTTCGTGAACTCATTTCTCCTCTGGTCATGGTCTTGAACCATGATGCCGGATCGGTAATTGTAAAAGCAGAAACCACGGATATGGCCGCCCTTGTTGCATATGTTGAGCAACAATGGGTAAAATTTAACCCTGGCGAGCCATTTGCCTGCAGTTTCCTGGACGAGCATTATGATAAAGCCTATCAGGCGGAAAAGCAACTTGGGCTTTTAATTGGCTTTTTTGCAAGCCTTACGATAGTAGTAGCATGTATGGGGCTTTTGGGTTTGGCGTTATTTACTGCCGGACAGCGAAGGAAGGAAATCGGTATCCGGAAAGTGAACGGAGCCCGGATCTCTGAGATCTTAATCATGCTGAACCGTGACTTTGTAAAGTGGGTGCTCATCGCCTTTGTGATTGCCACACCTGTTGCCTGGTATGCTATGCACAAATGGCTGGAGAACTTTGCCTACAAAACGGAGCTGAACTGGTGGATCTTTGCCCTGGCCGGACTGCTGGCCCTGGGAATTGCGCTGCTGACTGTGAGCTGGCAAAGCTGGAAAGCTGCCACGCGAAATCCGGTTGAGGCGCTGCGATATGAGTAAACGATAAACAAGGACTGTCATGCTAAAACATAATCTGCTTCTCATCTTTCGTAATTTCAAACGAGATAAAAGTTCGTTTGTCATCAACCTGATCGGGTTGTCATCGGGGCTTGCCTGTGCCTTGCTGATTTTCTTCTGGGTGAATGATGAACTGTCGGTTGACAGGTTCTTTGAAAACGACAGGCAGCTTTTTCAGGTGATGCAAAACACACAAGGTCCAAATGGCACCGAGACCATTGATGCCACACCGGGACACCTGGCAGAAGCCTTGTCGGACGAAATACCGGAAGTTGAATATGCGGTTACCGTGGTTCCAACCTCTTTCAATATCAGTAAGGGAATTGTTTCCACCTCCGATAAACAGATCAGGTCGGTTGGGCAATACGTGTCAGAAGATTTTTTCAATGTTTTTTCATATAAAATCCTGTATGGAAACAGGAACACAATGCTTTCAGCACAAAATAGCGTCGTTATTTCGCGGGAGCTGGCCTTGAAACTGTATGGTAGTCCGGAAAATGCAGTCGGAAAGGTTGTCGAATGGAATGCACAGGAGATTGAGGGGAAATATACCGTTTCCGGTGTCTTTGATTTGCCGGACGAGCGCGCAATCAACCAGTTTGATGTGCTGCTGAATTACAAATTGTTTGAAGGGGCCAATCCATGGGAAGGATGGGGCAGCAGCAGTCCCCATACTTATGCCCTGCTAAAAAAGGGTACCTCGTCGGGCCTGTTCAATGAAAAGATCAGGGACTTTATAAAATCCAGGGACAAAAGCCTGAACGCGACCCTTGTTGCTCAGCGATATTCCGATCGTTATCTGCATGGTCGTTATGAAAACGGCAAGCCGGCAGGAGGAAGAATTGAGTATGTGAGATTGTTTTCTGTGATCGCGATTTTCATATTAATCATTGCCTGCATCAATTTTATGAATCTGTCAACTGCCAGGGCCCTGGGAAAGATCAAAGAAGTTGGCATCAAAAAAGCAATAGGTGCCGGACGGAAAAATCTTATTCTCCAGCGTCTGAGTGAATCTACGGTCATGGCTTTTGCCGCTTTGGCTCTGGCGCTCTTTTTTGTCTACCTGTTAAAGACGCCGTTTAACAATTTAACCGGGAAACACCTGGAATTTTCCCCTGACGCGCAGCTTGTTTTAATCGTCCTGGGAATTACACTTGCAACCGGTCTGTTTGCCGGAAGTTATCCGGCTTTCTACCTCTCCCGTTTTGCGCCCGTCGATGTTTTAAAGGGAAAACCTCATTCATCTTCAGCGGGAATTTTGGCACGGAAAGGATTGGTGGTTTTTCAGTTTGTAGCTTCTGTGATTCTAATCGTTTCTGTTTGGGTCGTCTTTGAACAAATGACCTTTGTGCAATCCAAAAACCTGGGCTACAACCGGGATCATGTGGTTTATTTTGATGTAGCGAAGATGAGTCAGGCTACCTTGTCAGAAATCAGGAATATTCCGGGCGTTGTCAACGCCGCTGGAGGTAACATGCAGGCAGGCTCACCGTTGGGAGGCACTTCCGGAATCAATTGGGAAGGGAAAAGCCCGGATGACCAGACGTTTTTCTCGGTTAAATGGGTGGGGTACAATTTGATTGAAACACTTGGGATGAAGATGGCGGCGGGAAAGGCGTTCTCCGAAGATTTTGGGTCACCCGATCAGGTCGTTTTTAATGAAACTGCAATTAAAACAATGGGGCTGACTGATCCAATCGGGCAGCGAGTCACGATTGAAGGGGAAGAAAAGGAGATCATTGGTGTCGTCAAAGACTTTAATTTTGAATCGCTTTATGAAAGGGTAAAGCCTTGTGTACTTTTGGCGGCGCCGGTACAGTACGCCCCCAAGGTTTCGGTCAGAATTAAAGCCGAAGCGGGAAAAGCCACTCTGGAAAGGCTGGGGAAAATCTATCAGAAATCTTATCCGGGGCAAACTTTCGATTACAAGTATATGGACGATGACTATCAGCGATTGTATGTAGCGGAGCAGCGTGTCTCGGCGCTTTCCAAATACTTTGCAGGCTTGGCTATCCTCATTTCCTGCCTCGGCCTGTTTGGTCTGGCTGCATTTACTGCCGGACAAAGAACGAAAGAAATCGGCATTCGTAAAGTGTTAGGATCGGGCGTTGTGGAAATTACGCAACTCTTATCAGGCGACTTTACCCGGATGGTGATCATTGCTATTGTGATTGCCCTTCCGGTTAGCTATCTGATTGCCGATCGCTGGCTGGAAACCTTTGCTTACCGGATTGAACTGGAATGGTGGTATTTTGCTGCCGCGGGCCTGATGACCTTATTAATCGCCTGGTTGACGGTGGGCATGCAAACGGTGAAAGCCGCATTAGTAAACCCGGTAGAGGCGCTAAGATATGAGTGAAATGCAGATCCCGGAAAAACAGGGAGATGGAAATGTTGGGAAACTAAAAGAAAGAAACGATGCTAAAGCTATTGAAAACCACAATCCGGAACAGCAAACGTCAACCCTTGTCATTCTGCATTAATATTGCGGGATTCGCGGTTGGCATTGCCTGTGTTTTTATCATCACTCTTTGGATACAAAGTCAGTTTGGTTTTGATCAGTTTCATAAAAACTATAAAAATATTTATCGCATTGTAGAGCACGGATCAATTAACAATGAAGAAGTGCATGAGATTTATATTCCTACCTTGTTTGGTCCCGGGTTTACAAAAGCAATACCTGAAATAACAAATTATGTCAGGTTCTATCATGCTAAAAATTCTGTGTTTAAGTACGGGCAACACGTTTTCTATGAAAATAACGGATACTTTACCGACAATTCTGTGTTTGAGCTGTTCGATTTTCCTTTGCGTTCAGGCGACAAAACCAACGTACTGGCTGAACCGAATTCAATAGTGATCAGCGAATCGACGGCCAGTAAATACTTTGGAAAGGCAGACCCTGTTGGAGAAGTTTTCGATGTAGAAGGGGAAAATTATACCGTCAAAGCTGTTTTTAAAAATGTTCCGGGGAACTCGCATCTGCAATTCGATTTTCTTCTTTCAATGTCCACCCTTACCCGGCAAAACAGGTATTTTGAGGATTGGAATTCGAACCGGGTCTATACTTATTTGCTTCTCTCCGAAAATGCAGACATTGCCGGGATTGAAAAGAAAATGAGCGGGATCATCTCAGCTAACACCCAGCTATGGGATGATCTGGGCCTTTTTTATGATCTCCAGCCATTCAGTGAAATTTATTTTGATTACCGGTATAACAATGAAAAGCTGAAAACGGGAGATATAAGGAATGTGTACGTTTTTTCATTTGTAGTACTGGCTATCCTCCTTATCAGTTGCATTAATTTTATCAATTTATTTGAGGCTCAAAACACGGTCAGAAATAAAGAAGTGGGGATTAACAAGATTCTGGGGGCAGGAAGGGCAAGCCTGGTGTTTCAGTTTATGTCCGAAACATTTATTCATATCCTCATTGCCACGGTAGTTGCATCGATCCTGGTAGGGTTGAGTCTGCCTGTTATTGGCCCCTCCTTCGGATTAGACCTGAAGTTTGATATCCATAACGCGGGGATCTGGCTTTTTTTCCCCGGCGTGATTCTTGTTATCGGCATATTTGCGGGCTTGTTTCCTGCTCTCTATCTTTCATCTTTTCAACCAGCAGCGATGCTGAAAGTAAAGCAAGTTCCGCAAGCAAGGCCATGGCTCGTAAAGAACGGATTGATCATCCTGCAGTTTTTTATTTCGATCGTATTACTGGCAACCACATTGGTCGTTTCGAAACAGAAGGAGTTTCTTCTTCATAAAAATCTGGGATTCAATAAAGAACAGGTCATTTATTTTCCGATAAAAGGAAAACTGCAGGATCGTTTTCCATCTTTTAAGGAAGAATTGCTTAAAATACCGGGAATAAAAAGCGTTACTGCAAAATCGTGCCTGATTACCACTGAAGATGATGGTGGGCCTATCTGGTTAACCGGGATGACCTATGAACAGGGGCCGCTTGCTGAGCGATGCTGGGTTAGTTATGATTATTTCAAAACCCTCGATATTCATGTAAGAGAAGGACGAAGCTTTTCCCGGGAGTTTGGACGTGATAATGAAGAGGCTTGTTTGCTAAACCAAAAGGCCGCCGATGAACTTGGACTTGCAGAACCTGTCGGGGAAGAAATATTTTTCAATAATGAACGCCGTGTAGTTGTTGGAGTAATTGAGGATGCACTTACCAAATCGTTGCATCATCCGGTTTTCCCCCAGATCTACTTGTTTAAAGAGGGAAATTGGAACCAGGAAGCAGTCACATTCATCAAATATACCGGGAATATTTCATCTGTAATTTCTTCGATAGAAGAAAAATGGAAAACCATAAATGCCAATGAACCTTTTTCATACGAGTTTCTTGACGACACCTACCAACAAATTTATTTAGCAGAAACAAAGCTGGCGTTATTGCTTAAAATTTTTGCCGGCATTGCCATCATACTTTCGTGCCTTGGCCTGTTTGGAGTAAGCCTTTTTGTTGTACAGCGCCGCACCAAAGAAATAGGAATAAGAAAGGTGAACGGCGCCCGCATTTCGGAAATCTTAACCATGCTCAACAAAGACTTTGTAAAATGGGTAGCCATAGCCTTTGTGGTTGCTACGCCTATTGCGTACTACGCCATGAATAAATGGCTGGAGAACTTTGCCTACAAAACGGAGCTGAACTGGTGGATCTTTGCCCTGGCCGGACTGCTGGCCCTGGGAATTGCGCTGCTGACTGTGAGCTGGCAAAGCTGGAAAGCCGCTACAAGAAACCCGGTGGAGGCATTGAGGTATGAATGATTATTAATTTAAAAAACTGAAGCCATGTTTAAACATAATTTTCTTATCATTTTTCGCAATCTAAGACGAAACAAAAGTTCGTTTTTTATTAACCTGATTGGGCTGTCATCGGGCTTAGCCTGTGCATTGCTGATTTATCTGTGGGTGAACGATGAGTTAAAAACAGATAAGTTCAATGAAAACGATGAATTACTCTACCAGGTACTGACAACACATCCCAATGAAGATGGGATTGATACCTGGAGAAGTGGTCCAATTCCGCTGGCTCCTGCACTTCTCGAAGAAATGCCCGAAATAGAATATGCAGTAAATTCCTCGCCCGTTCAGCAGGATTTTATACTTTCCAATGGCGAACAGAACTTCGACGCATCGGGGATATTTGCCGACGAAAATTTCTTCAAAATCTTTTCCTATGAATTTCTTCAGGGGAATCGCAGCACAGTTCTGGACGGGAAAAGCTCGGTGGTTATTACTGAAAAAATGGCCTTGATGTTATTCCGTACAACCGACAATATTCCGGGAAGAACAATTAGCTGGCAGAACCAGGATAAAAAAGGCGATGTTGTTGTTACAGGTGTTCTAAAAGATATTCCGGCAAACTCATCCGAACAATTTGATTTTGCAATGTCTTTCGAAGTATTTAAAGAATTGGTTGGCTCTTACGCCACCTGGGGAAATAATCAGGCACAGATTTACCTGCAATTAAAGCAAGGCACAAATGTTTCTGCACTAAATGATAAGATCGTCGATTTTATTAAAACCAAAGGCAATATCTCGGATGTAACACTTTTGCTTCAAAAATATTCCGACGGCTATTTGTATAACCGCTTCGAGGATGGGAAACAGGCTGGTGGAAGAATTGAATATGTGAGATTATTTTCGATAATCGCTATCTTCATTTTAGTTATTGCCTGCATCAACTTTATGAATATGTCAACGGCAAAAGCATTCCGGAAAATTAAAGAGGTTGGGATAAAAAAGACAATCGGTGCAAAAAGGGGATCATTGGTTTTTCAGTATTTGGGTGAATCACTATTCATTACGTTTTTTGCATTTCTTTTAGCTTCAGTAATTGTTATTCTTTTTCTGCCTCAATTCAATGAAATTACAGGGAAGCAGCTTTCTTTCAGCCTCGACCAAAGACTGATATTCGTAAGTATTACAATTCTGGTTTTAACCGGATTATTTGCAGGCGGCTATCCTGCGTTATACTTGTCAGGTTTTCGTCCGGCGGTTGTTTTAAAAGGGAAATTAGACAGCTCTTCCGGTGAATTATTTATACGGAAAGGCCTTGTTGTTTTCCAGTTTGTCTTGTCGACGCTCCTTATTGTTTCAGTTTTGGTAGTTTATAAACAAGTTGAATTGATACAAACAAAAAATCCAGGGTTCAATCGCGATAATATTGTTCAGTTTAATTTAAAAGGAAAGCTTTCGGAAAATTCACAGTCATTTCTTTCAGAAATAAGGAAGATTTCCGGAGTAAAGCATGCTGCAACGATGTGGGGAAGCATAGTTGGCCAAACAGGTGTAACGCAGGGATCGTTTGATTGGGAAGGCAAAGACCCCAACGCGGCTGTTGCTTTTTCTCATTTTGGTATAGGTGACGATATGCTTGAATTACTGGGGATTAAAATGAAATCAGGAAGGGCTTTCTCTTCGGATTATGGAAACGAAGAGAATAAAATAATTATTAATGAAGCAGGAATCAATGTAATGGGACTGACAGATCCTGTAGGCAAAACGTTTAATTTATGGGGAACGAATTATGAAATAATTGGAGTTGCCAAAGACTTTAACTTCCGGTCTTTTCATGAGAATATAAAACCATTCTTTTTCAGGTACAAGCCGGAAGATGCAGAAAAAATTCTGGTAAAGATTGAGGCAGGAAGAGAAAAGGAAACAATTGAAACGATACAGAAACTTTATAAATCATTTAATCCCGGGTATGTTTTTAACTACTCTTTTTTAAGTGATGAATATCAGAAACAATATGCAGCCGAACAGCGCATTTCAATCTTGTCAAAATACTTTGCCGGCTTGGCAATTCTCATATCCTGTCTGGGATTATTTGCCATGTCGACATTTACGGCTGAACGAAGAACAAAGGAAATCGGAATTCGAAAAGTAATGGGTTCAAACGAGGTTGGTATCGCCAAACTTTTATCAGGTGAGTTTACAAAAGCAGTAACTGTTGCAATCGGAATTGCAATCCCGATTGCTTACCTGGTTACACATCGCTGGCTGGAAAACTTTGCTTACAAAACTAGTTTAAGCTGGTGGATCTTTGCACTTGCAGGCTTATTAACATTGGGAATTACATTACTTACCGTTAGTTGGCAAAGCTGGCGTGCAGCCACGCGAAATCCGGTGGAGGCGTTAAGGTATGAATAATACTGTCATCTGGCGTTTGGCTCAGAGAAATGCCGGAGAGCGCCATGTGTGAACAAGCGCTACACTGTTAAATAATCCAACATACCTGTAAAATATTTTTACAAGATAAGTCGGGATAGTTTCCGTAGTTGTTTATATACCAGCGGGTTGAATTTTAGGCATTTTGCTTGAAGGTGATCAGCTATCACCTGCTGACTTTTAACCTGGAAACCGGATGCGGCCCGCAAAAGGGTTTTGAAGGATCAATAAAAACAAGGTAGCCGATGAATTTTTTAAGATTTAAAATGACTGTGAGAAATGCCCGGAAGAACGGCGTGTTAACCTTTGCAAAACTTTTCGGACTGAGTATTTCATTTGCCGTTATTCTGTTTGCCGTAGGCTATGTTTATTATGAAACGAGCTTTGACCGGCATGTTCCTGACCGTGAGCGGATTTACCGTTGCCTCATGCAGGGAAAGCTGAACGAAGAAATCGCCGATTATGCAGTAACAAGTCCGGAGCAGGCTGCTGCGATGGTAAACAACATTCCTGAAATAAGCGAGTCGGTCAGGATGCTGGCACGCGGCCGGGCAGATCTGAAATATGAAAACGAAAATGTAGCCGACGGACAGCTGTTTTACGCCGATCCGGCGTTTTTCTCCTTTTTCGGGATACCGGTCAAAGCTACTCAGGAAAATCCCCTTGCCTCAGAAAATGATCTTGTCATTGCTAAAAGCATCGCAGAAAGGCAATTCGGCTCAGTCGGGAACGCGTTGGGAAAAGTTGTCGAACTGAGAGGGGAGAATTGCATCATCACCGGCGTTTTCGATGATCCTCCCCGCAATTTTCATTTGCGTGTTCAACTGATCCAGTCGTTGCAAAAATCAAATCCGGATGAAATCGGCTGGGGATCGCAGAGTTACTATACCTATTTCAAAACCAGCAGTCCGGATATGGATGTCAGTGAATTGAATTTCAAAATCAGCAAACTTGTTTACGCGAACTCGGACGACCGGATTGACGCTGCAAAGGCGCAGAACATGGACGATTTGAAGTATTCGCCCGACTTTTATCTTTTTTATACCTGTGAACCGCTGACGAACATCCATTTTAGTTCACACAAATTCGATCCGGCCGTCACATCCGATAAACTCTATGTTTACGGAGCCGTCATCCTGGCGATTTTGGTGCTTCTGATCTCTTCGGTTAATTTTGTGAATCTGACCGTTGCCACTGTTTCGACGCGATTAAAGGAAGTTGGGATCCGGAAAACGGTCGGTGCTTATAAAGCGGATATCGCATCGCAGTTTTTGTATGAGACTTTTGCTTTTTTCCTGGTGTCGTTTGTCCTTGCAGGAGTTATCTATCTCGCAGCCGGACGACCCCTCGTTCATTACCTTGGTTTTGATGTAGTTCTTAGCGGTGATCTTGTCCTGAAGATTATGGTGGCCGTTTTCATGATCTTGTTGGTATTTATATTGACTTCCAATCTGCTGCATATTTTTCTGGTATCGAATAAAAAAGTATTGACCTTGTTCAGGAACGAACGTGTTGACAGGAGGAATTCATGGGGAAGCCAGGGGCTTCTTGTCATGCAGTTTATTTTATCGGGCCTGATCATTCTCAGTACCGTGATTGTTCAAAAGCAGATTCATTTCATGATCAGCAAGGACCGGGGGTATGATCCCGAAAATGTGATGATGCTGGATCTGGGGCGAATGAACGGGCAATCGAGGAAAAGTTTCATCGAAAAATTGAAAACTTATGAGGCGGTCGGGTCGGTGGCGACCAGTGATGTTTATTTTGGGGAAGATTTTTCAATGACCGCGGCATTTTTTGAAAGAGAAGACGAAGAGAATTATTTTCATCCCAGTGTGTTCCCGGTCGATGATGAATTCCTGAATACCTTCCGGTTTAAGATGAAAGAGGGACGTTTTTTCGATCGCGACCGCAAATCCGACTTCGGTGCAGTTATTCTAAACGAATCGGCGGTCCGGGAATACGGCGGGAAAGGTACTCTGATTGGAAAGAACGTGATCTTTGGAGGTAAGACCTGCCAGGTGATAGGCATCGTTAAAGACTTTAACTTCCGTTCCTTACGCCACCAAGTGGAACCTTTGTTAATCACGCAGGCGGAGAATTGTGGTGGCGTGTACGTGAAGATCCGCAATGTTGACGTATCCGGTGTTATCGGGATCGTTCAGAAGTTATGGCGCGAGTTTAATATCGACGCTCCGCTTGATTATGCTTTTCACGACGAGGTAGTTGTCCGTCATTATATTAAAGATCAGCAGGCAAAAAAGCTTTTATTGTTGCTGTCGGCTATCTCAATTGCAATCGCCTGTGTCGGGCTTTATGCGGTCAGCTTCTTTTCCATAGTTAGCCGGACTAAGGAGATCGGCATCCGGAAAGTAAATGGCGCCCGCGTAGCCGAAGTGATGGCCATGCTCAACAAAGACTTTGTAAAATGGGTTGCCATTGCTTTTGTGATTGCTACACCTGTTGCCTGGTATGCGATGGATATATGGCTCGAAAACTTTGCCTACAAAACGGAATTGAGCTGGTGGATCTTTGCCCTGGCCGGCCTGCTGGCCCTGGGAATTGCCCTGCTCACCGTAAGCTGGCAAAGCTGGAAAGCCGCAACCAGAAACCCGGTGGAAGCGCTGAGGTATGAGTAATACAGTTCTTTTGGCTCCCTGGTTCGCCAAAACCAGTAATTCACCCGCTTATTAGAATATTCAGGTATTTGATTCTCTCAGAAACAAGATAATTTTCCCATAATGCACTTATGTCAGTTCTGCTTAGTGACAAAAAATACAACTTTTTCGGATTACATCCGCCATCTATAACTAATCACTTCATAGATTTTCCCCGTATCCTGTTAAAGAATCCCACATTCATTGTAAAATATTTTTACAAAGTGCGTATGGGCTATTTTATAGCTATTTAAAAATCAATAACTTGTATTTTGGGCATTCCGATTGAAGCAGAACCGGAACCCGAAACACAGAAGGGCAGGAAATTAGTTATGAATGAAGATTTTAATAGCCATGATCCTCAAAATAATTGACCTTTTCCGCTTTTTAAGGAGTAACGGTATTTTTACCGCGTTGAATATCGCCGGACTCGCTTTCGGCTTTGCATGCGCCATGCTGATCATTTTGCATGTGGGCAAGGAATATTCCTACAACAGCCAGATCCCGATAGCCGCCCTGCTTACGGATAGCTGGCAAAGCTGAAAAGCTGCTACCCGCAACCCGGTGGAAGCGTTGCGATATGAATAAATGTTAAAGTTTTACAGTCATGTTTAAACAAGAAATAAAATTAATTTTTCGCGGATTAAAAAAGCAAATTGTTACATCGTCTATTAATATTTTGGGGCTGGCAATAGGCTTTACATTTGTTATCCTTGCCGGGGTTTATGCTTTTTCGGAAATGAGTTTTGACCGCTTCCATAAAAACTATAAATCAATATACCGGGTAGAATGGAGTACCCGTGACATGAATAATGTGTGTTATACCCCGGGGATTATGAGTTCATGGGTAAAAGAGAACATACCCGAAGTTGATCGTTCAGCAAGGATTTTGAACGATGAAGGTGGCCTGACAGAGCGAAATATTGTATATCATCAAACAAAATACAACATTGACAACCCGCTGATTGTCGATTATGATTTCTTTACGATGTTCTCATTTGGAATTTTATCAGGTGAAGTAAAATCGTTTTCTGCTGATAAATATTCTGTCGCGCTTTCCAAACCTTTAGCTGAAAGAGTATTCGGAAATGAAAGCCCTATCGGGAAATCGATTGAATACAAAGGAGAGATGTTCATTGTCAAGGCGGTAATGGATGAAATTCCCCAAAATTCATCCATCAGGTTCGACATGCTTTTGCCTGCTTCGAACATGCCCGGTTATGTTACAATGGATTGGATGAACAGTACATTGCAAACTTTCATTCAGGCGGATGAACTTGTACCGGCTGACCGGCTACAACAAAAAATAAGCGACAGACTAATTTCCGTATTCAATTCTTTGGGATATACAGAACAGGCGAGCAGCAGAAATTACCAATTAACCCGGTTGGACAAAATTTATTATTCTTCTTCTGGTTTGCCAGATGGTATATGTGTGCACGGAAACAGGAAAATAACACTGATGCTGATAAGCCTTGTCTCTATTGTACTCCTGATAGCCTTGTTAAACTATGCAAACAACATTGTATCCGGAGCATCTGAGAGCATTAAAAAAATTGGCGTCAGGTCGGTAAATGGTTCTTCACGGGCAAACAACATCCGCTTTTTGGTTTACCAGGCAGTTTTACCGAGCATCATTGCCGTAACTTTTGCATTTTTCATAAGTTATCCGGTAAAAAATATATTGGGCAACTTTCTGAATATTACAATGCCTGACCTAAAGCTTTCCTGGTTTTTTATTGCGCTTTTAGCAGGAACTTTAACTGGCGTGCTGGTCGGGTTGTTCCCGGCTTTAAAATTTACATCGTATAAAATTACAAGTTCATTGAGAGAAAGTAACGATTCGGGCAGAAAAGTAAATCATACAGGTCATGTATTTTCAGTTGTTCAGTTTGCCGCTTCAATTGTACTGATAGTTTCGGTTTTTACCATCTACAAGCAAATGAATTTTGTGTTTGCTGAAAGTAGTAACAACCTGGTTGATGGAGCGGTTATTTATATGCCAATTGCAAACCGGGCGGAGCATACGCCACAAAATATCAAGAGGATTGAGGAAGCACTAAAACGGATTCCTGAAATTGAAAAAGTCAGCACCAGCCTGCACATACCCGGCGATGAACGTTACTCTAATTTAAGAATACCGCTTGCTAAAAACGGGGAGAAGGAATTTATTGACATTAACCATAACATGGCGGGGGCCGACTATCCCAAAGCGCTGGGCTTCGAAATTAAAAAAGGAAGGTTCTTCGATGACAAAATAGCTTCCGACAACTTATCATATATTGTGAATGAAGCGTTTATCAGGAAGCACGGCATCCAGAATATTTCCAGTGCCTTTTTGAATGACTCGCCGATCATAGGGGTGATAAAAGATTTTCACTATAATTCGTTGCATAATGAGATTGAACCTTTGGCTATTCGCTATGAAGAATCGTACCAGTCACGGATTGTTTTAAAACTGGCATCTGCGAATACCTCCTTCATCGAAACGGTAAAGAAAATAACCCGGATAACCGATGAAATTGACAACGCTGCCGTTTCCGATGTTCTTTTCCTCGACCAGCACATTGCCAGTCTGTATGAAAAAGAAATACAGGTTTCAAATATTTTATTTGTTTTAGCGCTGTTTTCCATCCTTATTTCGGGTATGGGACTCTTTTCCATGTCCATGTTAATTTCAGAAATAAGAACCAAAGAAATCGGCATCCGCAAAGTAAATGGGGCCAGGGTTTCTGAAATATTAGCGATGCTCAACAAAGATTTTGTACAGTGGATCGCGGTCGCATTTGTTATTGCCACGCCAGTCGCCTGGTATGCCATGCATCAATGGCTGGGGAACTTCGCCTATAAAACGGAATTAAGCTGGTGGATCTTCGCCCTTGCCGGCCTGTTGGCGCTGGGAATTGCCCTGTTCACTGTAAGCGGGCAAAGCTGGAAGGCTGCTACCCGCAACCCGGTGGAAGCGTTGCGGTACGAGTAACCCGATGAACCTCTTAAAAACGAGCAAAAATGGAACGACTAAGTTATTTTCTACGGGTCAATGTCCGTTACCTGTTCCGAGGCAAAAATTTTGTCCTGATCAATATGGCCGGTCTGTCTATTGGGTTGTCGGTCAGTTTAATGATCCTTTTTTATATCCATTTTGAAACTTCATTCGAAAACTTTAATCCGAATGCTGACAAGATTTACCGGATTGTTGAACGAAATATCCAGGACGGTAGCACCGGAGCGCGAACGCCTCTTGCGCTTCGGGACGTACTTAAAAACGATTACCCTGAAATTGATCAGGTAACCGGACTAATGAGAACCTGGGAGGAGCTGAAAGTTGAAAACAAAAAATTTAAGGATCTGAAAGGGGCGATTGTTGAACGTGAATTTTTCGAACTATTCAACTTTCCCTTGCTACAGGGAACTCTTTTTCAGGATCCTTATGAAGCGATCATCACCAGGAAGCTGGCCGGTAAACTTTTCGGCAATGCAGATGCGGTCGGAAAAACTTTTGAATTTGAGGATCACCCTTTTACCATTACA
The DNA here is from genome assembly GCA_038562555.1 of Prolixibacteraceae bacterium. GTDB lineage: Bacteria > Bacteroidota > Bacteroidia > Bacteroidales > Prolixibacteraceae > JBCFBK01. Next base: position 72,564 of record JBCFBK010000001.1, on the reverse strand, counting down.
GCAGTCATTGACAATATCCCCTCCAATTCAATTTTCGATTTCGACTATTTTTTATCCGATCAGTTCCGGTACCGGTATTATCCGGACCTGGATCAGCGCTGGTATGAATTCGGACTTTATACATTTGTCACCTTCAAGGGAAACAGACTACCTGAGGATTTTGAAAAAAAATTAGGCAATATCGAAAAGCAGTATTATCCTGATTTTATGAAAAACCGGCATCATTACCGGGTAACAGGTTTCAAAGGGAGCCATCTGAATTCCACGCTTGAAAACGATCTTGTGCCTGCCGTCAACCCGGTATATTTGTGGATCCTTGCGGCTATAGCTATCGGGATACTCGTTATTGCCTGTTTGAATTTTGTCAACATTTCGATTACAAATGCAGGGAAAAGGAATATTGAAACAGGGATTAAAAAAGTAAACGGAGCTACTTCATTTGCACTGATCGGCGACTTCTTCCTGGAGATTTCAATCATTGTATTGATCAGCCTGATCCTCTCTTTCGCGGGGGTTTACCTGCTTATGCCTTCTTTCAGTGAATTAACCGGGAAGGACATGGCTATCCGTTTTTCAGATCCGTTGCTTTGGGGAGGAGTTACGGGTTTCGGTGTGCTCACGGCATTGATTGCGGGTCTGTATCCTTCCATTGTTTTATCGAAGCCATCACCGCTGAAGGTTCTGCTTCAGAACAAAATGGTTGCCGGACACCAAATGACCTTTCAAAAGAGCTTTGTTGTTTTACAGTTCGCGATCACGATCATGCTGGGCATCGCGCAGCTTTTTATCTACAAGCAAATCTCGTTCATGCAGCATCATGAGACCGGCTTTGACAGGAATAATCTTATTGCCATGCCTGCCGGTATTCTGGGGCATAACCGCACCGAAAAACTGAAGAATACAGCTCTCTTCACGGAGGCTTTGGAAAAATACCAGGGACAATACGGATACAGCAAAGCATCTGTGACTGAATTTATTCCCGGATTTGGCTTTCGGAATAATTTTAAGATCTATCCGGATGACAGCGCTTTCCCTGACGGACTGGAATTGCTTTCATGTGATGTGGATGAGAATTTTACCGAAGTTTTTGGGTTGCACGTGAAGCAGGGGAGATTTTTCTCCGAAGATCTTTCCACCGACATGGAATCGGCAGTTCTGATCAATGAGACGGCACTGAAGAAGCTGGGATGGGATTCTGCCGAAGGGAAGCAGATCGGACTAATTTCAAAAGGCAATAGAAAAACGGTCGTAGGTGTGATAAACGATATCAATGTGGCTTCCTTACAGTATCCGATTCAGCCCATGATCTATCAGTTTGGACCTCACCACAATTACCCGGGGTATATAGCCGTCCGGCTTCATCCCGAAAAAGAAGCGGAGTCGGTCGGGTTTATAAAGAAACAATGGGAGAACTTATTCCCGGATATCCCTTTCGAATTCGAACGAGTGAGCGAAAAATACGAGGCTGCCTATGGAGAAGAAGAGCGGCTGTCAAAGATCACGGGTATCTTTTCACTGATTGCGATGGTCCTGTCGGCACTGGGAATATTTGCCCTGAGCACACTTCAGTCTGAAAAGAGGATTAAAGAGATTGGCATCCGTAAAGTGAACGGCGCCAAAATCTCGGAGATCCTGGCCATGCTCAATCAGGATTTTATGAAATGGATTGCTGTTGCTTTTGTAATTGCGAGTCCGGTTGCCTGGTACGCGATGAATAGATGGCTGGGAAGCTTTGCCTATAAAACGGAATTGAACTGGTGGATCTTCGCCCTCGCCGGCCTGCTGGCCCTGGGAATTGCCCTGCTGACGGTAAGCTGGCAAAGCTGGAAAGCCGCTACACGAAATCCGGTCGAAGCACTGCGATATGAATAGAATTTTTTTGCGATATACGTTATCACAACCCGGTTAGAAAAAATATCTTTGCAAATAACAGGCAAACTGATCATGGATATCATACCGTTTATTCCCAGGGAAATTGTCAATTTTTTCCTTGTTCTTGTTTTTTCGTTGCTGATCGGGCTGGGGCAGCGCCGTCACCACCTTGGTGACGATGACAGCATGCTGTTCGGTACCGATCGTACGTTTACATTTATCGGCCTGCTTGGATACGTGTTGTACATCGCCGATCCCGCCGGTCTTGCGCCTTTTCTGGTTGGATTGTCGGTCCTTGGGCTTCTGATAGGCGTCCAGTATTTCCTAAAGATCAGGCAACAGAAGGATTTCGGTCTGACGACCTCCATTCTGGCTTTGCTCACCTACTGCCTGAGCGTACTGGTATTTACACAGCCGGTTTGGCTGGCGCTTTCGTTTGTGGTGGCGATCCTGATTTTAACGGAAATGAAGGGGCAGTTCAAGTCAATTTCCCAAAAGGCTTCGGAAGAAGAGTTCGTCACGCTGGCTAAATTTATAGCCTTCGCGGGGATCATTTTGCCTTTACTGCCTTCGGCGGATATATCGGAAATGATCCCCGTTTCACCGTACGAACTGTGGCTGGCAATCATGGTCGTGTCGGGAGTTTCGTATGTCAGCTACCTGGTAAAGAAGTTCATCTTCCCGGATTCCGGGATTATGCTGACCGGCGTGCTTGGCGGAATATACAGCAGCACGACGACCACGGTTATTTTAGCACGGAAAGAGAAGAAAGAAGGAACGGGTATCCAGTCTGTCTCAGCCATTATGTTGGCCAACGGCATGATGTACCTTCGGGTATTGGCGCTGGCCTATGTTTTTAACCAAAACATCGGCCTGAAGTTGACCATTCCTTTCCTTTTTATGTTCGGAGTTGCCTACGGACTGTCTCGCCTGGTATTGAAGTACAATGGCGGAGGTGCAAAGGAAAAGATGTCAACAGAAAGCGGCGTAGTTAGTAAAAATCCGTTGGAACTGCGTACTGCCGCTATTTTCGGGATCTTGTTTGTTGCTTTCGCCCTGATCACCCACCATGTGATGGAACATTTCGGCAGCGCAGGAGTGACAGGCCTGGCTTTTTTGATTGGTTTTTTTGATGTTGATCCTTTTTTGCTGTACATGCTGCAGCAACATTATGAAATTACTCAACTGACCGTTGTACTGGCCATCATCAATGCCACCAACAGCAACAATCTCCTGAAGATGATCTATGCAGTATCGTTAAGCAGCAAGGCCTCGCGAAAACCCATTCTTTTGTGCTTTGTGACATTGGTTACTGCCGGGTTGGCCGTCTCGGGCATCTTTTACCTGATCTGATTTTCTGAGTTTTTGCTGAATAATTGCTGCCATTTCTAAACAGATCCATACGAAGGTATCAACCAGACCAGGAGTGTAAATAAATTAGACGTTATCAGAACCGCTGTTTTCTGTATTGGTTGATATTGAGATTATTAACAGAAGGGCATTTTTTTTGAGAGAGCTTGGCAATGTGAATAGCGAAAAGGGCAGGCAGAGGGCTTGATATGAATAAAGAGAACGAAGCGGGAGAAAGAGTCAAGGTATGAGTAACTATTTATAAAATGCAGCGTCTTTAGGATAGATTCGGTCGAGATTGAATAACCTTTTAATTTGAAACAAATGAATGTAAAAATGTACGCCATCGGAGCAATGCTGGTCACACTGCTTTCATGCAGCGGGATTGCGCAGGAAAACAAGACTCCTACGATAACAAAGACCTTTGACATGAATGAGCCGGGTACACTGAATGCCCGGTCATCCGGCGGAGGAATCGAAGTGAGGGCCGACGATCAGAAGGAAGTAACCGTACAGGTATTTATCCGGAAAAACGGAAGGGTTTTATCACCCTCAGATCCGTCGGTCCGGGATATTCTGGAAGATTTTGATTTGGACATCGAGAAAAATGGTTCTGCCGTTACCGCAAATGTCGAGCGTAAGACAAAATTTGGTTCGTGGAACAACGTGGGCATCTCATTAAACATCGTAACTCCCCGGGAAATGTCGTGCAACGTCTCGTCCAGCGGAGGGGGATTAAAAATTTCAAATGTAAAAGGCACACATGATTTTGTAAGCAGCGGAGGCGGAATAAAACTGGAGAACGTTACAGGAACCACGAAGGCAAGTTCATCGGGCGGGGGCGTGCATGCGACGAATCAGCACGGAGATATTCGCTTGAATTCCAGTGGAGGCGGTGTCACTTTAGAGGAAGCGCACGGGAATGTTTTTGCGTACAGCTCGGGTGGCGGCGTGCACCTGACGAACGTTCACGGCGATGTAGATGCGGGCAGCAGCGGGGGTGGTGTCAGTGTTGACGGAGAAGCCGCGTACGTGAAAGCCAAATCCAGCGGAGGATCAGTTCGTGTTAATATTGGGAGTTTAAGCAAGGAATTACACCTGGAATCCAGTGGCGGAGGAATTGATGCCATCATCCGGAAGGGTGGCGAACTTGGCTTGGATCTGGATTTAAGCTCGGGGAAAGTGAATATCGACCTTCAGAATTTCTCAGGAAAAGCCGAAAAAGACCGCGTCAAAGGTGCGGTGAACGGTGGCGGGATCCCGGTATACATGCGTGCTTCCGGCGGAAATTTGAATGTACGGTTTGAGGAATAGAAGGAAGAATTGGTAAGTACGGCCCTGGTTGTCGTCATCTGGCAAAGCTGGAAAGCCGCCACCCGGAATCCGGTGGAAGCGCTGCGGTATGAGTAGGGAATCTTCCGTCATAGTTGATATCCTGTTCCGTATACTTTAGATAACCACAAGCCAAAAAAACGGTCGTAAACCTGGTAAACATGGTTCCCGGAAGTAATGATTTCTTTTGCCAGCAACTGTTTGGCTGCGGTTTGAACTGAACTGGAAGAGGATAATCCATGCTTCTTGATGAAGACTGCTGATGTAAGTCCCGATGCTTTTCCTTCCTTGGCGATCGCATAAAGCAATTCTTTTTGTTTTTCTGTAAGGAGAGATAACGTGCTTTGAAATAAAGACTCGTATGAATCGAGTTTATTTTCAATGGCCTTTTTTACTAAATTCAGCGTACAGGTTTCGCCTTTTTCTGTAAAAGCATATAATTCATTGAAAATACACTGAATATACCAGGTGTGTCCTTCAAACAAATCATACACCGGTCCTATTACTTTTTTCGTGATCTTCCGTTCTCCATGCTCAAAATGCTTCCAGATAAATTCCACATATTTTTCTTTGTTAATCGCATTCAGTTGAAGCAAACTTACACTTTGATAGAAAGGTTGAGATGCGGACATGAATATGTGATGCATTAAGTGGCGCTGACTTCCGGCAAACACAAATGATGTGTTTTTACAGCGTTGAATATAAGTCCTTAAAACAGCTTCAATATTTTTCTCGGGATATTTGGCAATTTGTTGAAACTCATCAATTGCCACAATGCAAGGTTTATCTGCTGTTTCGAGATATTTAAAAATTTCTTCCAGTGTAAATTCGGGTGAATGAATTTCTCCGATGCCAATATCGAAAACGGGAGAGCCGGTATGGGAATCCAATTTAAAGGCGGGTCGGAGGGAGCTTATCATCGTAAAAAAGCTTTCAGTTAGTTTTTTCCCTTTGGGTTTCAGCACTTCAAATATCTCTTTCCCTAACTTGAAAACAAACTCTTTCAAATTGCTTGTTGCATAGATATCAATAAAGAATGTATAGTAATGCTCAGCAACTACCGGTCGATGAAAACAATGTTCGATCAGCCCTGTTTTTCCCATACGCCTGGGAGAAATGATCGCCATATTGTTCCCGTTTGTAATGGACTTTATTATTTCATCGGTTTCTTTTTCCCTATCGCAGAAATAATCTGAAGAAATATAGCTCCCTGTAACAAATGGATTTCTTATTTTTTCCATAACAATCAAATGATTATGCAAATTTAATTATTAAAATTCAATAATTGCAATTTAATAATTTATTTACATGCTGAAGAAGCAACAGGCGGGTTACGAATTAAGTCACCGTTCTGATCAAAAATCATCGTTGAGTTGTTTCTGTTAATTTAAAAATAACCGGCTATGACATTACAAAAGAATATTGCTTTTTCAGTTCTTGATCTGGCGCCCGTTGCTGAGGGCTCTACCCCGGCAGAGGCCTTACGCAACTGCCTTGACTTGGCTCAGCATGTTGAAAAATTTGGCTATCGGCGGTTCTGGGTTGCCGAGCATCATAACATGATTAATGTGGCCAGTGCGGCAACAGCAGTGATTATAGGCTATATTGCGCACGGGACCAGTTCAATCCGCGTGGGATCGGGAGGGATTATGCTTCCCAATCATTCTCCGCTGATCATTTCGGAACAATTCGGGACGCTGGCTTCTCTCTATCCGGGGCGTATCGACCTGGGGTTGGGCCGGGCTCCCGGCACGGATCCGGTTACTGCCCGTGAAATCAGGTCCGACCGCAATGCAGCCGTGCATGATTTTCCCGATGAAGTCAGGAAGCTCCAGCGGTATTTTTCAGAAGATAACCGGAGAGGAGTTGTCCGATCGATCCTGGCAGAAGGAACCGATGTACCTTTTTGGATCTTGGGATCCAGTACCGACAGTGCATACCTGGCTGCTGAAATGGGGTTGCCGTACGCCTTTGCCAGCCATTTTGCTCCTGCCCAATTGCTTGCAGCTATTAACATCTATCGCGAAAATTTCAAAGCTTCTCCGCAACTGGCCGAACCTTATATCATGATCGGCGTAAACGTTGTCGCCTGCGAAACCGATGAAGAGGCCCTTAAACAGTCTACGACTATGCAGCAACTCTTCCTGGGTGTCATTACGGGAAACCGGCAACTGGTTCAGCCCCCTGTGGAACGGCTTCCCGGAAACTGGTCCCTCTATCAGACCGCTGTGGAACAAATGACTGCCTGTTCGTTGATCGGCGGTAAACGCAAAGTTGAAGCGGAACTGAACGAACTGCTGGAGCTGACGGGGGCCGATGAGATCATGGCCGTCTCTCATATTTATGATCATAAAACCCGCATCAAATCGTTCAGGCTCTTCGCTGAGGTATGTGCCGGGACCGGTGTTTGACAAATTGAACCTGTCTAATTATTTGTCAGATGTTGTTGTATTTTTTTACACCGGCCGAGCCGGATATTTGTTAACAGATTAATTGTCAGTATACTGAATTGTTGGTATATTTTCTGAACTAAAAACAGTAACTAAAAGCAGCACTATGATCCGGTTAGCGAACATTGACAAATTTTACGATTCAAAATTTCAGCGCACCTTTGTATTAAAGGATGTCAACCTTGAAGTGAATGACGGCGAGTTTTTAAGTATTATGGGGCCCAGCGGGTCGGGAAAGTCTACCCTTCTGAATATTATTGGCTTGCTCGATGAGCCTTCGGCAGGGACATACGAGCTTTACGATCAGTCTGTACTCGACCTGAAGGAGAGAGCGAAAGTAGATTATCACCGGAACTTTATGGGTTTCATCTTTCAGGCGTATCACCTGATCGAAGAAATGACCGTATATGAAAACATTGAAACACCGTTGATATATAAAGGAGTAAAAAGCCGTGACCGGCAGTCCATGGTAGCTGATCTGCTCGATCGGTTTAATATGGTCGCCAAAAAAGATCTGTTCCCCCAACAGCTATCCGGAGGCCAGCAGCAACTGGTCGGTATTGCACGTGCCATTGTCGGAAAACCAAAACTCCTGCTGGCCGACGAGCCCACCGGAAACCTTCACTCCAGCCAGGGCGAAATGATCATGGAAACGCTCCGCGACCTGAACGGGGAGGGGATGACCATCATTCAGGTCACTCATAATGAAAAATTTGCACAATACGGAAAGCGAATTATCCGCCTCGAAGACGGGATTATCCGCAAAGACATCGTTAATCAAATTGTCTATAAATCAGAGTAATACCCTATTCCTGCTTTTAAAACATCAACTTAAAGTTGCGGTTCCGACGGGAATGACCTATTATTGTGGTGTTTAATGCAGTGATGATGCGTTGGTCTGCATTGAAGTGAGGATTGAATAGGTGATGAAGCTAATTTTAAAAGATGATTTATAAGCGGGTGTTTAAACTCTTTTTGGGTTTAATTGTGTTGTTGTCTGCCTCCGTTTCCTGCGTTGACGAAAGGTATGATTTAAACGAAGATATTTCGTTGGATATGAATGCAGGAGGAAGTGCGTTTTCCATACCCATCGGGAGTATTGATTCGGTCAAACTCAGCGAGCTGATCGATGAGTCGGGAATGTTGACTGTCGATGAGACCGGGCGGTATGCTCTTACCAAATCTGATGTGCTTGATCCTGTCGACATTGAGATCGATCCGGTGGTCCTTGATGTGCAGGAAGTAACCCTGGACCCGGTGTCAGTTAACTTCTCCACGGAAATTTTTGAACGGCTCGGACTTCCCCCGGGATTGATCGTCGTTCTCCCGGACACCATTTCAGCAAAGGTGGAACAAGCCGGCAACATCGTGATTGACACGGAGGTGCCGGATGAGCTTGTTGCCATCCGGACAATTGAACTGGATAAAACAGTGTCTGCCACATATCAGGTTACTTTTCAGTTTGAAGGATTCCCGCAAGGAGTAGGTAATCTTATTTTTGATGAGTTCCGCATTTCTCTTCCTGATTTTCTGCGTTTTGCGGAGGAGGATCAGGTAGTTGAAGGGGTGTTGATGCTTGACGGCGAAAAAGACGAATTCAGTCCCTATGAGGGGTTCAGCAGAGATCTCACCATAACCGGAGTCGACTTCAGCAAAATGAATAACGGTGAAGGATTGCGGATGCAGCAGATAGACGGCAAAAACAGGCTGATCCTGGACGCTCCGATTGCCATTTCCGGAACGCTTAAAATCGGTGAGGCCAGGATCGACATCAGTGAGTTGAATGACATTCAGCTTGTTCCTGTGGTCACGGTTGCTCCGCTGCATGTAGCGAAATTCACAGGACTCCTCGATCCGGAGGTCGACACGGTGCGCCAGTCACTGGCGCTGGATCTGGACGAAGACCTCGATTTCCTGAAGGAGGAGGACGTCGTTCTGGAAGTCCATAATCCGCAAATCAGTCTTAGCATCCGGAATTCAATCGGTATGCCGGTCAATCTGAACATTGAGATGTACGCCAAAGATGAACGGGGTCAGGTTATTGAAAGCTCAAAAATAGAACGGACAACATTGAAAGTGAATGCAGCTGCAATCGACGGTCAGGCAACACAGACTAACTTTCTGGTTTCGCGCCAGGGCACTCAACGGGAAGGATACGAGACCGTTCAGATTGAAACGCTGTCGAACCTGCTGAAGGTACTTCCCGATTCAATCATTCTGGAGATGACGGCACATGCCGATCTGGAGCAAACGCATCATATTGACCTGACAAAGGCCATGCAAATCAGTGGCTCTTATGAAATCATGGTCCCAATGCATTTTGACACCCTTCACGTGAATTACAGGGATACCATCGACGGATTGATTGATGATCTTTCGGACGTTTCTGATAAGCTTAAAAACGTTGATATGCAGGTATTGATGACGGCTGAAAACTCGATACCGGTATCATTAAAGCTGGAAGTTGTGCCCCTCAACGCTGCCAGGCAAGAAATGACCGGTATAACTGCGTCTGTCTCCGGCCTGATTGCCGCCGGAAACGACACAGGAGTTAGCAAAACGCCTGTTATCGTAGCCCTTACATCGAAAGATGCTGATCTTTCCCGCCTGGATGCACTTGCCCTGCGGATAACGGCGGTAAACGGTTCCCGGACGGGAAGTGACTTACCACTTAATGCGAATCAGTTCATCCGGTTTACCGGAATGACCATAAAGGTCACCGGCGGAATAAACCTTGATCTGAATGAATGAAGGCGGGAACGATCAGTACACAGAAATGAAATTATGAAGCGATTAGCAATAAAAGGATATCTCCTGGTTCTGTTTTGCGGCGTCCTGTCGACAGCCGTCAACGCGCAGCCGTTCCGGTCGGCCTGGTTTTTGGAAGGCGTTTCGACCCGTCACCGCATGAACCCCGCTTTTATGAGCGAACGGAATTACATCAGCGTCCCCGGTCTGGGAAATGCAGGTATTGCAGCACAGGGGAACGTGGGACTTACCGATTTTATCTATCGGTACGACGATCCGTCGGGTGAATATGAACTGACAACTTTTATGAGTTCCACCGTTGGGCGGGATGAATTTCTGGATAAACTTCATGATGTAAACCGGCTGCAGATGAATGCCGATGTGACCCTGCTGGGAGTTGGTTTTTACGGGTGGAATGGCTTTAATACAATCGAACTGGTATCGCGTTCCGACATGGACACCAATCTGCCTTACGAACTGTTCAATTTCATGAAAACCGGGATGGACAATCCTGGAGGAAATGATTATCAGATTCGTAATATCCGGAGCATCTCCGAAAGTTATGCAGAACTGGCCTTTGGTCATGCTCATGCAATCACCCGGAAGCTGACAATAGGCGCAAAATTGAAAATCCTGTTTGCCGGAGCTTACGCTGACGCCCATGTCCGGCAACTCGATGTAACTATGGATCAGGATCAGTGGAAAGTCATAGCCAACGGAACGATTCTCGGTTCAATGAAAGGAGCCTCTTTTAAAACGGAAGATGATGGAAAGGGCAATCATATTAAAGGATTTGATGTAGACGGTTCCGGGTTAAACGGTTGGGGGCTGGCTGCAGATATGGGCATTGACTACCAGCTAAGCCCGGATCTTGCCATTTCAGGGGCGCTCACCGATCTTGGTTTTATTTCATGGCGGGATATGCTTCGTGGTGCAACACTGAACGAACCCTACTATTTCGACGGATTTGAGCATATTGATGCGGATGAAAATGATCAGGAATCGTCCAACGATTTTGATGAACAACTCGAAGCGCTCGGCGACGATTTGGGCGACCTGGCAAAATTCTACGACCAGGGGAATACAGGGGGGGAGAGAAGAATGATTGCAGCCAACCTGAACCTGGGTGCTGAATACACCCTGCCGTTTTACCGGAGGCTTTCGGCAGGTTTCCTGTGGACAACACGGTTTCACAAGCTTAACACCTGGACCGAAGCCCGGCTTTCGGCCAACATGGCTCCTACGGCATGGTTCGATTTTTCAGTAAATTATGGCGTTTCTAACCTGGCGACTTCCTTGGGGTGGATATTCAATTTTCACCCCAGAGGCGTTAACTTTTTTATCGGTTCCGACCAGATGCTGCTGAAGATTAATTCGCAGGGCATTCCGTTGAATAACATGAATGCCGGAATCTTAGCGGGTATGAATATCACCTTCGGACAAGTCCGGAGCCGATAGAGCATGACTGAACCTTTTTACTGAAACGACGTTATTGTAGCAAATAGTCATATCTATATAATTGAATATGTGGCATAAATATTGTTATAGTTTTGATTGACAAAAAAATAGCGTTTTGGGGACAAAAAAATACATAGCGTTTATAGTGATCTCATTTTTCCTGACGAAGCTCGTCGCCGTTGATTTTAATGGTTTGAGCCTGTTTGACTGGAATGATAAAATAAGCTTTGTAAAACATTGTCAGAAGGGAAAGGACTACCGGGATACCAGCAAATTTAAAGCTGAAAGCAACCAACAGATCAGTCAGCTCGACCTTCTTTGTACCCCTTATTTTTATTCAGGCCTGCGCCCTTTCAATCAGGCTGTTCTGCAACCCGCTGTCAGGGAATACGCATTTAATCCCAGGTCACCAGTTGCCTTGTATTTCGAGAAATATGCCCCACCGCCAAAGGTTTAATCCTGTTAAATAATCGACCGGCGTCTTTTGCAGGAGAGGTTGCTGCCCCCGGCATGTAACGAGCAAAAGATTCCTTAGATCTTAGTGAGTACCTCTCAAACGATTATTAAGGATTAAACAAGTTTTAAATGAATCATAACGTGTCAGTGAACAAGTTGTCGGTAACTCTGCTCAGGGTGCTGACAAGCGGGATATTTATTGTGGCCGGCGTCAACGGACATTTAGTCAATCCGCAAAAAGCGGCTGCCCGGATCGGGCAGGCCAGTTTAAAGGAATTTGCTTATTTCTTCGGCGAACCGGTCTGGCTGGTCATCGTGACAGGAATTGTCATGGTGGCGGCAGGCATTTCTTTTTTAATCGGGTTCAAAATCAGATGGTCGGCAGTTGTGCTGGTTGCTGTATTGCTTCCCATCACGATTACCATACAGATAGGACAGGTCAATACCCTGGGGCCTTTATTCAAGAACGTGGCCCTGTTTGGCAGCCTGCTCTTTTTTATAATCAATGATGGTTTTAACTCCGCTTCAGAAATGATGGAAAGAGAGAGCCCGGGACCGGTCGTTCAGGATAAAAATGATCCCGGCGGGAACCGTTCTGCATTGAAAATTATGAAAAAGACCGCTTCAGGGAAAAACATTTATATTAAAAAATCAATAACGAATTAAAATACAGAGATGAAGAAAATTACACAGATTACAGTAGCATTAGCCCTGCTTTTCGCAGTCATGCATGCACAGGCTCAAAGTCCGGTTTCGGACGGTAAACAGAACTATATTGTTATGACCAAACAAATCCCCCAGTTGGAGATTATTTTAATGACGGCAGAAGAACTGGAGCAAAAAGAGGGCAATACAGGTGATTTCCAGGCCCTGATGTGCGGGAAAGAGGTCACGGAGCTGACCGATCACCAGAAAATGGCGCCGTGGATCAAACGGGCAAAAGAAGCCGGAGTTTCTCTGGTTGTCTGCGGATTCTCGCTGAATATGTTTAAGGTTGACCGCAATCAGTTGCCTAAGGAGATGAAAGTCGTTGACAACGGCTTGCTTCATGCGCTGACGCTTCAGAAAAAGGGATATATCAGCGTTAGCTTATGAGACTGGATGTTATTTTATTAACAGCCCTGGCGATGTTGGGAGCGGAAAGATCCCACTCGCAACCGTCAGGGATTTTAAATCGGAACAGCATGGATACAGTAAGCATCACAATTCTGCAGACAGCGGATATCCACGGACAACTGGATTCACATACAGAGCTGTTTCGCGAAGGCGGGCAGATCGCTTTTAAAGAACGGGGAGGTTTTGCGCATATCAAAAGCCTTTTTGATGACGAACGGGCAAAAAATCCGGGGCGAACGATCATTGTTGACGGCGGCGACCTGATCCAGGGAAGTGGTTACGCGGCGCTTTCGGAAGGAGCTATATTTTCTGAAATTGTCAGGAATATGGGTTATGACCTGCTGATTCCCGGAAATTGGGAGGTTGTTTACGGCAAGGACAAGATGATCCGGGTATTGGAGGATTACCGGACACCGGTAATTGTTCAGAACATGATGCATGAGCAATCCGGAGAAAATCTTTTCCCTTCCTATTGGATTAAGGAAATTGAAGGTATCCGTTTGGGATTTATCGGGATTAACGATCCGGATGTTCCCGTCAGGCAAAATCCTTCCTTCAGTAAGGGCATTCATTTTACCGGGATTGACCGGCAAACAAGCGATCTGATCAGCACGATTAAACACGACCAGAAGCTGGATGTGCTTTTCCTGATCACGCACCTGGGCATATTTAAGCAGGTTGATTTGGCAAGTCAGGATGTAGCCAGGGAGGCCGACTATATATTGGGAAATGATACGCACGAGCGGATCCGCAAGCCCATTGAGGGTAAATATGCCAAAGTGACTGAGCCGGGAGCATTTGGGTCGTTTGTGGGAAAGCTGACGCTTCATTTTATCGACGGAAAGCTTGTTGGTGACGACTACGAACTGATGGATGTCGACCCGGAGAAATATCCGGCCGACAAACATATTCGGGAGCTGGTGGAAAAGGCTAAAAAACCTTACGCAAATTACCTGGAAACCGTGATCGGTTACACTTCCGTTCCCTTGTACCGGTACCTGACTGCTGAAACGCCGGTGGATAATATGATTACCGACGCCATGCGCTGGAAAACAGGTGTCGATATTGCCATCTCAAACGGCTTCAGGTTCGGAAATCCCATTGTTCCGCTGGCTGGCAAACCAGCGCCGATCACCCGGGCTAACCTGTGGAATTTGCTTCCCGTCAATGAAGCCGTGAAAACAGGCGTGGCAAACGGAAAGCAGATCAGGGAATGGCTCGAAAAGGAGATGCACAATGTATTCGCACAGAATCCGAGGGAGCGTTTTGGCGGATGGCTGGTCCGTTATTCGGGCATGAAGGTTGAATTTGACAGCCAGGCGCCAAAGGGAAAGCGGATCATTTCGATCACCGTGAATGATGAACCCTTGCAGGATGACCGTGACTACAGCATTTCCGCCTGTGTCAGGCCGGGCGATCCGCTCGATAATCTTTGTCGCATGCGCGACGTCAGGGAGGTTGAAGTCAAGGATTACACGGTACATGATGCTGTTGAGGAGTATCTGGAAAATCATTTACCGGTGGCTCCCGGGTTGGAGCGTCGAGCCTATTCCGTGGCATTGGGTGAGTACTCGTTCTCCGACCTGCCCGGAACGGATTATGTGTTCCGATAGTCCGCTGTTATCAACCTGCGGAAGCATCAAGCCCGGTTGTTCGGCCTTCGCCCTGCTTTGCGGGTATTCAGAAAGGCAGAATCAAGGCCGGCAGCACAATAGGCATGCTCGTTTGTTTTTTGTACTTTTACTGCTGTAAACCATTAGCAGAAGATGGAAGAAACAACGCGTAAAAAACACCTGGACAAACTTGTTTTTGCAACAAATAACCGGCATAAAATTAAAGAGTTACAGCATATCATCGGTGAATCGGCGAAGCTGCTGAGCCTGGAAGACATAGGCTGTGTGGAAGATATTCCGGAAACGGCGCCCACCCTCGAAGGGAATGCCTCGATGAAGGCGTTTCATGTGTACCGGAAATATGGGTATAACTGTTTTGCAGATGATACCGGTCTGGAGGTTGAAGCCCTGAAGGGTGAACCCGGCGTTTTCTCTGCGCGCTATGCCGGGGAGATGAAAGATGCGGATGCCAACATGGATAAGCTTCTCCGGAAAATGAATGGCCTGACAAACCGGAGGGCCAGGTTCCGCACCGTCATATCGCTGGTGACAGACGGTCAGGAAACACAATTCGAGGGGGTTGTTAACGGAACGATTCCGGAAGAAAAACGGGGAAATGAGGGGTTCGGCTACGATCCGGTGTTTGTGCCGGAGGGTCATTCAAAAACCTTTGCCGAAATGGGATTGCATGAAAAAAATGAAGTCAGCCACCGCGCCAGGGCTGTTCAGAAACTCGTTGCCTGGTTAAATCATTAAGCTAAATATAAGCGGCTGTGCTTGAAAGTACCAAAGGCATATTCTTACACCATATCCCCTATTCGGATACCTCTGTCATTGCGACCATCTATACTGAAAAGTTTGGGCAGCAGCATTATTTGGTAAATGGCATCCGGTCAAGGAAATCGGGCTCCAGGATCAATCTTTTTCAGTCATTGTTCCTGCTCGACCTGGAAGTGTATTACAAACAGGGAAGAAACCTGCAACGGATAAAAGATATCCGCCTCGCCGTTCCGTTTCTGCATATTCCTTTTGACATCAAAAGAAGTTCGCAGGCTATCTTTATTTCTGAAGTGTTGATGAAATGCCTGAAAGAAGAAGAGGCAAACCCGGAATTATTTGATTTTCTTTTTCATGCGATTTGTCTGCTCGACCTGAAGGGTGAAGGTGTTTCCAATTTTCTGATCGTTTTCCTGTTTAAGCTAACCCGATATCTGGGCGTTTTTCCCCGGCCGCCTGAAGGCAGTTTCCGGTTTTTTGACCTGGTAAGTTCATCTTTTAAGCAGGATGAACCTGCACATCATTCGTTCATGAATGTTGAAATGAGCCAAAAATTTGCCGAATTATTCCGGACTGACCTTTCAGAGATTGAGAAACTGGCTTTTCTAAACCATCATCGAACTGTTTTAACTTCCAAATTGTTAGAGTACTACAAAATTCATCTCGATCTGTCCGGCGGAATCAAATCACTTGCTGTTTTAAAAGAAGTTTTTGAATAACAAAGCGTTACTTTATTGTTTAAATTTGGATAATAATAACGAGGTAAGTCCGGTGCTTTTTAATAAATTTGCCTCTTGATAATTAGTCATGATACAATCAAAACTACCTAATACCGCTGTTAGCATATTCTCTTCCATGGGAGCGCTCGTTGAAGAGACCGGGGCCATTGACATGGCTAACAGTAAAACTGATTTTCCCTGTTCGCCGGATTTAATCAGGCTGGCAAAAAAGTATCTGGAGACGGAATACAATAACTTCTCGCCTGTTGCGGGAGTTATGAAATTACGGGAAGCCATTGCCGGACGTGTAAGGGAAAACTATGGATACCAATATCATCCTGAAACCGAAGTTACCGTTACAGCGGGAACAATCCAGGCCATTCATACGGCGATCAGCGCCATTGTTAAAGACGATGATGAAGTCATAGTTTTCGAGCCTGCCTACGAGGCGTTTATACCATCCATTATTTTAAACGGCGGGAAGCCTGTATATGTTCAGCTGAAGCCGCCGGGATTTAAGGTCGACTGGGAGGAACTGAGACGGATGGTTACCTCAAAGACACGGATGATTATTATCAGCTCCCCTCATAACCCTACGGGAAGTGTGTTTTCTGAAAATGACCTGCTGCAGCTCCAGCGTCTGACAAACGGGACCAATATTATCATATTAAGTACGGAGATTTATGAGTCGATTGTATTTGACAATATTACACACCAAAGTGTGGCTCGTTTCGAAAAGCTGGCAGAAAGGAGCTTTGTCGTTTCTTCATTTGGCCCTTTGTATAATATAAACGGATGGGGACTTGCATACTGCCTTGCTCCGGAACGTCTGATGATTGAATTCCGTAAAATACAGCGTTTTCAGGTTTATAACGCCAATACTCCGTTGCAGTACGCGATGGCCGATTTTTTGCCAACCTCCCATCCGCTTGATGATATTTCGGAACTTTATCAGGGAAAACGGAACTATTTTAACCGGCTGATGGGGAAAAGCTTATTTCATGTGATCCCCGCGCAGGGAGGCTATTTCCAACTGCTCGATTACTCCAAGTTGTCGGATGAACCGGATGTGATCTTTGCTGAGCGCCTGGCCCGGGAGTTCGGTGTGGCTACGTTGCCGGTTTCTGCTTTTTGTCATGAAAAGAACAAGCAGCGTTATCTGAGGATCTGTTTTGCTAAAACGAATGAAACCCTCGAACAGGCTGCTGCGCGATTATTAAAAGTTCCCTCAATATTGTAAATAAGAAAGGCATCGTGATGAATTGCAAATCCACCGTGATGCCTTTCCCGCTATGAAGGGCTTATTTTTTAATTAATAACCAGGTGTCGGCATATTTCGGATATTCTGTCCTGATCTGTTGGATCCGCTGACGGGCCGTAGCTTCGTCGGTGTAAGCATTTACGCATACGCGGTAATAACCGGTTTCGCTCCTTAAAACGATAGGGGTGAATCCCTGAGGGGCCAGTTCCTGCTTGTAACGATTGGCATTGTCCATCGAACTGAAACTACCAATAATTACAAAGAATTTACCCTGATATTTGCTGGCGTCTTCCTGTTGTGCGAAGGTAAATGATTCTGACTGGGAACGAACCGGTGTTGATGATTCATAACGAACGACCGGGGCTTGCTGTTGGGAAGCAGGTTGTGCTGCGGGGGCAGAAAATACCTTTGGCTCTTCTTTGCTCACTGTCTCTGTTGCTGTAGCCTCCTGCTTCGGCAGCGTTTGCTTAGTCTTACATGCGGAAATTAAAAGTACAATTGCTAATGCTCCAATGAAAAGTTTTCTCATCACTCTTTAATTTAAAGTTTTCTGTATAAATTCAATTCAGGTTTTTACTATACTCATGATCATCAGCCTTTGCCGGTTTCTTCTCATGCTTCGTATCTTTCGCAAAACTACAAAAAAGAAAATCAGCTTATTGCGTTGCCTGAAAATGGTTATCAACTATTAAATGTTGAAATCTAAAAATGCAAGACCCGTTTTAGAAAATGTTGTCCTCCCGGCGATCTGAAAAATCGCAGGCGTCTGATCGCCTGCTGCTTATTGGCAAATCCCTCCTGGTATACCACTTTCCATGGCTTAATCCCTTTGGTACCCTCTATCTTTCCTTCGTTGTGCGCTTGTTCGGTTTTTTCAAGCTCAGAACATATTCCGAAGTAAAAACGATGATGTTCCAGATTATAAATTACATAGGCATATATCATGCCACAAAAATATAAAAAAGCAGACGAGTTGGTGCAGTCGTCGCCGTTTTGCGCATGCAAATACTTTTGCATCAGCCTTTGTTTTTCGGTAATTTTACATTTTTACCGGCGCAATTCCATCACAAATCCGCCAACCGGTAAAACCTTTATCCGCTCTTTGGATTGACTCGTCAGCGATTTTGTGGTAATTGTGAAGTTTTTTTTGTCAGCTCCATCGGTAATAAGGGTCGCGTTATAAACAACACCGGGATTCAGAAAGCAAGGAATACACTCCCAGGCAAGACAAATGCAGTCTTGCCGTTCTTTTAGTTTTGAGCGTCATTTTTATTTTATTTTACTTCATTAATAACGAGGATCACACTTGTTCGAGACGTGTTTACCTGTGGGTTATAACCGATTTTCATTAAAAAGTCGCCTGTGAATACCTGTCCCGCGGTGAGCGTTGATTTTGTTCCCGGGTAAAGGTTGACTTCTTCGATCCTGTATTTTTTTGAAGCAGCCAGCCCTTTCATTCTTACAGGCGCTTCGCTTCGGATATCGTATCGGTTATTGACCAGGTAGTTGAACATGACGGCCGTACTCCCCTTTTCACCGACATACATCAGCGAAGCAAAATCATTTTCTTTCGGATCGACCAGCCGGTACTGGTCACCATGCCAGATGACCTCTTTTAATTCGTTGAAGGTCTTCACCGCCTCCTGGCAAAATTTCAGATCATTTTCAGGAAGCTCATTCACCACAATGTCAAAGCCCGGCTTGCCCATCATCGCTACATCCACTTTATACTTCATGGGTTGCTTTCCCCAGTTGGTCACATGGCAGGATGTACTTATTGACGGATAAAAATAGGAATATTCCCATTGCATAAATACCCGTTCCAGCGGATCGGTATTATCGCTTGGCCAAAATTCTGTAAAGTATTGCAGGGCGGCATAATCAACCCGGCCTCCGCCGCCTGAGCAAAGCATCATGGGTACCTTCGGGTATTTTTCGCGGATCTTTTTCAGTACGCTGTAAAGCCCTCTGACGTAGTCGATATACAGATGCGATTGTTTTTTCAGATAGGACGAGTACGCGTTATAGATGACTGCGTTACAGTCCCACTTGATATACGCCAGCGCTGGATTTTCGGTGAAAAGGTCATCGACCACACCAAAAACAAAGGCCTGTACTTCCGGATTGCTCAAATCGAGCACCAACTGGTTCCTGAAATAATATTCGTCGCGTTGGGCTTGTTTGATCACCCAATCAGGATGCTCACGGTAGAGATTACTGGCGGGATTGACCATTTCCGGTTCAATCCAGATCCCGAATTTCACACCGTTTGCCGACGCTTCCTTCACCAGCGATGAAACGCCATTGGGTAATTTCTTCTTATTTGCATCCCAGTCGCCCAGTCCGGCGTTGTCACTGTTCCGGGGATGTTCATTGCCAAACCATCCATCATCGAGCAGGAAAAGATCCACGCCAAGTTTTTTGGTATCTTTCAGCAGCTCAAACAACTTCTGTTCATTAAAATCGAAATAAGTGGCTTCCCAGTTGTTCAGTAAGGTGAGGCGATTGCCGTTGCCGTTCAATATCCTGTAGTTCCTTGCCCAATTGTGCAACTTCCGGCTCGCTTCGCCTTTACCCTCATGGGAAAGCAGGAATAAAAGTTTTGGAGTTTCAAATTCCTGACCTGCAGGCAGGGAATAGTCTGAAGCATAATCGTTCATCCCGGCAATAATCCGGAGGTTATTCTGCGGGTCCAGTTCCAGGTCAATCCTGAAATTGCCGCTCCATTCCAATCCGCCGTACAACACCGTTCCTTCATCTTCGGTTGCGGGTTTGTTCAGCGAGATCATGAACGCAGAAGGCTGGAATAAATTGGCTCGTGTTCCCAGTTTGCTGTCCAGAACCTTGATGCCATGGGTCAGCTTCGATTCTTCCGGTTGCATTTCCTTCGCCCATTCGCCATGGAACTGGGTGAGCCAAAAATCACCGGCTTTCAGGCTCAGGTTGGCGGAGGCAAATTTATGCAGGACCACTTCTTTTTTCTCGCGATGACTGATCACCGCCCATTGCTCGATTACGTCTTCAGCGGAATATGACTTGTAGAACAGGCTTACTTCGAACGGATAAACACGGTCGCGCAGTACAATTTTCAACAAGGAAATATTGCTGTCAATGTTTTTGGTTTCGTGACGTACGTAAGCCAGGTCGAGTGACTGGTTGCCGTCTGCATGCGTAACAGAAATGGCCGGTTCCAGTAAATTTCGGGTTCCCGATGGTGTATAAGCTGAATTGTACAAGCCGGTATAATCGGATGTTTGTTTAAACTGACCGGGTATGAATGCATATTCCGCCGGTTCTGAAAGCTTCTCTCCGAAATAGATAAGCTTGACATCTTTTTTATCATCTACCTGAAGAACCAGTGCATTTTTGGCGGTTTCAACGGGGATTGTTGTGACTTGTGCCCTCGCGTACACGATGGTCAAAAAGAAAGCAGCCAGGGGTATCAGTTTAATGATCAGTTGTTTTCGGCTGTTAGCGCATGTTCGTGCCATTCTGTTATTTTTACTCTGGTTTTTGTAGCAATTTATCTTTTTTCTTCAGAAATCCATATAATTTATTCTGTCTTCCCATCAGGCTGAAAAAATCTGAAAGAAAGATGCCCTTTGGACTTGTCCGGCAGGGACCCCTTTCATTGAGCTTGTCAAAAGCCCGTGAACCGGGCATATTCATTTAATTAAGCTACCACCAAGATAATTAAATTGAAATTGCCCGCAAAATTAAAGAATGGGAGAGTGGACTGACCTTGATTGGATCTGCCCTGTTTGCCGGATAAAAGGGATTAAAGATCGACGTAAAATGAGGGAGTATCAACCTTGACCGGATAAACGCCCGGTGTCATTTCCGTTCACTTTCAACAGTGAATACAAAACTGTCGCCACGGTAATAACCGATATTAAACTCGATCGGCCGTTTATTTTCATCGAAGACGAACCGTTTACGAAAGAGTACCGGATCGTCCGGGTTAATATTTAACTTCTTGCAAATGGAGGAGGGAGCCTTTATCGCGCTAAGCTCTTCGTACGACAATGATGCCTTTACCCGATACTTTTCTTCAAGTATCTCGTATAGCGGACGATTAAAGTCTTCATTGCCTGTCATTCCGATTGCCGGATTAAAATAAGAGATAAAATAAACAAACGGAAAGTTCTCCTTTCCGCGAAGGCGCTCCATACAAAGGATCTTTTC
Source organism: Prolixibacteraceae bacterium (assembly GCA_038562555.1). Taxonomy (GTDB): domain Bacteria; phylum Bacteroidota; class Bacteroidia; order Bacteroidales; family Prolixibacteraceae; genus JBCFBK01. Next base: position 51,227 of record JBCFBK010000001.1, on the reverse strand, counting down.
CTGTTGAATGTTGAAAAATGAACACACATCGGCTTCCGGATTTTCCCAACTGATATGTAATTCAAAGTTATGGACACTGATCCCCAGTGCCTGCATTTCCTGTGAAAAGGAGAGCCAGTTTTTTGCCCATCCCGAAATTCCCTTGGTAGCTACTTTTGTCCCGTACCCTTTCTTCCTGACCAGTAATCCCTCATAAACAAGCTTGTTTATAGCCTGCCTGAGTGTATTCCTTGAAATGTTCAATTGTTTTGACAAATCCACCTCGTTGGGAAGTAACTTTCCCTTTTGGTATTCCTGTTTATTGATTAATTCACGCAATAATTTTTCGACCTGGGAGTGCAAGGGCGTAGAACTATTGTGGTTGAGCTGCAGATTCATAAAGCCGGATTAAAAGATAAGAAACAAAGATATCACAAAAATTGAATTGAGTTGCAAATGTATGAACATTGAAATGAATTTAGAATTAACATGTTCTTATTTTTTGATCCCCTGAGTTCTTGAGTTATTTTTTTCATAAATTTTTGATTTAAAATATGATAAATAATTGTAGGTAGCTTCTGTCTAAAATTTGAAAAATAATTAATCAGTCATTTGATTTCTTGGAAAAAATAAATATGTTTGTACAAATTTATAAATGTATGAACATATACTTAACTTCTTTGAGAAGAAAAAGTACGATCTCTTAAATCAGATGTCTGAATAATTTAATTAACCAATTCAAAAACTATTTATCAGGTCAATGATTAAATTAACTAACTCAACTATGAAAAGAAACTTTTTATGCTGTTCACGCAGTATGAGGTTCAGGTATTTTATTGCCCTCCTTATAATATGGGGGATCAATATTGTTTTTGTTGTGCAATTGCATGCTTTGGAAGTCAACTCACAACGACTAAACAAAGGGGCCCATAATCCCGGAATGGGAACAGGTGAGAAGGCGAAGGGAAATCCCGTTAGATCTGCGGTTAGTAATTCCACCGCTAATGCAGCAAGCCAACCGCAGGGAACCCGCATTTCGGGTACGGTTGTTGACGAAGCGGGTGGACCGCTGCCAGGGGCAACCGTAACAATTGCCGGTTCAACCGGAGGATCGATTACGGATCAGGACGGAAAATTTTCCATTGCAGTCAACCGGGGCGAAAAGATTGTCGTGTCGTTTGTCGGCATGGAAACCCAGGTGATCGATTACACAGGACAAACCGCACTAAAAGTTGTTCTTCAGGAAAAAAGAGATGAGCTGGAGGAAGTTACGGTGGTGGCATTTGGTAAGCAGAAAAAAGAGAGTGTCATCGCGTCCATATCTACTGTCGATCCCGGCGATCTTCGCGTTCCTTCGAGTAATCTTACCACCGCTTTGGCAGGCCGTATGTCGGGTATTATATCCTACCAGCGGAGTGGTGAGCCTGGTAAAGACAATGCCGAATTTTTCATCAGGGGTGTCACCACATTTGGGTATAAGCAATCCCCGTTAATTCTGATTGACGGTATCGAGTTGAGTACAACCGACCTGGCCCGCCTGCAACCGGATGACATTGCCAGTTTTTCGATCATGAAGGATGCGACAGCAAACGCTCTTTACGGCGCGCGTGGGGCGAACGGGGTTATTCTTGTCACCACCAAGGAAGGGAAAGAAGGGCCCATGAGGCTGAATTTCCGATATGAGGAATCGGTGTCGATGCCGACGAAAATGCTGGATCTGGCTGATCCGATCACCTACATGAAATTGCACAACGAAGCTGTCCTGACCCGGAATCCGCTGGGAGGGAGGATGTATTCGCTTGATAAAATAAAAATGACAGAACAGGCTCACCGCAATAAAATGGCCTACCCGGCGGTAGACTGGTTCGATGAGATGTTCCGTAATTACTCTTTAAACAGCCGGTTTAATTTCAATGCCAGTGGCGGGGGTAAAATTGCCAAATACTACCTTGCAGGGACCTTTAACACGGATAATGGTATGTTAAAGGTTGATAAAAGAAACAATTTTAACAATAATGTGGAGTTCAACCGGATTTCTTTGCGGTCGAATGTGACGATCAATACCACCAAAACAACTGAAGTGGTGGTTCGCTTTAACGGCAATTTTGATGATTATCAGGGGCCCGTCGACGGCGGAGAAACATTGTTTCGTAAAGCCCTGCAAACCAACCCTGTACTTTATCCTAAGTATTACGAACCGGATCAGCAGAATGCAAATTCCCAACACATCCTTTTTGGAAATTACGGACGGGATGCCAATTATTTAAATCCGTATGCCGACATGGTAAAAGGTTATAAAGATGAAAGCCGGAGCATGATCCTCGCTGCTGTCGAGATTAAGCAGGATTTGAGTTTTATAGCCGAAGGGCTGACGGCACGGGTAATGGGGAACACCACACGGGAATCTTTTTATAATGTGAGCCGGTCTTATAATCCCTTTTTCTATTCCTTAGGAAGCTATGACCCGCAAATAGACACTTACTCTTTAGTTGAGTTGAATCCGGATCAGGGAACTGAATATTTGGAGTATCATGAAGGAGATAAGGAGATATCGACCTCGTTTTATTTTGAAGGAGCGGCCAATTACAACCGTACGTTTAATGAGAAGCATACTGTTACCGGCATGTTGGTTGGTATTATGCGTGAACAGAAATATGCCAATGCCGGTAACCTGCAAAAGTCACTCCCCTACCGGAACCTGGGGCTTTCGGGACGTTTTACTTATGCCTACGACAACCGGTATTTTTCAGAGTTCAACTTTGGATATAACGGCTCAGAACGTTTTTCTGCCAAAGAGCGCTTCGGGTTCTTCCCTTCAGTGGGATTGGGTTGGATCGTCTCGAACGAGAATTTTTGGGCGCCTTATCAAAACACGATCAACAAATTGAAATTCAAAGGCACATTCGGCTTTGTCGGGAACGATGCGATCGGAGGTCCCGACGACAGGTTTTTCTATATTTCACAGGTAAATATGAATAACTCAGGCAGGGGGATTGCTTTCGGTCAAAATTATACGAACTGGATCAACGGGATCAGTATTGACCGGTACAGCAACGATCAGATCTCCTGGGAAACTGCCCGGATGACAGATATCGGAATTGAAATTGGCTTGTTTAACAAGTTCGATCTTCAGGGAGATTACTTCCATGAGTACCGTACCAATATTTTGATGGACCGCTCTCAGGTTCCCGCAAGTATGGGATTGCAGGCGCCCCTGAGAGCAAATATCGGAGAAGCATCAAAATCGGGCTTTGAAATGTCATTGAACTTTCAGCATAACTTCAATGCCGATTTTTGGCTCACGAGTATGGCAAATTTTACCTATGCCACCAGTAAATATGAGGTCTACGAAGAATTGGACTATGTCAACGCAGGAATGCCCTGGCGTTCCAGGATCGGACGGGCACTGAACCAGCCATTTGGGTACATCGCTGAACGGCTGTTTGTTGACGAAGCGGATATCGCTAATTCTCCGTCCCAGTCGATCTTTGGGGAATACATGGCCGGCGACATCAAATATAAGGATATCAGCGACGACGGCGTCATAAATGAGAATGATATGGTCCCGATCGGTTTTCCTACCGGACCTGAGATCGTTTACGGATTTGGAGCTTCTGCCGGATATAAAGGCCTGGATTTCTCCTTTTTCTTCCAGGGATCTGCGCGCTCTTCATTTTTTATCGACGCGTATAAAACAGCTCCATTCATCGATATTAATGACAATGATACCCAGGATGCTGAATGGAATAATAAAATTGCCAATAATGCCCTCTTAAGTGCCTGGGCGAACGACCACTGGTCGGAAGATAACCGGAATTTATATGCGGCATGGCCCAGGTTATCGGACCAGGTCGTTGACAACAACACCCAAACAAGTACCTGGTTTATGAGAAACGGGGCGTTCCTGAGGCTTAAATCGGTTGAACTGGGCTATACCTTACCAAAGGACAGCTTTGTGTCAAAGGTAAAAATAGCATCGTTCCGGATTTATGTAAGCGGTACGAACCTGCTTAATTTCAGCGCCTTTAAACTGTGGGATATTGAGATGGGCGGTAATGGCCTGGGGTATCCGATCCAGAAAGTATTCAACCTTGGTGTCAACGTGAACTTTTAATTGAATAAAAATGAAACGACTTATTTTAATATTGCTGATTTTCTCCCTTGCGGGCTGCGAATCATACCTCGATATCGTTCCCGATAACTTAGCCACGATTGAAATGGCTTTTAATACGCGAAGCAGTGCAGAGAAGTTTCTGGCTACTTGTTACAGCTATGTTCCGGAGTATGCGAATCCCCAGGAGAATATTGCTCTTGTTGCAGGAGATGAAATCTGGTATTATGCCGAAAGGGATTTTTACATGAACAATGAAACCAGTCTCCGTTTGGCAAAGGGCATGCAAAATGCAATTGACCCCTACTGCAATTTTTGGGAAGGGAAAAGAGGCGGTCAGAATATGTTTGTAGCCATACGCGACTGCAATATCTTTCTCGAAACAATAAAAGACATTCCCGGGCTTGAGCAAAACGAACGAAACCGTTGGGTGGCAGAAGTTCAGACCTTAAAGGCGTTCTTCCATTTCTGGCTGTTAAGGTTATACGGCCCCATACCTGTTATGGATAAGAATATAGCCGTTGATGCCTCTCCTGAAGAAACAAAGGTAAAACGCCAACCAGTGGACGAGGTCGTGGATTATATTGTTTCCTTACTGGACGAAGCGATCGAAAGTGCAGCCCTTCCTGACAAAATCACATACATTCACAGCGAGTACGGGCGCTTAACGATTCCTGCCGCCAAAGCCATTAAAGCTCAGGTGCTTGTTCTTGCAGCAAGTCCGTTATTTAACGGGAATGAAGAGTTTTCCGGTTTTGTTGATAAAGAAGGAAATAATTTTATAGCTCCGGTATATGATCCGAATAAATGGGTAATCGCCAAAGATGCATGTCTTGATGCCATCACATCGGCCGAAGAAGCCGGACACGGTCTATATGATTTCAAGGATCTGTTACCCATTGGTGAGATCAATGATGTAGTAAGACATGAATTGACACTTAGAGCAACGATTACCGACCGGTTTAACAAAGAATTGGTCTGGGGTCTTGGAAATAACTGGACGGGTGCCCTTCAAACCTGGTGCCAACCCCGGTTTACCAGTTTTCATGTGGCCGATTTCAATAATACAAAGAAATCTCATGCTCCTACTTTGAATATGGTTGAGGGCTTCTATACCGCGAATGGAGTTCCCATTAATGAGGATAAAAACTGGGATTATGCAAACCGGTATACGCCGGTGGAAGTAAAGGGACAACTGAGTACCGACCACAAATATTTTTTGCAGGGAGACTATACGACAGCAAAACTCCATACCTACCGGGAACCGCGTTTTTACGCTTATCTTGGTTTTGACGGAGGTAAATGGTTTTCACTGGAAACTGTTGATGATGACCAGATCCCTTATCTGAATGTAAAGGCGGGCCAGCTTTCAGGCAAGTCGGGCCAGGAGTTATATTCAATTACCGGTTATTTTGCCAAGAAACTGGTGAATTATCAGAATGTAATTACGCAAAATACGACCACAAACGAAAGCTACACCTTTCCGATCATCAGGCTGAGCGATCTTTATTTGCTGTATGCGGAAGCATTGAATGAAACAAAAAACGCCCCTGACGGAGAAGTTTATGAATATATTCAGCAAGTAAGGAATAAGGCAGGGCTCGACAAAGGAACTGACCTGGTCAGCGTTTGGGCTGAACACTCAAAGAACCCGTTGAAACCGAGATCCAAAGAGGGTATGCGTGAAATCATCAGGCAGGAACGAATGATCGAGCTTGCTTTTGAGGGTTCACGTTACTGGGACTTGCGCCGGTGGAAACTGGCAGGTTCCTATTTTAGCAAGCCTGTTCGCGGATGGAATATTTATGCGGCTGATGTGCAGGGATTTTATCAGGTAAAGAATATTTTTTACAGAGATTTTCTGACGAAAGATTATTTATGGCCGATCAGTCAGAATGAATTATTACGGAATCCAAACCTCGTACAAAGCCTGGGTTGGTAGCAGAAATAATTTTAAACATTAATATTATGAGACATTCAATAATTATAGTCAGCATCCTTTTAATCATCTCACTATGCTGGAGATGTAAGGAAGACCTGCACCATCCTTATGGCGCAGACGATATCGCACCGGGCAAAGTGACGGTTACTGAGGTGGTTAACATAGCGGGTGGTGCGATCATCAGCTATACACCACCAACTGATGTTGATTTATTGTGCATCAAGGCAGTGTTCAAAGATAACAGGGGCATTGAGCGGGAGGTGAAAACATCAGGTGTAGTGAATTCCCTGAAGGTGGAAGGATTCGGTGAAACAGGGAAGTACAATGTATCCGTCTATGCCGTAGACAGGGGAGAGAACAGCTCGGAGGCTGTTGTTGTACCAATTTCACCGCTGGAACCTTCCATAAACAGCATATTTCCCACGTTGGAGGGGACCGTTGACTATGGCGGAATAAAAGTGTCGTACGAAAATGAGCTGAGAGCGGAAGTTTCATTAAATGTGGCCGTCTTCGATTCGGCACAGGATAAAATGGTTTACCGCGAATCTTTCTTTACCAGTCAGCAAAGCGGTTCATACAGCTTTCGGGGATATAACAGCGTCAGAACGCTTTTTGGTATTTATATCGAAGATCGCTGGGGAAATCTGTCGGACACGCTTTTGGTGGAGGTCATCCCTATTCCTGACGAGTTCCTGGATAAATCGCGGTTTTCCGTATTTAAGATCAACGGGGATATGGATTTTGGACAGTATGGTTTTTCTCCTTCCCAAATGTGGAACAATGTCTGGAATTCACAGTGGGATTGCGGACATACCGCTGCCGCTGCACTGCCTCATCGCCTAACGGTCAACCTTGGGACTACGGCCAAACTGAGCCGGTTCAAATTATACCAACGGGCAGGAACGGAATTGTATAAACATGGTAATCCAAAACATTTTAAGGTGTACGGTACGTTGGATGTCAATCAGTTGCCTCCTTTCGATCCGGCGAATCCGAATGCCGGATGGACCTTGCTTAAAGAATGCCATTCATTTAAACCATCAGGTTTACCGCTGGGGCAGGTTTCGGCCGAGGATGTTGAATTTCAGAACAAAGGCGAAGATTTTGAATTCGATATTGAAAATCTGGTAGAGGTACAATATGTCCGGATTGAAATACTTGAAAACTGGGAGGGGATACCTTATTCCGTCATCGGCGAATTATCTTTCTGGGGAGAAATAACCAATGAGGAACTTTAGTTTTTCATGATTTAAATTAAACAGTTATGCGTATTAATAAAATTAATATATTCCTCATTGTTGCGGCAATAATGGGGATCACTTCGGCCTGCAGCGATATGGAATCCATTCATGAAGAGTATCTTCAGGGTGAGAAGATATATGCGGGAAAGCTCGACTCCTTACAGGTTTTCAGTGGCTACGAACGGGTCAGGATTGTCGGACTGACCAGGTATCTGGGGCATTCAAAGGAATGTGTCGTGGAATGGAACGGACAATCCCAGGTATTTCCGATAAACGCAACTTCGAACGGGACATTCGAGATGCTCATCGAAGATCTGGAAGAACGGAATTATGAATTCACCGTATATACACGGGATGAAGAATTAAATAAATCGGTTATCCAGACCTGTAAAGGTAAGGCAATCGGAAATATTTTCAGGGATTCGCAGTTGAGCAGAAGAATAACGGGTTTTAATTTTTCGGGAGCCGCTTTCTCGGCTCAATGGGCCGACAAAGCGGAGTCGGAATATGTTGTGAAGACGACGTTCAGGTACGAGAATAACAACGGGCAGATGACGGAAGTCACTGTTTTACCTGATGATGCGTCGACCATCTTATACGACTGGAAGGCAGGTGGTGACATTGAAATCCATTCGGCGATCGTAACGGGAGATATGGGTTTCGATACCATTTACCTGGAACCGGTGCAGGAAAGACTTCCTGTAGACGCGGTCTTTCAGCTGGATAAATCATACTTTAAAGGGGTTCATCTGAAAAATGATACTTATGGCACCGGTTACGGAGGAGTACTTGCCGGTATGTGGGACGGCATAAAAGGCAGCGCTCAGAATTCGCGTTACCATACCGGTGACGGGGAAGGAGTTCCCCATACCGTGACATTCGACCTGGGAGTGGTTGCTGACCTGACACGTTTTGAGATCGCAGGCCGTGAAGATTATCATAACTGGAATCCTAAACGCTTTCAACTGTGGGGATGTGAATCGATTGAGGGGAAAGACACCGACCTGCCTGCTTCTGATGCAAATTGGGAACAGGAGGCCATAGCCAAAGGATGGAAACTGTTAATTGACACGAATGCTTCCAACCCATATCTAAATACATTTGAACTGGATAAGACCAAGACCGAGAATGTCCGCTATGTGCGTTACCGTGTCCTGGAGGTTGTCGGACCTCCCTCGACCGGCAAGGGAGCATATGGTTGTGTTCAGGAAGTTACTTTCTGGGGCCAAAACATCGGCCCGGCAGAATAACGATAAAAACAGATAAGCCTCCTGATCCGGCGGCTTGTCTGTTTGCTCTGTTTCAAGCGCTCAATTTGAAACCGATGCAGCATAGTACCAACCTTAGAAAAATAAATGTTATGAGCAAATATTTAATTTGGATACCCGTTTTTCTCTGCTTTTCAGTGAATGTCCGGGCACAGCAGTTTCCACAAGCCGGCGATCAGGTCGTATTGGGATATGAAAAGGGGGTTTCAGGGACTGACTTCTCGTGGCATTCCCATCTGGATTATGCCAAAGATGCGTTCATGGTCAGCTCAAAAGACAAGCAGGAAGAGGCTGTGTGGTATACAAAACCCATAGCATCCAAAACGGACGGCAAATTTGTGAATATCATCTGTATTGCCGGGGTTTCAGGAACCTGCTGCGGAAAAGAAAAATCAGATTTTATACTTGAAGTCAATGACACTCCTTTTTTCACCTTTCAGGTCAGCACGGGCGGGAAAGGGATCCATATTAAAAATAAAGACGGGAATGAGCTGATTTTCAAAGAGGAATTAAAAGACGGAAGCGACGACCGCTTTGGCCTTTTATCGGTGCGAATACCGGCCCGCAAGCTGACGCCGGGAAAGCCGGTGAAATTGAAGGTCAGATCGTCAGCCGGGGGAAACGGCAGTTGGTTTATGATCTTCAAAACGAACCTGAAGGAAAAGGAGCTTTCGGCTTCTGCTCCACCTGTGATCTTAAATGAGAAAAAAGAGAAAAGGCTGGTCAATATCGAGCTGACCCATCTGGGATCTTCTGAAGATGCCCGGGTCTTTATTGATGGCACGCAAACAGGTAAGCAGCGGATCAATTTTGGTCAAAATAAACTATCCGCCTTTATCAATGAAGTGACTCAGAAAAAAGAGCTTCAAATCGAAGTGCAAACCGATCAGAAAAAGTATTCAACCGCTTTGACGATCCAGCCTTTGCGTAAATTCCAGGTAGCCTTTGTTCAGCATACACATACTGATATTGGCTATACGCGTCCCCAGACTGAAATTCTGGCAGAGCATATCCGTTTTATCGATTATGCGCTTGATTACTGCGATGCGACCGACAATTATCCTGAAGAAGCAAAATTCAGATGGACCTGTGAAACGGCCTGGGCAGTTGAAGAGTTTATCAAAACAAGGCCCCGGCAACAGGTTGACCGGCTGGTTCGGCGCATTAAAGAGGGACGCATCGAGCTCACGGCCATGTATTTCAATTTTGATGGTCTTCCCGATGAGACAACCCTTTCCGCATCACTCAATCCAAACAATGTCTACAAAAAACTGGGCATTGACCAGGTGGAACTGGCGATGCAGAATGACGTCAACGGCATTGGCTGGTGTTTTACCGAGTATTTTCAGGACCTGGGCATCAAATACGTAACCATGGGTGAAAATGGCCACCGCGCACTGATCCCGTTCGACAAGCCCACCTACTTCTGGTGGGAATCTCCCTCGGGGAAAAAGGTGATGGCTTACGTGGGCGATCATTACATGGCCGGAAACGCCATCATCGGAAGTTTTGAGTCGTTCGAAAAATTCATGTTGAATATCACTTCGGAACGTGCCTCATCTGATTTTGAATACGATCTGTTCCCGCTGCAATTTATGGGATGCCACGGCGATAATTCGCCGCCGTCCACAATGGCCTGTGAAAACGTGATCAAATGGAATGAAAAATATGAATATCCGAAGATCAGGTTATCGCTTTACAAGGATTTTCTGGGTGAGATTGAGCAAAAGTACGGTGATCAACTGCAAACGGTCAGGGGTGCCTGGCCCGACTGGTGGACCGACGGATTCGCTTCCGGGGCGCGCGAAGCTTCTGCTTTCAGGCAAGCTCAGTCAAATAACACAGCGAACCAGACCGGATTTGCCCTGGCGAAAATACTGGGATATGAATTACCTGCCAATACGGATTTTCAGCAGGATGAGCTGAATAAATCACTGTTGTTTTACGGCGAGCATACTTTCGGTGCCGACCGCAGTGTACGGGAACCTTTCCATGAACAGACGATGATCCAGCGCGCGTTGAAGCAATCCTATGCCTGGGAAGCATACCGGCGCTCGTGCGTGATGCAGGAGACGGTGATGGGTATGTTGCAGGGTCAGGTGACAAATGCTGATGTTCCCTCCATTCTCATCTATAATCCCCTAAACTGGGAATATTCGGGCCTGGTTAAGATCTATGCCGACCATGTGGTCATGCCCCCTGACGGTGAATTTACGATCACCGATCCGGAAGGACAGATCGTGCCCGCCCAACAATTTTTAGGCCGTGGCGATGGTGCTTTCTGGCTGGTTGACGTGAAAAATCTGCCGGCTTTGGGCTACAAACAGCTTTTTATCAATACCGCCAGCAAGGGCAAGGCGGCACGGCAGAAGAAAGACCATGATAATATCTACGAAAATGAATGGTACAGGATCGTGGTCGACCAGAAGAATGGCGTAATTACCAGTATGTTCGACAGAGAGTTAGGGCAGGAACTCCTTGATCCGGATGCCGAATATAAAATGGGCGCATTGATCTACGAGGAAATGAAATCGCGGCGGTCGCATGAAATGCACCAGCGAGGTGAAATGACCCGTACCCTGCCCTCGAGGATGACCCTGGCACGATTTGCCCAGGGAGATATCTGGGATAGCTATGTTTTTCAGGGCGAGTCGAAAGCGGGGCAGGGCGATAACAACCTTTCAGTTGAAATGAAAATATATCACCGCCACAAGCGGATCGATTTGTGCTATCATTTGCAGAAAAAACTGAATACGGATGCGGAAGCGGTTTACGTTTCCTTTCCTTTTCAACTGAAAGACGGTAAAAGCTTCTTTGAAGTTCCGGGCGGCATCATCGAGGCCGGCGTGGATCAGGTTCCTGAAACTTCGAACGACTGGAACACGGTACAAAATTTTGCGTCGGTGAGAAACAGCGAGAGCCAGATTGTACTGGTAAGCCACGAAGTGCCGCTCATGCAGTTTGGCAACATTAACACCGGACGTTATCAAAAAGATGGCAAGCCTGAATCAGAAAAGATCTATTCGTATGTCATGAACAACTACTGGACGACGAATTTTAATGCAGACCAGCATGGCGGTTTTATCTGGACTTATAATTTGACCTCACAACCGGAAAATGATCCGGAATCCGCCACCAGGTTTGGTGCAGGCTGCCGAACCCCGTTCCTGTACCGGGTATTGCCTGCAACCACCAATAAAAAGAGAGGTCAGACCGTGGGACAGGTTCTCCATATTGCAAATCCAAATCTCTATTTGGTGAACATGCGGCCCGTTAACGGGAAAAATGAAGTCATCCTGCATCTGAGGGAAATCAACGGAGAAAATGCGGATGTCGTTGTCAGGTCTTCCCACAGGAACTTCAGGATTTCATTCTGCGATGTGTTGGGAAATGACTTGAAAGGGCAAAACGATGCCTTAACAATCAAACCCTGGGAAACAAGATTCGTAAAGTTAAGCTGGTAAAGGATAAAACAACAGGGAGGCGCTCGTAGTAGAAAAACGGATAAAGTCGTTAAAATGAAGAAAATGATGAAGATAAAAGCTCTCGTGATCACAGCGGTTATCTGCTGTAATCCCGGGTTTTTCACAGCGAAGGGCTTTGCTCAGGGTAAAATTCTCTGGCAGTTGGGTGAGGCTGATAATAAGGCGGATGAATTTGCTTTGGGTCCATCAGCATACGGAGAGTTTCTAGGCCGGGATTTCGGTTTTGAAGATCGTTTCTTTTTGGTCGGTTTTTCAGACATCCGCAACGATTTTCCCTATGTTTTACCGGGACCTGCCGATTCCTGGGGCGGTACCGGCGGCACTTCCGGCTGGAGGACGCACGAGATTAATATTTTATTTGGGATCAAAGAAATTCCGGCTTCCGGTAAATGGAAACTGGTGATTGATCTGACCGACTCGAACCCTCGCCGATCGTTGCTGAAAGTCAGCGTTAACTCAAAGCAGGATGCCAAATTTCCGCTTCAAGGCGGAACAGACGCTTCTTTAACAGGAGCGTCACCGAAATCGAAGGAGCAAATCCTTGAAATACCCATTGGCCAAGGCGTACTGAAAAAGGGTGGAAATTGTGTGACCCTTACTGTTCTGGAAGGCTCATGGGTGGTGTTCGACCATCTCCGGCTGGAAGCGCCTGATGGTGTCGTGACGGCGCATCCCGATCAGGCTTTTATCCGTTCCGTACAAGCTGCAAATTATGAGCTAAGCACCGGGAATAAGCGGGTTCAGCCTTTGCTGGTCGATGTGGAACATTTGTCGGGGAGTCCGGTGCTGGAAGTAGAATTGGACGGGAAGAAAATCTTTCAGACAAGCCTGGATACCGCCCGTTACCAGTTTGAAGTTCCCATGCCGGCCGTATCCAAAAGAAAAGAAAGCACTTACCGGATCCTGGTCAACGGAAGAGAAGCTGAAACCGGAGCGGTCAGTCGCTCTCCAGCGAAATTGCAAACACCTGCCGGTTATGTTGATACCCGGATCGGAACGGCCCATTCGAGGTGGATGATCTCACCCGGTCCGTGGATGCCTTTCAGTATGGTCAAATTGAGTCCGGATAATCAAAATACAGGCTGGCAGGCCGGTTATCAGCCTTCTTTTGAAACCATCGGTTGCTTTAGCCATATTCATGAATGGACCATGGGGGGACTCGGGATGATGCCGACAAACGGCGAACTGCAGATTCAGGTTGGCGATCAGTTTGAACCCGACTCGGGATACCGTGCAAGGATTGATAAATCGACTGAAGAAGCGCCTTTGGGTTATTATCAGGTGTATATGCCCGATACCAAAATACAGGCCGAGCTGACCGCAACAACACGTTGCGGGTTTCAGCGTTATACCTTTCCAAACAATCAGGACGGAAGGATCATGATCGATCTGCATATTCCGTCCGAATATAATTACCTGTTACCGGAGGTTGAGATCAGCCAGGTCAGCGACTATCGCATTGAAGGGAAAAGCCACCAGTTGTCACCGCGACCCGGGGTTTGGAGTAACGATGCAGACCAGGAATATACCGTTCATTTTGTCATTGAATTCGATCAGCCCATCAAAAAAGCAGGCGGCTGGGTCAACGGCAGCTTAGTACAATCCGGCCGCATTAAAGGGAAAGATCTGACAGATGCCGGGATCTACGTTGAATTCGATACGAAAAAATCGAATATCGTCCAGGTGCGTTCCGGAATTTCAATGGTCAGTGTTGAAAATGCGGGAGAAAATCTTGTCAAAGAAATCACTGAACCTTTTGGCTGGGACTTTGATGCTGTTGTTGAGAATCAGAAAAAAGTCTGGAACAGCTATTTTTTAAGGCTTGAAATAACCACCAATGACCGGCTGGAGAAAGTACGGTTCTACAATAATTTTTACCGGTCGTTATGCCGGAATACCTGGAGTGATGTCAACGGCGAGTGGATAGCGCCCGACGAAACCAGACAGCAATTGTCCGATCCTGACCAGCTGGCGCTCGGATGTGATGCGTTCTGGAACACGTTCTGGAATCTGAATCAGTTTTGGAATCTGGTAACGCCCGAGTGGTCTTCGAAATGGGTCAACTCCCAACTGGCCATGTACGACGTCAACGGCTGGCTGGCCAAGGGTCCTGCAGGTATGGAATACATTCCCGTGATGGTCGCGGAACACGAGACCCCCCTTATCGTATCGGCCTGGCAGATGGGGATCCGTGATTTTGACCCGGAAAAAGCATTTCAGGCGGCAAAGAAGATGCAGACGACGCCGGCATCGGCCGTGGCCGGAGGCTTTGCCGGAAACCGCGACCTGGTGCCCTACCTGAAATATCAATACGTTCCTTCCGATTTGGGGAGATTCTCAAATACACTGGAATATGCCTATGACGACTGGACGCTTGCCCAGTTTGCCAAATCGCTGGGGAAAAAAACTGACTATGCCGCGTTTGCCGAAAGAGGCGAATGGTGGAGAAACGCCATAAATCCCGCAAACGGATACGCCCATTTGCGCGACAGCAGCGGGAACTTTACGGAACCCTTTGATCCTTTCCGGTCGGGTGCAAACCACCATTATGTGGAAGGGAATGCCTGGCAGCTCACCTATTTTGTTCCTCAGAATGTACCCGGACTGGCAAAAATTCTGGGAGAGAAGCGTTTTGTGGAAAGGCTTCACGGAGGGTTTAAAGCCAGTGAACCCTGGCGGTACAATGCGCCGAACGATCAGTACTGGGATTTCCCGGTAGTACAGGGAAACCAGCAATCGATGCACTTTGCCTTTCTCTTTAACTGGGTCGGCCACCCCTGGCTGACACAACGCTGGAGCCGGTCCATTTTGGACAAATATTATGGCAGCGGTTTGGCAAACGCTTACCTGGGCGATGAAGATCAGGGACAAATGAGCGCCTGGTTTATGATGGCTTCGATCGGTCTTTTCCAGACCGACGGCGGATGCAGTTCCGAGCCGGTTTATGAAATAGCAAGCCCTCTTTATGAGAAGATTGTCATTGATCTGGGGAAAAGATATAACCGTGGCCGACAGTTTACAATTGAAGCCCTCAACGCTTCGCGTAAAAACAAGTATGTGCAAAATGCCACATTGAATGGGAAAAAACTGGATGACTTTTGGTTCCCGGCCTCCGAGTTGTTAAAGGGGGGTAGTCTGATCCTGGAGATGGGCGATCAGCCAAACAAACAATGGGGAACCGGAAAGTTACCTGGTCTGAATGAATGACAGATTTTGTGAAAAGCGGAATAAATTAAGGAAGAAATGAAAAAGATTTGTGTTTTACTGGGTATTGTATTCCTCTTCAATTATTCTTTGCAGGCACGCCCATTGAGCATTGCCACGAAGGCTAAGGTAAAGGCTTCTTCAGAGTTGGATCGGGCTTATGCGGCCGGGAACATCACTGACGGGATCATCGCCGTTGAAGGGAAAGGCCTGTGGATGGCAAAAGGAAGGAACGCCTGGGTTGAGTTGAGCTGGTCAAAGCCGCAGTTGGTGGACAAGATCGTGATTTTTAATTTGCCGTCACAGCATGGACGAGTCAACGACGGACAATTGGTATTTAATGACGGAAGTGCCATCGATGTTCGGTTGCCTTCAGACGGTACAGCGAAAGCGGTTGAATTTCCTGAAAAAAAGATATTGTCGGTCCGTTTTATCCTGACCGGCGGAATCGGCGGGAACCTGGGACTCTCGGAAATCGAAGTATTTCCGTCAGTCAACCAGGATCAGGAGCCGGTGTCGCTGGCTGATCCGTATATTGAGACCAACAGAGGCCGGTTTTTCTTTTTTATTACTGGATCACGTCCTTTTGGCGTCGTCAGTGCTGCGCCCATGACGATAAACGGAAATAACGGAGGAGGAGGATATGCCCATAAATCGACCGAAATACTGGGCTTCCCCCAGATCCATGCCTGGACGCTTTCCGGCATTAACCTGATGCCGGTGCTGGCTAATATTGATCCGACCCTGGGCGAACAACACTGGAAATCGCCCTTTAAGCATGACGACGAAATTGTACAGCCGGGCTATCACCGGGTGTATATGCCGAGGCATAAAACCTGGGTTGAACAAACATCGACCGACCGGGTCAGTTTTTACAGGTTTACGTGGACAAAAGACACGGTTGCCCAGGTCTTGCTGAGCCTCGGCGGAAAACTGGGAAACAGCAGCATGGCAAATGCCGAAGTCAGGAAGATCAGCGATACGGAACTGGAGGGCTCGGTGAGTTCCGTCGACCGGGCGTACAATGTAGGTCCGGTAGATGTGAAGATCTTTTTCGTAGCACAGCTCGATAAACCTTATCAGTCATTCGACGGATGGAACGGCGGAAAACGATTGCCTGACGCCACAGTGATTTCCGGTGACAGCGCCGGCGTCGGACTGATTTATCCTGTAAAAGCAGGAGAACAGTTGAAGATGAAAATTGCTGTTTCCTACACCAGCATCGAAAATGCCAGAAAGAACCTGAACGCGGAATGTACTACCTGGGATTTTGAAAAAGTCAGAACAGACAGCCGGAAGATCTGGAATGAATGGCTGGGAAAAATTGAAGTGGAAGGCGGAAGCACCGCACAACGCATAAAATTCTATACCGACTTGTGGCATGTTTTGCTGGGACGGCAGCGGATCAACGATGTATCGGGCGATTATCCCGACCGGACCGAAGGACCGAGGTACGGGACAGATGGTTACCTGACCGATGCAGTTTTCAAGATAAAAAATCCAGGCGAAAACAGTGACGGGAGCATCCGGCACAGTATGTACAGTTCAGATGCTTTCTGGCTGACACAGTGGAATCTGAATGTGCTTTGGGGTTTGGCGTGGCCTGAAGTGCAGGACGATATGGCTGCATCGATGGTAGCCTATGCCAATAACGGCGGGCTGTTGCCCAGGGGGCCTGCAGGCGGCGGCTATACGTATATTATGACCGGCTGTCCGGCCACCAATTTAATTGTGAGTGCCTTTATGAAAGACATCCTGACCAAAGCCGATCCGGAAAATGCCTTTCAGATGATCAAAAAAAACCACATGCCCGGAGGAATGATGGGTGGAGGGAAATACTTTGAGAACGATCTCAAGTTCTATATCGAAAAAGGATGGTGGCCTCATAATGCGGGGATCAATATCGAAGCTGCATTCCAGGACTGGGGGGCCGCGCAAATGGCAAAGAAGCTCAATAAAACGGACGACTACAACGATTTCATGAAGCGTTCGTCATCCTGGAAAAATTGCTATGAGCCAAATCAGAAACTGTTATTTCCAAAAGATCATGAGGGGAAATTCACGCATACCGACCCGCTCGAAGGCTGGGGTTACGTTGAAGCCAATGCCTGGCAATCGACCTGGGGCGTGTCGCACGATATTCCCGGCCTGGCCATGCTGATGGGAGGGAACCAGGAATTGTGCAAAAAACTGAATGAAGCGTTTGAAAAAGGCGAACCCAGTGATTTTGTATATAGTTACAGCAAAGGATATGTCAGCTATGCTAACCAGCCGGGTTGCTCGAATGCGCACGTTTTCAGCTATGCGGGCGCTCCGTGGCTCACCCAGTACTGGGTACGCCAGGTCAGGGAAAAGGCGTACGGAGGCATCACCCCCGATCTGGGTTACGGCGGACACGATGAGGACCAGGGCCAGATGGGCGGTGTAAGCGCCCTGATGGCGATCGGACTGTTCAATATCACCGGCACCGAGTCGCTCACTCCTTATTATGAACTCACATCGCCCCTGTTTAACCAGGTGACTATTAAGCTTGACAATAACTATTACAAGGGTAAGAAGTTCATCATTAAAACCTACAATAACTCCAGTGAAAACTGTTACATTCAGAAAGCAAAATTAAATGGTAAGCCTTTGGATCACTTCTGGTTTACGCACCGGCAATTTGCAAAAGGGGGTGAATTGGAGCTGTGGCTTGGGAATAAGCCGAATAAACAATGGGGTGTGAAAGGAATGCCTCCGGTTAATTAAAGAACAAATAAATTATATATACGAATGAAACAGAAGACAGCGAGGGGAAGAAGTACGACACAGTTTTTAATGCCTTTTCAAAAGCAGGAGAGCGGAGAAGCAGGCTATGATATTTATCCTTCATTTCAACTTGAGGAGGGATTGATCTTTGAAGGGTTTCAATCATTGGCAAAAAGGATTGCTTCGCAGGAGACCGTTCTGATTGACGGATATGTCGGCGTCTTTTTCGACGATTTCCGCGAACGGCTGAATGCGTCCCTGCAAGATCAGGGTCTTCACGCAAACTGGATTAGTACGGCAGGAGCGTATAAAAATGAAGGGACGATTCAGGAGTTGATACAGCCATTCATGGGTGAAGACGATTCTATTTTTGGAACCCGGGCGTCACTTGAATTGCAGGATTTCTTTGATCTTTCAAAATTAAAGGCACTTCAAAAGGACCCTGATGCCGATATTAATATTCTGTATGGGCCGGGAGCAAGCTTTGCCGGTTGGGACGGATTGCTCCTCTATATTGACCTGCCCAAAAACGAACTCCAGTTCCGGGCAAGGGCCAGGAGCATCAGAAACCTTGGGGCGAGTCAGGCCTCTGACATGAAATTCATGTACAAACGGTTCTATTTTGTGGACTGGGTTGTTTTGAATAAGCATAAAAAGGACCTTCTTGGCGCCATCGATATCATCATCGACGGGCAGCACGAGGATCCTGCCATTTGGATGGAAGGCGACACGCTGCGCGAGGGACTGGCAGCAATGGGCAGAAATGTTTTCCGCGCCCGCCCGTGGTTCGAGCCCGGTGTTTGGGGTGGTAACTGGATTAAGGAGCATATTCGGGGATTAAATCCTGAGGCAAGTAATTATGCGTGGTCATTTGAGCTGATCTCTCCCGAGAATGGGATCGTCTTCGAGAGCTCTTCTTTTCTGCTGGAGGTGTCATTCGATTTTTTAATGTATGCAGAAGGAGATGCTGTTCTGGGACAACACCGGCAGCGATACGGCGACGAATTCCCTTTGCGCTTTGATTTTCTTGACACCTTCGACGGAGGTAACTTATCCGTGCAGTGTCATCCCCGTCCTGAGTATGCAAAAGAACAGTTTGGTGAAAACATCACCCAGGAAGAGACTTACTACATCCTGGACAGGAAAAATGATGCGTCGGTTTACCTTGGTTTCAGGGAAGATATTGACCCGGAGAAATTCGAAAGTGC
The DNA here is from genome assembly GCA_038562555.1 of Prolixibacteraceae bacterium. GTDB lineage: Bacteria > Bacteroidota > Bacteroidia > Bacteroidales > Prolixibacteraceae > JBCFBK01. The sequence goes on along the minus strand of JBCFBK010000001.1, from coordinate 32,041 downwards.
ACTCTGGGATAGTTTTAATCATTCGAAAGAGCTTGATATCACCCGTTTTGTACAACGCCATCCGGCAAATGGGCACGATTTGTTCCTGATACCCCCGGGCACGATCCATGGTTCAGGGATCGATAATCTGGTACTCGAGATCAGTTGCACACCTTATATCTTCACCTTTAAAATGTATGACTGGGTCAGGCCTGATCTGGATGGGAAACCCAGACCGCTCAATATCAGCCACGGGATGAAGAATCTTTATTTCGATCTGAAAGGGGAGAAGGCAAAACGGGAACTGATCTCAAAGCCTTACCTGCTGACGGAAGGAAATGACTGGAAATGCTATGAGCTTCCTACGCACGAAAGGCATTCATACCGCATTAACCGCTATCAGGTCCATTCGGAGGTGACCATTGAAACGGATGGAAAATTTAATGTGCTGATGCTGGTTGAGGGTTCATCGATCACGGTTACGACGAAAAACGGGATGAAGCAAACCTTCAGCTTTGCCGAGACCATCGTAATTCCTGCCGCGGCCGGAAGCTACACGATCTGCAATGAGGCAGAAAAGGAAGCCCTGGTGGTTGTCGCGTTCATGAAATAACCGAACAGCTATGAGGAAAAAATACGCGGTTGGAGTTGACGTTGGCGGGAGCCATATCAGCTCCGTGCTGGTGGATCTGTCAACTGGAGCGCTCCTGAAAGAAAGCCTGTCGGAGCAAAAAGTTGATAACAAAGCATCAGCCGAAGAGATTCTGGCCGGCTGGAGCACAGCCATCGGGAAAACACTGGACCATTCAGACCGGCGGGACCTTGAGGGTATTGGATTTGCCATGCCGGGTCCTTTCGATTATAAAGAAGGGATCGCATTGATGAGGCATGTCGATAAATACGAGGCTCTTTATGGAATAAACGTCGGCGTTGAATTAAGAAAACTGCTGGATCTTCCTGCAACAATGCCTTTCAGGTACTTAAACGATGCCATATCGTTTGCCGTGGGTGAATGCTGGCTTGGAAAAGCGTCAGCATTTAAAAATGTGGTTGCTGTTACACTGGGCACAGGATTCGGCTCAGCTTTTTTAACGGATGGAATTCCGGTTATTGAAGGGCCCCGGGTACCGGAAATGGGTTATGTCTACCATATTCCTTATGAAGATGGCATTGCTGATGACTATTTTTCGACCCGGTGGTTTATAAAAGAATATGCCGCACGGACAGGGACATTGGTCAATGGCGTAAAAGCAATCGCGGATCAGGCTTTGTACGAAGAGCATGCAAAAAGGCTTTTTGAAGACTTTGGTATCAGGATCGGTGATTTTTTGTCACCTTTGCTCCGCCAATTTGACGCCGGCTGCCTGGTGATCGGAGGCAACATCGCTGCTGCTTTTCCTTTGTTCGGACCCGCTATGGAACGAACTTTAAAAACGCACCAGATTCATGTTGAGATCGTGATATCTGACATGATGGCGCTGGCTGCCATGGCCGGCAGCGCCCGTTTGCTGGACGAAACGTTTTGGAAAGAAACGCAAGCCCTGATTTCAAAAATATAACTAAAAGCTAATCTTTAAACGATGGAAAATAAAACGTACAGTACAAAGATCCTTCCTGTTTTATTTGGGTTTTTCGTGATGGGTTTTTGTGATGTGGTTGGGATTACTTCGGCACATGTAAAAGAAGATTTGTTGGGAGCATACAGCCCCGCGTTCAGGGACACCCTCTCCAACCTGATCCCGGTGGCCCTGTTCTCCATGTTCTTGATTTTTTCTATTCCGACCGGTATTTTAATGAACCGGATCGGTCGGAGAAAGACGGTGATCCTGAGTAATATCCTGACGATTGTCGCCATGTTTATTCCGCTTGTTGAATATACATTTTTCATGTCACTGGTAGCATTTGCCATGCTTGGGATTGCCAACACGATCCTGCAGGTCTCGCTGAATCCTTTACTCACCAATGTGGTGAAAGGAGACCGGCTGACCAGCAGTCTCACTGCAGGGCAGTTTATAAAGGCGATCTCTTCGTTCAGCGCGCCGTTTATTGCTGCTTTCGCCGCTGCGCAGTTCGGTAACTGGCAGTACATTTTTCCGATGTATGCCGTGATCACCTTGCTGTCGACCATTTGGCTCCTGCTCACCCCGATTCATGAAGACTCGGGAGATGTAAAATCAACCAGCTTTGCCAGCGTGGGAGAACTTCTGAAAGACAAAACCATTTTACGCTTATTCCTGGGGATTGTATTTGTTGTTGGTGTTGATGTGGGATTAAACACGGCAGCTCCGAAGATATTAATGGAACGCGCCGGCCTGAATTCAATTGAAGCAGGTTACGGTCCAGGCGTGTACTTTGCGTTGCGTACCCTGGGCGCTTTTATGGGCGCTTTTTTACTGGCGAAATTTTCATCTTCAGCTTTTTATAAGCTGAATGTCGCCATTGCAGTAACGGCGCTGGCGGCATTGATTTTTGCCGGCGACAAGTTTGTTCTTTTTGGTCTGTACGGGATTATTGGATTTACCATAGCCAATGTATTCCCGATACTTTTTGGTATTGCGCTTAAAAAGCGTCCTGATAAAGCCAATGAAATTTCAGGATTAATGATTACCGGTGTTTTTGGCGGTGCCGTCATCCCTTTTTTAATGGGCATCATGTCTGATACCCTGGGCTCACAAGCAGGATCGGTACTTATCATTCTGGCAAGTGCTGTGTATTTGCTGTATATCGGATTGAACAGGACTGTTGCCGGATAATATTTATTCAAATTCCCGGTATGCCCCAAACTGAGCGAGACGGTCCTCTCCAAGCTGAACCGGAATGGGAAATCGGGGTTCATTGAGCCGGTCACAGATCTGGAACCACAGGTTGGTACGGGTATAAACCTGATGCACTTGCTGAAAATGGGTCGACAGCAGTAATTTCTTGGCTTCGGCGGGTTTTCCCTGGTCAATCAGTAACTGAACCCGCCGTTCAATGAGCCATTCGTCGGGAAGTGCATTGACCTGGCTGAGCCATTTAGCCCTTTCGGACAGCGTTTTCGGTCCGAGGTTCCGCAGCGCTTTGTCGCGTTCCACCACCACCTGCGGATGGATTTGCAGCCAGCGTTCTTCAATGGATCGGTAAGTTTCGACAGCCTTGCTGTTGTCTCCGGCAAGCCGGTACAGCCGGGCCAGAAGTGCTTGTGATATCCCGTCACGGCTTTGGGAGAGAACAGCAATGGCTTTAGTCGTGTCGCCGCGGCCGGCGAGCCAGGTGCCATAGTAAAACTTCCATTTGCCTGTTTTTTGACTGGCCCACCGGAAAGCGGCGTCCAGATCTTCCATGCCTGATGGAGCCCAGCAATTGTTTTCGGGTGCTGGCGGGTCAGGGACCATGGCCTTGTCCTTAAATGCCTGTTCAAGACTGATCCACGGGTCGACCTCCTGAGGCCTGGCCCATTCAAATAGAGGAACTTCTTTTAAAGGCCTTAATGTTACGGCGGGCACTTCTAACCCGTAAATATCCATAGGCTGGTCGGCCGGGAACCAGTATTCAACATGCCGGCGGGTTTCGTTTGGTTTTAGCTGAAGCTTGACGGACTGGTCGCCGATGGGGCCTCCCTGCATTTCAATATAGGGCGTCCGGGCGGCCGTGCTTAAGGTGGCCCAGACGCTGTCTTTTCCCCTGCCGTAGCTCCACAGTTTCATGCCGGGCGCGATGTCTTCATCGGCTACATGGTATAAACCGGAGCCGAGTGAGGGTGTGAAAACGCCAAAGGCATTGGCATTGCGGGTTTGCCAGAAATAGCCGGTCATCTCGCTGATGTCTGCTTCCTGTTTGGGTCCTTCGCTTTTCCAGTCGATCGTGTCGATCGCCGACGCGTGCGATAAGACTTTCCCTTCCGGAAAGCTGAATTCCGTATCCGGTGCCGAGGGAAGGGCGGCATTGGACCACGACATCCAGGGGTAGGCCTGCTTCCCGGGATTGTGGAAGACGACCCGCTGGGTCAGGAAGCGGTCGGATGACCCGAGCGAGTATTCCACCGACCAGTGCATGCCGAAGCGCAGCTCACGTTCCCCACAGGTAACATAGGTCCGGTTATCCGTTTCATCTGTTCGGTAAAGAACCTTTTCATTCTGCGTGGGAGAATGGGAGATCGGAAAGCTCACTTCGATACCTCCGGCTACAAAATAAAACCTTGGAAGGATCCGGGTGGGCCGGATCACATCGGGAGTATATAAAACTTCTTTTCCCGACGGTTTATGGATCATGGAGGTGACTTTTCCGCCGAGATCAGGACAGATGACCACCCTGATGAAATCATTTTCGAGCGATACGAACCGGTAACTGACGGGCGCAGGACGGTTAGCCGTTTCCGAATAGCTGGTATAGGGATAAACGCCGTTCGGATCAAAAGCCGTGGGAATGGGACCGGCAGGAACCAGTTGGTGTGTCAGCACGATCTGATCGTATTCCGTATAGCTTACTTTTCCGGTTCGCTGAGCTGAAACGGTCATGGCGAATAAAGCCGTCAAAATGGTGAGATATATGTTCATAGTCGGAAGCTTTTAGCTATTAGCTTTTAGTTGTAAGTAATTAGTCGTAAGAAAGCTTTTAGCCATTAGCCATTAGCTTTTTAGCATTTTCATCATTCATAACTCTCTTCCGGTCTCCCGTTTCCGGTTTCCGTTCTCTCCTCTATGCTCCATGCGCTATGCCCCAGGCACTCTTGACTAATTCAGTTCTTCACTCAATTCCCGGATCAGTTCGTTCCCTTTCCGCAAATCTTCTGTCATTTGCTGCGGATCGTAATTACGCTTCTTATAGTCCCGTTCGGCCGTGAAGGTGGCCAGGAGTGCATCCAGCGATTTTACCAGGGTTTTTACCTTCGGATTGATTGACCGGGAAGCTTTCTCTTTCAGGATCCGTATTTTCTCAAAGTCAGCGATCCCCTCCCGCAGCTTTTCAAACCGGATACAGCTATTGCCGCCGGGATAAACCATGAAGCAATCGCCGGCAGGCCAGAGCGTATGCCGGGCATCCCGCATCGGATCGGCAGGCCAGGCATCATATGCCCAGCGCAGGAAGCCGTCGTAACCGTATGCTGCGGTGTACCAACCGATGTACCGGCCTTCGACCGGCGGAGAGAACACAAAATTGTTTGGTCTGGGAGGCGTACAGCAGACATACCAGGTTGTTGTAAATCCCTTTGCGGCACGTTCCTGCAGTTCTTTTGGGCTGGGTTCGCTGGTGATGATCGGTGAATAGTCATCGAGCAATGATGTCAGCTCCGGATGCCAGTCGCCGGCATAGGTAATCCGCCAGTCCCTGGAGTGCTCTTTGATCACCTTTGCGGCTGCCAGCGTAACATCGAGCGGATTTTCGTTGATGCCCAGATAAGTTTTATCAAGCCATCCTTTTTGGGTCAGATGGGCTTTCAGATCGTCCAGGAAAACGTTCCAGACGTTTTTAAATTCCGCCGAAGCGGGCTCCCACGACTCATAAATGTAGTCGCCCGACTGTTCTTCTTTATAGCGGAAGCGGTAGCCCCATGGCACGGGGGTATAAATGGTGATTGCTTCATCAACGCCGCAGTCCATGGCCAGTTCCACGTACTGATCGAAAATGCCGTAATCGAATTTCCACCGGCCCTCCGCTGTTTTGATCCAGTCGATCATTCCTCCTTCGATCATGTATGAATTATCCGACCAGGGCGAATGCACGGCGTAAGTGGTGATGTATTTTCCACCTGCATCGGCGTATAATTTCAGGTGTTTTTTCAGCATTTCCTGATGTTCGTCCGACCAGGGTTCAAGTTGGTAGTACCAGGCAACCGCCCAGGGATTTTGCCAGAGGTCGAGCCGGAATTTCCAGTCGTGCGGAACAGGTAAGACCTGGTTTTGTACGGTTAATTTCAGTTGCAGGGTCACGTGACCCTGCAATGAATTGACCGCGATGGTACCGGTATAATTTCCGGCTTCCGATCCCTGAGGCACGTCGACCGAAATCCATACCGGTCTCACTGTTTGCCCAGGCAGGTCGAACCGGTCGAAGGTTTCGAAGCGGTCGGGCATGAGCCAGGCGGAATCGCTGCCGGTTTCGCATGTAAAACCGTCTGCCCCGTAAGGGAAGTTCGATAAAACGTACCGCACCAGATTGATTTTGATGTTCTCGCGGCTGATTTTTTGCCCGCCGGCGTTTATCAGGTCACTGACCTGAACCCGAACCTGTCCGATGGTATCGGGCGACCAAATCAGCAGTTGTGCGTTTAGCCGTTCGCCACGCCAACCGGTTTCTTCCCAAACTGTATTTTCCTGTCCCAAAGAAGGGATCTCCCGACGCAGGTACAACTCACCGGTCGATCCGAATGCTGCATGCAATCCGGCCTCCTGGTGCGCCCATTCTTCGGGATCGGATGGTACATCAAAGGTATATTCCGGCTGGTAGTGCCAGGCCGGGGCGGGGACCTTTGTAATATCAACCTGGCCTTCGGTCTGCGCGCAAACCGCTCCGGCCAGTAAAAGTGATAGGCTTAAAATTGAAAATTTCCTCATGTTATAATAGTCGTATGTAATTAGTTATAAGGCGTAAGACTGAAAAGGTGATAAAAAGGAGACGGGAGACCGGACACCGGAACACCGTACTAACAGCTCATGGCTATCAGCTAATAGCTTCTTCTCACCATTCCGGGTTTTGGGTCAACGTACCCTTCGACAACTGAACTTGCTGCAACGGCAGCGGATCCAGATAATGCTTATTGGGAAGGAACCGGCGGGAAGCGGCTGTTTCAGTTTCTATAAATCCGTTCCCGTCTACCTGGATGTCGGTTCCTATACGAAGATCAGGATACCGTTGTTCATATTCTGTTCCCACAAAACGGACTCCTTTAATAGCCATAGGCATAACGATTTCAGCCGTTTTCCACCGTCTCAGGTCGTCGCGTCTGAATCCTTCAAAAGCCAGTTCAACGGTTCGTTCACGCCGGATTTCGGTGCGCATGTCGAGTCCGTTCGCGGTTACATGTGCGTTTGTTAGTGCAGGCATATTAACCCGGTTTCTGACTACGTTAATGGTCCGGTCCAAATCGGCATCGGAAATCGAACCGTCGTTCTCAAACAAGGCTTCAGCCAGGATCAGCAATACTTCGGCATACCTGAATTCCTTGAAATCATAACTGCCCTGAAACTGGGTGGCTTCGAGGGTTTCGTCCAGGAATTTCCGGAGCATGTAGCCCGTCTGAGTTGCATTTGTCCCCGTAAAGCCGGGGTAGGTAACCGCCCAGGTCCCGCCGTCGGCATAAATGGTCGATCCCGGTACGATGAAGGTCATGGCCATACGCGGATCGCGGTTCCTGAATTCGCTGTCGAGTTCGGCATAGCCTTGAAATAATGGTGATTCATCAATCGGGAGTCCGTCGGTAGCCAGATACTGATCGGCCAGATTCTTGGTAGGAACCATATAATTGAACCATAACTCACGGGTCCAGTTGTGCGTGATCCGGTCAATATAGTACCTCCGCGCCAGGATGACCTCTTTGCTGTCATCTCCCCTCAGGATAAATAAATATTTATAGCCGGTATTATTCGGTTGTGCGTAAAGCTCATATTCCGTTGAAGCAACCACCTGTCCGGCTGCATCAATCGCTTCTGTGTACAAAGCGGAGGCATCGCCGGACTCATGAAATTTGACCCAACTGGCCTGGTAAAGGGCTGCCCTGGCTTTCAACGCGAAAGCTGCGCCGCTGGTCACACGCCCCAGTTCAGCCTCGGCGAGTTCGCTTTGAAGCGGTAAGGAGCCGGCAGCCGAATCGAGGTTGGCAATGATGAAATCGATAATTTCCTGCTGCGTAGACCGGGGTTTATACAGATCTTCCGAATCGACCGCCAGAACCGACGTGATTAGCGGAACGCCTCCAAACGATTTTACCAGCTTCCAGTAAAAGTATGCCCGAAAGAACCAGGCTTCGCCCATCCATCTGGAAATATCTTCGTCGCCGGCATACTCTCTGGACTTTTCCAGTAAATAGTTAGCGCCCCGGATCCCTTCCCAGGCATCGTCCCAGATATCCGAATTGGCTGCTGCCAGGTAGGAGCCGTTACTGACGGAATTGGACCCTGAACCGAAAGCAATGTCCGAATTCAGATCGGTATAGTTGGGCGCTTCCTGTAACTTATAATAAAAATCATTGGCGGCCAGCTTGAACTGGTTGGAGTTCTGCCAGAAAGAAGCATCGGATATCTGATCTTTGGGAGTAAGATCAAGATCCTTTTGACATCCTGCGAAGATGACAACTAGGATAAACAAAGAACAACATATTGTCTTCATGATTTGAAATTAAAAAGTTAAGTCAAGGCCCACAGAATATAACCGCTGGAACGGATAATTGAAACCGGAATCGCTCGATTCGGGATCCCATCCTCCTTTCACGTTATGGATCTCAAACAGGTCAAATCCGCTGAAATAAACCCGGGCTTTTTTTACATAGATTTTACTTAACAGGGATGCAGGAAGGGTATATCCGATCTGGAGGTTTTTAAGCCTCAGATAAGCAGCATTAACAGCTTGCAGGGTGGAGGGCTGGTAATTCCAGTAACGGATATTGCCGTGGCTGAGCCTCGGGTATTTTGCATCCGGACGGTCTTCGTTCCACGTATTTCCAAAATAGAACAGGGGAGGTTGCCTCCACCAGTCACTCCAGGGCATGGCATATTCGCCCACCCGGAAGAGTGTTCGTTTTCCGACTCCCTGCACAAAAATTCCCAGATCAAAATTTTTCCATTTTAGATCAAGGTTAAATCCATAGGTATATCGGGGCGTGGTGCTTCCCACATTTTTCACGTCTCCGTCGCTGCCGGGGATGCTGCTGTAAATGTTGATATTGCCGTCACCATCCAGATCCTTAAAACGGGCATCGCCGATACCGATGTCGCCGGGAACTCCCCCCAGCATTTTATAGGCATCCAGCTCCTCCTGCGTACGGATCACGCCGTCGAATTCATAGGCAAAATAAGTATTAACAGGATAACCTTCGCGGTTGGCGTTCAATCCCAGGATATAGGTGTCCTGTCCGCCGTAATCAGTCAGTTCATCATGGGCATCACTCAGCGTGACCCTGAACGATCCGCTGAATTCGCCGATCTTTTTACTGTACCTGACGGCAGTTTCAAACCCTTTTGTTCTCAGTTCTCCTGCATTGGAGTATGGCGGAATAGCACCTAACATACTCGGATACGTAACCGGGATCAGCATGTCCTTATTCTTTTTAATAAAATAGTCGAACGAGAAATCCAGACTTGAAGCGAGTAGGGTAGCATCCAGTCCGATATTGCTGACGGCTACTGTTTCCCAGGTCCTGTCGGGCGAAACCATGCCTGATAAATAGGCCGACTGATCGCGCCCGCCTGGTCCGAAAGGATAAGGATAACCCCGGTCAACATTGATGAGTTGGTAGTAATCGTAATAGCCGATCACGTCCTGATTTCCTGTTTCTCCATACGAAGCACGTAATTTTAAGTCATTTATCATTCCAGCGCTTTGCATGAACGCTTCCTCCGAGATCCTCCATCCCAGCGAAATTCCGGGGAACAACCCCCAGCGGGTATTCCTGTCAAAACGTGAGCTGCCGTCGTAACGCAGGTTTGCCTCAAGCAGATATTTATCTTTAAAGCTATAGCTGATCCGGGAAAACAATGAACGGATCGCCCAATGATAACCGCCGCCATCGTTGCTCATATTATCGCTGGAGCCGAGTCCTAATTCCCAGTTTTCGTCAGTGATAAAACGGGTTCTCATGGCACTGAATTCCTCGAAATCGTTTTCTTCATGCGAGATCCCACCCATGACATCCAGTTTGTGAACTTCGTTCAACGTCTTGTTGTACTGGAAATAGCCGGTGAAATTCCGGTACGTATTGGTGCTGTTAGATTGATTGACATAGGTCTGGTCAGGATTGGCGATGGAGTAATAGGCAATGGCGCTTTCATCCCAGACATACAGGGGATGTGAATTGGCGATGTCTTTACTGTTGGTCGTTCCGACATTGACGCCTGCCTGCAGATTGATTTTGAGCCCTTTCATAACCTCCGCGATCAACTTGAAATTCGTGTTGAAGTTTCGGTTCACGAAGGTGGCGGTTTCGCCTTCTTTAGCTTGTGCCACTGCGTTTCCCCAACCTCCCTGGGCAAAGTATTTTTCGCCGCTTTGGGTATAGATGGGGTGATTGGGCATGCCGAAAATCGTCTCATACATGATCCCGGCCGATCCTACACCTCCGATGTCGGTACGGTTTTGATTTTCGAACGCTACTTTCGATTCGAGCTTTAACCATTTTGTGAAGTTATAGTCATAGTTCATGCGCAGGTTGTAACGCTTGTTGTTGTCATCACCGTATTTGATCACCCCTTTCTGGTCGGAGAAGGTCCCGGATAAATAATAGGATGAATAGTCGCCACCGCCGGAGACATTCACGGTATGTTTTTGCTGAAATCCATTTTCGAATACAGCGTTTCTCCAGTCGGTCGAGGTAAAGAACAACATCCAGCCGGCACTGCCGTATACCGGGTGAGGGATCGGGTTGGGATCACCGATCCTGACTTTTTCAAGCAGGTCGGGCGTGTACATGGGAGCGGCCCCGTTGTGGATATTGGCTTCATTGTCCATGATCGCCATCTGGTAATGATCAGGGGTTTCCATTAGCCCGGCCAGTTCGCTGACGGCAAAGTTGGTACTGTAGCTTATTTTTGGAGCGCCTTTTTGCCCGCCCTTAGTTGTTACCAGGACGACTCCGCCCGCTGCCCGGGCTCCGTAAATGGAGGCTGACGCGTCTTTCAGAACGCTGATCGATTCAATATCATCCGGATTCAACAAATTAAGGTCACCGGCAACCCCGTCGACCATGATCAGGGGTGTATTTCCACCGTTTGTAGACGTAATTCCCCGGACCCTCAGGTCAAAACTTTCACTTCCCGGCTGACCGGATGAACGCTGGACGACCAGTCCCGGCATCACTCCCTGAATGGCAGTGACCGTGTTGGTGATGGGACGTGATTCCAACACTTCTGAATTGGCTGACGTCACCGATCCGGTCATGTTAACTCTTCTCTTTTCACCATACCCGATTGCAACAACTTCTTCCAGTCCGAAGGCCTCTTCTTCCATCGTGATGTTGATTTGAGTCTTGCCTGCAACCGGTATTTCCTGGGATTTCATGCCTACAAATGAAAATACAAGTGTTTCGCCAGGATCAATGCCCGGCAGTACATAATTTCCATCGAGGTCGGTAGTGGTTCCGCGGGTAGTGCCCTTCACGATAACCGTAACCCCGGGGAGGGGTTCTCCCTCGGGATTAGTCACCTTTCCCGATACCTGCGCGGGCTGCTGGATTGCCGCTCCCTTTTCCGCTGAAGAAAGAACGATCTGACGACCTACCACTTCATAGGTAATGGTTGTGCCTTCAAGTACACTGTCCAGAACTTCATCGATGTTTCTGTCGACGAAATTGGCAGACACCCGTTTTTCAACATCGATTCGTCCGTTGTAGAAAAACCGGTAACCGCTTTGATTCTCAATTTCCCGAAGAACATTCTCGATCGACGTGTTATTCAGAACAACCGTCAGCTTCGTGGCCTGGGAGTAACTTTCCGTTGCCAAACCACTCATCATCGTGACACATAATAGAAAAACCGTTAATCTCATTTTTCTGATCAATTGGTAAAACAATGGCCAACAGCCATCACTACATGGCATTTTTTTCATAGATTTGAACTGGTTTAATGAATACTTTAAACTACGCATGAGAAGAGGCGGGAAACGCGACTTTCCGCCTTTTCCTTTATTTCAGTTTCTTGTAAATCCTTAGTATTCTCGCTTTTTGGTTATATTCATACTGAACGGGCATGGTCCTGCTGATCAGATCCATTACCTCACTTAAGGTTTCCATCTCGATTGTGCCTGTAAACCACAGGTCTTTCATTTCTTCATCATTGACTTCAATGGTCACATTATACCATTGCTCCAACCGCTTTGCCATTTTGGCAAAAGGTTCCCGGTAAAAAATGAGCTTGCCTTCTTTCCAGGAAGTAAAAACTTCAGTATCCACCTTTCGGATATTCAATTTACCCTGCTCATTCAGGTAAGCCTGTTGTCCGGGGATCAATATGAGCGAATGATTTCCGGAGCCATTAACCTTAACCGAGCCCTCTACCAGGGTAGACTCGAATTCGCCGTCGCTGTACGCCTTTACATTGAATGAGGTTCCCAGTACCTCAATCTTCCCGTAAACGGTTGAAACGGTAAAAAGGGTTCCGTTTTTCACCACATCAAAGTATGCTTCACCGCTCAGGTTGACGGTGCGATCGCCATTGGCATGTGCAGGAAATGAAAGGGTCGATCCGGAATTCAGCCAGGCAGTAGAGCCATCGGGAAGCATAAAACTAGTCCGGGCGCCGTATGGAACCGACACCTCCTGTACCTGTAATCTGTTTTGGAGATAATCCTTCCCGCTGAAATAAAAGACGGATGGAATGAGCAACCCTAAAATGAAGGCTGCTGCAACTGCCATGGCCCATTTGTGCGGTATAGATCGTTGCCGTTCAGGCTGTAAATTAAGAAAGGCATAATCTTCCAGTTGAATGCTTAGTTTTTCCCATTGCCGGTCGGTTTGCGCATTTTTTTGCTGCACAACTTTTTCCCGGAACCGGTTCTGCTCTTCCCGGAATAGCTTTTTCCGGATTTCACCTCCCGCCTTGATCCAGGTCAAAAGTTCTTTTTCCTCTTCTTCAGCCAGCTTTCCCTGAAGAAACAGGAAAATCTTTTCCCTGTATACCATTTCGTCCTTCATTGAATCTTGTTTCTGATGATAATACGAAATGGACGCTCGTTTTACCAACCGGAAAGAGGGAAAAAGACACAAGTATCAAGACGCAAGACACAAGAGAGGAGGCATGGGGCATGGGGCACAGGGCATAGCGGAAGAAAGGAGACCGGAAAATGGAGGATTTCTTCAGTTCTCCGGTTTCCTGTTTCCGGTGTCCCGTCTCCTGATTTTTAACCTTTCATTAAAAGCAGCACAAACAGGTCGGGTTTTAGATTGTCTTTGGCGAAGCTGAGGCCTTTTGCCAGGTATTTGTCGACCATCGTGGTGGAGATATTCATTTCCCTTGCGATCTCGCGGACCTTTTTTCCGTCGATCCACCTTAACCGAAAGGCAATCCCGCATTTGGACGGCATTTTTTCGATGAGCTTATTCAGTTCCCGGTGTAAGAGCTCTTCCATCGAAATAAACTCGCCGGTCTCATCAAAACTGATATGATATAACTCCTCCGATTCCTTCTTTGCCTGATGAAGGAGATACTTTTCTTCTACAACCCGTTTCCGCAAGCGGTCGAAGCATCTGTTTTTAACGAGGGTAAAGGTAAAAGAGGGTAGATTGCGATCCGGATCCAGTTGTTTCTGATCTTTCCAAAGCTGTAAAAAGACTTCCTGGACCAGATCGTCAGCTTCTTCCGGATTCCTGAGAAAATAACGGGCATATCTTCTTAGGCGGGGATAATAAAACCGGAAAAATTCTTCAAAAGCAAGTGAATACCTCTTTCGCTCAATCGAAATATTCGGCTTGCTTTTATTCATAGGTCAGTTCTTTTAGTTCACGTCTGCTAATATAGGAATCTTTTCATTTTACTTACTGTTCTGCTTTTGCAAGGACGGGTTTCTTTATGCTACGACAACATCCCGAATTCCTCGTCGGTAAGTTGGATCTGTTCGGCCTGGAGGTTTTCTTCCAGGTGCTGCAGCGACCGCGTTCCGGGAATCAGCAGGATATTGGGCGAACGTTTCAGCAACCAGGCCAGCGCAATCTGAGCAGTTGTAGCTCCGTGTTTATCAGCGATGGCCTTGATTTTTCCGGCCAGTTTTTCAGGTCCCGACGCCAGCGGGAACCATGGAATAAAAGTAATGCCGCGAGTGGCAGTATAATCAACCACTTCTTCCCAGTGACGGTCACCCAGGTTGTATAAGTTCTGCACCGAGGCCACCGGTACAATTTCTTCCACCTGTTTTATCTCGTCAACGCCGACTTCCGACAAGCCTACATATTTGATTTTCCCTTCATTGACGGCATCAAAAACAGGTTTAAGCGTCTCCTGAACCGGCACTTTCGGATCAATCCGGTGCAATTGCCACAACTGGATCTGGTCGATCTTCAGCCGCGATAAGCAGCCTTCAATAGCCTGGCGGATATATTCCGGTTTCCCGTTTGGGTTCCAGATATTCGGGCCAGGCCGTTCCAGACCTGATTTGGTGGCGATCACCAGATCGTCCGGATAGGGATATAGTGCTTCCGCAATCAGCCTTTCATTGGTATGCGGGCCATACGAGTCGGCCGTATCGATAAAGTTGACCCCTGCTGCGACGGCTTTCTGCAAAATCTGAATGGCGGTTTCGCGATTATCGGCATCTCCCCAGACACCGGGACCGGTTAGCTGCATGCCGCCGTAGCCCAGGCGGTTTACTGTTAACTCGCCAATCTGGTAGGTGGATCGGACGGTTTTATTCTCATTATTCATAAATCTTCGTTTTTAATTGCATGTTTTTATTAACCAGCAGTGATGGTTATTTGTTGCGGATGCAAGGGAAGTAATTTACTGTTATCGTGGAATTTTGTTGCCGATTTATTCTACTTTCGCTTGTTTTTTATTGCAGGAGAAGGCAATTTTCACTTTGGAAAACATGGAAAACAATAAAAAAGGAGTCTTTTTTGCCATTTTGACGGCCGTTATGTGGGGTATTCTGGCTATTGCACTTAAGGTAGCTGTAGATGTGGTAGATCCGGCAACTATTGTGTGGCTGAGGTTTTTGGTTGCCTTTTCCTGCCTGCTGGCCTATCAGTTGTACCGCAATCCGGCCGAGCTGAAGTTGCTGGCGAGGCCACCCCTGATCCTGATCCTGGCGGCTGTAAGTCTGGCGTGGAATTATATGGGTTTTATGCTCGGCGTCAAACATGCAGGACCTGGGAGCACGCAGGTCATCATCCAGCTTGGTCCGGTGGCTCTGGTTTTGGCGGGGATCGTCTTTTTTAAGGAAAAAGTTTCACGGCAACAGCTAATCGGGTTTGGTCTGGCATCGGCTGGCATGATTATCTTCTACGAACAACAACTGCGACAACTGGCTGGTGGGGAAAACGAATTCAGCCTGGGTGTGCTTTTTACTGTTACGGGCGCTTTGGCCTGGACCGTTTATGCTGTTTTTCAGAAAAAACTGGTCATGAGCCTTCCTGCGACGATACTTAATTTGTTTATTTTTGGTTTAGCCACGATCATTTATTCCCCCTTTATGCAGCCTGCCTCACTTGCGTATCTTCACTGGGGGTTTTGGCTGCTCCTCATTTTTCTGGGGTTAAATACGCTGATTTCCTATGGAGCCTTAAATCTGGCGCTCCGGCATACCACAACCAGTACGGTGAGTATTATCCTGATCCTCAATCCCATTATTACCCTTGGATTTATGGCTTTGTTTAGCCGGATGGAAGTTTCCTGGATCGAGGGAGAGCATTTCACCTGGCTTTCCATGGCCGGCGCCCTCGTCGTGCTGGCCGGTGCAATTCTGGTGGTCCGAAGAAAATAATTAGTGAATCCTAACTTTCACCACAATTTTCCTGATACTGTCATTTTCATTAATTTTTACTCCCGGACGGTGAGCATCATTGGGAAAAAAGATGAAAAAGTTTTCAGCAGTGGCCTGGCGGAAGGCCGAATCGCCGGCCGCCAGAAAAGCGACATCTTTCAGACTGTCGTAGGGTACTGTGAGGGTTTTGCTATCCAGGGGAGCGACACCAATTTGTTCCCGGCCCAGGGCCAGATACTGGATATCCGCGTATTGCCGGTGCGCTTCATAAGGAACCTCCTCCATATTTTTTGTGACATACTCACTCACATTTACGAAAAGATTTGAACCTTCCAGTTCATAGCGCCCGGGTTCGATGGTTTTCAGATCGTTAGAGGATAAAAATTCAAACGCTTTATCCCATCGCCCGGGATTCAGAAAGTATTGTTTTGCAAATTCCTTTTGGTTAACCGTTTCGTCGGGGGCGGGCGTCCACCCCTGTTTCCAGACGCCCTGTTCAAACCAGGAGGCAATCTCCTGGTCGCTCATTTGCTTGGGCGATTTGTTACTCTTTTGTATGCAGGATGCGACCATTATCGCGAAGGCCGCAAGGAGAATAATTTGTTTCGTCATATCTTTTGGTTGTTAGTTGAAGTATAAACCTATTTGAATTAATGATTGGCCCGGAAATCAAACCAAAGCTTGATCGGGTACCCTTCGTCGCCGGTATGCCCGGCATAGAGTCCTTTCTGGCTTTTTGGACCCATTTGCGCGGCCTGCCTGAACTTGTTTCCAATGGGCGGTATCTCGTACAGGAACGACAGGTCTCCGGAAGGAAACGGCGGATAGGTTCCCCCGGAAACATGTTGTGGTTTCCCGGGAGTGAATAATCTGAAGTACAGGTTTGGTGTTCCCGAAATAATGGTAAAAGACGATTCTTCCGTTTCCAGGGTGGCCCGGTACAACTTTCCGTGATAGCCTTTAAATTCAGGGTAGATGAGCTCATTAAAGCTTTCGCCTGTGACGGTGTTGTTGTATGCTTTTTCCCAGACTCCGAAATTGCTCCCTTTCAGCCGGTTTTTCCAGACCCTGTATGGCCCGCTGCCCACCCAATTCACTGCTTTGCATTTTGCTTCCGGGTAATTGAAGCTGATCCCGATATAATCGATCTCTTTGGCGCCGCCGCGGAAGGGGCTCGTTTCCAGCATCAGCAGTCCGTTGCGCAGGAGTTTCCAGATCACTTTTTCCGGATACGCCGACCGGTTGGCCGTGAAGACAAAGTTCCCTTCGGGATCCTTCTCCCAATTCGTACCGGTCACTTCCGAATTCACACCCACGGGTACAGGGCCGCCGCTCAGGGAGATGGTCCCGCCTGCGTTTTTTACGGAGAGGAGCAGCCCGTTTTGCCGGTCAAAAGTGATGACCAGGTCCCGGATGGTGGCGGTCAGCCTGTTCCCGTCTTCTTTAACAGCGACCACTTCGGTTCCGGGCGGTACCGACTTCAGAAATTCGGCAGCCTTTTCGGCAGGCTGCACTACGGGCCAACTCCAGGTGTACAGCTCCTGACCCTGATGATCGGTGGCGGTAAATTCGAAGATATCGGCTGTCTGAAGCGCCTCACTGGCGTCAGCCATCACCAGGGCCGTTTCGCCCGGCAAGGCATCGGGGCTTGCAACCGCTCCTGAACCCACCGGCCTTTTCTTTCCATCAGTTCCGGTGCTGAACGCTTTCCAGGTGAAAGAGCAGTCGCGGAGATTCGTATAAATGAATTTATTTTCCAGGAATAATTTTCCGTTCCACTCCCGGTTTACTGTTACCGGCCTGACTTGTACCGGCGACCAGATTTCGCGGATGGTAAAAAAGCTTCCTTCTTTTTCACGGTGCGGGCCCAGAATACCGTCGGGGGCGTGGTTTCCGTCGCTGTCATATGTCTTTCCGGGCTTATCGGTTCGCAGCACCGCCTCGTCAGCCAGTACCCAGAGGAAACCACCGGCATGCAGAGGTGAAGTCTGATAATTCCGCCAGTAGTCGTCGAGCCCGGCGCCATGTCCGCCATCATATAAGCCATGCAGAAATTCGGTGGGCATAAACGGATCGTTACCGAAAACATACCGCCCCATCGCGTAATCATGATCGGGGTAATGATGCGTATCCATCCTGTTGCGAAGCAGCCAGGGATAGATCACCGGCCGTTTCTGAATATCGTATTCATGAAATCCTTTCTCATTGGGAAAACTCCACCCTCCTTCATTTCCGTGGTCCCACATCACCACGCAGGGGTGATTCTCATCTTTCAGCACCGTTTCCCTGACAAGCCGGGGCCCCACGATCGTATCGTAGCCATCCTGCCAGCCCGTTACTTCATCCAGAACGAACAATCCAAGCGAGTCGCACAGTTCCAGGAAGCGTTTGTCGGGCACGTAATGCGACATCCTTACCGCGTTCATGTTCATCTCCTTCATCAGCCGGATATCGGTCAGGTGATGTTCCTCGCTCAGGCAACGGCCGGTCTCCGGCCAGAAGGAATGGCGGCAAACGCCTTTAAATACCACCTTTTCACCGTTCACATAAATTCCGTCGTGTGCCCGGAGTTCCACCGTCCGGAAGCCAATGCGTTCGGACACTTCGTGTAATGTTTCGTCTCCTCTTTTCAGCGTGAATTTCATTTTATACAATGCCGGCCACTCCGGGTTCCAGGGTTTTACATTTTCAAATATTCCGGAAATCTGATTCTCTGAGCTTCCCTTGTTAATGGCAGCGCGGATCGTTGCCCCTGCCTTGTTCCCGTTCAGATCGAACAGATCAATCAGCAGCGTGTAGTCCGATTTGGCGATGTTGAGCATAACCAACGAATTGAATGAGCCATCGGCCCTGGCGTCGATTGCCACGCGGCTCATGTGCACGGCTGGAAGAACCTCCAGGAACACGGGGCGAAAAATGCCGCCGAAGATCCAGAAATCGGCTTCCCGCTCGGCTTTGTTCACCGATTCGTTCGACGAACGCTTGGCAACGTCCACTTCGAGCAGGTTGCGTTGCCCGTATTTAAGCGACCTGGTGATGTCATATTTAAACCGGTAGAAGGCACCCTGATGCACTTCACCGGCCGGCTTGCCGTTGATCTTTACATGCGTATCGGTCATCGAACCATCGAATACGATGTTGATGGTTTTACCTTTCCAGTCGGCGGGAACATCGAACGAATGCCTGTACAGTCCGTGCTCATCGCCCAGTTTGATGTCTTTGTTTTTCCAGTCGTGGCCGTAATTGTATGTGCCGAATCCCTGTAATTCCCAGTTGGAAGGAACCGGTATTTTTGTCCATTTTCCGCTGTTTTGTCCGTCGGTACAAAAGAAGTCCCACTCCACGGTGTTTGCGGCATCGGTGCCCGACAGATACACGATTTGTGTAGGCTGCGCCAGTAGTGCCGATGAAAGGCTGGTCAGCATTGTCAGTATAATGTTTCGGAAAAGTACCATGTTTCACAGAATTTTGGTTAGCTGTTTAAAATTAGCAATATTTTTGTTTGGTCGACACACCACGGTGCAAAAGCCGCAGTGAATCCTCTTATTTCGGAAAGAATCTTCTGGTATTTTTTTTATGATTATTTTTAAGCGGGAATTTCTATTTACCATGAGAATACTAGTTATAGAAGATGAACCTGGTATCCTTTCGTTCATAAAGGAAGGATTGAAGGAAGAAGGATTTGCTGTTGATGAAGCTATCGATGGAACTGCCGGCCTTCAAATGGCTTTCGATAATGGGGAGTACGACCTGCTCCTGATAGACTGGATGCTGCCGGGGATCAGCGGTATTGAGATCTGCAGACAGCTTCGTGCGAATAAATCACAGGTGCCGATAATTTTTCTGACGGCCAGGGATACGGTCCAGGATGCGGTCTTTGCGTTAGAAATGGGGGCAAATGACTATATCAAAAAGCCTTTTTCTTTTGAAGAATTGGTGGCCCGAATCCGGGTCCAGCTTCGGGGAAGAGATGAAAGGGGAAACCTGCTCCGGCACCGGAATCTTTTGATGGACCTGGACAGGCATGAGGTTCTTCAGGAAGGACATGAAATTACACTCACCCAAAAAGAATTCGCTCTGTTGGAATTTTTGTTAAAAAATGCCGGAAAGGTCTGCACGAGAACCAGCATCATTGAGCATGTCTGGGATATTCATTTCGATTATGACACTTCAGTAATTGATGTTTACATAAACGCCCTGCGAAAAAAACTGGACGCGGTGGATGGACAAAGTTTTATACGAACCATTCGGGGTATTGGGTATATGATCGATACAGTATAAAAGCCCAAAGGCACTGTAAACGCGTTGTGCTGCTTTTAAACGGCAACAGTCAATAATACCCGGTTACCGGCCGACCAGAAGACGCGCTCCGGATCAACGACAGGCGAAGGACCGGATTTATTTTCAGGAAGATGACAGAGCAGAAAGAACGATAGGAGCGATACCGGAAATAACAGATTTTTTTTCTTAAAGATTAGAAGGACCTGCGAGGTCATATAATTTATTAAGGGAAATTTGCTAATATTAGGAACTTAAAAGCAACCCCTTTATGTGCAGGTTTGTGTTTGTTTTGTTTTATTTTATTGTTTTCCAGGCCCGGTCTCAAAGCTCCAACCTGGAAAACATGACGACACTTTCAGGCTTGTCGCAAAATGATGTGACCTGCATTTATCAGGATTCGCAGGGGTTTATCTGGTTTGGGACCAACGACGGGCTGAACCGTTACGACGGTAAGGAATTTAAAATCTACAGACGGTCGCCCAGGGAATTGACCAGCATTATTATACGGGATATCGTTGAAGACGGGAACAATAACCTTTGGATCGGGACACTCGATAACGGCATTAATAAACTGAACCTTCAAACCGGTGAAATAGGCCAATTCCGGCACCGCGACGCAGACGAAAACTCATTAATCGACAATGAAATTAACAATCTTGTTTGCGACGCAGACGGGGTCATCTGGTATTGCACCAAGAAGGGTATCGGGAAAATAACCGAACGGCAGAATGGCATCGAAATAGTCAACGTTAAGCCTGATACGCTCCCTGATAATTTCTATACAAATTCCTCGCTGTTTGTAGACGAGGGAAATAAGGTGTTGTTAATGACCGATCGGGCATTCTACCAGGTACGCGACGGAAGGCTTACGGAGATCTTTAAAATTACGGAAGGCTTTTTAAAAGGTATTTGTGAATTTGAAGGGAATTTTGTAATCGGCACATCACGGGGCTTATTCCTGATTTCAAAAGCGGATTTTTATTCCAATTCATATAAACCCAACTATTTTTCAGCGATCCCCCCTGCCGATTTTATACTGGACCTTGACCGAAACCTGTGGATGGGAACCAGGGAGGAAGTGTTCAAATTTGTCTTTTCTCCTGAACAGGCAACGTTTGTGACCGACCGTGAATTTGAGCTTTACAAGGATAAAACCATACTGTCAAAAATAAAGGTGCTGAATCTGTTTAAAGACAAGACCGGGATCATCTATTTTGGCACCTACGGGCAGGGCGTTGTGAAATTCAACGTTCATGCAAAAAAATTCAAACATTACACACTTGACGACGGAACAGGCGGAAACAAGGTTCGGTCGGTTATGGAGGACAAAGAAGGAAATCTTTACATAGGGAAAGATTTTGGTTTATTACACGTGCTTCCGGCTGCTGCGAAAAACAACTACGAGACCGGTTTCGTTCGCGAGGGGTTTTTCCGGGACTTTGTTAATGGTGCCATCAATCAAACGATTTATACGATTATTGAGGTTGAAAATGAGAACAAGGAAAAAATAACGATTGCCGGCTCTGACCCGCCGGGTTCAATATTGAAACTCTCCCGAGGCGGACTGAGCATCCCGCAATTGAATCTGATGGTGTTTTCGTTAGCTCAGGGACCAAATGGGATGATTTGGGCAGGCACATACCAGGGAGGTCTGTTCCGGATTGATCCCTCTGGAAAATTACCTGTGAAAAGATTTATCGCCGATGGTACTTCCCGGTCTGTGTTGTCTAATATTGTCAGATGCCTGACCTTTGATTCAAAGAACCGGTTGTGGATCGGTACCTCGAAAGGACTAAACCTGCTACCCGCCAGTGAGCAGGAAAAGGATGACCCTGTTTTTGTTGAGATTGTGTATGATCCGGATGATGAAACAAGCCTGAGCCATAACTATATTCTGCCCATATATGAGTCTGCTGCCGGAGACATCTGGATCGGTTCCATGGGGGGTGGTTTGAACCGGCTGAAATCTTTCGGCGAAAACGGTAAGGCAGACTTCGAACGTATTACCACCGACGATGGGTTGCCCAACAATGTTGTAAAATCAATTCTTGAAGATGACCTTGGAAATCTTTGGATTTCAACCAACAGGGGGATCTGCAGGTTTAATCCCAAAGACAGGACTTTTGAGAATTATGACGTCAACGACGGACTGCAGGACTATGAATTCAGCGAACTTGCTGCGTGTAAACGAAGGGACGGGGAAATGGTATTTGGCGGAGTGAACGGGATAAATGTATTCTATCCCCATGAAATCGAAAAGGACGGCAGCAATGCATATCCTGCCTTTACCAATTTTACGGTACTAAACCGGGACGTAAAAGCCGGAGACATTCTTAAAGACCGGGTTATTATGCCTGACGACATTAACTTCACAGACGAGATAACCTTAAAATTCAATGAAAACAGCTTTGCTGTCCGTTTTGCGTCACTCCATTATGCATTACCCGGCAAAAACACGTGTATGTATATGCTTGAAGGGTTTGATCAGGAATGGATCCCGGCGCCTTCAGGCGATGTGGCAAAATATACCAACATAGGGCCCGGCAGCTACACGTTAAAAGTGAGGGCTGCAAACAGTGATGGTGTATGGGGACGGGAAACAAAGGAAATTCGTATCCATGTACTTCCTCCTTTATTATGGAGTTTGCCTGCAAAGATCGCCTATATTTTGCTGATTTT
This sequence comes from Prolixibacteraceae bacterium, assembly GCA_038562555.1. Classification (GTDB taxonomy): domain Bacteria; phylum Bacteroidota; class Bacteroidia; order Bacteroidales; family Prolixibacteraceae; genus JBCFBK01. The sequence continues at coordinate 9,505 of JBCFBK010000001.1, read as the reverse complement.
ACTGGCCCTTTGGTTTTTCAGGAAATACTCGGTTATTGGTGTTAAACGAAAGCATGACCTGATCATGAAGGAAATGGAAAAACAAATGGATAATGAAATTATTCAGGCTAAGTTGCGTTTTTTCACCAACATTTCCCATGAATTTAAAACGCCGCTGACGTTGATTATAGGCCCACTGGAACAACTGATTAAGAAAAATACACTCCCCGCCGAGAACGTTTTGAGAGAATTTCACGAAATAATTCACCGCAATGCCAGGGTTTTGCTCAGACTCATAGACCAGTTGCTCGAATTCAGGAAACTGGAACAGGGAATTATGAAAATTAAAGTGGCAGAAGGAAACATCAAAAATTTCCTGTTAGAGATTTATGAATCGTTTACGCCCCTGGCCGAAAGCAAGCAGATCACCTTCCGGTTCCTGGATCATGCTTACGTCGGGAGTTTATGGTTTGACCATGACAAACTGGAAAAGGTACTTTATAATGTTCTCTCCAATGCGTTCAAGTTCACAGACAAAGGAGGGACAATCACGTTCGAGTTGCTGGAAGACAACAACGACTTTATTACCATCATGGTCTCCGATACCGGTTGTGGTATCCCGGATGAGGCCCGGAAGAGTATTTTTACCCGGTTTTTTCAGGCAGAAAACCAGGAAAGTCAACTTACGGGCGGTACGGGTATCGGACTTTCTTATTCGAAAAGTTTGGTTGAACTGATGAAAGGTTCCATCGATTTTAAAAGTAAGGAAGGGGAAGGAACAACCTTCTTTATTAAATTGCCCAAAAATGCAGACGTTTTTAGTAAAAGCGAGACCGTTGTTTCACTTACGTCTGATTTTTCCGGAGAAAGGAAAAAGTTTGTTGAAAGTCTCGCGGGGCCCCACACCGGAGAGGACGGAGAGCAGCCGGCGAACGACGATTTTTGCAACGTCCTTGTTGTCGAAGACAACGACGAACTGAGAAGGTTTTTGAAAAGCCTGTTTTCCGCGCATTTCAACGTATTCACGGCCAAAGACGGGAAAGAAGGGCTGGAAAAGTGCAAAGCGTTAATGCCCGACGCCGTGATCAGTGATGTCAGCATGCCGGTTATGGATGGCATAGCGATGACCAGACAACTGAAAGAGTCGTTTGACACCTCGCATATTCCGGTTGTTCTATTGACGGTCAGGGCCGGGGATGAACAGCAGCAGGAAGGACTGGAATGCGGTGCAGACAGCTATGTAAAGAAACCTTTTAATTCGGAAGTGCTCTTATCACAGGTTTGGTCACTTATCCGGAACAGGCAGTTGTTAAGATCGAAATATCGGGAAAGGATCACGGTTGTCCCGTCCGAAATTGCCCCTTCCAACAGGGATGAACGTTTTGTGAAAAAAGTACTCAAGATTGTGGAAGACAATCTTTCTGACCCGGATTTTTCTGTGCAAAAGCTCTCGGTCGAATGTGGGATGTCCCAAACATCGTTAAACAAAAAACTCGTCGCTCTGACCGGGCAAAAGGCAAAGATTTTTATCCGGGCCATCCGGTTAAAGAGGGCTGCCCAACTGTTGAAACAGGGAGAGCAATCGGTAGCCGAAATTACTTATCAGGTAGGTTTTAACGATCTTCAGTATTTCAGAAAATGCTTTGTCGAAGAATTTAACTGTTTGCCTAACGAATATGCTGCATTAAATAAGGATAGAATCAGTTAGTCAAGGCTTTAGCGAGTAAAGAAAATCAGTGAAACTAATTTTTCCACCTTCTTTTTAGAATTATTTCCCTGCGTCTATTAAAAAAATCATGCTTTTAGCGGAATTAATTCTGCCGACTAATTTTTTACCCCGCGATTCTTCTTAAAAATTTCGGCGGAACGGGCTCACTTGCTGCTATTTTTACAAAAAGCTTTCCAATGCTCTTCCGACATGCAACAGGCGAAGAAAGCCGGAAGGCAAAAAAGATCCTGAAACTGTCAATCATCTAAACTAAAATTTATGAAAAAAATGGAGACAAAATTTGCACTTCTTTCGCTTTGGCTTCTTTTCCTGGCGGCAGGCAGTTTGAACGCGTCCGGCAAAAAGGCAGAAGGGGTTGTCGTTGACGGGAACCGCGTGCAAATATCGGGTGTATTAATTACTTGTTCCGACAGACAGACCATAACAGATGCTTTTGGGCGCTTTGAAATTGCTTTACAAGCGGACAACGAGCAGATTTTTGTGACTAAAGAGGGATTTCTGCCAGTTGTTATTAATGGTGCGTTAATAAAAAACGACACGATACAGTTGAGCTTTGCTGCCGGAGAGAATGTGAGGCTGCTCAATCAGGTTAAGAAAAGCGTTGAAATAAGTGAAGCTGTTTCTGTAATTAACGGCGGCAAAATGGAGAATTTGCCGGGAACCAACCGCTTAAACCTCTTGTCGGGCCGTCTCCCGGGTTTGTTGGTGATGCCCACCGACGGTCAGCCCGGTTGGGAAAACAGCCTGATCAGTATACGCGGAAGGAGCATCTTCGGCACGATGATTTCGGAACCGGTCATCTTGCTCGACGGGCATGAAGCCGATCTCTCTCAACTTGATGCCTATGATATTGAAAGTATCACCGTGTTAAAAGATGCGGCAGCAACGGCGATGTATGGACTTCGTTCCGCCAATGGCATCATCCTGGTCAACACCAAAAGAGGGGAGAAAGGGAAGGTGAAAGTATCGCTGAACAGTCAGACTGCCGTGCTGATGCCGCAAAGCTTCCCAACCATGCTGGACGCGGCATCTTACGCAGAATTATATAACGAAGCCCGCCAAAATGACGGCCTCAGCCCGTTCTATTCGGGGGCAGACATTGACGCTTTTCGCAGTGGTTCTGACCCTGTTGGCCATCCAAACAATGACTACTTCAACGACTATTTTTCGAAGTCATCCGTTCAAACCCGTAATAACCTGAATTTGTCGGGCGGCGACGACTTTGCCGGCTATCATGTTTCGCTGGGACACACGTCCAACAGCGGTTTGCTTAAGACCAACGACGCCGAAAATAAATATAATACCAATACCTCCTACGAGACCTTCAATCTTCACGCAAATGCGGATATCAAGGTGAACGACAGGCTTACCGTTTTTGCCGACATCAAAGCGAAAAAAGAGAAGAGAACGTTACCGGGCGCTTATAACAGCGAAGGTGTTTCCGGAATTATTTCAGACGTCCTTGGCACACCTTCCAATGCTTACCCGGTCTTCTTTGCCCCCGATTCGTTAGGCGGGACTTCCGATTACCGGAATAATATATACGGACAATTGAACCGGTCCGGGTATTCGTTTTGGGAAAGATACTTTCTGGCAGGTAGTGTCGATTTCAAATATGACCTTGGATCGTCAAAAGGACTTTCTTTAATCGGATCAGCCGGGTATAACAATTTCGGAAACCATATCATTAACCGTTCAAAATCATTTGCGGTATACCAGGCCCAGACGACCGGTGAAGGGAGTACCGTCGTTAATAAGATCGGCGATGACACCACAATGAAAAACGAAAGTACAAAATCGAATATGACCCGGTTCTATCATGCTGAACTCGGATTTAGTCTGGACCGCACATTTGAAAACGCATCACTGAGTGCTAAGCTGCTGGCGGAAAGCAGAATGACAGAGCGCGATATCCCAAGAACTCCCCAGTGGAAACGCGGACTTAAAGGGCGTTTGGATTACAGTCTCCAATCCCGGTATTTATTCGGATTTGCTTTTGCTTATCAGGGATCGGAACAATTCCCGAAAGAAGACCGCTATGGTTTTTTTCCTGCCGTGTCGTTGGGCTGGGTGATGTCAAATGAAAAATTCCTGAGCCATGCTGCCTTTGTCGACTATTTAAAAATAAGGGCGTCGGCCGGCATCACCGGAATGGATTTCGACTCGTTTTACAGTGATGCTTATTTTGACTATATCGATCAATTTGCCCAGGGAAACACGTATCCTTTCGGAACATCGCTGGGAAATAAAGCACCCGGCTTCACTGAACTGGCCGATGCCAATGACTTGATGACCTGGGCAAAATCGAAAAAACTGAATGTCGGGATTGACGCTGGCCTGGCAGGTAACAAACTGGCACTGACAGCCGACTGGTTTATGGAAAGAACCGACGATATTTTGGTGGGCGGCACGCCGGGAATCATCGGAACCGGGTATCTCTATCCGCAGGGGGTCGTAGAAAATAAAGGTGTTGAAGGTGTTCTTACCTGGAGGCAAAGGGCCGGCGATAAACTTGAGTTTTTCGTGTCGGCTAACGCGACCTATGCTAAAAATAAAATCGTCAGGCAAAACGAAGAGGCGCGGGAGTATGAATGGCAGTATCGAACCGGGCATGAAATCGATGCGCGCTTCGGATATCAGTTTGATGGCTTCTTTACCGAAAACGACGATGTGAGCGATTACCCCGACCAGTCTACCATTGGGGCGGTAATTCCCGGCTCTTTGCGCTACAAGGATTTGAACGATGACGATATGATTGACGAACGTGATGAAACTTATTTGGGGAACGGCGAATTCCCGGAATTGTGGTATGGTTTGGCCGGCGGATTGGTATGCGGTGGCTTCGATTTCACTTTCCAGTTTTCGGGGGTGGCAAACCGGACCATTCAGTACGGGGGAGACCTGGCTTACGCATTCAGAAACGGGAAAGGGTCGGCAAATGACTGGCATCTGGAAAGATGGCAACCAGGCGACGGACAGAACGCTGCTTACCCCAGTGTATCGCTTTCGAAATTCCAAAATAACACAGCCCCCGGTTCCTTCTGGATTCACGATGCCGGATTTCTTCGCCTGCAATCGGTCGAATTGGGCTATTCGCTCCCCCCAAGGACCACAGCTAAAGTCGGATTGCAAAAAGTGCGCTTGTTTGTTTCCGGCAACAATCTCCTGACGTGGTCCGGTATAAAATGGACTGATCCCGCCGGCAGCGGCAATGGTACTAACTATCCCGTTGCAAGGATGTTCTCCGGCGGATTAAACCTTACTTTCTAGAAATAGCTAAACCAAAATAAAAATGAAACGGACAATATATATATTGATTTTCGCTGTAACAAGCCTGTTTTGGACAGCGTGTGAAGAGAGTATTGGTGACATGCCGCAGGATTATCTCGATGTGAATGACCTGCTAACCGATACGATCTATGTTATCGGCTTTGTTGACGACATCTATCACTCAGTCCCCGATGGTTATAACCGTCTGAAAGGACACTCCATGATTGCCTCTTCTTCTGACGAAGCTGTGGAAAGCGGGCTGAATTCTGAGGCTGAAAATATGGCCCTGGGAATCTGGTCTGCCGCTAATACGCACGATGACGCCTGGTCGTCGATGTATGAAGGCATCCGTAAAACCAATGTTTTTTTCAATGAAATTTATCCCGCTATACCGGAGGGGCTTTTTAAGAGTGACAATACCACCGAATTGCTTCGCGGGCAGGCCTTTTTCTTCCGGGCATTGTTCCATTTTGAACTGATTAAAAGATACGGGGGTGTTCCCGTTGTCACCGAAGTATTGAAAGCCGGTGAAGGGACCGACCGTTCACGCGACACCTATGACGATTGTATCGGGTTTATAGCCGATCAGTGCGACAAAGCTGCCGCAATCCTTCCGGTAGAATGGCCCAACGCAACCGTCAATTTCGGCAGGGTCACCAGGGGCGCGGCGCTCGCTCTCAAAGCGCGTGCGTTGCTTTATGCTGCCAGCCCGCTTTTTAACGATCCGGCCGCAACAGAAAATTCACCGGAACATGGGGCATGGAATCCGGCAAAATGGCAGTTCGCCGCACAGGCAGCAAACGATGTCATTGCGCTGGGTTATTACAATCTCTTTACGAACTATCAAAACTTTTTCACTACGCTGAATAATAACAAAGAAGCCATTTTTCTCCATATGTCGACGCAGAACAACGAGGTTGAGCGATTAAACGGACCAAGCGGATATACCAATGGCGGAGGCGGCTCATGCCCCACGCTCGATCTGGTGGAGTCGTTTCGGATGGCCGATGGTTCTTCGTTTGACTGGAGTAATCCGGCTCATGCCGCTAATCCCTTCGCCGGCCGCGAGCCCCGGTTTTATGCGACCATTTTATACAACGGCGCATCGTGGATGGGCGATGTGATCGACACTTACGAGGGCGGGAATGACCTTGGAAGTTCAAACTCAACAAAAACAAGCTTCTATCTGAAAAAATTTATGTCTGAAAGTGCCCGGTGGTTTGGCGGAAGTACCGGCAGCACTTACCATTGCTTTCCTTTGTTCAGGTATGCCGAAGTCCTGCTGAACTTCGCTGAAGCCATGAATGAAGCATACGGACCCTCCGAAGCCGGTTCATTTGCCATGAACGCAGCGGCAGCACTGAATCTCGTTCGATCGCGCGGCGGACTGCCAGCGGTCAGTGCCGGACTCTCTAAAGACGAATTGCGTGAACTGATCCGTCACGAACGAAAAATCGAACTGGCTTTTGAAGAACATCGCCATCTCGACCTGCGCCGGTGGAAAATTGCGGGGGATGTCCTGAATCAACCTGTTCAGGGACTGAAAATAATACAGGAGGGCACTGCCTGGTCGTACGAAGCCCGGGTGGTCCAGGCGAGGGTATTCAGGCCTGAAATGTATTTGTATCCGATACCAAAAACAGAGATTAACCGCAGCATTAGTCTGCTCCAGAATTCCGGCTGGTAAACGGTATGAATTACAAGAGATGAATCAGATTAATAATTATAAGAACATGACGATGAAAAAAATATTTGTCTTATCGATCATATTTTGGCTTGCCATCATCCACGTCTTTGCCCAAAAACATACGTTGTCGGGTGTGGTGAAAGACGAAACAGGAACGGGTATTCCGGGCGCAAACGTGGTGATCGAAAGCACAACCGTGGGCGTAATTACCGACCTTGACGGGAATTTCAAATTGGAAGCCGATCAGTCGGCACGTGCACTCCTGGTTTCGTTTATTGGCTACAAAACCCAACGAATCGAAATCGGAACAAAAAGAAATTTCAGTATTGCACTCGAAAGTTCAAATACCGACCTGGACGAAGTGGTTGTCGTGGGATTCGGAGCCCAGAAAAAAGTGAGCGTTATCGGCGCTATTTCCAACATCAGCTCTGAAGAACTCGCAACTACTGCGACAGCCAATCTGTCGAATTCGATCGCCGGGCGCGTTTCGGGTGTCATTGTTAAACTTGGCGAAGGCCGGCCCGGAGCCGACAGCCCCAGTATCAACATTCGTGGTATCGGAACGTTAAACAATTCTTCTCCTTTGGTACTGATCGACGGTATGGAAGGGGATATGGGCAGGATTAACCCGGAAGATATCGAGTCATTCTCGGTTTTGAAAGACGCTTCTGCTACTGCGGTTTACGGAGTACGTGGCGCCAACGGTGTTATTCTGATTACAACCAAAAGAGGACTTATAGGCCGACCTGAAATTTCGGTCAACGGCCAGTTTCGCCTCCACAGCATTGTCAACTATCCCAATTACCTGAGAGCCTACGACTATGCCCGTTTATATAATGAAGCGTTAATAAATAACGGAACGCCTTTGCGCTTTAACCAGGAAGACCTGGAGCACTACCGGACGGGCGACTCTCCCTTCACGCATCCGGATGTGGACTGGTTTGATGCCATGGTCGATCCGCTTTTCCCTGAACAACGGTATGATGTCAGTTTGCGTGGAGGTACCGAAAAGGTGAAATATTTCGTTTCCGGCGAACTTGTTTCTCAGGAAGGGGCATACCGCCAGTTTAAGAACATGGACAACAGCACGAATGCCGGATACAAACGGTTCAACCTGCGCATGAATTACGACTTTGCCCTCACGAAAACCACCAATCTGAATTTGAGCCTGAACGGAAGGATCCAGGACACCCGGAACAATACCTCGGGGAACCGGACCGCATCTTCGACCAGCGGTTTATGGGACGATATCGCCTGGACTTCACCCGTCGATACGCCGTTGCTGAATCCCGACGGTTCGATCGCCGCCTCCGGGAACACAAACAATGTGGACTATGCCCTGCTGAGGACCGGTGGTTACGAAAGAGAAAAGGACAATGACCTGAAAGCTTCTGTAAGGCTCGATCAAAAACTCGATTTCATTACAAAAGGGCTTTCGTTCAGGATTATGGCAGGTTCAAACACCAGCATGAGCTATGAGGCCAGGTTGGATAAGCACGATGCAACTTATATTTATAATCCTGTCGACAATTCGTATACGGTGGCTGCCCAACGGCAACTGCCGGTTTACGACGTCGGGGACAAAAGGGTGCGCAACAACACCTATATTGAATCGGCTTTGTCGTACGATCGCACGTTTGGTAACCATGCCGTTACCGCCCTGGCCTTGTATAATCAGGATAAGATCTCGGCTAACTCAAATCCCTGGACTGCCCACCGCGGTTTTGCAGGTAGGTTAACCTATGCCTTCAACAACAGGTATCTGGGCGAAGTAAACCTCGGATATAATGGATCAACACAATTCGAAACACAGAAACGATACACGCTGCTCCCGGCGTTCTCGGCAGGATGGATAATTTCTGAGGAGAACTTCTTTAAAAATCTGTCAACAGGCATTTCTTTCCTGAAACTGCGCGGGTCGTACGGGACGGTTGGTAACGACAAAATCGGCGACTATGATTTTCTTTACCTGGCCGTGTTTGAAGGGGTGAACGGGGCCAACTCCTATTTGTTCGGAGAGTCGTACCAGAATTATGAGTCCATTCGCGAAGCTTCTCTGGCAAATCATGACGTGAGCTGGGAAATCGCTAAAAAGCAAAACTATGGTTTCGACATGGAAATTAAAGACGGTATGTTTGGCCTGGGATTCGACTACTTTCTGGAAAACCGCTCCAATATCCTGGCCAAAAGAAAAACGGTGACACAGGTATTTGGATTGCTGGAAGGCCAGTTGCCTGCCGAAAATTTTGGAAAAGTGCGAAACCGGGGGTTCGAGATTGAGGCACGGTTCAACAAAAAAATCAGGGATTTTGACATCAGCCTCAACGGAACCTTTTCACGGGCCAAAAACAAGATTATCGATATCGATGAGGTAAAATACGACCTGGATTACAAAAACCAGACAGGAAAACCAATCGGACAGTTCTTCGGGTACACCTGGAGCGGAGAATTCTATTCACATGAAGATTTAGGTTACGTTTGGGACGAAACAGTCGAAGGTCCCAACAAATATGTTTTGCCGGCTGATGCAGTCCCGTCAATACCGGTATTTGCTGCCGGAAGCGATCCCGGCGATCTTAAGTTTGTTGACCGCAATAACGACAACCTTATCGATGATTCCGATATTGGCGCCATAGGAAAAACATCGCTCCCTGATTTTATTTATGGTTTGAACTGCTCTTTTAAATACAAAGGGATCGGGCTGAATATGTTCTGGCAGGGCGCCGGCGGATTTAATATGAGGCTCTATGGTCAATACATCCAGGAGTTCCTTAATAACTCGAAAGTCCATGAGATACACCTGGGCCGGTGGGCGTTTTATGAGGATCCTTTCACAGGCG